>DBTR01000033.1 GCA_002307145.1 Rhodospirillum sp. UBA1311 | reverse complement strand
GGCACCTGCAACTACATCCTCACCACGATGCGCGAAACCGGGCGCGACTTCGGCGACGTCCTCGCCGACGCCCAGGCGCTCGGCTATGCCGAGGCGGACCCCTCGTTCGACATCGACGGCGTCGACGCGGCGCACAAGCTCTCGCTGCTCACCAGCCTCGCGTTCGGCACCAAGGTCGACTTCGCCAACGTCCACGTCGAGGGCATCCGCCACATCACCGCGCTCGACATCGGCTATGCCGACGAACTCGGCTTCCGGATCAAGCTCTTGGGCATCGCGCGCCGCACCGAGTCCGGGATCGAGCAGCGCGTCCACCCCTGCATGGTGCCGAAGGCCTCCGCCATCGGCGCGGTCGAGGGGGTGTTCAACGCGGTGATCGTCGAGGGCGATGCGGTGGGGCAGGTGGTGTTCTGCGGCCGTGGCGCGGGCGAGGGCCCGACCGCCTCGGCGGTGGTCGCCGACCTCGTCGACATCGCCGCCGGCCGTGCCGGCTCGCCCGCGTTCGGCGTGCCGGTCGCACAGCAGGCGACGCTCGTGCCCGCGCCGATGGCCGATCATTTCGGCTCGTACTACATTCGCCTGAGCGTGGTCGACAAGCCCGGCGTGTTCGCCGCGATCGCGAGCGCGCTCGGCAAGGAAAACGTGTCGATGGAATCGGTGCTGCAGCACGGCCGTCATCCCGACGGCCGCGTCGTGGTGGTGCTCACCATCCACGAAACCACCGAAGGCGCGTTCATGCGCGCGCTCGACCTGATCAGCCATGTGGACGGCGTTCTCGACCAACCCCGTGCGATCCGCATCGAGACGGTCTGAGGCGCAAATGGGAGGGCAGGATATGTCCGAGCACCATCATCATCCGGCTGGCGAGTGCCAGGAAACCGACGCGCGCATGGATCGCAATCTCGCGCTTGAGGTGATTCGCGCCACCGAGGCGGCGGCGATCGCCTCCGCGCGCCTGATGGGGCAGGGCGACGATGTCGCCGCCGATGCCGCAGCGGTGAAGGCGATGCACCACACCCTGTCGTACATCGATATCGACGGCGTGGTCACCGTCGGCGAAGGACGCGAGGGCGAGGCCCCGGCGCTCTATTCGGGGCAGAAGGTCGGCTCGGGCAACGGTACCCGCGTCGACCTCGCGATCGACGCCCTCGAAGGCGCGACGATCGTCGCGCGCGGCGGCCAGAACGCGGTCTCGGCGATCGCGATGGCCGAGACCGGCGGCTTCCTCGATCCGCCGCGCTGCTACATGGATAAGATCGCGGTCGGACCGGATCTGCCGCCCGGCGTGGTCGATCTCGACGCCGAACCCTGCGACAACCTCGACGCCCTCGCCCGGGCGAAAGGGATGACGGTGCAGGACCTGCTGGTCTGCATCCTCGACCGGCCGCGCCACGAAGGCCTGATCGGCAAGGTGCGGGCGTGCGGCGCGCGGGTGATGCTGATTCCCGACGGCGACGTCTCGGCGGTGATCGCCACCGCGCACGGCGGCCTCGACGTCGGTCCGGATATCTACATGGGCAGCGGCGGCGCGGCCGAGGGCGTGCTGGCCGCCGCCGCGCTGAAATGCGCCGGCGGCCAGATGCAAGGCCGCCTGCGCCTGCGCGACGACGCTACGCGAGCCGAAGCGATGAAGCGCGGCATCGTGGACTTCGAGCGCAAGTACACCATCGACGACATGGCGCGGGGCGAGGTGATGTTCGCCGCCACCGGCGTCACTCCCGGGGCGTTGCTCCAGGGCGTGCGTCGCGTCGCGCGCGGCATTGTCACCCATTCGGTGGTGATGCGCTCGAAATCGGGCACGGTGCGCTTCATCACCGCATTCCACGACCCCAAGCGCGCGTCCTGCGCCAAACCGCTCTAACGCCAGGAGGCGCAAACCGGTGCCAGATCAAACCGCTCTCAGCAATCCCGAAGCCGCCGCTGCGTTCCTCGGCGTCGCGCGTTCGGTGCGGGGGCGGATCTGGCGCCTGTCGTCGGCCGACGCCGACACGGTTTCCGCGCTGATGCGCCGCCACGACCTGCCCGAGGTGGTGGCGCGCGCGATGGCGGCGCGGGAGATCGGCGAGGATACCGCCGAGGCGTTCCTCAATCCGACCCTGCGCGGCCTGATGCCCGATCCCTCGCGCCTCGCCGACATGGACCGCGCGGTGGAGCGCCTCGTGGCGGCGGTGCGGGAGAACCAGACGATCGCGGTGTTCGGCGACTACGACGTCGACGGCGCGACCTCGTCGGCGCTGCTGGTGCGCTACTTCGAGAGCCTCGGCCACGACGTCCGCGTCCACATCCCCGACCGCATCACCGAGGGCTACGGGCCGAACGCGGCGGCGTTGCTCGCGCTTCATGCCGGTGGGGCGAAGCTCCTGATCACCGTCGACTGCGGCGTCACCGCGTTCGCCGCGCTCGAAGCCGCGCGCGACGCCGGGATGGAAGTGATCGTCGTCGACCACCACCAGGTCGAGGATACGCTGCCGCCCTGCCTCGCCCTCGTCAATCCGAAGCGCCGCGACGACACCAGCGGCACCCAGGATCTCGCCGCCGTCGGCGTGGTCTTTCTGCTTCTCGTCGCGCTCAATCGCGCGCTGCGCGGCGCGGGCGTGTTCACGCCCGAGCGCCCCGAGCCGAACTTGAAGTCGCTGCTCGACCTCGTCGCCTTCGGCACGGTCTGCGACGTGGTGCCGCTCCGGGGGCTCAATCGCGCCTTCGTCGTCCAGGGATTGAAGGTCCTGGCGGAGGGCGGCAACGTCGGGCTCTCCTGCCTCGCCGAGCGCGCCGGGTTGAAGGCCGCGCCCGAGACCTATCACATCGGCTTCGTCATGGGGCCGCGGATCAACGCTGGCGGCCGGGTCGGGCGCTCCGACCTCGGCGTGCGCCTGCTCTCGTGCGGCGATCGCGCGCTCGCCAACCATCTCGCCGAGGAGTTGGAGCAGCACAACTCCGACCGCCGCGAGATCGAGGCGACCGCGCTCGCCGAAGCGATCGCCCAATCCGATACGATCATGCCCGCCGACGGGCCGGTGGTGGTGGCGGCGGGCGAGGATTGGCACCCGGGCGTCGTCGGGCTGGTCGCGGCGCGGCTGAAGGAGCGCTTCAACGTGCCCGCCTGCGCGGTCACCTTCTTCGGCGAGGTCGGCAAGGGCTCGGGCCGCTCGGTGCCGGGGATCAACCTCGGCGCGGCGATCCTCGCGGCGCGCGAGGCAGGCGTGGTGCTGACCGGCGGCGGCCATGCGATGGCGGCGGGTTTCACCGTCAAGCGCGCCGATCTCTCGCGCTTCTGCGCCTTCCTCTCCGACCACGTGCGGGCCCAGGCGATGGGCGTGCCGGCGGTGGCGTCCGCGTGGGTCGACGGCGCGATTGACATCGGCGCGGCGACCCCCGAACTGATTGGTATCCTGGCCCGCATGGAGCCTTTCGGCGCGGGCAACGAGGAGCCTCGCTTCGTCGTGCCGACGGTCCGCCTCGGCCGGATCGAGACGGTGGGCGCGGGGCATGTGCGCGGCCATGCGTACGGCCGCACCGGCGGGCGCCTGAAGGTGATCGCCTTCCGCGCCGCCGAGGACGACCTGGGGGCGGCGCTTTTGGGGCACCGCGACCGCCAGGTCCATTTGTTGGGCGCATTGCGCGCCGACAACTGGCAGGGCCGCAAGGACGTGCAGTTCGTGATCGAGGACCTGGCGTTCGCCGACTAGTCCTTCGACTCCGACACGTCGAGAGTCCGCTGCATATAGACGGAATCGAGCCACTGGCCGAACTTCAGGCCGACGTTGGTGATCGTGCCGACGTGGGCGAACCCGGCGGCGGTATGCGCCTTGATGCTGGCGGCGTTGGCGGAATCGCCGATCACCGCGATCATCTGGCGATAGCCGAGCGCGGTGGTGCGGGCGATCAGTTCGGCGAGCAGCGCTCGGCCGACGCCGAGGCCCCGGACCTCGGGCGCGACGTAGACCGAATCCTCAAGAGTGTAGCGGTACGCCGAACGCGGGCGGAACGGACCGGCATAGGCGTAACCCACGATGCCGCCGCGAAATTCCGCCACCAGAAAGGGTAGGCCTCGATCCAGGATTGCCTGACGCCGGGAGATCATATCCTCGGGGGTTGGCGCGGTTTCCTCGAACGAGCCGGTGCCATTGAGGACGGCGTGGGAATAGATCCGGTGAATCTCGGCAATGTCCTCGGGGCGCGAATCGCGGACCGCGACCGGGATCGGGCTGGCGAGTTTCACGACGGTTACCGGAGGATGGGTCATGATGGCTGTCCTTGATCGAAATCATGCTTGGCGTCAGAGGTATAAGGCACTTTTTCAGAACCTCGCAAGATCCCTGCCGAGTGTGCCCGATTTTGGGTAGGAGCCTACCGAAAAGGATTGAACAGCGGGGGCGTTATCGGCTAAGAAATCCTGCGCCGACCCCATCGTCTAGAGGCCTAGGACACTGGCCTTTCACGCCGGCAACACGGGTTCGAATCCCGTTGGGGTCGCCAGCCGCTCGGAGGGCAAGGTTTCGCCTCGCCCGATCGGCAGAGGGGTGGATCGACCTCGGGCACTGGGGAGTGCCTCGGCCGATCCGACGATCGGAGGGGCTTGGAAACCTTGTACCAGCATGAGCATCATGCCGGACACGTTTTGAGCGGGCGTTTAGGCGCCGCGACGCACGCGGTTGCGTGCCGCTGGACGGTGTCGAGGGGGTCGATCGGCGACGGGGGGCGTCGTCATGATCGAGAAAGAGTCTGGTGCGCTTGTGGGCGCACTGACCGCAGCGCGAGCAGCGCCCTTTCATAAAACACGCTCGCCCCAATAAAAAAATCACCCGAAGAACTTGGCTGTCTGCACCATCAAACTTATCAGGAGTTCGCCGTAATGAGTGACCGCATTCGTATGAAATCCTTGCTCAGCAAGGTTTGCTCGGCTGACGAAGCCGCGTCGTTGATTAAGGATGGGATGGTTGTCGGGATTTCCGGCTTCACCAAGTTCGGTGACGCCCGCGCCGTGCCGCGCGCGCTGGTGAAGCGCGCCGAAGCCGGCGAGAAGCTGAAGATCACCCTGATGACCGGCGCCTCGATCGGCTCCAACCTCGACGAGGATCTCGGCGACCACGGCATCATCGCGCGTCGCCTGCCGTACATGGGTTCCGCCAAGCTGCGTAACCACATCAACTCGGGCGAGGTCATGTACCTCGACCAGAACCTGTCGCACACCGGCGAATACATCCGCGCCAACGCGCTGCGTCGCCCGGACATCGCGATCCTCGACACCACCTTCATCGACGAAGACGGCGGCCTGGTCTGCACCACCTCGGTCGGCAACAACGCCCTCTGGGCCGTGACCGCCGACAAGATCATCGTTGAAATCAACGAAACCCAGCCGATGGAAATGCTCGGCCTCCACGACATCTATCATCCGGAACCGCGTCCGGGTCGTGGTCCGGTTCCGATCACCCATCCGGCCGACCGCGTCGGCACCCCGACGATCAAGATCGATCCGTCGAAGATCGTTGCCATCGTCATCCACCAGCTCGGCGACACCCCGGTTACCCTGGAGCCCGCCGACGACGAGACCAATGCGATCGCCGGCCACCTGATGGACTTCTTCAAGAGCGAAGTGAAGAAGGGCCACATGGACAACACCCTGCGTCCGCTGCAGTCGGGCGTCGGCGCGGTGGCGAACGCGGTGTTCCGCGGCTTCCAGGACTCGCCGTTCCACGATCTCACCATGTACACCGAAGTCGCGCAGGACGCCGTCTTCGACCTGATCGACAGCGGCAAGATGACCGCCGTCTCGACCACGTCGTTCTCGGTGACCGCTCCGTACATGAAGATCTTCAACGACGTGAAGAAGCTGCATGGCAAGATCATCCTGCGTCCGCAGGAAATCTCGAACCATCCGGAAGTCGTGCGTCGTCTCGGCCTGATCTCGATCAACACCGCGCTCGAAGCCGACATCTACGGCAACGTGAACTCGACCCACGTCTGCGGCACCAAGATGATGAACGGCATCGGCGGCTCGGCCGACTTCGCCCGTAACGCCAGCTACACCTGCTTCGTCACCAAGTCGTACGCGAAGAAGGGCCTGCTGTCGTCGATCGTCCCGATGGTCACCCACGTCGACCATTCGGAACACTCGGTAGACGTGATCGCGACCGAACTCGGCATCGCCGACCTGCGTGGCCTTGCGCCGCGCGAGCGTTCGCGCGTCGTGATCGAGAACTGCGTGCATCCGAACTTCAAGGAAATGATGAAGGACTACGTCAAGGAAGCCGAGGCTCTGGGCGGTCACACCCCGCACGTGCTCTCGAAGGCGTTCTCCTGGCACGAGCGTTTCCTCCAGACCGGTTCGATGCTGATGCCGGCCAAGGAAATGGCGTAACTCTCCCCGGCGGGCGCTCCAAGCGCCCGCCACCGGGCGATAAAAAAGGGCGGTGGAATTTTCCACCGCCCTTTTCGTTCGAAACTTCCGAGCCTCAGCCGAGGAGGCTGCGCAGCATCCAGGCGTTCTTTTCATGCGTCTGCATGCGCTGGGTCAGGAGGTCGTTGGTCGGCTGGTCGTTCACCTTGTCCGCCAGCGGCAGGACTTCGCGGCAGACCTTGGACACCGTCTCGTTGTCCTTCGCCAGTTGCTGGATCATCTCGACGGCGGAGGGAACCGAGGTTTCCTCCTTGACCGTGGACAAGTCCTTGAACTGAGTGAAACTGGCCGGCGCGTAGACGCCCAGCGCGCGGATCCGCTCGGCGACGGTGTCGACGGCGAGCGCGAGTTCGTCGTACTGCGTCTCGAACAGGAGGTGCAGGGTCGAGAACATCGGACCGGTGACGTTCCAATGGAAGTTGTGGGTCTTGAGATAGAGCGTATAGGTGTTGGCCAGGACGTTGCTGAGACCGTCGGCGATTTTCTGCCGATCCTTCTCGCCGATGCCGATGTCGATGGGCAACGGTTTCGAGATGTCGACAGCTACCGATTTGGACATTGCTTAAGCTCCTTGTCTCGGGTGGATCGTGCGAAGGATCCCGGGTATTGTGTGGTCTCTCTCAGGTTTCGACAAGCATCACGGTGTGACGAATTTCATCCGGCGGGTGACGCAAGGTTTGCGCGAGCGAGCGAATTAACCTTATTCCGCCTATGGATATCTGTAAAACAGAGAATCGCTTTAAAGTTTATCGGGGATGTCGATGAAGTTGATCCCAACCTTGCGTCAGTTGCAGTATCTGGTCGCGGTCGCCGAGCATCGCCACTTCGGGCGTGCGGCGGACTCCTGTTTCGTTACCCAATCGACCTTGAGTTCGGGCATCCAGGATCTCGAATCCGTGCTCAACTGCCGCCTGATCGAGCGCGGCACGCGCCGTCAGGTGATGCTCACGCCCCTGGGCGAGGACATCGTCGAGCGCGCCCGATCGTTGCTGCGCGACGCCGAGGCCCTGGCCGACGTGGCGGAGAGCGGCCGGCGCCCCCTCGCCGGGCGCTTGCGCCTGGGGGTGATTCCGACCATCGGGCCGTACTTCCTGCCTCGGGTGATGCCTGCGGTGCGGACCGCCTATCCCGACCTCAAGCTCTACCTGCGCGAGGACCAATCGGCGCGGTTGGTGGATGCGCTGCACGCCGGACGGATGGATTGCGCGGTGCTGGCGACGCCCTACGATCTCGGCGATCTCGCCAAGCTGCCGCTCGGCGACGACCACCTGCTCGTCGGCATGCCCACCGGGCATCCGCTCAGCGAAAAGACCGAAATCGACCCGGCCGACCTCGAATCCGAGGAAATGCTGATGCTCGAAGACGGCCACTGCCTGCGCGAGCATGCGCTCGGCGCATGCGCCGGGCACCCGCTCAAGGCGAACGAGGCGGTGCAGGCGACCAGCCTCGGCACCCTGGTGCAAATGGTCGCGAACGGCCTTGGCCTCACCCTGATCCCGGAAATGGCGTTGCCGACCGTCGCCTACGAAGGTTCGGGCGTGGTGGCGCGCCGCTTCGACCGCCCCGAGCCGTCGCGTGGGATCGCCCTGGTCTGGCGAGCTTCTTCCCCCAGGAAAAAGGAATTCGAGCTTTTGGCGGAGGTCCTTCGTACCCATCTTGGAATGAGATGAGGGATTAACGAAAGGACACCCAACGTGATCGATTTTTACACGTTCGCAACGCCGAACGGCCGTAAGGTTTCGATACTCCTGGAGGAACTCGGTCTCGAATACAGTACCCACGTCGTCGACATCCGTAACGGCGGCCAGTCGACACCCGAATATCTCGCGATCAACCCCAACGGCAAAATCCCCGCGATCGTCGATCACGACGGGCCGGACGGCAAACCGTTGTCGGTGTTCGAGTCCGGCGCGATCCTGATCTACCTCTGCGAAAAGACCGCCAGCAATCTCCTGCCGGTCGAGCCGCGGGCCCGCGCCGAGACGCTCTCCTGGCTGATGTTCCAGATGGCCGGCGTCGGGCCGATGTTCGGGCAGACTCACCACTTCCTGCACTTCGCGCCGGAAAAGGTGCCCTACGGCATCGAACGCTACTCGAAGGAAACCAAGCGCCTCTACGGGGTTCTCGAACAACGGCTGACGGACTGTCCCTATGTCGGCGGATTGACCTACACGATCGCCGACATCGCGATTTTCCCTTGGGTCGACAAGTATGAATTCCAAGGCGTCGAGCTCAAGGACTATCCGCATCTCCTCAAGTGGCACGGCGAACTGAAGATGCGCACCGCCGTGCAGGTCGGCATGGCGATTCCGCCGGCGTAAACCGCCAACGGAAAAGCTGTGAATGCAGGACGTTGGATTGTTGACGCCGGGGCGCGCTTCGGCTAGACATTCGGCTCTTGCCCGTGACGCCTCGGCGGCCACGGATGGGCGCGGAGGGGTGGCAGAGCGGTAATGCAGCGGATTGCTAATCCGTGACGGATTTAACCCCGTCCCCGGGTTCGAGTCCCGGTCCCTCCGCCAATTCAATGATCTAGCGGGCCTCGTGCCCGCTTTTTCATTTTCTAGTCCGTGACGGCTGTAGCCTTTTTTGTAGCCACTCGCTCCATATCCTCGTGGAGGTCTTCCGTGGAGAGGTGGGAGTATTTCGAGGTCTGACCGATCCGGCTGTGCCCAAGGATCAGTTGAAGCCGCTCGATCTTCCCGCCGTTCTGCATGTAGTCCGACGCGAAGGTGTGCCTGAGGTCGTGTGGGCGGAAGTCGTCGATCTTTGCCGCGGCGATCCGGTAGGCGATCCGCTTCGACAGGCGCGTAACCGACCACGGCTTTCCGTTCTCGTCGGAGAAGACGTACTCGTGCAGCAGGCTGCGCGGCTGTAGCCGGATCTGTAGCCACACATGTGCGGTGATGGGGATCGTTCTCGGCGCGTCGGTTTTGGTTTTCTCCAGGTAGATCTCCATCCGCTTTCCGTCGACGTTGCGATATTCGAGCGTGCAGAGTTCTCCCAGGCGCATGCCGGTGCCGATCAAGGTTTCGATGATCTGGCGCATGCGCTCGTCGCAAACCGCGATCAGCGCCGCGCGCTCCTTCGTCCGAAGCCACCGGACGCGGTCATTCGTCTTCGCCAGACTCTTGCGCGGAAGCGACTTCACGATGTTGTGCTCGGTCAAGTCCCATTCGACGGCACACGTCAGCGCCGATGAGAGGCAGGCGATATCCTTGCGAATCGTCGAATCGGTGACGCCAGCGGCGCGGCGCTTCCGAATGAAGTCCTGGATCGTGGCCTTGTTGACCTCGCTCAGCATCTTCCCATGGAAGTGAGGGATCAGGGCCTTTCCGCTCACCCTGTAGCGGGTGACGCTGCCGGGCTTGATGGTCGGCCAGTGTTCCTCGGCGAACCGAACCATCAGATCCTCAAACAGGATATCTGCCCCGCTCGCGAGCTTTTCTATTTGCTCGCGCCGCTTGGCTTCGGCCTTGACGGCTACAGCCCGTAGAGTTGAGCCAGACGATTCCTGGTAGCGCGTCCCCTTGTGCTGGAACTTGTACCACCAGATCGCGCCGCGCTTGTAGACGGACATCTCTTTTGCCCCCTAACCCAGGTGCGAAACTCGACAGGATCGAAGCGCCATTCGCCACCGATCCGATATGCGCCGCCGATCTGCCCCGTAGCGGCCGCGCCGGAAACCCAGCGCGTCGTCTTCGCAAGCATGTGCGCGACGTCGGCGGTCGTCAACATGGGGGCTTCGGCGGCTTCGAACATCACCCCTCCTTCGGCGCGGGCAACAGGTTGCGGGCGTGGTCGATCACGCGGCGGCCGTCGCTTAACATCATCTGGCTCAAGAACACCTCCTCGAAGCTGAGGATGCCGCATTCGACGGCGACGACTTGCCCCTTCACCCAGTCGCGGAGAATCGAGTTCACCGCGATCAGGCCTTGGTTCATGGCCGCGCGCTCGTACTCCGCCCGCGTCTTTTTGTGCCGGTAGGTGTGCGGGTTCTCGCGCAGATACAGCGCCGCCCAGCCCTTCGCCGAGGCCCGGAGTTCGATCGGGCGTCCCCGGTGTGTAAAGGCGAGGATGACGCACTGCTCGGCGAAGTTGTCCATGAAGCCGACGCTTTCGCAGCCGAACCGGCGCAGGAGCTTCGTAATCTCGTCACGCGCCTTCGCGCCCGTGGTGGCGTCCTGGTATGGGATGCTCATGATCTACTCCGCCGCTTCCATGGGAATCGCGTCGACGGCAAGGTCGGCGGCGTTGGCGCGGACGATGGCCTCCGCCATTACGGGCGGGACCGAGTTGCCGCACATGCGCACTTGGCTCGCTTTCGAGAGCCGTTTTCCGTTGAACACGATGTCGATGATGTAGCTTTCGGGGAAGCTCTGCGCGCGGAACAGTTCGCGCGGCATCAACATCCGCATGCCGATGTCCGAAAGCACGTAGGGCTCGCCGTCGACGGTGACCGTCACGAGGCCAAAGCGCGGCTTCGCGGTCACCGTGTGAAGCGGATCGTCGACCACCTGCCCGACTTCTGCCGAGCCGAAATACTTGTCGAGGAATGCGCACACCAACCCGGCATGGTTCCCGCCGGCGGTGATCGTCTTCGCCGGGGCTTCGGGATCTCCGGCGCCGCCCTGATCGGAGCCGTACAGGTGCGTCAGGTGCGCCGTGGTGACCGAGTGGTGATCGGAGGTCGTGACGGTGCCGATCGGCTGTTCGACGCCGTGCCCGACCACGCCGCCATAATGCTTGGTGAGGTGCGCGGCGCAGATGGCGAGCGGCGGGTTTCCGCCCGGGCGCTTGTGGAAGCTGTTGGCGGTGATCGTCGGGAACGGTTCATCCGCTCCGGCTCCGGCGCTCGTGCCGTGATATTTGGTGAGGAAGGCGGCGACCTCGTAGATATGCGCACCACCCGCCGTGATCGTGTGCATCGGCGCGTCTGCCTCGTTGAACGGCTTCGCAGCATTGCGCATGGTCTGGAGGTGGGCGGCGACGAGAATCTGATCGGCCTTCGCGGTGATCGTGCCCATGGGGGCGTCGGCGGAGCGCGGTGGAGATTGCGCCGCGCGCCCTCCGCAGCCGGTGAGCGTCGGCGCGATCAGCGCGAATTCGCCGCGTTTCGCGGTGGTGATCGTGCGAAGCGGCTCGTCGATGTCGTGGGCGCGTGTCGGGCTGCCGCTGTGCGTCACCGGCACGATGAACGGCCGCGCGGCGTTGACCACATAGCGCATCGTTCCGGCGGCGATGCGGCGGAGGGTGGCGTCGGCGAGGGGCTTCTTTCGCTCGAAGATCGACGGGCAGGGAATGGACCAGTCGATGCACTCGGCAGCGGTGCGCCAGGGCAAGAGCTTGCCGGAGCGAACAGCCTCCGACTTCGGGTCGCCGTGGGTCGGATCGGGCCAGACGATGGCGCGGCCGTCGCACCGGGCGATCAGGAACAGGCGCTTTCGGATCGTCGGTGCGCCGTAGTCGCAGGCGCGGAGAATGCGGGTTTCCACCTTGTAGCCGAGGCGGCGGAGTTCGCCGCGCCACTTCGCGAATTCCTCGCCCGCCCGTTTCTTGTCGGGCATGTGATCCGGCCCGAGCGGTCCCCAGGTTAGGAATTCCTCGACGTTCTCCAGGCAGATGACGCGCGGGCGGAGGTGCGCCGGGAGCCTGGCGTAGGCCACCACGATCCAGGCCAAATCCCTGATGCCCTTTTCGACCGGCTTGCCGCCCTTCGCCTTGCTGAAGTGCTTGCAGTCGGGGCTGAACCACGCCAGGCCGATCGGCCCGCGCGCGGCGACGTCGGCGGGGTCGACCTTCCACACCGACTGACAGAAATGCTCGGTGTTGGGGTGGTTCGCCGCGTGCATCGCCACTGCCTCGGGATCGTGGTTGATCGCCACGTCGGGCGAGCGCCCAAGCGCCATTTCAATTCCGGTCGACGCCCCGCCGCCGCCCGCGAAGCTGTCGAGGATGATTTCATTGCGGCGCGGCGGGGTGCCGCCATCTTGGAAAAGATAGGTCATTCGGCGGCGCTCCCCGGAACGTCATCATGGGTCTGTCCGCCGAGAAGGCGACCGGCGCGGGCCTTACCGACCTTTCGGAACTCGACATGATTGATGGGGAAGCGCGACGATCGCGCGTCCTCGCGCCCGATTTCGTCGGCTTCCCACTCGCCCCACTGCTTGAAGAAGAACGGGACGCCAGCGGCGGCGCACTGGTCGCGGAGGGAGCGCGCCCAATCGGGGTGCATCGGTCGGGCGTGCGGGCCGCTCTCGCCGCCGCAGATGACCCAATCGAGCGGATTTGGCTTTATCTGCCGGTGGGTGATTTCCGGTTGCGATCCCGTTGGGTCGAAGCCGTTCGGGCCGTACCAGTGGCTCAACAGGCGATATGTTCCGTCAGTCTCTTCGACGAAGAACTTGAGGAAATCCACCGGCCCCAACAGCGGCTCGCACGAGAGGAAGCGAACGGCGGCGGGGGTGGCGAGAAGCGCAGGAATGCGTTCGTCGGCGGCTTTCTGGTTCTCGACCGAGATACCAAGCCAGACGTTCGGGAGGGGCAGAAGCGGCGTGCAACCACCTGCCGGGTTAAGGCGATGCCGTTCATGCCAGGAATATCCCTGGGCAGTCAGCACCGCCTTGATCTGTTCATCAATGGCGTCCTCTCGGGCGCGCTCGATATCCTGAAGATACTCCCGCATCCGCTCCGGGCGCTTGGTGAGAATCTGGAACGTGTGCTGCGGGCAGAGGGCCATGATGGCGAAGATGCGGTCGATCCACTCGTCGGGCACGCTGTCGTGAAACAGGTCCGACAGGCTGTTGACGAAGATGCGGCGGGGCTTCTTCCAGCGAAGCGGCTGCGTCATCGCCTTCTCGTCGAGCGTCACCTTGCCGGTCCACGTGCCGCCTTCGGTAAGGCCGTGGCCCCACTGGTCGGGCTTGTGGAAGCGTGCGGCCAAGCCTTCGGCGTAGCAGTGGCGGCAGCCCTCGGACTTGGGGGAGCATCCCTTGATCGGGTTCCACGTCGCGTCCGTCCATTCGATCTTGGTGTTGTCCATCACTCGCCTCCCAGCGCGTTGATGTTCCCGCACTTCACGTCGAAGCTGATGACGACCACCCAGGGATCATTGACCCACGTGGTGCCGGGTGCGGCGAGGCTGTCCAGAGGTCAACAAATGCCCCTCGCGGCGTCTGGCTGCGCCACTCGCAACCCTCGTAACCCCATGAGGCGTGGCCAGGAGCGTCCCCGATCCGGCGAAATTCGTAGATACCCTCTGCCTGTGCGTCGTCGTCCTCGATCTCCTGCAACCGCTGCACGCGCACGTCGGTGACGAGCAGGGTCAAGCGGCTGTAGGCGCGGGGGAGGTGCATGCTCGCGCGCAGGCGGCCGGGCTCATGCTCGCGCCAGTCGCCCCACTCGGTGCGGGTGCCGTCCGCTTCCCATGCGATGGGGCACCAAGGGCGCGGGTATCCGGCGTCGACGCACGAAGCCACCAGTTGCGACGGGCTGCGGTTATCCCAGTTGGCCGGGGTTCGCCACGCCTCGCGTATCCAAAGGCGATCGCCGACGGCGTAACGGGCGAGATCAGCATTTCCCGGCAGCAGGAGAAACTTCGGGCCGAATACCGAAATGGCATCGAGCGCGGCTTGCTTCGTGATGATGCGCCGCGTCTGGGTCTTCCGGCCTTCCAGTATCGCGCGGACCATCGAGGATTTGAACGGGATCGGCTTGTCCATCGCCTCAGCCCTCTTCGTCCACATCGTCGATGCTGGCCCATCCGTCGTTCCAGTCGAGGTGTTCGTCATCCTCGACCGGATACGGGTTGGCCGTCTCAGGCAAGCCGGAAAGCCGGGCTTCTGCGCCTTCGTCAAAAGCGTTCTGCATGATCAGCCCCCGATCTTCGACATTATGCCGTCGAGGGTCTCGAAACCGATCTCGCGGCAGACATTGACGTCGAGCGCTTCCCATGCGGCGGAGAGGTCGGCGGCTCTCTTGCACGCCTTCAGGGTCGCCAGCGCCGCCGCGATGGTCTCGGGCGCGATCGGGTTGGGTGCGGGCTTCGCCGGGTTCGCGGCGGTCGCCTGCTGCGCCTGCGGATCCTGCGGCGGTTCGAGTGCAGGCTTCTCCCCTTTGAGCGCGGCTTCGGCATTCGCCGCCTTGTCCTCGGGGAACTCGTCGGATGCCTGCACCTCGTTGCGCTTGATCGACTTGAAGGCGATCGACAGGTTGGCGAGAATCACCGCGTCGATGCGGTCGACGGCGCACCCGACCTTCTTCTCGATCCGCGCCTTGCTGATGCCGATCGCCTCGAACGCCTTGACCATGGCGGCGACGCGCACCGGCAGCGGTTCGCCGCCGCCGTTCTGCAGGGTGTCGTGGCAGATGGTTTCGGCCTTCTCGGTGAACCAGCGCGGCAGCACCGCGAAGATCTGCTCGCGGAGGCGCCGCGCGCCCATGTTGGCGTTGTTCTCGTAGATGTCGCGGACGTCGGTGAGCGGCTGCGGTTTGCCGCGGGCGTCGCGCAGGTGCGGCACGATGAACACCGTCTCGGCACGGACGTTGGTTTCGAGATCCCAGGCGAAGGCCAGCATCTCGGACTGGGCATGGCCGTCGTCGCGGGCGAGTTCCTTGATGCCGTAGTCGATGTTGCCCCAGCACCGCGCCAGCTCGCGCGCCAAGTGGATGCTGGCGCCGGTGACCGATGCGCCGCCGCGCGGAAACTTGAAGAACGCGGACTCGGCGAGTTCCTTGATCCGGCAGCTTTCCTCCATCTCGGCGATGGCGATGGACTTCTCGCGCGGCCGGTTCTGCGCAAGCACGATCGCGCCCTGAACCTCGGCGATGGCGCGGGACTGCTCAACGGCGGTCGCCTGGCCGACGCGGGCGCGGGCGAGAGGGGCGATGGCGTTCGGGTTGGCCTGCTCGGCCAGGGCTTCTTTACTCAGCGGCAGCGACATGGTTCGTGTCCTCGGTGTTGGGGGTGATGTCGAACAGGCCGGCGGCTTCCATCGCCTCGTATTCCTTGGTCGCCCACATCGGCAGGCCAACGACGGAAATGTTGCGGTCGTAGCCGGGCCAGGAATTGCGGTTGAGGCAGTCGGCGAAGGTGCGGATCGCGCGGCGGACGAGCTGCTGGCCCCAGTGCAGGGCGTCGTCGTCGAGGGTGCAGATGCTCACCAGATACGGGGCGTCCTTCTCCTGGACGATGAAGAAGAAGCTCTCCGGCTTTTCGCCGGTGACGGCTTCGATCCCGGCGAGGTAGTGCGCGGCCTGGACGTGGTAGCCGTATTCCCGCACCGCACGCTGGAAGTCCGCCGGGACGCAGGAGCGGGCGGTCTTATAGTCCGGGATGAAACGCAGGGCCTCGGGCAAGTAGTCCGGGCGGCAGCGAAGCCACACGCCCGTTTCGTCGTCCTGCCAGAACAGCGAGCGCTCCGGAGCGCCGCCCTGGAAGGCGAGTTGGGCCCACTCGCAGCGCATCACCGCGTCGCGCATCGCCTTGATCTGCTCGAACTCGTGGGCGCGGATCAGGGTCTTTCCCGTAGCCTTCGCCTCGGCGGCAAACGCCTTTCCGGCATTGCTGCGTAAGTCGAGTTCGGCGGGCATGACCGCGATCGTGTCGACGAAGGTTTCGCCCTGGAGAATCCAGGAGTGCGCCGCCTGACCGACCGACGTGTCGCGGGTTTCCTCGCGCTCGGCAGCCGTATTGAGGCGGCGATTCTGGTGCCAGAACTTGGCCGGGCACTTGTCGAGCAGCGTCTTCATGCCGCTCGCCGAGAGGCTCGGCGTCGGGCAGGGATCCGCGTGGTAGACGTCGAGCGGGATGTCGTAGATTCCCGGCTTGGTGATGGTGATCATCGGTCTCTCCTGGCCTTGTCTTCGATCCGGTCGGCGGCTTTCGTCGCGCCCTCCGCGCTGCGTTCGTCGCCCTCATCCGCGAGGGCTTTCGCCGCCTCGCGGATACCGGCGACGGCCTGGGCGATGATGCTTTCCTTGCGCGCCCATCCGTGGCGGAGCGGCTTACCCATTGCGGCACCTGTCGGCGATGAAGCCCAGCGCGAGGCACGCGACGCCGAGGAGGGAGAGGGCGAGGTCAGCCATTGGCCTGCTCCTCCGCTTCGAGCGCCCGCTTCAGCATTCGGTGCTGTTCGTAGACGGCGGTTTCGAGGTGCTGAGCGGCTTCAATGTCGAACCGGATTTCCCGTCCGTCTGCCGTGCTGATGCAGATTTCCATCAGGTCGGTGTCGCCGAAAACCGTGATGTCCTCATACACGCCGATGCGGGTGATCTTGTGGGTCAGGGTGGTGCCGCGCTTGAGGTCAGCCATCACAGGGTCACTCCCATCATGATTTCGAGGATCCGACCGCCAGTGAGGGCTACGAGGATTGCGCCCCAAAACGCGGCTGCACCGACGGCGCATTTCGCCCAGTAGCGGATGCTGCGGAGGTCTGCTGCGGTCATTTCGTGGCGATTTCCTCAAGCTTCGCGGCCTGATCGTCGGAGAGGACGGCGGCGTCGCCGAAGCGGTTGATCTTGGCTTCGAGGGATTCGAGGAAGCGCGTCTCCCATCCGGACAGCCGGACGCTCGGGGAGGCGGTCTTCATCAGCAGCCAGCGGGCGCGGGCGAGCGTCATCGCGTGGCCTCCTTAGTACGAAATGAAAGCGTAAGGGACGGCGCCCTTGGCGATGGCAATCACCGCCGTCTTGGCCGCGTCATCGGAAAGTCCAGCGAGCACAAGCGCACCCATCACCGCGTTGTTGATCTTCGCGCGGTGGGCCTTGTCTGCCTCGCGCGCCTTGGCTGCAGCGGCCTCGGCCTCCTTCTCGGCGGCGATCCGGTTACGTTCGCGCTGGGCGGCGGCGGCTTCGCGGCGCTCCGCTTCCAGCGCAGCGGCGATCCGGTCGGCCTCGGCCTTTTCGGCGGCGGCGATGCGCGCGGCTTCCGCAGCCTGGGCGTCGGCGACAGCCTGGGCACGCTCACGCTCGATCCGGGCCTCGCGTTCTGCCGCTTCGTTAGCGACGCGCTCCGCCTCAACCTGCGCGGCGCGTGCGGCTTCCTGGCGGGCTTCCTCGGCGATCCTGACCTCACGCTCGATGCGTTCGCGCTCGATGCGTTCGGCTTCTTCCTTGGCCTGCCGCTCGGCTTCTGCCGTCCGCCGCGCCTCATCTTCGCGACGAAGGCGTTCAAGCTCAGCCGCCTCGGCTTCGCGCTTCTGGGCGGCAGCCAAGGCAGTCTTTGCGGAGGCGATCTGCTCGCCGAGCACCTTCTCGGCGCGGGCCTTGAACTCTTGCCAGTCGCGCGGCGGCAGGTTTTCCAGGTAGTCGACGCGCATGGCGATTTCCGCCGCCGTCTCGTGGTAGCCGTAGCCATCGGCCTCGATCAGGGCTGCAATTGCGGACTCGTGCGCCGCAATCCGCGCCGCCTCTGCCGCCTCGAAATCGTCGAGCGGCTTCCGAACCTCGTCCTTGAGCGCGTCGAGGCGGTCGCGGGCCTTCTTCCGGTCGGCGTCGATCTTCGCCGCCTGCTCTTTGATGCCGGAAACGAGGTCCTTGCCCATGTCGTCGAGCGCGGTCTTGGAGCGCGCGACCTTGT
This sequence comes from Rhodospirillum sp. UBA1311, assembly GCA_002307145.1. GTDB lineage: Bacteria > Pseudomonadota > Alphaproteobacteria > Rhodospirillales > Rhodospirillaceae > Oleispirillum. The sequence goes on along the minus strand of DBTR01000033.1, from coordinate 89,834 downwards.
AGGCCAGGGACGCGACGGCCTTGCGCCCCGCAGAGGTGCTGATGTCGGTGGGCGTCGACCGGACCTTGGCCTCGATGTCGGCGAGAACCGCGTCGATGCCGCCGGGCGCGAAAACCTTGAGGGGGACGAGTGCGGCCGTGTCGATCACGGCGATATCGGTTCCGATTTCGGTGGTCATCGCCGTCACTCCGCCGCGAGCAGCATGGGGGCGGACGCCTTGGCCCGCAGGTGCTCGATCCCGCGCTTGATCGCTGCGGCGTGGGCGATGCACCGCATGGCGCGGAGGCGCTCATGAGAGGCGTCCTTGAGGCACAGCGCGACGAACTGGCGGTCGCCCTGGTGGTCGCGGGCGTCGGCGATGTCCTTGCGGGCCTGGGCCTTGCGCTCCTCGACTTCGGCCAGCACCGACGCGGCCGTGTATTCCGCGTCGCGCAGCTCGTCGGCGGGGCTCAGGAAGTCGTAGCCGTCGAAGTCCAGGTCGTCCGGGGTGGCGCTGTAATGGCAGCGGACGGTGATGCCGGAGGGGCGGGTTTCGGTGCGGGTGAAGTGGCGGAGCATGGCTGCCTCCCATCGGGGTTGATGGGAAAACGATACAAGACGTATCGAAACGGGTCAACAAGAAAACGATACAAAAAGTATCGTGCGACGAATCGACCGGGGAGCGTACCCTTTATCCGCAACTAGAAGGGTTGCTCACGGGGGAAATCATGAAAAAATTGCTGACGGTAGCGTGGTTGGTCGCGTCGGCGTGCTTCGTCATGTCCGAGGCTCATGCCGACGAATACGTGAACGGGTATACGAGAAGCAACGGCACCTACGTGGCTCCGCATTACCGCTCGTCGCCCGATAGTTCCTACAATAACAACTGGTCCACGAGGGGGAACACCAATCCCTATACCGGCCAGTCGGGAACTCGAAGCCCTACCTTCAATGATCGAGCCCCGAGCTACGGGAACTCCTACGGCGGTAACTCTGGGAGCAGCTACGGGAACTCGTACGGGAACACCTCCCGCAACCCCTACGGGTTAGGGAACTGATCATGCGGAGAATTGGTCTCGCCGGAGTGATGGTTGCGTGTTTCATCACTTCAGCGTCTGCGGTTGAAGCGCCTGCAGGCGCTCCGACCGTGCCGGTCTTGCCTCCTTCGCAATGCGAGATTTCCCTGCCTCCTAACGCGACCCAAAGCCAGATCGAGGAGGCAAAGCAGCAGTTCGCGCAGCGGGGGTGCTGCTCATGGCATGGCGGCGTTTGTGGATGCGGTGGAACGCGGCTCAAGTGTTGCGACGGAAGCCTGAGCCCGTCATGCGGCTGCTGATTCTCGCGGCGCTCGCGCTCTGGCCGGTTGCAGTCCTTGCCGAGACCGCGACCGTCGAGGCCGTCTGCTTCACGCCAGGCGGCGACTGCACGCAGGTGATTGTTGACCAGATTCGCGCGGCGAAGCGCCAGGTGCTGGTTCAGGCCTACAGCTTCACTTCGGCCCCGATCGCCGATGCCTTGGTCAAAGCCAAGCGCCGCGGCGTTGACGTGCGCGCGATTCTCGATCGGAGCCAGCGGACCGAGAAGTATAGCGGGGCCGACTTTCTCGCGCATGGCGGCGTGCCGGTGTTGATCGACGCGAAGCACGCGATTGCCCATAACAAGGTGATGGTGATCGACGGGGAGCGGGTGATTACCGGCAGTTTCAACTTCACGAAGTCGGCGCAGGAGAAGAACGCGGAGAATCTGCTGGTCCTGTCGAATCGGGATCTCGCACAGCGCTACATCGAGAACTGGCGGATGCACGCGGCGCATAGCGAGAAGTATGTTGGGAAGTAGTGCGGTATCACGTGATGCCGTGCGACGTTTTTTCAGCAAACCAACCACTCAACCGATGAGCCGAGCACGGGGGCGACCTCGACCATGCGAAAGACCTTGGGTAGAAGATCGCGCCGGAGGTCTCGAATCTCGTCCGGTTCCCTGGTGGCGAAAAGCCTGGTTTGGTTGCGCCCAAAGGCCTGGAAGTGCGCCTTGGAAGACAAGGTTCGATGGGTCATTAGAGGGGCTTCGTCCCCCTTAATCCTCCCCAAAAGTCCCCAAGCTGGGACGCCGTCAGTTTGCAGCAGGTCGATTCTAGGTAAACCAAAGCGAGGGTGCTGCGAAAGCCTCGCCGTCGATGGTCACGTGGATCGACAGCTTACAGCTGTGTTCGAGCTGAAGTGGCGAGATGATAATGTTCTGATTCATCACGATCGGCATAGACTTGACGCCTGGGGGAGGGATCATCGGATTGTTGGCTGCGTTTTGCTCGATTTCGGCCCGCGTTAACGTGATTTTGCCGATTTCACGGTCGTCAATGCTCACGGTGGAGGTTGTGGTTTCGGGGACCTCGTCAACAGTTACGGTAATCGCGATATTAATTGCAAACTTTGGAAGGAGGGCCGGATATGCGCTTAGATGGGCGACGGCACCATATACGCCGATGAAGGAAAGTTTTCCTTCGATCTCGTTTCGAATGTCGTCGCAGTACGTAACAGAAATCAGGCGCGGCATTTGTCGATCTCTTCTTCTGCGGTGATAGTGAATCTAGCGAAGAGATTCCTCGATATGCTTATTGCGGAGCCTGACGCTTGACCAAGGGAAACCCTTGATGTTGTGATCGAGTTGGCCCCAATTGCTGTGGCGTCGATGATGGCTGCGGCTTTGGTGAGCGAAAATTTCCATTCCAGCTCCATGGCGTCGGCGAGAAGCACAGCCGTTGAGATCCGCAAATCACCATCCGAGCTGAGATGACGGCTTACCGCAGGCGGAGAAACGCCGAGGCGCTTCGCGAGTTCGCGTATGCCAATGCCCTTGCTTTCTGCTGCTGCCTTGAGCTGACGCCGGATGGATCTGGTAGTATGTGCGATCTTGAAATCCGCGTCGGGGACAACGGAAGGCGCCGCAATCTGAGGGGCGCCGGTGATAGCATATAGCTCGGCCCGCAACTGATCCGTCAGGGTTGCTTCGGTCTTAGATAACGAGATTGGCGATGTCATCTGAGCTTACCTCTGTGCTGTACAAGCGGTCGATAAGGCGTTCCACGCGTTGAGCGCGGGCCGAGTACCGGGCGCACTGAAGTGCTTTGTCGGGCTCATTTTTTTTTCTTTTAAGGTCGTTCGTCAGGCAAATGGTGGCGGCGACAAAATAATTCGGCTTGTGGAAGAAGCCGAAGGTTCTGGTCTGCGGTGTGCGCATTTCGACCACTCGTTCATGTCCAAACTTCATCCGGGTGAACGGCGGTTCCATTCCTTCGCCGTTCGGCCGTATGAGTTGGGCAATCGGCTCGCCTGAGAGAAAATCTTCAATGAACGCATCAACGCGAGCGCGCTGGCTGGGCTGGCGGGCGAGCCCCTTTTGCGGTGGAGCGTCAACGTCCAGTGAGGAATGTTCGCGGAGCCAATCGTTCATCACCAAGAACGTCCGTACGGGAGGTCCGGACCGTTTCATTTGGAGGCGTATCAGCGCCCCCGCGTTCTCGAATATGGCGAGTGTTAACTTATGAGTCAACAGGCTCTACATCCTCCGCCCAAACCACACGGCCCGGCCGATGATCCGACCGCCGCCGTCGTCGAGCACCAGTTCGAACGGCGAGTGGTTCGGGTTGTCCGAGATCACGCGCACCGCGGGCGGGTCGCTCTTGTGGATGCGTTCGATCCGCTTCACCAGCACGCTCATGCCGTCCCAGATCGCGAAGATTCCGCCCTGGCCGGGGTCGGTGTCGTCGAGGTCGATCATCACCCGGTCGCGCGATTGCAGGACCGGCTCCATGCTGTCGCCGCGCACCTCGATGATCTGCACCCGAGACGGAACGACGCGCAGCTCGTGGCGCACGTAGTCGGCGGGCATGTCCCACTCGCCGCGGACGTCGTCGCGTGCGACCTGGTTGCCCCATTCGTCGGTGTGGTTGAACTCCACGGCTGTGACGCCGCCGCCGCCCATGCCGCCGCGCACGTCGACCTCGGGGATGCGGCTTGTGCTTAGGTCAGAAGATTTGACGGTCGGGGCAGGGTCGGAGGTCGGGGCAGGGGCGACCTCACTCAAGATTGCGTCGTCACCATCGATCAGATCGCGCCAGTCGATTCCGAGCTTCGGCGCGTATTGCTTGGCGGCTCCCACGGTGAGGGGGCGCGTGCCATTCTCATGACTGCGATAGGTGACCTCCGGGAATCCATGGGAGCGCGCGAACTCGGCAGCGCTCTTGTAGCCCGCCTTCTCCCTCGCCTGCTTCAGTAGCGTATCCACGACTTCCCCCGTTTCCTGTAGCGCGAAATTCTGAACGGGACGTCGCATGTTCGCACGATACATTTCGTATTGCCGATGGACGATACCTGATGTATCGTTCTGCCCATGGACACCGTATCGCACATTCTCGATTCCCTCGGCGGCGCATCGGCAGTCGGACGGGAACTCAAGCTCCCTCAGGTGACGCCCCGGCAGTGGAAGCGGCGCGGCAACATTCCCACGACCTATTGGCCTGATCTGATCGCCCTGGGCGAGAGGGTGGGGGCGTCGGTCACGGCGGATGCGCTGATGCGTGCCTGCACGGTCCGGACCACCGAGGCCGCGGAATGACGGCCTTTCCCTACAATCAGGAGAACACCATGACCGAGGAGCAAACCCGTCTCGCGTGCTTGGATCGTGCGCTTCAGCTTGCCCCGCTGATCGGCCGGATTCGGCCCGAAGAAGTCGTGAGCATCGCTGGGCAATTCTGTGACTTCGTGAACGGCACGAACGACGCGGAATTGGTTCGTGCCGCCCATGATTTTGCGCAGAAGGTCAGGGGTTGAACCTATGGTTGTCGTCCAGTCGCCCGTAGGGGCTGTCGACCGTCGCCAAGCACTCGGCGTAGGTGCCGAGGATCCAGTCTTTGGGCACGTCGCTGCCGATAAGCTCCAGACGTTTTCCTTCGGCCTTGGCGATGATTTCCAGCAAACGCAGCGCGATCGCCTGCGGCGTCTGGTCGGTATCAGCCATCTCATTCCCTCCAAAGTGGTGAACGCACAGGTTTTCACTTTGGCAGGGGGCGCGGGCGGTGTCGAGCCGTCCGCGTTCCATTGCTCTCGGAGGTTCGCATGACGGGCCTTCAATCCCATCGCCGCCTCCCCCAGGCGGTGCGCGCGGGGCTTTCCCTCGGCGGTGTAGCGGTCCCCCCGCAAGCAGCTCCGCCGCATGCCCCGCGCATCCCCTGTTCCTCCCGAGCGGGCTCCCGGGCTCTCGGGCAACTGCGCGGCGTCGCCTCCTGCACGTTGGGCGGCGTCGCGCCTCTTTCTTCGGTCCAGGGCGGGCAGGGCTGCCCGGCGTCCAGCGCTTCGGCGCGGGCCAGCAGCCACGCCTCCATCAATCGCCCCGCGGTGTCTCCGATCTTTTCCATGCTGCGATCGTACCCGAGCTGGAGCGCACAACCATGTTGAAGGCCTCCGAAGTCACCAGGGATTTGACGGCGGCGCGGGTTGCCCGCGCCCTGCGGCGCCATGTCGGGCGCGGCAAGGAATACGGCTATGCCGAGTTCGCCGAGGTGACCGAACAGGATCAGCGCACCGTCGAGGCGCACTGCCGCGCCGAGAGCGCGCCGCATCTGTTCGTCTGGCTGCGGTATGCCGCCGTTCTGCCGCCGGTGTTCGCCGCCGATCTGCTGGAAATCGTCGGCCTGACCGGCCTGCACGACGCCGAGACGGGCGAGGCTCATCCGGCGAGCCTGCTGGTGAACGTCTGCGGTATGAGCGCGATGCTCTCCCGCCACATGGCCGACGGTCGGCAGGATCACCGCGAGCGCGCCGAGGCTGAACCGGCGATGCGCGAACTGCGCGCGATGCTCGACGCCTATCTCGGCGATGGTTGCCCGCGCGATGTGCCGGTGCGGGGAGTGGCGCGATGATCTTCCTCACCTCGCCGCTGACCCACGCCAATCCCGAAGTCTTCGCCCTCCGCCTGCTGGAGACCCGGCACGCCTGCGCGATCCTCGCCGAGCGCGGCGAGCACTTTATTTCGCCGGTGCTGATGGGCGAGGGGTATGCCGGGCAACTGCGCGTCGACATCAACCACGCTTGGTGGATGGTGCGCTGCCTGCCGCTGCTCGAAGTTTGCGAGGCCGTGCACATCCTGCCGCTCCCGGGCTGGAGCGAGAGCCGGGGGCTCGCGATCGAGGTCGCCGCCGCGAAACGCTTCCGGCTGCCGGTGATCAACCGTGTCGAACTCGCCGAGGCCGCGATGGTGCGCGCCGGTGAGCCGTCTTGGCGGGAGCGAGCGTGATGTCGGGCGATTGGAGCGGCAAAATTCTACTGCTTCCCTGCGGCGCGCAGTTGTTCCTGGACAGCGCGGCTCAGCCTGGAGGCGTGAAGTGGTGGGGGCAGCATAGCCAAAGGGTCCATCAGCTTCTGTGCGCGGGTGAGAATCTCCTCCAGGAGATCGAGAAATGTATCCCTGCGGTCGTCGTCCCCCGGAAAGGACAGGCTTTCATTGAACATGTCCATCGAAGTCATGATTCGGCGCGCCTCCCACACAAGAGGTTCTCCGCAAATGAAGATTGCGTATATTTCTTCACGATCAAAGAACGTATCGCGCGGGAAAGGGCTATATGCGCCCTCTTTGATGCCGAGTTCCTCAATCTGTGCCGTATATTTATTGCACAAATTACCTATATTTGTCAGCTTGTAAAACGCCATCTGCGCGCTCACAAACACACGCTCATGGACTGCCTCAAAGGCTCGAAGGGTCTCGCTTTTTTTTCGTTCGTTAAACTGGACCCTCTGCTCGCGAATTTGTACTGCCAGCGCAATGGCAGTTCCGACCGCAGCAACAACCGCCAGCACGCCAGCAATGAGCGTCTGGTAGAGCCAGAGAATTTCCCCGAAATCCATCGTCGTTCCCCCCAGGTGACGCGGCAGTTTAGCGCGCCGGCTGTTCGCGCGCAAAAGCTGCGCGGGGCGATGGCGTGATGGCGCAGAACACCTCCTCCGCCGTGATGGCCCGCCGGGTCGAGCCGCACAACAGCCTTGACTACTTCCCGACCTTGCCGTTCGCCACGCGGGCTTTCGTTGAGTATGTGCTGAAGCCGCTCGGACTTTACCGTCGGGAAGCAACCGTGTGGGAGCCTGCGGCGGGCGAGGGGCACATGGTTCGGGTTTTGTCGGAGTATTTCGACACTGTCCATGCTTCCGACGTGTTCGACTACGGCTTCGGCTATCCGACTTTCGACTTTCTGTCCCTCGAACCCGGTCAACTTGGGCTTCCCGCGCCGTTTGGCGATGAGGTCGATTGGATCATCTCCAATCCCCCATTTGGCCCTGCCTCAAACCCCAGGATCGTCCGCTTCGTGTTGATCGCGCTCGCCCATGCGCGGGTTGGCGTGGCGATGTTTGGCCGGATTCAGATGCTGGAGGGGGTAAAGCGTTTCAACAGGATCTGGAGGCCGTGGCAGAGCCATGCCCTCTACGCTCAGCACGTCGAGCGTGTCCCGCTGGCAAAGGGTCGAATTCTCCCGAAGGAAGACGGCAGCGCCACGGCCTACGGTTGGCTGCTGATTCTTAAAAAGCAGCAGTTCTCGCCGATTTTCCCCGGCCTCGACATCGTCGCGGTGCCGACGATTTTCATTCCGCCCTGCCGCAAGCGGCTGGAGCGGGACGACGACTACACCACCCCCACCCAAGGAGACTGAATCATGGATCAAACCGTGAAAGCGTTGAGTCCCGCCGAACTGCCGGAGGCGTTGAAGGTCGCGTTCGGCAAGCTCTACGGCATCGACTGCGATCTCGCCGCGCTGAAGACCGTTCACATCGAGCCGAAGGCCGATGAGCGCACGGCGCAGTGGCGCGACCTCAAGGCTGCCACCGGCATCGCGCGGAAGGATCTCGAACTCTACTACAAGCTCTACAAGCGCGACAAAGACGCCGAGACGTTGGACGACGAGGACGCCGGGCGGCAGATCAAGGAAGACCTGCGCCGCCTCTACGACGCGCTCGCCGAGGGCGAAACCCTCGACTGGCTCGGGACCGCGGTCGGCGCCGAGAACGAGCCCGCCGCCGAGGATGAGGACGACGACGCGCCGCTCGCCGCCGTCGGCGCCGCCGACGAGGGCGTTGATGATCCCGCCGAGGTCGGCCCCGACGACGCCGATATCGAGCCGGAAGCCGAACCGGCGCCGGCGGAAGCCGAGGCCGGGCCGGATGCGGATTGGGGCAACGCCGAAGCGGAAGCCTCCGACGCCGCGTTCGACAACGCCGGGGTGATCTTCAACGAAGGCGAGGCGGCGGGCGGCTCGGGCAAAACGCCGCAGGACAACCCCTATTCCGACGGTATCCGGTCGGCGACCTGGGAGCGGGGCCGGAAGGCGGGCATCCGCAAGGCGCTCGAAGGCGTCGGCGACAACGTCATTCCGATGACCGCGGCGGCGGAGTGAGCCAATGACCGTCCTCGCGCTCGATCTCGGAACCAAGACTGGATGGGCGACCCGCGTCGGCGGCGTCGTCTCGTCCGGCGTGCTCGACCTCAAGGGCGGCCGCTACGAGGGCGGCGGGATGCGCTACCTGCGCTTCCGCCGCTGGCTCGACGAGGCTGCCGCCGAGGCGTCCGAGATCGTGTTCGAGGAGGTCCGCGCGCACAAGGGCACCGACGCCGCGCACGTCTACGGCGGTCTGCTCGCCATGCTCTCGGTGTGGTGCGAGGACTACAAGGTGCCGTATCGCGGCGTGCCGGTCGGCGAGATCAAGAAGCACGCCACCGGCAAGGGCAACTCCGGCAAGGACGCGATGATGGCCGCCGCCACAGCGCGAGGCTGGAGTTTTGCCGACGACAACGAGGCCGACGCGCTCTGGATTCTCGACCTCGTGGATGGGGGTGCGCGATGACGCCGCGCCTCGATCTCACGCCCGCGCCGATTTCTCTGCCCAGGATATCCCCGCCGAAGCATGGAAGAGCCCCCGTCGAGTGGGTTGACCGACCGACGCCGGACGGGCGCGGGCCTCAGGGGGTGTTGATACCGGCCCGTGATTTCGGTGCTTGGCTAACGCGCGAGGCGATCCTGCTGACGATTTACGCGGAAACCGAATCCTCGATCGAAGACGATCGCGACGCGGCCCAATGCTGGATCATGCGCGACGCAGCAAAACAGGTCGGGTTGACCCATGGTTTCATCCGCAGCCTGGACGACGTTCGGCAACTCCGCCGGATGCTGCGCGAGCGGCGGGGCGGAGCACAATGAACGCCGTCGCCACCTCCGGGATCACGCTACGTCCCTACCAGGAACAGAACGTCGCCGAAATCCTGGCGTGCCTGTCGCGCAAGGAATCGCCCCTCTACGTGCTGCCCACCGGCGGCGGCAAAACCCAGTGCTTCGTCTCCGTGGTCGACGCGGTGGGCGAGGCGGGATGGGATTCGGCGATCTTCGTCCATCGCAAGGAACTGCTGCGCCAGGCGTCGAAGCGCCTCACCCAGATCGGCATTCCCCACGGCGTGATCGCGCCGGGCTGCGACCTCACCTCGCACCGCGTCCACGTCGCCTCGATCGACACCGTTGGCGCGCGCCTCGACAGCCTGACGCCCTGGCTGAAGCGCCTGCGGCTCGGCATCCCCGACGAGGCGCACCATGCCGTCGCCAACAAATGGGATCGGGTGCTGCAACTCATGCCGCAGCGTCTCGGCGTCACCGCCACGCCCTGCCGCACCGACGGCAAGGGGCTGGGCGAAACCGGGCTGTTTCATCGGCTGGTGCGCGGGCCGGGCATCCGGGCGCTCACCGATGACGGTTTCCTCGCGCCGGCGGTGGTCTACGCGCCGCCGACCGGGCTCGACCTCTCCAAGGTCGCGAAGCGGGGCGGCGACTACGTGATTGGCCAGCTCGCCGGATTGGTCGACGTCGACATCCTCACCCTCACCGCGGTGCGCTGGTATGCCCGCAAGTGCATGGGCGAGCCCGCCGTGGTGTTCTGCACCACCGTGGAGCACGCCCGGCACGTCGCCGAGGCATTTACCGCGCACGGCTGGCGCGCCCGGTCGGTGGACGGCTCGATGCGCGACGACGACCGCGACGCCGCGATCAATGGCCTTGCGGACGGCTCGGTGCAGGTTCTGACCTCCTGCGAGTTGATCGGCGAGGGCCTCGACATTCCGGCGGTCTCCGCCGCGATCCTGCTGCGCCCGACCGAGAGCACCGCGCTCTACCTCCAGCAGGTCGGGCGCGCGCTGCGGCCGCACGAGGACAAGACCGAGGCAACGATCCTCGATCTCGTCGGCAACACCGCGCGGCACGGCATGTATGACGCCGATCGGCAGTGGGATCTCGCGGGCGGGCTCAAGGGCCAGGAACGCGCGGTTGCCGGAACCTGGCGCTGCCGCAACTGCCACCGCGTCCATAGCCGCCCGGCGAAGGCCGCGACGATGCTCTGCTCCTGCGGCGCCAGCCAGAAGACCTCGGGCTTCGCCTCGGCGCTGGTGGAGCGTCACCCGCCGATCGCCGGGATCGAGGCCGACACCCTCCTGCGGATGAAGTTCCAGGACGCGGTGAAGCACCTCAAGACCTACACCGACCTCTGCGCCTACGGGACGCTGCGGGGCATGGAGCACCCGAGGACGTGGGCGAAGATGACGATGGAACGCCGGGTCGCGACCCGCGCCCGCTACCAGCCGCGGGGGTGGAAATGATCACCTGCCGCACCTGCAACGGAACCGGCGAGATCACCAACGCGAAGGGGCAGGCGGACGCCTGCCAGGAATGTGCGCGCGCCGCCGAAAAGGCCTGGCGCGACAAGATCACCTCAGGGGGAAAGCATGGACGCGATGATTTCTGAAAAACTGCCTGAACCGCTGGTGCCCGCCGACGCGGACCTGCGCGACTTCGCGTTCATGCCGCTGGAGGTTCAGCGCCTGTTGACCTCGGAAACCTGGATCCTCGGAACGCCAGCCGAGAAGGTCGCCGCGCTCACACTCTGGCTGGTGAGTTGGCATCAGATCCCCGCCGCCAGCTTGCCGAACGATGACCGGATGCTCGCCCATCTTTCCCAGGCCGGATCGGGATGGAAGAAGGTCAAGGCGCACGCGATGCGAGGCTGGGTGCTTTGCTCCGACGGGCGGTTCTACCACGAAACTGTGGCCGAAAAGGCCAACGACGCATGGGGGAAAAAGGAGGTTCAGCGTGAACGCAGCCGGAAAGCGAACGCCGCGAGATGGGCAAAACCCGATCCTGAAGGTGATGCTCAAGGACGCCATCAGGAAGGCCGGGCGGGTCGCCAAGGAAAACTCCCGCTTCGTGAAGGAGATGAACAGGCATCCAAGATGGAGGAAAAATCTGTCCAACAAGGATTGCACGGAGGACTCCAACAAGCATCCCGTAACGATCCCAAGGGAGAGGGAGAGAGAGAAGGAGAGGGAGAAAAGGTAAAAACTGGGTCTTCAGAAGGTTCATTTCATGAACCTTCTTTGACCGTCGCCGACGCTGGCGCGTCCGGCGCGGTCGGGGAGGAGGGGGACGACCCCGAGGATCTCGCGTGGTGCAAATCCTCCGATGCCGTGGCCCTGCTCACCTTGAGCGGCAAGTACAACCCGCACCACGCTAGGGCAACCCTGCGCGAGTGGGTGCGGTTGCACGGACCGACCGTGACGCGGCAGCAGATCGCTGCCGCGCAGACCGTCGGCGCGACCGATCCCTTGACCTACGCTGCGAAACGTCTCGCGAACCTCAGGGCCCAGGATACGGCCGGAGTGCGGCGCGGTGCTGCGGCCTCGGCGCCCAACGAACCCTGGAAGCAATTCGACATGACCCGTGAGCAGTGGGAGGCGATCTGATGGACGCGTTCGTGCAGGCGAAGATCGTGAAATACCTCGTCGAGCCGGTGGCGGCGCGCTGGGGAGCATTCGGCAGCGATGCCGAGAAGGCCGCCTACGTCGAAGACGCGGTGATCGACCTCGGGCGCATGGACGGCGAGGTGATCACCCAGGCGCTGCACCGGGTGCGGCAGGGATGGAAGTATCCACGCCGTCCGGCGGTGGCCGACTTCGCCGCCGTCGCCAAGGCGATTTGGTCGGAGCAGCCGAAGGCCCGGCGCGACGGGGAAACCCCTGCGGCGCGGGCCAACCGCGTGAACCAGGAGGCGCACACCTACGCGGCGGCGTTCATGTGGGACACCCAGGAGGGACGGCAGGCTTTTGCCGAGGGGTACGCGCTGCCGATGCGGGAGTGGGTCCGGCGTGAGGCGGCCCGTCAGGGTTACGCCGGCGGCCCGGTGAGCGTGCGGATTCCGGCGGCCCAGGTTGTCGAATGGCGGGATAAGGCGGAGGAGGCGAAGAGGCTTAGGGACGCACCGCCGGTGCGCACGTCGCTGCGGTCCTTGGGCCAACTGGCGAAACAATCTCAGGCGAAGGAAGCGGCGGAATGAGGGCGCGGTCGGTGGAAAGCCGCTATCGCCCTCCGCGCGACGATGGCCTGCCGCTCGACCTGCGGCGGAAGGCGCTTGGGCGTGGGGTGGCGGTGGTGATCACCGCGGCACGGCGCGGCCGGATCTCCCCTGATGCGGTAGCGGAGCGGATGGAAGACGCTGCGGACGTGTTGCGGCGGATGCCTGCGACGGATCGGCCCAGCGGTTGCCGTTGCTCGATGCCGACGCCTCTGCGGGAGGTTCGCGACGTCTGGACCCGCGCGCTGGAGGAGGGGCGTTGGGAGGACATGGTGGCGAGTCCGAGCGTGCCGTCGGCGGAAGACATCAGCCGCATGGATGAGGCGCTGGGATGGCTGCGGCTGTTGCCCGGCGATGACGCCAAGCTGGTGTGGATGCGGGCGACGCGGACGCCGTGGAAGGTGCTGGTCTGGCGATTTCGCGCCGGGAAAACCACCCTCTGGCGGCGCTGGACGGCCGCTCTTGTCGATATCTCCCTGAAACTCAACGATAAAAATGGAACGAAATAGTGTGGAACACTTTCCCCGATTTTGGGGTATGTTTCAGGCATCCTCGCGGAAGCGAGCGTTCGGAGCCCTGGCCTTACAAGCCGGGGCTTTTGCGTTGGGGAGTTGCACAGCCGATGAACCCGTTCGAATCCTTTTCCTCCGGTGTTCAGAGCGAATTCAACGATCTGTTCCTCGGCGATCTCATCGGCGAAGGGCAGTTTCGGAAGGTGTACGAGCTTCGGTTCGCTCCGAGCCTCGTCGCGAAGATCGAACTGAGGGCTTCTGGTGAGTTCGAGAACGTCGCTGAGTGGCACGTCTGGAACCAACTTCGGGACACTGAGTGGGGGAGGTGGCTCGCGCCCTGTGAGGCGATCAGCTTCAGCGGGTCTGTGCTGATCCAGCGAAAGACCTCGCCGATCGCCCGCCTGCCGAAGCAGGTTCCGAGTTTCATGTGCGACCTGAAACCCGAGAACTTCGGCCGTCTCAGCGGGCATCTCGTAGCCCACGACTACGGCCACCATCGCTTGTTCACGCGCGGGATGCGGGGAGTCGGTCTGCGGCCCGTAAACGTCTGACTGGAGCCATCGATGTGCCTGAGGAGCGGCCGATCTGCGGAGCGAAGACGCGCTCGGGGAAGCCGTGCCGCGGGAAGGCCATGCCCAACGGGCGATGCCGGATGCATGGCGGCACCAATCCCGGCGCGCCGAAAGGGAACCAGAACGCCCGCAAGCATGGGGTGTGGTCGGTCCTGCTGACCGCCGAAGACAAGCAATTCCTCGCCACCGATCCCAAGGAACGCCTGGCGACGCTCCAGGCCCTCGCCGAGCTGCGCGCCTTCCGGGCGCACCAGGCGGCGCTTGGGAATGTGGCCGACGCGACGCTCGACGTCGCCTTCGCACGCAACGCCAATCAAGCCGCGAATCTCGCGCGGACCCGTCTCGCTCTCGCCGAGGCGGCGGCCGACGGCGTGCATGTCGACGAGGATCTGAGCGGCAATGAGGACGGATCGGAGGCGGTGACCGAGGATGAGCGCACTGCGCGACTGGCTCGCCTCCTCGACGCCGGAGCAGCGCCTGGTGATGGCGGCGCTGCTGGATCACCCGATGTGGCAACCGGCGAGCCTGCCGCAGATCGAGGCGCTGCTTAGTCAGGCCGATATCGTCGGCTATGGTGGCGCGGCGGGCGGGGGAAAGACCGACCTGCTGCTCGGCACCGCCACCACCCGGCATCGCCGCGCGATCATCTACCGCCGCGAAGGGACGCAGCTCGACGGCCTGGAAGACCGATCGGCGGAAATCGTCGGCGAGGCGGGGCGCTACGCTCGCCAGCGCCGCACTTGGACGCTGCACGGCCGGACGATCACCGCCGGCGGCGCGAAGGTGCGGACGCCGACGCGGTTCATCCGCTTCGGCGCAACCTCGAAACCCGGCGACTGGAAGAAGTACCAGGGCCGCCCCTACGACTTGGTCGGCTTCGACGAGGCCGCGAACTTTCTCGAAAGCCAAGTCCGCATGCTGATGACCTGGAACCGCTCGACGGTGCCGGGGCAGCGCTGCCGCGTGATCCTCGCGTTCAACCCGCCGACCGACGCGGAGGGGATGTGGATCATCGACTTCTTCGCGCCGTGGCTCGACCGCAACCACCCGAACCCGGCCAAGCCCGGCGAGCTGCGCTGGTTCGTCAACATCGACGGCAAGGACACCGAGGTTCCGGGCCCGGAGCCGATCACGCACAACAGCAAGTCGCTCAGGCCGAAGAGCCGGACCTTCATCCCCGCGCGGGTCGAGGACAACGTCTTCCTCGCCGGGAGCGATTACGAGGCGACGCTGGACATGCTGCCCGAACCGCTGCGCTCCGCCTTCCGTCACGGCGACTTCGCCGCGATGCAGCAGGATCACGCCTTCCAGGTGATCCCCACCGAGTGGGTCAAGTTGGCGCAGGCGCGGTGGCAACGGTTGGAGAAGCAGGGGTTCAATCCCGGGCCGATGGATACTCTCGGCGTCGACGTGGCGCGCGGCGGCAGGGACAAGACCATTCTCGCGGCGCGGCACGGCGCTTGGTTCGCGCCCCTCGACGCCTATCCCGGATCGTCGACGCCCAACGGGCCGATGGTCGCGGGGCTGGCGGTGGGCCGTGCGCGGGATGGAGCGCCGATCATCGTCGACGTCGTCGGCGTCGGGTCGAGCGTCTACGACCACTTGAAGGGCAACCGGGTCCACGTTGTCGGCGTCGGCGGGGCGGAGAAGTCCTATGGGCGGGATCGCTCGGGGCGGCTGTCGTTCGCCAATGTGCGCGCCGAGTTCTGGTGGTCGATGCGCGAAGCCCTCGACCCGGCGCTCGGCGACAACCTCGCATTGCCTCCGGATCGAGAGCTGCTGGCCGACCTCACCGCCCCGCATTGGCGGTTGTCGAGCGGCGGCATCCTGATCGAGAGCAAGGAAGACCTGGAGAAGCGGATCGGTCGCTCGCCGGATCGCGGCGATGCGGTGGTTTACGCCCGCAAGCCGGAGCCGAAGCGCGACGCCTTCCAGGGCGCGCCGGTGCGCGACGATCCGACCGCCGACTGGTTTAAGACCTGAAGGAGATCACCATGCCCTACGCATTGACCGAGGCCAGGCGGCGTTGCGCCGCGATGGGCCTGAAGTGGGATGACGCCGCCGCCGAACAGGCGATCGCCGAGTTCGATCGGCTCGGGCTCACCGAGGCGCAGGCGGACGGGCTGATGGCCTTCCACGCGCTGCGCGTAGCTTGGCTGTTCAATCCCACCACCTACGGCTGGCGGCAGCGCATCCTTCTCGCGCTGCACTTCTTGTTCGGCCGCACCCTTCCTCCGTTTCGCAAGGAGGCGCGCTGATGTGCGTATTCAGCACCCCCAAGAGCCCGACGATTCCGGAGGTTGAGGCGCCGCCGGAGACGCCGAAGGAGACCGACGTCGCGGTGAAGCAAGCGCGCGACGACAGCCGCAAGCAAGCGCTGCTCGCGGCCGGGCGTACCGGCGATATCGTCACCGGCAACTACGGCCTCGCCAATACCCCGGCGACGACGCAAACCAAGTCCGTGTTGGGGATCTGAGCCGATGGCCGAGCTTGCCCGCGCCCCGTTCGAGCGTCGTCTTGCCGCGCTGAAGACTGCGCGCTCGCCCTACGAGAACGACTGGCGGCTGCTCAGCGACTACCTCCAGCCGCGCAAGAGCCGGTTCTTCCGCACGAGCGCCGGGCATGAGCGCGACGTGAAGATGCTCAACAGCTCGCCGAAGTACGCACTGCGGACGTTGGGCTCCGGCATGCACGCCGGGCTTTCCTCCCCGGCGCGGCCGTGGCTGCGGATGATCACCGACGATCCGGAGCTGATGGAGTGGGGGCCGGTGCGCGACCACCTCACCGAGCGAACCGCGATCCTGCTGTCGGTGCTGGCGCAGTCGAACATCTACCGCAGCCTGCATACCACCTACCGCAACGAAGGCCAGTTCGGCACCGGCGTGATGGTGCTCGACAACGACTTCAACAGCGTCGTTCGGGCGCGGGTCATTCCGACCGGCGAGTTCTACCTTGCCGCCGACGGCGACGACATCTGCCGCACGCTCTATCGCGAAACCACGATGACGGTGAACCAGTGGATCGGCACCGTCGGCCTCGCCAACGTCTCGCCCGCGGTGCGCCGTGCCTACGACCGCTCCGACACCGAGGAGCGGATCGCGGTTTGCCACGTGATCGAGGCCAACGACGAGCGCATTCCCAGCCGCGCGGACTGGAAGGGCAAAGCCTTTCGTTCGGCGTGGTGGGAGGTCGACACCACGGCCGACGCCATCGCCAAGGTCTCGGGCTACGAGGAATGCCCGATCATCGGCGCACGCTGGGACGTGCTCGACCTCGACGCCTACGGCGAAGGTCCGGGACACGACGCCCTCAACGACGGAATCTCGCTCCAGCGCATGGAGATCGAGAAACACCGCCTGATTCCGAAGATGGCGGACCCGCCGAAGGCGATGCCGTCGAGCGCGAAGGTCTACGCCAACACCCCGGCGAGCGCCGGGCAGAACTTCTTCATGGACGGTCCGCCGGAGGCGGGGCGTGCGCTCTATCAGGTGCCCTCGGACATCGGGCCTCTGGTGGCGGAAATCCAGCGTACCGAGCGCCGGATCGACAGTGGCCTCTACAAGGATCTGTTCCTGATGCTGGCGCAGTCCGACATGGGCCAGCCGGTGACCGCGCGCGAGATCGTCGAGCGCAAGGAAGAGAAGCTGCTGATGGTCGGCCCGACGGTCGAGCGCCAGCACGCGGAATGCCTTGGGCCGCTGGTGCGGCGCTGCGACGCGATGATCGCCCGCGCCGGGCTCTATCCCGAGCCGCCGCCGGAGCTGCAACGCGCGAACGTGTCGATCGACTACCTCTCGCCGCTCGCGCAGGCGCAGAAGATGGTCGACGCGACCGCGATCGAGCGGATGGCGACCTTCATCGGCAACCTCGCCGGGATCAGTCCGCAGGTGGTCGACAAGTTCGACGCCGATCAGGCGGCCGACGAATACGCCCGGATCATCGGCGTCAACTCGCGCGTCGTGGTCTCCGACGACAAGGCCGCGAAGATCCGCGCCGCGCGCGCCAAGCAACAACAGCAGGCGCAGCAGATGCAGATGGCGAGCCAGGCGATCGAAGGCGCGCGGGCGATGTCCGAGACCTCGCTCAATGGCGGAAACCTTCTCGGCCGCATCGCCGGAGTGCAGTGATCCATGGGCAACGCTTTCGACCAGCTCGACGCCGAACGCGCCGCCGAGACCGCACGGCCGCGCCAGTTCGCAGCCGACCTCGCCGTCGTGGTCTCGACCCCGGAAGGTCTGCGCCTGATCGCTGCGCACATCGCCGACTGCGGCCTGATGAGCCCGAGCTACGACGAACGAACCGAAGGCCGCCGTGCGGTCGGCCGCGAACTTCTCGATGCGGTCAAGCGCGTCGCGCCCGACGCTCTGCCGCCGATCCTCAAGGAGATTTACGATGCCGCCTGAAATCCTCGCCGAAACCGCCGCGACCCCGACCCCGGAGGCCGAGGCGGCTGCCGCCGATGGGCAGACCGGGACGGAAGCCGCGAAACCGGAAGCCGCCGCTAAGACGGGGGCGGACGACGGTGCCAAGGCCGACGATAAGGCCGAAGCCGCCAAGGATGCCAATGCCGACGCCGATACCGAGGCTGGCACGAAAGAGGGCGAGGGTGAGGCGGATGCCGACCTGCCCGAGTACGAGTTCACCATGCCGGAAGGTTTCGACGATCTCGACGCGGACGCGATGGCGGCGGCGACGCCCCTGCTGCGCGAGCACAAGGTCTCGCAGGAGACGGCGCAGAAGCTCGTCAACATCGTCGCCGAGACGGTCCAGCGTCAGGTGGTGCGGGTCCAGCAGGAGCTTGCCGACCGCCGCGAGAAGCAGGCCACCGACTGGCTCGCCGAAATGCAGGCCGACAAGGGTTTCGGCGGCGCGGCGTTCGACCGGAACGCGGCGGCGGTGCGCGGCGTGATCGAGCGCTTCGGCGACACCGATCCCGCCGTCGTCTACCCCGAAGGGCACCCCAACGCGGGCAAGCCGATCCCCGGCGGCGCGGTGAAAAAGCTGCTGTCCGAAGCCGGGATCGGCAATGCGCCCGCCATCATCCGCATGCTGCACCGTGCCGCCCTGGCGACCGGCGAAGACAGCATCGCCCCCGGCGACGGCGTCGGCAGCCCGACTGCGATGTCCGAAGCCGATTTCATGGCGGAAGTGTTCGCCAAGTCCAGCAAGACCTAACAGGAGGACCCCCGAATGGCTCTCGACACGCTGCGCACGATCGCTCTCGACAAGAGCAAGAAGCAGCCCAAGCAGATCGACCACCTCACCGAGGAGGCGCCGATCCTCGACACCATCCCGTTTTCGGCCGCGACCCACGACATGTGGCACATGGCTGAAAAGCTGGTGTCGGCGGACGCGATGAGCTTCGTCTCGATGGACGCGCCCCTGCCGTCCGTCGCGTCCGACACCGCCCTGATCAAGTTCGACCTCGCCAAGATGGGCGGGATGATGGAGGTTGCCGAGGACAAGGCGCGCCAGTACGGCGGCAAGGAAAAGTACTTCGCCGACAAGACTGGCCCGGTGCTGAAGGTCACCGGCATGAACACCGAACGGGTGATCGCCTACAACAACCTGCGCCAGTACGCCCTCGACCAGTTCCTCGCGGGCAAGACCACCAAGACGATGTACTCGGCGGCGGGCTCCGGCAACGCCAACTACTCGATCATCGCGGTGCGGTTCGAGGAAGGTGTCTGCTCCGGTCTCTACAACCCGAAGGGCTTCGGCAACGGCGTGATGTTCGACACCGAAGCGTTGAACGGCGGCGCGCTCTACAAGATCAACGCCGCCGGCGTGGTGGGCTACGGCGTCCGGATGAAGACCGACCTCGGCTTCATGATCACCGGCGTGCGCAACGTCGGCGCGATCGTCAACATCGATCCGGCCAATGCCAAGCTGCCGACCGCGATGCAGATCGACGACCTGCTCGCCGACATCCGCGCCACCGACAGCGGTCGCACCGTGCTGATGATGCACACCCGCCTCAAGGGCGCGCTCTGCCGCGCCTTCAAGGACGACCGGGTGCAGATGCGCCCGGCCGACAAGGTCATCGACCGCGCTCTGGAAAGCTGGGGCGGTGTGCCCTTCCTCACCTCCTACAACCTCTACGACGGCACCGAAGCCAACGTGGCGCTGGCCTGATCCCGGCGGCGGCTCCGGCCGCCGCTCCCTCTGACGTTCCCTTCGCAGGAGATCACGAGATGTACAAGAAAGACGACGGCCTGCCGCACGTCATGCAGGTCTACGGCCAGAGCCTCGCTAATGCGCAGGCCCTGCCGCTGAACACTTCCGCCGACGGTAACGAAGGTCCGCTCAAGGTCGGCGGCGCCATGGGCGCGCTCGAACTGCTGGTGCGGGTGAACGCCGCGATCGGCATCGCCGACACCAAGGCGCTGACGGTGAAGCTCCAGCACCGCGACGGCGCCGACGCCTTCGTGGACCTCGCGACGATCTACACGATCACTGCGGCGGCGGGCAGCGGCGCGCTCGCCAAGGGCAAGGAACTCGCCCGCTTCGCCCTCCCGAGCACGGTGAAGGACGAGATCAAGGCGGTGATCAGCACCACCGACGCGGCGGCCACGGGCAAGATCGACATTCTGCCCGTCTACTTGCCGCGCTGACCGGAGGGCATACAGTTGAAACGCTCCGTTCGCGCCAAGGCTCCCGGCATCGCTCCGGGCGGCAGTCACGCCCGGCAGGGCGAAACCTTCACCATCGACGAGGCGGATTTCGCGCCGTCGTGGATGGACCCCATCGACTGGGAGCCGCCGACGCCGGCGGCATACCCGCGCCGCCTCGTCGCCATCGACGAACACGAAGCGGCGATCGCCGCCAAGGATGCGGAGTTCGCCGACCTTCAGGCCAAGACCGTGCATGCCTTGTCGCAGATGAAGGAGGCCGCTGGCGACGCCGCGCGCGATGCGGCGGCGAAGGACCAGCGGATCGCCGACCTGGAAGCGGAGCTTGCCGCCGCCAAGGCGACGGTCCCGCCCCCGGACGAGACGAAGACCGCCGAACCGCAGAAACCGGCGGCCAAATCCAAGTAAACGCGGGGGGCTTCGGCCCCCCGATCTCTTTTTGAGGGGACGGGCATGGCGACCAAGATCGGTATCTGCAATCAGGCGCTCGCGGCGATCCGTGGCGGGCGCATTGCCGACATCGACGAGGATTCGGTCGAGGCGATCGCCTGCCGCACCTATTACGACGCACAGCTCGACGCCACCTTGCGCGATCATCCCTGGAATTTCGCGACCGAGTACGTCGCCCTTGCGCCCGCCGCCGGGGCGGTGCCGCCGAATTGGGACTACGCCTTCGGGCGCCCCGCCGATTGCGTTCTGGCGCGCCTGATCCTTCCCAACGTCAAGGGCGGAGCGAAGGTGCCGTTCGAGCGCGCGGGCAACCTGATTCTCACCGATCAGGCCGAAAGCTGGCTCTGCTTCACCGGGCGGGTGACCGACCCGGCAATGTTCGATCCGCTGTTCGTCGTCGCCTTCAGTCTCCGGCTCGCGGTGGCGGTCTCGCCCGAGATCACTGCCGACCGCGGCTGGGTCCAGGCCGCGCAGACGCAGTACCTCAATGCCATCGCCGCCGCCAAGGCCGCCGACGCCTCGGAAGGCACGCCGGAGGACGCGCAGGATCCGTCATGGATCGCCGCCATCGGCATCGACACCCAATTCATCGCGTGATCCCAGATGCCGATCAGCACGATCCAGCCGAGTTTCGCCGCCGGGGAACTCCGGCCCGACATGCACGCCCGCGTCGACTTCAACCGCTGGGCCGTCGGACTGCATACCGCGCGAAACTTCATCATCCGGGCCACCGGCGGCGCGGCCAACCGGCCAGGAACTGAATTCCTCGCCCCGGCGCACGATGAGTCCCATGCGGTGCGGCTGCTGCCGTTCGTTTTCAACGACGACGACGCCTATGCGCTCGAATTCGGCGAGGGTCACTTCAGGATCTACCGCGATTTCGCCCTGGTGCTTTATCCCGAGGGGCATGCCCAGGAAGGCGAGGTCGTCGTCGTCGATAGCCCCTTTGCGTCGATGGATCTCGCCAAGCTCAAGTTCGAGCAGTCCGGCGACCGCATCCGCTTCACCCATCGGGCCTACGCGGCGCGGGTGCTGACCCGCCACGATCACCACGACTGGCAATGGGAGGTGGAAGACTTCATTCCGTCGATCGCCGCGCCGGTCGGCGTCACCGCGTCCGCAATGGCCTCGGGAAGCAAGACCTACAAATACGTGGTCACCGCGACCGACAAGGATACTGGCGAGGAGAGCCTGCCGTCGGAGCCGGTCTCGGTGGTTTCGGCGGTGCTGAACAGCACGAGCGCGACGGTTACTCTTACCATCCCGGCGAACGCGGCGGCGGATGGCCACGACGTCTATCGCGAGAACAACGGCCTCTATGGCTGGATCGGTCGCACCGAGACGACGAGCTTCACCGACACCAATATCGAGGCCGACACCACCACCACGCCGCCCAAGGAAAAGCTCCCGTTCGCCGACGGCAACAATCCTCTGTCCCTCGCCGAACACGATCAACGGATGGTCTACGGCGGCGGCGCGAACAAGCCCGAGGCGATCGAAGGTTCCCGCACCGGCGCTTACGCGAACTTCTTCACCACCACCCCGCAGGCCGATGACGACGCCTATTCCTACAACCTCGGGCGGGGCCGGGTTTACGAGATCCGCCACCTGATCAGCCTCAACGCGCTGATCGCGCTCACCGCTGGGTCTGTCTGGCAGGTCACCGGCAAGAGCGGTTCCAGCGACACGATCTCGCCGCTCTCGGTCAAGGCGCGGCGGATGAACAATCGCGGATCGAGCCATGTCCCGCCGCTGGTGATCGGCGAGACCGCGCTTTACGTCCAGGCGCGTGGACGCACCGTCTGGGATCTCAACTACAGCCTCGAAATCGACGGCTACACCGGCAACAACCTCTCGGTCCTTGCGAGCCACCTGTTCAAAAACCGCACGATCCGCGAATGGGCCTACGCCGAGGAGCCGGATTCGGTGATCTGGACGGTGATGAGCGACGGTGCGCTCCTGACGCTCTCCTACCTCCGCGAGCATCAGGTGATTGCCTGGACGCACCACGATACCGACGGCGAATTCGAGAGCGTCTGCACGATCCCCGACGGCGACGAGGATGCTGTCTATTTCGTCGTCCGCCGTACCGTCAACGGACAGCCGCGCCGCTTCGTCGAGCGCCTGGCGCGCCGCGTCGCCAAGCCGATCGCGCACGCCTGGTTCCTCGATTGCGCGCTGCGTTTCGAGGGCGAGGAGATCGGCGCGGTTTCGGTGCCGCACCTGGCCGGGTGCGACGTCGTCGCGCTGGTCGACGGCAACGTGGTGCGTGGGTTGACGGCGAGCGCCGAAGGGCTGGTGACGTTGCCGCGCAAGGGCGCCGTTGTCCTGGTCGGCCTGCCGATCAGCGCCGACCTGATGACCCTTGGGGTGAACTTCGACACCCGAACCGGAACGGTGCAAGGCAAGGCCGTAACCATCCCCGCAGTGCTGCTGAAGCTTGAAGAAAGTCGTGGCGGCTGGGTCGGACCCGCGCTCGACGACAAGAAGCTGATCGAGATCAAACCGAAGCCGATCGCCGACGCACCGCAAGAGGCGTTCACCGGCGACTATCGGCAGTCGATGCTCGGGGGATGGTCGACGCGGGGGCAGGTGGCGATCCGGCAGAAGGATCCGCTGCCCTTCGCACTGCTCGCGGCAGTGCCGGACGTCGAGGCGTCGAGTGGTTAGGGCGCTGGTCGGACCGGTTGGGCCGGTGAGCATCGGTTGGGTGGCCGCACACCTGCGTGCGGGCGACCGCGCCGAGGTCTGGGCGAGCGGACGTCGCGAACCCCTCGACGCGATCGTGCGCTCGGTGGCGCTGTCGTCGCATGTTTGGGCGGGCTGGATCGACGGCGAACCGGCGGCGGTGTTCGGTGTTGGGCCGGCCTCTCTGGCGTCGGGCGTCGGCGTGCCATGGCTGCTCGGGGCGGAGATTCTCGACCGTCACCCGCTGGCGCTGATGGAGGTTTCCCGCGACTGGCTGGCGCGGGTTCTTACGATCTACCCGCACCTCGAAAACCACGTCGACGCCCGCAACCGCCGCGCGCTCCGGTGGCTCGACTGGCTCGGTTTTACGATCCATGCGCCGGAGCCGCATGGGCCGTTCGGGCTTCCCTTCCATCGCTTCTCTATGGGCTGGTGATCATGTGCGAACTCATTTCCGCTACCGCGATGACTGCCGCATTCGGCACCGCAGGGGCTGCGGCTGGTGAGGCCGGATTCGTCGGCGCGCTCGGACTGATGGACGTGCTGGGTGGCGTCGGCGCGATCGCGGGTCTCGGGGGGATGATCCAGAGCAGCCAAGCGAGCAAGGCGAAATCGGAATACGACGCCAAAGTCGCCGCGAACCAGGCGAAGGTCGCGGGCTACCAAGCCGACGACGCTCTCGCCCGCGGCGAGATCGCCGAACGCCAGCAGCGCCTCAAGACCAACCAACTCGTCGGGCAGCAGCGCGCCAGCATGGGGGCATCCGGGGTCTCGCTCGATTCCGGGTCGTTCGTCGACACCCTCGAAGATACCGCCGGTTACGGCGAACTCGACGCCCTGACGATCCGCTCGAACGCGGCGAAAGAGGCGTGGGGCTACCGCGCGCAGGCGGCGGGGCAGAACGCGCAGGCCGGGCTTTCGAGCGCGGAGGCCGGATGGTCGTCGGCGGCCTTGCCGCTCCAGGCGGGCGGCTCGATCCTGACCGGCTTTGGCACCGTCGCCGATCGCTGGTATCGGCGTAGCGGAACGGGGTACTGAGCCATGGTCGAACGCTATCAGCCTGGGCAAGTGCAGGCGCGCGCGCTGCCGTCGGCGCCGCAGCCGCGCGCCAGTGCCGCAGCCTTCGGCGCCGAGCAGGGGCAGGCGCTCCAGCGCGCCGGACAGGGCATGGTCGCGATCGCCGGGCAGGTCGACCAGACCGACAGCCTAATCGCGGAAGCCCGAGCGAAGGATGCCGATACCCAGTTCATGGCGGCGACGAACCAACTCCTGCACGCGCCCGAGACCGGCTATTACGCGAAACGCGGGCGGGATGCGATTGATGCGACCGACGAAACCGTGGTGTCGCTTGAAGACCTTGCCCGGCAACACGAGGATGGCTTGGACGATCAGGCCAAGCGGATGTATCGCCGCGTGGTTACCTCACGACTGGCGGGCCTCTCGGCGCAGATTGGCGACCACCGTAACCGCGAGGCGCTGGCCTACGACAACCAGTCGTCGGAAGCGCGTATCGCCAATCTCGGCACCGAAGCTGAGGACAACTGGGCGCGGCCTTCCGATCTTGGGCTTCGGCTTTCCGGAATTCGCGGCGAGATCCTCGACATGTCGCGACGAAACGGCTGGGCGCCCGAGGTGACGCAGGAGCGGTTGCGCACGGCGACCTCCGACGTGCATCGCCGCGTTGCGTTGAGGATGACC
This sequence comes from Rhodospirillum sp. UBA1311, assembly GCA_002307145.1. Taxonomy (GTDB): domain Bacteria; phylum Pseudomonadota; class Alphaproteobacteria; order Rhodospirillales; family Rhodospirillaceae; genus Oleispirillum. Next base: position 64,881 of record DBTR01000033.1, on the reverse strand, counting down.
GACAGCGACCCTGTCGCCGCCGAAAAATACCTAGCCGACCATGCCGGGGCGATGCAGGGGGGCGACTGGGCGCAGGTCCACAAGGCGGTCAAGACGGCAGCGCGGGACGCCCATGCGCGCGATGCGGTCGCGCGGGCGTTCTCCCCCGGGCTCGACGTCGACACCCTCACTGCAGCCGTAGAACGGCAGGAAAGTGGGGGGCGCGATCTCGGTGCCGACGGTGTGGTGCTGACCTCTTCCGCCGGAGCAAAGGGACGCATGCAGGTGATGGACGGAACCAATCGCGATCCCGGCTTCGGCGTGGCCCCCGCGCAAGATGACAGCCTGGAGGAACGCGCCCGCGTCGGTCGCGAGTATCTGAAAGCGATGACCGATCGTTATGACGGCAGTCCCGTGCTTGCCCTGGCGGCCTACAACGCCGGTCCCGCGCGGATCGACGAATGGCTGAAGACCCAAGGCGACCCGCGCACCGGCAAGGTTTCCGATGCGGCTTGGATCGCCAAGATTCCGTTCGCCGAGACTCGCGATTATGTGGCCTCGGTGCTGGCGGACGTCGGCGCGCGGCGCATGCCTCAGGCCGACGCCGTGGTGGCGCGCGCGCGCGCGGCGGCGGGTGACGATCTCGCCCAAGCCGACGCCAACGAGCGCCTCGCGCGCGTGCGTCTCGCGGAGACGGAAAAAGCGCAGAAGGCGGAGGACGAACAGGTGCTTCGTCAGGCGAACGCGCTGATCGGCCAGGGCGTGACTCCGGACCAGTTTCCGCGAACCCTCCGCAGTAACCCGGCCGTGGTCGAGAAGATGCCTACGCTTTGGACTGCCGCGCAGGCGATGCGCAAGGGCCCGCCGGCGGAAACCGACTGGGGTGTGTACGAGGATCTGCGAGCGCTCAAAAGCGAGAATCCGAAGGCGTTCGCGGCAGTTCCGTTGATCACCCTACGGGACAAGCTCGGCGACGCCGAATTCAAGGAAGTGGGCAAGTGGCAGGAGGAGGCCGGAAAGGGTAAGGACTTCGGTGCCGGAACCCTCGATCAGCAGATGGGCGACATGTTCGATCAGCTTGGGATCAAGGACAAGACCGCGCGCGGCCGTCTCTCCCGTCAGATCGCACTCGCCGTTGACGATTTTGGCGAGCAGAGCGGCAAGAAGCCGACATTCGATGATCGCCAGAAGATCGTTGACCGGCTGGCGCTCGATGTGGCCCGGAACGGCTTCTGGGGCGAGAGCAAGACCGGCCTCGCAAAGATTAGAGATATCTCGGATGTGCCGAAGGGCTTCGTCCAGGCGTTCCGCGCCAAGGCTCCGGGGGCTCCGGACCAGGCGGTTCTCGACGCCTTCTTCCAGATCAATCTCGGGGGCACGCAATGACCGACGATTACGGCCCGCAGATCGACGCCTACCTCGCCCGCCGGGGGGACGAGGCGACCGGTCGCGCGCGAACTGCGCTGACGCTCGCCTCCGGGCAGAATGCCGACCAGTCCGCCGAAGCGGCGCGGATCGGCGGGGTGCTCGGCGTTCCCGTCGACGTCGCGCAGCGGAACCCCGAGGAGCTGCGGAAGATCGCCTACGAGCGGCAGGTCGATTCCTTCCTCGCCAAGCGCCCGCAGCTCGGCGACTGGATGACCGAGAATGCTCCCATCGTCCACGACGATCTCGACAATGTCGGTGCGGTGGGGCAGGCGTTCGATCTGGTGAAGGGGCTCGGGCAGGGCGCGGTCGGCGACTTCGCGGGCGGCACCCTGCGGGGCATGGGCGAACTCAATGCTGCGACCGGTCGGCTGATCTCGCGGGGCATTCGCGCCGCCGGCGGCACTGCGGTCGCGGACGCGCTGCAAGCCCCTGTGCTGCCGTGGTGGCTCACTCCCGGCGAGATCCTGAGCCGTCCCGGCCAGATGGCGGTCGACGCGGGCGAGGCCATCGGCCCCGGCCGCGACACCGCCGGCGCGCAACTCGGGCGCGGGCTGGGGCAGGTCGGCGGGCAGATCGGTTTGGCGGTCGCAACCGGCGGCGTCGGCTCGGCGCTGTCGTGGGGCTCGATGGCCGGGCAGGGTGCCGACCAGATGGCCGAGTTCGCCGAACGCAAGGGTGCCGAGGGTACGATCGGTGGCGACATCGGTACGCTCGCCGGAGCGGCGATCACCGGAGCGACCGAACGTTGGGGCGTGGGCCAGCTTCTGGAGGCATTGCCGCCCACGATCAAGGGCACCTTCGCGCGCTACCTCGCGAATGTAGGCGTCCGTGCCGCATCCGAGGGTACGCAGGAAATGGCCGAGCAGTTCGGCCAGAACGCCGCGGCGAAGGCATTGTTCGCGCCGGACCAGGATCTTGCCGAGGGGGTGGGCGACTCTGGCAAGATCGGCGCCGGGGTCGGCGGCCTCGTCGGGATGATCGCGGGCGTCACGCCCCGGCATCGTCGCATCATCGAGGCCGACGCCGATGCCCTCGACGCCAACGATCGCGCGAAAGCCCTGAAACAGGCGATGGACGCTGTCGGAAACTCGAAGCTGACGGCGCGCGATCCCGCCAAGGCCGCCGAACTGATCTCACGGCTGGCCGGGGAGAACGACACCGTTTATGTCCCGGCGCGCGAACTGGCGGCGCTGTTCCAGGATGGAACTATCCCTCCTGAAGATGCACAGCGCTTGGCGGCGGAATGGGGTGTCGGCGATCAACTCGAACAGGCGTTGATCAGCGGCGGCGACCTCGCCATCGAAACCGGCCGGTTCATGACGTCGGCGGTCGCGCGTGCGAACGCGGAGAAGATCGTTCCGCACGTGCGGTTGGTGGCGGGGGAGATGACCGCCGCCGAGGCGAAGGCCTGGACCGACGGCGACCGGCAGCGCGCCATCGACGAGGCCACCGAACGCGCCGCGATCCAGTCCGAGGGGAACGACACCACCCAAGCCGTCTACGACCGCACTTATGAAATGCTCACCAACGCGGGCGCAACCCCTGAAGTGGCGCGGCAACAGGCGACGCTCTGGCAGGAGCGCTACCGCACCCGGGCCGCAGCGCTCGGCGGGGACCCGCTCGCCCTCTTCAACGAAGACAATCCCGCGATCGAGGGGCCGAACGCCGACCTCGCGCGGCAAGTCGCGGCGCGGGACGATCTCACGTTGGTGATCGACCGGCTGAAGAGCGGGCGCACCAACGAGGACGCCACGGCGAAATACCCGATCCTGTCGCTGCTGAAGACGAAGGGCGGTGTCCGCCTCGGCACGCCGCTCGCAGGCGAACTCGGCGCGATGGGGATCACCCGAAAGACCTTCCCCGGCTTGTTCGCCGAGGGGCGCGGCGTCGGAGACGTCGACAATCTCGTCGCGGCGGAGCATCCCGCGCTTGCCGACAACCTCCAGGGCGACGCCAACGGCTATGCCGATCGCCAGGCGGTGCTCGATGCGATCCTCGGCGAGTGGACGGGAAACCCGCTGCGCACCCACGACGAACAGGCGCGCGCGTCGCGTCTCGACGAGCCGGTGGCGCAGTTGCGCGAGGTGCTGCGGGCTGAGGGACTCGACCCCGACACCGCGACCGACGTGGAAATCCGTGATGCGCTGAAGCAGTTCGAGCATGAGGCGGGCGGCATGGTTTTGTCGCAGGAGGCCTTTGCCAAGGACGCGGCGCACTGGCAGAAGCGCGTCGCCGCTGTTCGGTCCGGATCCGCTCCCGGTGGGCAGTTAATCCGGCTCGGCCGGACGTATCCGGTATTGCGTGCGCTCGGCTTCCCCAAGGCCAACCTTGTGATGCTCGCGGGGAAAATTCGCAAAGCGATGGCGGAGCACCCGGAGGTATCGGCGGAAACGTGGAACGATCTTCCCAACCTCGTGGCCGATCCTGTGTTCATCTTCCCTTCGGGAAAAGGTGACGGTTCGTTCGTGGTGGTCGTCAACGTCAAAGGAACCGATGGAAAGCCGATCATCGTTCCGATCCTGGCGGACAGCCGGAATCAGGCTGGCGACCGAATGAACGTGGTGTTGAGCGTTTATGGCAAGGGGAGCGGAGTTGACGGTGTTGATGGCGCGAAATGGATCGCGGACCGATGGGCGGAAGCCGCTCGTCGTGGTGATGTGGTCTATTCCAGAAACGGAAATGACCCCGCTGACCTGATTACCCAACGGTCTAATTCCGAGGGGCAGGCGTCTCAGGGACGCCAACAGCACGAAGCCTCTGGTCAGCGAGGTCGTACGAAGAAGATACTCTCCCGCTCCGACGTTATCAAGGCTCACGGCGACGTCTTCTATCAGCCTGACGGCAGCATGGGAGTGCGCGGCGCGTTCTTGCGTGCGCTCGATCCCTACGGTCACCCGGCCAACCTGATCCGCCTGACCGAGCGCGCCGACCTCTCGACCTTCCTGCACGAGAGCGGTCATTTCTGGATGTTCCAGATGATCGACGACGCCTTCGATCCGCGCGCGAACCCGGAGGCGCGGGCGCAACTGCAAGCCGACCTCCAGACCGCGCTCGATTTCATCGGCGCGGATATCAAGGTTTCCGAATCCGGTTCCGACGCCATTCACGCGGCGCTCACCCGTGAGCAGCACGAGACCTGGGCGCGTGGGTTCGAGGCCTACCTGATGGAGGGAAAGGCCCCGTCTGCCGCGCTGCGCGATGCGTTCGCGCGGTTCAAAGCTTGGCTTCTCAACACCTATCGCTCGTTGCGCGGTCTCCATGTCGACCTCACACCGGAGGTGCGCGGGGTGTTCGACCGCCTGCTGGCCGCCGACGGCGCGATCGCGGAAGCGGAAAACGCCGAACGTTATGCGGTGGCCGATGCTGTGCGGGCCGTCCTCACGCCCGCAGAAACTGCGGCGCTCGAACGCCTCAGCGGCAGAGCGACCGAGGAGGCGAAGACTGCGCTCGAACGCCAGATCCTCGGCGAGATGAAGCGCGCGGAAACCGCCACCTGGAAGGCCGAGCGGGCGAAGGTCGAGGAAGGTGTGGACGCCGAGGTTCGCCGTCGCCCGGTCTACGCCGCGCTGGCGCTCTTGATGCATGGGCGCCGCCCTGACGGCTCGGAAGCCAGCCGGGTCAAGCTCGATCGCGCCGCCCTCGTCGAGGAATTCGGCGAGGAGGTCCTGGCCCGTCTGCCGGGGCCGAAGAACGGCAAGCGACAGGCCTGGGGGCCGCACATCTATTCGCGTGAAGGCGGCGTCTCGCACCACCTTCTCGCCTCCCAGTTCGGCTACTCCTCGGGCGACGAATTCGTGCGCGCGCTAATCTCCGCCGAAGACATGTATGCGGTGATCCGCCGCGAGACCGATGCGGTGATGAAGGAACGTCACGGCGACATCCTCACCGACGGCTCGCTGGAGCGGAAGGCGCTCGAAGCGATTCACGACGATGCCCGGGGCGAATTCCTCGCCGCCGAGTTGGCGGCTCTGGCGCGCGTCGGCGGCAAGCGGGTCAAGCAACCCGCCCCGGCCGCAGTGCTGCGTGACGCCGCGAAGCGGGCGATCGGTAAGATGAAGGCGCGCGAGGCCGCAAAATCCGGGCGTTTCCGGCAACAGGAGCGGCGCGCGGCGCGGGACTACGAAAAGGCGCTTGTCGCGCGCGACACCGCCGCAGCGGTCGAGGCCAAGCAACGGCAGTTGATGGCGTTCTACCTCCAACGCGAGAGCCTGAAGGCTGCGAGCGACGTCGACCGGATCACCGCCGACGTCCGAAAGTTCTCGCAGAAGGCGACGCGCCAGGCGATCGGAAAGGCCGGAGCGGATTACCTCGAACGGATCGACGACATCCTCGACCAGTACGAATTCCGGGGCGTAGCTCCTGGCCGTCTCGACCGCCGCGCCGCCCTCCGTCAGTGGCTCGCGGCCAAGGAAGCGGCTGGAGAGGTTCTGCCGGAAATCCCCCAGGCGGTCCTCGACGATGCCGCGATGGTGAACTACCGCGACCTGCCGATGGAGACCCTGAGGGGCGTGCATGATGCCCTGATGAGCATCGCCCACGTCGCCCGCTTCAAGAACAAGCTGCTGCGCGCGCGGGAGAAGAAGACCCTCGATGAGGCCGCCGCCGAAGGTGCGGGGGTGATCGCCGCGAACGTCGCGCCGCGCAAGTTCGTCGCCAACCCCAGCCGCGACGACGTGCTGATGCGGGCGCAACGCTACGCGCAGAATTACTTTGCCCTGCTGACCAAGGCGCGGACCTGGATCGAGACGATGGACGGGTTCAAGCGTGGCGGCTGGTGGGATCGCCACCTGCTGGAACCGATCCGCAACGCCGAGGTGGCGCGGTTCTGGCGCCTGAAGGCGGAGGGCGAAGCCTTTGCCGAACTCGCCGCCAAGCACTACGGCAAGGGCAGGGGGCTGGAACGGCTGACCGGCGAGAACACCGCCGTGTTCATCCCGTCTATCGGCGTGTCCCTCCGGCTCGACGAGCGGCTGGCGATCGCTCTCAACTGGGGCAACGAGGATAACCGCGCCGCGCTGGTCAACGACAGGCAGCGCCGTTGGGGCGAGGCCGACTATCGCGCCATCCTCGCAACCCTGAAGGCGCGGGATTGGGCCTTCGTCCAGGACACCTGGGACTATCTCGATCGGTTCTGGCCGGAGATCGCCGCGCTGGAAAAGACGCGCAAGGGGATCGCGCCGCCGAAGGTCGAGGCTTCGGCCTTCACCGTCCAGACCGCCGACGGCAAGACGCTTGAGATTGGCGGCGGCTACTATCCGCTGAAGTACGACGCCGAGATGTCGGTGCGGACCTCCGAAAACGACATCGACGAGCAGTTCAAGAGCATGGCGACCGGACGCTTCGGCTCCGCCAACACCCGCCACGGCCACACCAAGGAGCGCGTCGGCTCGGGTGGTCAATCGGTTAAGCTGTCGCTCGGCGTGATCGAGCAGCACGTCGACCAGGTGGTGACCGATCTCGCGATGTGGCCCGCGGTGCACGACGCCTGGAAGCTTCTGAACCATCCCGAGGTCAAGACCGCGATCGCGCAGCACCTTGGGCTCGACGCCGTGCGCGGCCTGGACATGTGGCTGAAGGACACCGCGGTGGGGCAGGTGCAGGCCTTCGAAAGCCCCTCTCGCATGCTGCGCGGCCTGCGGTCGTCGCTGAGCCTCGGCGCGATGGGGCTGAAGGTCAGCACCTCGCTGGTGCAGGTGACCGGCTTCACCCAAACCGCAGTGGAACTCGGCAAGCGGTGGGCTTGGCAGGGCTTTTCCACCTTCGTCCGCAACCCGGCGGAGGCGACGCGCACCGTGCACGCGCTGTCGGACTTCATGCGCACCCGCGCGGAAACCCAGCAGCGCGATATTCGCGACACCCTGGCGAGGTTCAAGGGCGATGGCCTGCGCGACCGTGCGGTGCAGGTGATGTTCTGGCCGATCGTGAAGATGCAGCAGCAGGTCGACGTTCCGACCTGGCTTGGTGCCTACAACAAGGCGTTGGCGGCAGGCGAGGCCGAGGAGCGAGCGGTGAAGATCGCCGACAGCTTCGTCGAAGCTTCCCAGGGTTCGGGGCTGATGTCGTCGCTCTCGGCTTTCGAGCGTGGAACGTGGAGCCCGAACGTCCGCCTTTCCGAAACCGTGAAGCTGTGGACGACCTTCTACAGCTACTTCAACACCAAGCTCAACGTCGCGATGCGCAAGACCACCGGAACGGACTTCAAAAACCCGGCCGCCGTGGCGTCGCTCGCTGCTGATTACCTGATGCTGTTCTGGGTCGAAACCCTGCTTGGCGAAGCTCTGCTCGGCTTGCCGGGGATGCTGTTCGGCGACGACGACGGCGCGGGCGATGATGACAAGGATTGGACCGACTACGTCGCCCACGGCCTTTGGTCCGGTGTTTCGACGATGATGGGAGCGCTGCCCTTCGCTCGTGAGATCGCGAGCACGATCCAGGGCTTCGATGCCGCCCCAGGCCCTGCCCGTAGCCTCGGTGCGGTAGGCGACGCTCTCAAATCTGTCGCTCGCACGGCGAGGGATGCCGCTGATCCTAACCGCGATGTGAACTTGCTTTCGTTCGTGAAGTACATGGTCGCCGGCGGCAATGTCGTCAGCCCGGTCAAGATCCCGGCCGGGCAGATCAACGTGGCGATCTCCGCCATGGAGCGCGCATCGAAGGGCGAGGACGTGCCCCTCGTCGACTACCTGATCCGTTCGCAGCACTGACCCCGGAGAAACCGATGAGCATTTCCTCGACCCTCACCAAGAACACTTGGGAGGGCAACGGCGCTGCGACGTCGTGGCCCTACCATTTCCGCATCGGTTCGGCGGAGCACCTCACCGTGATCCTCACCGACGCCAACGGCGCCGAGAGCGCGCCGCTCGACAGTTCTCTTTATACCGTTTCCGGCGTCGGCGAGGAGGGTGGCACCGTCATCTATCCGCTCTCCGGCACCCCCTTGGCGGAAGGCTGGAAGATCACCCTGCTGCGCCGGGTTCCCCGTGTGCAGGAAACCGCCTTGGCGAACCAGGGAGGGCTTTACCTAAAGGCGATCGAGGCGGTGCTCGACAGCGTCGTGATGATGATCCAAGAGATCCAGGAAGCTGTCGACCGCTCCGCCAAGGTACAGGTGTCCTCGGGTCAATCCGCCGATGCCCTGATTTCCTCCGTGAACATCGCGGCGTCTGCCGCGGCCGAATCCGCCTTGGAGGCCGATGAGGCGGCCGCTTCAGCGGTCGCCGAGGCTGCGGCACTTCTCGACGGCAAGGTATCGGCGGCGCAGGCTGCGCAAACCGCCTCCGAAATTGCCAAGGCCCAATCTGAAGCCGCGCGCGACGTCACCCTCGATGCGCTCGACCACTTCGATGATCGCTATCTTGGCCCGAAGGCTGCCGACCCCGCGACGGATAATGACGGCGATCCCCTGGCTGGCGGCGCGCTGTACTTCAACACCGTCGATGGGATCATGAAGCTCTACATCGGCACCGTTTGGGTTGCCGCTTATGTGGCTGGGCAGATCGGGCTTCCGACGATCCTGATCTCCAACACGCTTTCTCTCGCATCGGCGCATCTCGGGAACATCATCGCTTCGCCGGGAAAGAATATCGTTCTCCAGCACACCACCACCTCCGCCGACGTCGGCGGATGGGCGCTGATCCTCAATACCTCGCCCACCCTCCCGGTGGTGATCTCGAAGACCTCCGGCGCCACGGCCTATTCAGCGCATGGAGCCGTGCCGCTCACCCTGCCGCCCTACGGCGCAGCGTGGGCGCGCGTCACTGCTGCGGGCGTCTGGCTCGTGGAGGGCTCCGGGCTTGCGGCTGCGGCGATCGCCGCGCTTCAGGTTTCCGACGCGCGCAACCAGCGCGCCGCGCGCATCACCTTCAACAGCATCAGCCGATAAGGAGCCTACCATGGCAACCGATCCGAACTTCCCCACGACCCCGAAGTACGCCTCCGCCCTGGCGACCGTGGCGAACGCTGCCGCCGACGGAACCGGCACCATCGTCCCGCTGCTGACGGCGGGCGCGAACGGGGCGCTCGTCACCGGCCTGACGGCGTTGCCGGTCGGGACGGTTACGGCGACGGTCTTGCGCCTTTACATCAGCCAGGATGCGGGAGCGACCTGGAAGGTGATCGACATGAAGTTGCTCGCCGCCTACACGCTGTCGCAGACCGTGCTCCCGGTCGGCCAGACCTTCGTCGATAAAAACACCCCGGACGCCGCCTTGCGCCTCCCGGCTGCCGCAAAGCTCGGCGTGGCCATCGGCGTGGCTCAGGCTACGGGTGTCGCGTTCAACGCTGAATACATGGATTACTGACCATGACCGCGAAGCCGGTCCTGCCACGGATGACCCGCCCCAAGCTGGCGACGCCCAATCTCATGCGTGTGCCGAAGTCGCGCGGCTTGTCGATCCTCGGCCAGATCAGCGGCGACTTCGCCTTCAGGCTCGTCGTTACCGGCTCGATGACGAACCTGAACGTCCGCTCCGCCGCCATGGCTGCGGGATGGGATGGCAAGGTGCCTTTGATGGCCAGTATTACTGTCGAAGCCACCGGCATCATCGGGTCCACCAGCACCGCAGCCTACGCCTTCGATACCGACGTCTTGCCGAACGGCAGCCGTGTGACGCTTGTTAACAAGGGCTATATCGTCGGGAAAGGTGGTCGGGGAAAGGACTATAGCAGCAGCGGGAATGCCGAGTCTGGTGGCCCCGCGCTCCGCGCACAAGCCCCCACGACGGTAGACAATCTTCTCGGTGTGATCGGCGGCGGCGGTGGCGGCGGAGATCGGAGTGACGATGCCTATGGTGGCGGCGGTGGCGGTGCGGGGTACCCGGTTGGCTCCGGAGGAAACTCCGGGCTTGATTGCTCTGTAGGAGGCATGGGCCACGGCAGCTCCGGAACCCTCACTTCGGGTGGTGGCGGTGGGCGGGGGTCGGTTAACGCCGGAGACGCAGAGAACGGCTATTACTGCGCCCTTACGGGCGTGGGGATGAGCGGCGGCAACCTCGGCAACTCGGGCGGAGAAATCGGTGGAAATAGCTCCGGCCCTGGCGCGGGCGGTGCGGCGGTCACCGGAAACGCCAATATCACCTGGATCGCCACAGGCACCCGTTACGGCACCGTGGCATGAGGAGGCGGCGATGATCGACCCACAAGAAAGCGGCGGGCCGCTCTCCGCGCTTCAGGCATTCACGGTTGGTATCTGCGGCATGTTCCCGACGGCCATGCTCGCCCGGCTGCTCTGGCATCACCGTTTGGTGCGGATGGGCCAGCGCCGGTTCTGGGGGCGCGACCTGCTCTGGGAAGTCCCCACGGCCGCGTTCTCGTCGATCCTCGGTTCGGGGTTCGCCCTGCTGATGATCCCGTTTCTCCCGCAGGTCGTCCAGGAATCGCCGGAGCGGCTGTTCATGGTGACGAACACGATCGTCGGCCTTTGCGCATGGATGGGCCCGCGCGGGATCGAGGTGCTGTTGAGCAAGCTGGTCGAGAACTACGCTCCGCACCATCGGAGATCCGGGGAGGAGAAGTAACATGACCGTCTACGATCTGATTTCCGACATCCTGCGTCGGGAGGGCGGCTTCACGGCCGATCCCTCCGACGCGGCCCACTATGGCGCGGCGCGCAACAAGCCGGGCGCGCGGTGGGATTGCTCTTGCACCAATATGGGCGTCACTCAGGCCACGCTCTCGGACTGGCTCGGGCGGCAGGTCAGCGTTGACGAGGTCCGCACGATGGACGAAGCGACGGCGCGTCACATCTACGCCACCCGCTATTTCAGCGGCCCGCGCTTCGACGCCCTACCGGAGCGGCTCCAGGCGCAGATGTTCGACATCGGCGTCAACTCCGGCCCGCGCGCCGCGGTGCGTCTGCTGCAATCCGTCGTCAACCAAGCGGGGTTCGGTCCGGTCGATGTCGACGGCGTGCTTGGACCTCAGACGCTCGCCCGGATCACGACGGCAGAGGCGGCGATGGGCGCGGCGCTCTCCAATGCTCTGGTCGACGAGCGGCGAAACTTCTACGCCCGCTTGATCCAAACCCGGCCCGCGAACGCGAAGTTCGAGCGCGGCTGGACGGCTCGCGCGGAAGAATTCCGGGAGGTCGCGTGATGGGTGCTTTGACCGCGATCCTCGGTGCGCTGGGCGGCGTCGACAAATTGGTCGGGCGCTTCTTCGTCGACAAGGACAAGGCGGAAGCCAACGTCCACGACGAGCAGATCACCTTGCGCGAGAGCGTCGCCGGGGAGTTCGCGAAGGCGTCCACCACTTGGTGGGATAGCCTCGTCGACGGACTGAACCGCCTCGTTCGCCCGCTCTTCACCTTCGGCACTATCGGCTTGTTCTGGTGGTGCGTCGTCGATCCCGTCGAGTTCTCGGTGAGCATGCAGGCGCTGGCGCTCGTTCCGGACGCGCTGTGGATGATCCTCGGGACCGTCGTCGCGTTCTGGTTCGGCACGCGGACGCTCGAAGTCAAGGCGAAGGCGAAGACCGCATCCGAGGTCCGCGCCGTCGTCGACGGCATGAAAGAGTTGCGCGCGATTCCCGACGACGAGGCGAAACGCGATGCGGATTTCCAGGAGGTGATGCGCTCCACGGAGCCGTTGCCGAACGACGCCATCCTGGAGTGGAACCGGAGGCGGCAGGAACGCAAGTAGAACAACTGTAGCCGCTTTCGTAGCCGAAAAGTCCGTTTCCGTTCACCGAATATTCCGGGATTTCCATGGCCGAAACCCGCAGAAACCTTAGTGTTCTGCCGATTTTCCGAGCCCCCCGTCAGGAATTGCTAATCCGTGACGGATTTAACCCCGTCCCCGGGTTCGAGTCCCGGTCCCTCCGCCAGTCCGCGAGACTAACAAAAGGCTCCCTTTCGGGAGCCTTTTTCGTTTGGGGTCAGGCTGCGGCGAGGTGGGCGTAGCCGGACCAGGCCATGAACAGGCCGATCAGGGAAATCAGCACGGCGGAGATGTACGGTGCCCTGGCGAACAGGGCGTCGAGGCGGGTGGTGCGCGCGGCGGCGTAGCGCAGGCCGATGGCGGTTGCCATGCCGACGGCGACCAGAGTGAGCGCGAGGCCGATGCTGAACGCCGCGACCAGGGTGATGCCGAGGCTGAACTTCTTCAGGTGCAGGCAAAGCACCAGCACGGTGATCGCGGCGGGGCAAGGAATCATTCCGCCGGTGAGGCCGAAGAGGATGGTCTGCACCGTGGTGGTGGTGCCGCCGCCGAAGCGCTGCGCGATTGCGTCGGCATGGGCGCGGGCGTGGGCGTCCAGCTCCGGTTCGTCGTGGACGTGCGGATGCGGATGGATGTGGTGGTGATCATGGCCGTGATGATGGTCGTAATCGTGGTGATGGTGGTGAGCGTGGCGGCTACGGAGATAGATCCATGCGCCCATCAGCACCACGACGCCGCCGGAGACGATCATGAACCAGGGCTCCAGGCGTTCGCCGATCAGCGCGTCGCCATAGACCAGCGCCACGATTGCCAGCACCCAAACGATCACGGTGTGGGAAAGCGCGGCGGAAAGCCCGAGCAGCGCCGCCTGACCGGGGGTGCCGCGCACCGCGATGATGAACGCCGCCATCATCGTCTTCGAGTGGCCGGGTTCGAGGCCGTGCAGGCCGCCGAGGAGCAGGGCGGCGAAGAATAGGGCGACCGGCGAGGTCGCGCCCGCGTCGATCAGGGAAATCAAGTCCATGGTCCGGGTCCTTCCGCTGGGAGCGGCTACAGGTATTTCGCGATGTCCTTGAACTCACGCAGGGTTTCCGCCACGGGCTGGCCCGAGGCGAGATGGTCTTCGAGGCAGTGGTCGATGTGGTCGCGGATGAACGCCTGTTTCGCTCCATGGATCGCCGCCTCGACCGCCTGCATCTGCTGTGCGACGTCGACGCAGGGGCGGCCGTCCTCGATCATTGCGATGATCGCGCGGACGTGGCCTTCGGTGCGCTTGAGGCGCTTGACGATCTCGGCGTGGCTGGCATGGGCGTGCGGGTCCATTGGCGGAATCCTATCCTGGGGGAGGGGATAAAGAAGTCGCCACCCTAGGCGTGGCGACCGGGAAAAGCAACACTGTTACATCGTGCGTCGCGAAGCCGTCCGGCGGAGTGCGTGGCAGCGACCCGCGCAGTTGGGGAATTGACGGATTTGTTAAGAAGTCCGACCTTAGTCTGGATTCTGTTTAAGGCTGGCCGAGTGGGCAATGGGATGACCGACGCAGACGCCGAACACCGGATGAACCGCTCGTTTCTCGAAGCGGGAGGCCTCGAATCCATCATCATCCGCGATGCGCCGTGCCAGCGGGTGCTGACCGCCGAGGAGCGCGACGCGTCGTTGCGCGCCGCGCTCGCCGACCGGCCGCCGGGCGACGTCTGGTTGTTCGCCTATGGCTCGTTGATCTGGAACCCCACCGTCCATACCGTCGAGCGCCGCATCGCGCGGGTCGAAGGCTGGCATCGCGCCTTCTGCCTCGCCAGCAAGGCCGGGCGTGGCACCATCGACAAGCCCGGGCTGGTGCTGGGGCTCGACGAGGGTGGCTTCTGCGACGGCGTCGCGCTTCGCCTCGCCGAGGCCGATACCGAAAACGAACTGGCGCTGCTCTGGCGGCGCGAGATGGTCACCGGCGCCTACGTGCCGCGCTGGCTCGACCTGCATGGCCAGGACGGCGCATGCTTCGGCAAGGCGCTCGCCTTCACCATGGACAAGGCGCACGTCAACTATGCCGGCGATCTGGTGATCGACGCGGTGGTGAAGGTTCTCGCCACCGCCGTCGGCAGTCTCGGCACCTCCGCCGACTACCTCTTCCGCACCCGCGACGGCCTGCGCGCCTGCGGCATTCCCGATGCCGAACTGGAACGTCTCGCCGAATTCGTCGAGGCCGAGCTTGCCCTGAACGCGGCGGCTTCGAGCCTCTGATCCGGAACCGGGATTTTGCGAAATCGGCTCCGGAAGGAGCCTTTTCGACGTTCAGCGCGTTTCTTCTCTCGATAGACGTGACTTTACGCGCTTTTCGCAAATCCCTTTGGGTCGCGTATCGCGGGCTTCCAGGGAATAATCGCCAGGGAGAAGAACCATGAGCGTTGGCACGATACTTTTGATCGTCTTGATCGTTCTGTTGATTGGCGCATTGCCGAATTGGCCGTATTCCGGCGGTTGGGGATATTATCCCAGCGGCGGCTTGGGCCTGGTTCTGGTGATTGTGCTGATTCTCGTCCTAATGGGACGATTCTGACGCCCCATGCGGTTGAAAATCGCGGCGACGCTCCGAAACGGGTGTCGCCGCGATCATTTTGACAACTGGGTATCGGTGAAGTCGCGCGGGGAGATCACCCGCCGGGCGACGTCGTCCCAGCCGAGGGGGTCGGTTCCGGCGAACCGCCCGTGGGCCAACGCCGCCGTGATCGCCGCGACGATCGAGGCCTTGTCGCCCGGAGTATACCCGAAGCGATGGGCATGCCCGGCGGCGGCGATCGCGGGGCAGATGCCGGGTAGCCCGAGGCAACCGTATTGCGCGAGCTTCAGCGAGCTGTCGGCAAGGTAAGGCACGACGCCCGCGCCATAGGGGGCGACCCCGGCGTCGGCATGCCGGATGTAGGGCAGGGTTTCGGCGAACGGCATTTCGGCGTGGACGAAGATGTTGGGTGCGTCGAGGCCGAGGGAGTCCGGTCCGCCGCCGATGACGTGGAAGTCGATCTCGGGGAACTCGGATGCGGCGAGGGTGAAGAAGGTGGAATCGAACAGCATGTTGCCGACCGAGACCAGATTGGTCGTATCCTTGGCGTATGGGCTTGCCGAGGGCATGGCGAGCGCCGCCTTGTCCACCCCCTGCGGCACCACCACGAGATTGGAACCGGGCGGGAAGAACGGCGCCATCAGCTTCGACTTGATCACGATCCAGTCGAGCTTCGGCGCGGTCGCCATCAGCGTGGCGACGAGGTATTCGGGGCTGCCGACGACGTCGAGGGTGTCGGCGCAGAGATAGACGATCCGCGCATCCGGCGCGAGCCGCCGTACCGTCGGGATGAACATCTCCGGCCCGCCGGATTCGATCAACACCGTGTCGGCGGTCGCGATCCAGTCGCGCAGGGTTTCGGGAACATGGCGGGCGAAGTGGGCGAAGTAGCGGTCCATCAGCGGATTGAGGATCGCCGGAACCTTGCATGGATGGATGAGCGAGCGCCACAGGAAGCAGTCCACGCCCTCGACCGTCTCGACCCGGTTGGCGGCATCCCAAAGCGGCAGCCGGGCGTCGGATTTCAGCTTCGAGAGCAGGCTGAAGCCGATCGAGGCAAAGCGCAGGTTGGCGGCTTTCGCGAGTTCGCGGGCGATGAAGTGGACGCTCGCCTTGCGCGGCGAGCGGAAGTCGTGGCGCGAGATGATCAGCAAGTTTTGCCGCGCCCGGGGGGCGGGCGTGGCGAGGTGTGCGTCGTCGAGGTCGGCGCTTTCGGTATCGTCCATCGGGGCGCCTTCCGTGGGGTGGGAGACAAGCGGCGTGTGCCTTTAAGGTGTGGTGTGCGCCGCGCCGATCAAGACTCGGCGGAAATTGTCGTGGCCGTGAACCGGGTTTGGCGTTTTTCCCCTCTCGTCGGCCAAAAAAATTCCCTATGTTCAGGACGAACGTAAATGTCCCAATCCCTACAACGGCGAGGCTGCTGATGGATTCTGTTGCGTCGATGATCCACCCGGTGATCCTGTGCGGCGGCACCGGAAGTCGGTTGTGGCCGATTTCCCGGCAGATGTTTCCGAAGCAGTTCCTCCCCCTGATGGGCGATCGGACGATGCTCGAAAACACCGCGCGCCGGGTTTCCGGCCCGGACTTCGCGGCGCCGTTCCTCGTCACCAACGAGGAACACCGCTTTATCGTTGCCGAGCAGATGCGCCAGTGTGGCGTCGAGACCGCCGAGATCTTTCTTGAGCCCTTCGGTCGCAACACCGCGCCGGCGGCGGCGCTCGCCGCGCTCACCATCGCGGCGAAATCGCCCGAGGCGCTGATGCTGCTGATGCCCTCGGACCACGTGATCACCGACGAGCGCGCGTTCATCGACGCCGTTCACATCGCCGCCGACGCGGCCTATGGCGGTGCGATCGTCACCTTCGGGATCACCGCCGATCACGCCGAAACCGGCTACGGCTATATCCGCGCGGGCGAGCCGATCACCCCCGCGAGCCATGTCTGCCACGTCGACCGCTTCGCCGAGAAGCCCGACCGCGCCACCGCCGAAGCCTACGTCGCTTCCGGCGACTACTTCTGGAACAGCGGTATTTTCCTGTTCCAGGTGAAGACCTTCCTTGAAGAACTGGAGCGGTTGCAGCCCGCGATCCTCGACGCCTGCCGCGCCGCGCTGAAGGGCGCGAAGCGCGACCTCGACTTCTGCCGCATCGACGCCGAGGCATTCGGCGAAAGCCCCGCGCTCTCGATCGACTACGCGGTGATGGAACACACGGCGCTTGCCGCCGTGGTGCCGGTGTCGATGGGGTGGAACGACGTCGGTGCGTGGGACGCCCTCTGGAGCCTCGGCGAGAAGGATGCGGACGGCAACGTGGTGCGCGGCGACGTGATCCTCGAAGGCGCGAAGAACTGCTACGCCCGCAGCGACGACAAGCTCCTGACCGCGCTCGTCGGGGTCGAGGACCTGATCGTCGTGGTCACCGACGACGCGGTGTTCGTCGCCGATCGCGACCATGCGCAGGACGTCAAGGCGGTGGTCGATCGGCTGAAGGCGGCGGGACGCTCGGAGCAGATGTCCCACTCCACCGTCTATCGCCCCTGGGGCAGCTATCGCAGCATCGATACCGGCAGCCGCTTCCAGGTCAAGCAGATCAGCGTCACCCCCGGCGCCAAGCTCAGCCTCCAGCGCCACCACCACCGCGCCGAACACTGGATCGTGGTCGAGGGCACGGCGCTCGTCACCTGCGGCGAAAAGACCTTCCTGCTGCACGAGAACCAGTCCACCTACATTCCGATCGGTTCGGTGCATCGCCTCGAAAATCCGGGCAAGATTCCGCTCCGCCTGATCGAGGTGCAGTCGGGCGGCTACCTCGGCGAGGACGACATCGTCCGCCTTGAGGACACCTTCGGCCGGGTCTGATCAGGCCGTCGGACCGGGGGCTTGCTGGTGGGCTGCGGAGAGTGAGTGCCGGAGGCTGTCCTTGGTGGCGTCCTCCGGCATCGGCCGGAACGGCGAGAGGCCCATGCGCTGGCGGTTGGCGGCAACCTCGAAGATCACGCCGAAGTCGATCACCGGCGCTTCGTCGGAAAATCCGTAGACCATCGCCACGTCGCACAGCTGGTTGATCAATCGGGGAATCCCGCCGCTGAAATAATACACGCCGGTGCAGGCGTCGTCGTCGAACAGCATCGGACTGCCGCCGACCACGCCGAGACGGTGGCGGATGTAGGCGGTGGTTTCCTCGGCGCTCAACGGATCGAGGTGGCAGTGCACCGCGATCCGCTGGACGAATTGCCGGAGTTCGGGGCGACGCAGGGTTTCGACCAGCTCAGGCTGGCCGACGAGGATGATCTGCAACAGTTGGTCGCGCTCGTTGTTGACGTTCGAGAGCATGCGCAGTTCTTCGAGGCCGTCGGCGGAGAGATTCTGCGCCTCGTCGATCACCAGAACAACGCGCTTGCCCGCGGCATATTGCTCCAGCAGGAACGAGACGAAGGCGTTGTAGAGCTTGATCTGGTCGCGCGAGCGATGGTCGAGGTCGAACGCCATGGACACCCATCCGAGCAGCTTGCCGAGGCTCTTGCTCGGGTTGCTGATCAGGCCGACGGTGATGTCGCTCCCCACCGATTTCAGGAACCGCCGCACGATCGTGGTCTTGCCGGTGCCGACCTCGCCGGTGATCACGACGAAGCCCGCCTGGGTCATCATGCCGTAGTCGAGCAGGTTGATCGCCATGCGGTGGCGCTTGCTGTCGTAGAGAAAATCGGGATCCGGAAGCAGGGAAAACGGTTTTCCGCTCAGTCCGTAGAAGTTTTCGTACATCCGGAATCTCCGTGGGGTGTCACAGGCAACGCTTCGGACCGGGTATTGGATGCAGGCGGCTGCGCGAGGTGCCCCTCATAGTTACCAACGTCGGGGCGGCGGGACAATGGTAGCGAGCGCAAAAACCGGGATTCGGTCAATCGATTAAATGGTTACGGTTTGCAGCCAAGGCGAGGAAAACATCGGAGCAACAGTTAAAATGACGTGCGTCCATATTGCACTTGCCGAAAATTCCAGTAGTTTAAAGCGAGGACCCGGTACCGAGGGTCGTTTCCAACCCGATTGCGTCGACAATCGGTTCGCACTCGCTCGAACTTCGGGGGCTTTCATGAAAAAGATCACGTCTCTTGCTGCACCCATTCTGATTGCGTTGTGCTCCACGGTGGCGATGGCGGCCGAACCCGATTACACCCTCAACCCCGGGGACGTGCTGCAGATCGACGTGTGGAAAGAAGAGGGCATGAACCTCGAAACCCTGGTGATGCCCGACGGCAGCATCACCTTCCCGCTCGCCGGTACGATCCACGCGCAGGGCATGACCACCGAGCAGACCCAGGCTGCGATCAAGGATCGACTGAAGCCTTATATTCCCGAAGCCGCCGTGACCGTCGCGGTCAAGGCCGCGCTCGGCAACGTCGTCAACGTCATCGGCCAGGTCCAGCTGCCGGGCGTGCAGACCCCGGGTCGCCGCGTCACGGTGATGCAGGCGCTCTCCGCCGCCGGTGGCCTCACTCCCTATGCATCCGAAAGCCGGATCATCATCCTGCGTCGCACTGCCGACAAGCAGGTCGCGATCCCGTTCCCCTACGACGACGTGATCCGGGGCCGGTCGCTCGACAAGGACATCATTCTTCAAACCGGCGACGTCGTCGTCGTGCCCACCGCGAGCCTGTTCTAATTCTCTCTCGTGCCCAAGGTGGACGAAACCATGCGCAATCGTTCGGCTGCGGTTTTCCGTATTGCTCTCATGTCCGCTGCCGCCCTGGTGGCGGCGGGGGGCGTGGCCCACGCGGAAAACTGGAAGATCGAGACCAGCGGCGGGGCCAAGCTCGAAATCGACGACAACCCGCTCTTGAGCGCCAACAACGCCGAGAGCACCACGGGTCTCATCCTTACGCCGACGCTGCGGGCAAAGCATGACACCGGGGCGTCGCAGGTCCAGTTCGGCGGCCAGCTCGAAGCCAACCAGTACGATGATTCGGCCTTCAATTCGAACGACGTGTATCTCGACTTCCTTGGCCGCCAGAGGTTCAGCTCCGGCATGATGGAGCTGCGCGGCTCGTACAACTACGACACCACCCGGACGAGCGACGTGACCTCGTCGGGGTTGTCGGTCGCGGGCGTCCGCCATACGACCTATTCGTTGCAGCCCCACATCGAGACCGCGATCACCCAGACCGAGCAGCTCCTCCTCGACGGTTCGTTCCAGAACTCGAAGTACGACAGCGACCAATACACCGACTACCGCAACACCAGCATCAAGCCGAGCATCAAGCACGCGTTCAACGAGGTGCATTCGGGCGTGCTCGCGCTTGAAGGTTCGCGCTATGAATCGACGTCGGGCCCGGGCGTGACCGCCGACAACCTGATTCCCTCGATCGGCTGGATCGCCCAGTTGTCGCCGCGCTGGCAAACCAACATCTCGGTCGGCGTGCAGTACACCGATACCGACTATACCGTCGAAACGGCGAATGCCCGCGACGGCGAGAAGTGGGATTATTATTACAGCGGCGGTGTGACCTACACCGACCTCAACGAGAAGATCGCCTTCGATTTCAGTCGTCGGCCCTCATCGATGTCGTCGGGGGCGCAGTCCCAGGCGACGATGTTCCGCCTCAACGGAACCCATACCGTCAGCCAGAAACTCGATCTCAAACTCGGGTTAATTTATCAAAATTCGCAGCGCTCGGGTTCCAATTCCGGCGGCAGCGCCGATATCACCTATATCGAAGCCGCGCCGCAGCTGGTCTATCGTCTGACGGAGAAGCTCAACCTCAACCTCATGTATCGCCATCGCGAACGCGAAATCGGAAGCTCCGATGCCACGTCCGACGCTGTCATGATGACGCTTACGTTCAAGCCGGAAGAGTTTAGCATCGACTGAATGACATAGCCTTGGACTGCGGCGATATTCCACGAGGCATCAGCATATGGAATATTCAATTTACGACTACTTGGCTATTGTTCTCCGACGAAAGAAAGCTTTCCTTATCACCTTTGTCGTTGTTCTTGCGCTGGCGATTTTCGGCGCGCTCAACTATTCAAAGTATCGTTCTACCGCCACGATCCAGGTGGTGCCCTCCGACATTCCCGAAGGCATGACCATTCCCGTGGGGATGAATGCCGCCGATATGCTTCAAGCGCTCGTCGACCAGCGGATCACCCAGATCCAGCAGGTCGTCACCTCGACTTCGAGCCTGGTGGAGATCATCACCAAGTTCGACCTGTATCACGACGCGCGGCAACGCACGCCGATCTCCGACATCGCCGCGGGCATGGCGGAGAAGGTCAAGCTTGAGATGTTGAGCGCCGACATCTCGAATCCTGCCGCGGCGAACAAGATGAGCGCCGGGCAGCTGGGCGCGACCGCGTTCACCGTGAGCTTCGACTATGGCGATCCGCTCAAGACCCAACAGGTCACCAACGAGCTCGTTTCCCGCTTCCTCGACGAAGACTTGAAGCAGCGCCGCGCCCAGACGCGGGAAACCCTTGCCTTCCTCGACGCGCAGCTGAAGCAGCTTGAAAACGCGATGCTGGAGCAGGAACGGAAAGTTGCCGAATTCCGCGACCAGTATCCCAACAGCCGTCCGGAATCCCTCGCCTTCAACCGCCAGATGGCTGCGACCACCGCGCTCAACATCCAGGGTATCCAGTCCCAGCTCGGCATGCTCGAAAAGACCCGGGGCGATCTCCGCGCCCAACTCTCCACCGTTGACCCCTACACCCGGGTGATCGCCGAGGGCGAGCTGATGACCACGCCCGCCACCCAGTTGAAGGTGATGGAGGCGAAGCTCGCGGCGATTTCCGGCCAGTACGGCCCGCGCCACCCCGACGTCGTCAAGCTGACCTCGCAGATCGAGGCATTGCGCGCCGAGACCCGTGGCGGCGGGCAAAGCGCCGCGCTCGAAGCCCAGATCGCCGATGCGCGCGCCCACCTTGCGACGATCGAGAAGACCTATGGGCCGAACCACCCGGACGTGCGTGCGGCGAAGGATTCGATCTCGGCGCTTGAGGCCCGGCTTTCCGCGACCTCGCGCGCCAACAATCGCGGCACGCTCAAGTCCGATGCCGACAACCCGGCCTACCTGATGCTGGTGGCGCAGATGAACGCCACCGAGGAACAGGTGAAGTCGCTGCAGAAGCAGATGACCGAAGTGCAGAAACAGCACGACGGATACGAGGCGGCAGTGGCCGCCGCGCCGGGGATCGAGCAGGAATTCGCCGCGCTTACTCGCGACTACGACAATGCCCAGGCGCGCTATCGCGATTTGAAGGCGAAGAAGCAGGTCGCCGAAATGAGCGCGCAGATGGAGCAGGACCGCAAGGCGCAGCGGCTCTCGGTGATCAACCCGCCGGAAGTTCCGACCCGCACCCGTCCGCCGCGTTCGCTTCTGTTGCTTGGCGGCTTCCTGTTCTCGGTGATGTGCGGGTTCGGCGCGATCGTGGTGACCGAGGTCCTGTCGCGCCGCGTCCACGGTGCGGGCCATCTCGCCGCGATTACCGGCTATGTGCCTCTGGTGATCATTCCCCATATCTACACCATCGAGGAACGGCGGCACCGCCGGAACAAGTATGCCGCTGCGTTCGTTGGCGGCGTTGCTGCCGTCGGTGCCGGACTATTCGCCTTCGATCAGGCGGTGATGCCTCTCGATCTGGCCTGGACGCTTTTGTCCATGCGCCTCGGAATCAACTGAGCGAAGCGAGTCGACGTACAGCATGGATAAGCTCGAAAAAGCACTGCAGAAGGCGCGCGAAGACCGGGAACGGGTTCTCGCGGCAGCAATGCCGCCGCTCGAAGCGGACCCGGAGCCGCCGCCGGAGCCGGTGCGGACGATGACCCGGCCGCTCTCGCCCACCGAGCTGGAGCGCCACCGCGTCGTGGTGCGCAGCGGCAAGGGCGACAACATCGACCTGTTCCGGATGCTGCGCACCAAGGTGATCCAGCAGATGGAAAGCGCGAACCTGCGCACCCTCGCGATCACCAGCCCGCAGTACGGCGACGGCAAGACCACGATCGCGATCAATCTTGCGATGAGCCTCGCGCTCGACGTCAAGCAGACCGTGCTGCTGGTCGACATGGACATGCGCAAGCCGAGCGTCCACGAATTCCTCGGCATCGAGCCCGCGCTCGGCCTCTCCGACTACCTCCTGCGCAACGTGCCGCTTTCCGACTGCCTGGTGAAGCCGAACGTCGAGCGCTTGGTGGTGTTGCCGGTGGCAGGTTCGCTCCACGATTCCTCCGAACTCCTCGGCACGCCGAAGATGGCGCGGCTGGCGGCGGAGCTGAAGTCGCGCTATCCCGACCGGATCGTGATCTACGACATGCCGCCGCTTCTGACCCAGGACGACACCCTCGCGTTCCTTCCCCAGGTCGACGGCGTGCTCCTGGTGGTGCGCGACGGGGTTTCGCCGATCGCGCAGGTGCGCGCATGCGCCGAAAGCCTCACCGGGCGGAATTTTCTCGGAACCATTCTCAACGATTCTCGGTTCTCGGCCTGACGCGCCGGGCGACAGGGGGACGCACGGTCCATCGGGGCCGCGCCAACGAACGACCGGTTTCATCGGGGGATTCCATTGAAAGGATGCCTGCCGTGATCGCAGCTCGTCTGTTTGCCTGTTTCCTGCTGATTGCCGCCGCCCTGGCCAACCCGCAACCCGCGCAGGCCGCGGGTGCGGCCAAGCCCGAACTCGTCGGGGTCAACCTCGCCAATGCCGGGTTCGGCGGCAAGGTTCGTCCCGGCGTCCATGGCGTCAACTATCTCTGGCCCAAGCCCGACGACATCGACCTCTACGCCGGGCTTGGCGCGAACGCCTTCCGCATCGCGTTCCTGTGGGAGCGGATGCAGCCGAAGCTGTTCGGCCCGCTCGACGAGGCGGAAGCCGGGCGCCTCGACGCCTTGGTCAAGCGCGGCGACGAAAAGGGCGTCACGGTGATCCTCGACGTCCACAACTATGCGGCCTATTACGACCAGTTGATCGGCTCTGCGGACGTGCCGAACGACGCCTTCTTCGATCTCTGGCGGCGGCTGGCGGTGCGCTATAAGGATCATCCCTCAGTCGCCTTCGGGCTGATGAACGAGCCGAACAAGCACAAGGCCGCCGATTGGGCGCCGCTCGCCGAGGGCGCGCTCGCCGCGATCCGCCAGGCCGGCGCGCGGCAGTTGGTCCTGGTGCCGGGTACCAAATGGTCGGGCGCGCACGCCTGGCTGGCGAAGGACGGCGCGCTCTCCAACGCCGAGGCCCTCGGCGGCCTCAAGGACCCGGCGCGCAACTTCGTCTTCGAGGTCCACCAGTATTTCGACGCCAACACCTCGGGCACCAATGCCTCCTGCGTCTCGGCGACGATCGGCGTCGAGCGGCTCAAGGCGTTCACCGAGTGGGCGAGGAAGACCGGCAACAAGGGCTTCCTCGGCGAGTTCGGCGCGTCGAAGGATCCGGTGTGCATGGAAGCGCTCAAGAACACCCTTCAATACATGGCCGACAATGCCGATGTATGGAAAGGCTGGACCTATTGGGCGGCAGCACCTTGGTTCGGAAACTACATGTTCAACGTCTATCCCCCCGATCCGGCGCGCTTCCCGCAGATCGAAATCCTGAAACAAGCGATGCAACGATGACGGAGCCGGACGTGCCCCTCGCGACAGCCTCCGCACCTACGCCGCAACTCGGCGGCATGCCCGTCGCCCGGCCGCAGAAGGCGTGGTCGTCGCGGATGCCATGGCTGCTGCTGTGGGCGGCGATCTTCTACAATGCCGTCCTCGGGTTCATCAACGGCCACGGCGTGCACCTGAGCGAGGCCCACGTCGCCGCCACCGAACTTTTCATCCTGCTCTGCGCGGCGCTGTTCCTCGGCATGCGGTTCAGCAAGCTCGCGCCGCTGCGGAGCTTCATCATCGGGTCGTTCCTGGTGGTGATGGTGCTGGTGGCGTGGGTTTCGGTGACCAATGGCCAGATTTTCCTCCGCGCGCCGCGCGACTTCGCGATCATGTGCGTGTTCTTCCTCGTCGGCACTCAGGCGTCGCAGGAACGGATGATTCCGGTGTTCCGGATAATCGTGCTGGTGGTCCTCGCGGTCCTGCTGATCGAAGGCTTCGCCGTCAGCTTCTATGTCTGGCTGTTCCGTCCCGCCGACTACTTCGCCAACACCCGCGGCATCGAGAAGCTCTCCGTCGACACCACCGGCCTGTTCCGCAATTCGCTCGGCTTCGCCGGGCGGTTTTCGTTCGGCCTGTTCGACAATCGCCGCCTGTCGTCCGTCTTCCTCGAACAGGTTTCGCTCGCCAACTTCGCAATGGTGCTGTGCATCTTCACCGTGACGTTCTGGGCAAACATGAAACGGGGCGACCGCCTGCTCTTCGCCTTCGCCATCGTGTTCATGATCATGTGCAACAGCACACGCACCGGCTCGATGCTCTGCCTGCTGATGGCGCTCGGCTACAAGATCTTCCCCAAGCTGCCGCGATGGACCTATGGCATGGTGATCCCGGGCATCCTCTTCATTTCGGCGGTGCTGTTCTACCGCCCGGGCGAAATGAGCTTTTCCGACACCCTCTCGGGCCGGATGGGTAATACCCTCGCGCTTCTCGCCCACATGGATCTCGGCGATTTCATCACCGGCGACCTGGTCAAGATCACCCATACCGGCGACAGCGGCTATGCCTACCTGGTGCTCGGCACGACCCTGATCGGACTGCTGTACTACTGGGCGTTCATCTGGGTGCTGCTGCCTTCCGGTACCGCGCTGTCTCGGCGATTTGCCTTCTGCGCCCTGCTGTTCATTTCGGTCAACCTGATGGTCGGCGCCGCGATCTTCTCGATCAAGGTGAGCGCGCCGTTGTGGCTGGTCGCGGGCTGCCTCGCCGCGCGCGACTTCGCCGCCGCCAAGGCCAACAACGCGCCGCGCCCGGCGCTCTCCCGCCCCCTAACGCCGCCGCTCCGGCGGGTGGAGGGGTGATGCGCAATCCCGACCGGCTTTCCCTCGCCCCCGATTACGCCAAGGCCCTCGGCATTCTCCTGGTGGTGGCGAGCCATATCATGCGCGGTCTCGAACGCTCCGACCTGCTGGTTTTCGACCCGACGTGGCAGGCGGTGGATTGGGCGCTCTACCTTTATCACATGCCGCTGTTCTTCTATCTCGCCGGGCTGTTCTTCGCCGCCACGGTGGCGCGCCATGGCTACCTCGGCATGCTCAAGCGGAACGCGATCGTCCTGCTCGGGCCGCTGGTGGTGTGGTCGTACATCCAGGTCGGGATGCAATACGTCTTTTCCGGCAGTTCCAACCTCAAGGTCAGCTTGACCGACCTGCTCACCGCGCCGTTCCCGCCGGCACAGCAGTTCTGGTTTTTGGGGGTGCTGTTCGCCGCCACCGCTGTCGCCGGGCTGCTGCCTGCGTTCAGGGCGTCGCGCGGCGTGCAGATGCTGGCGTTCGCGGCGGTGCTGGCGGCGCGGATCGCCCTCGACGACTGGCTGCGCGCGGCGATGGAGGCGGGGCCGTACTGGTTCCTGCTCGGCCAGTTCGTCTGGCACCTGCCGTTCCTGCTCCTCGGGATGATCGCGGGCAACCCGGTGCTTGACCGGGGCAGGGGGCATCCGCTGGTCTTCGTCGTGCTCTGCTCCGTGGCGCTGGGGCTCGGCAGCCTGCTCGTCGGCGGCCGCGACGACCTCCTGCCGTTGATCTCGATCGCGTTGGTGCTGGCGTCCTACAAGGGCTTCGTCGAGTTCGCGGCGCGCCAATCCGAGCCGCCGGGATTGCTCTCGAAGGTGCTGGCATTCGTCGGCGCCAACAGCATGATCATCTACCTCACCCATGTGATCTTCGGCGCGGGTATGCGCACGATCCTGGTCAAGCTCGGCATCTTCGACGTCGGCACCCAGTTCGTCCTCGGCGTTGCGGCGGGGATGATCTGCCCGCTGCTGCTGGTGCCGATCGGCCTCGCGGTGGAGCGCCATGCCGCATTGCTAGCGCGGATCGCGCTGCCGGTGCGGCCGGGGCGGAGGGCGGCGTGAAAGGGGAAGGAATGCGGCAACCTGCGAAATCCACCGAGATCGCGCTGCTGGCGCGTCTCGACCGGGTCGACGACGCCGCGGCGAAGGCGGCGTTCCTCGCACGCCTCGACGCCGCCGAGCGCCCGGTGGTGGTGTCGTTCCTCAATGCGCATGGGTTCAACCTCGCGCTCAAGGATCCGAAGTTCCATGCCGACCTCGTCGGCGCGGACTACCTGTTCCGCGACGGCATCGGCATCGCCCTGATGCTGCGCCTGTTGAGCGCGCCCGCCGGGCTCAACATGAACGGCACCGACCTCAATCCCGAGATGGTGCAGGCCTGCAAGGGCCGCCGCGTCGCGATCTGCGGCACCGCCGAACCCTGGCTCTCTCAAGGCGCGGAGGTGGTGCGGAGCTGGGGCAATCCGGTGGTGCTGACCATGGACGGCTTCCAGGGCCACGCCGCGACGGTGGAGCGCCTGCTGGCCTCCGACGCGGAGGTCTTCCTCCTCGCCATGGGGATGCCGCGCCAGGAGGCGGTGGCCGCCGAGCTCGCGGCCAAACTCGACCGTCCGGCGGTGATCCTCAACGGCGGTGCGATCGTCGACTTCCTCGCCGGGCGCTTTCCCCGCGCGCCGGAATCCTGGCGCAAGCTGCATCTCGAATGGCTGTTCCGCCTGATTCAGGAGCCGGGGCGGCTGTGGCGGCGCTATATTCTCGGCGGCGTGGTGTTTCTTTTTCACGGCGCGCGCCTGCGCCTTCAGTACGGACCGATGAAGCATGAGTGAACCGTTGCGCGTCGTCCACGTGGTGCGGCAATACGCGCCGTCGATCGGCGGCCTCGAAGATGCCGTCGCCAACCTTTGTCGCCACCTCGCGGCGCAACCCGGCATCGACGTCCGCCTCGTCACCCTCGACCGGTTGTTCTCCGCGCCCGAGGCGACCTTGCCCGCCCGCGAGACGATCGACGGCATCCCGGTCACGCGCATCCCGTGGCGCGGCTCGAAGCGCTATCCTCTCGCGCCGTCGGTGCTGGGCGCGGTGAAGGGCGCGGATCTGGTTCACGTCCACGCGGTGGACTTCTTCTTCGATTTCATGGCGTGGGCGAGGCCGCTGCACCGCCTGCCGCTGGTCGCCTCGACCCATGGCGGGTTCTTCCATACCGAATTCGCCGCGACCGCGAAAAAGGTCTATTTCCAGACCGTCAGCCGCGCCTCGGCGGCGGGTTATGCCGCGATCTGCGCGTCGAGCGAGAACGACGCCGCGACCTTCCGCCGCATCGCGCCGCGCCAGACCGTGGCGCTCGAAAACGGCGTCAACATCGAGAAATGGGCCGACGCCGGCAGCAAGACGCCGACCCGAACGATGATCTTCATCGGCCGCTGGTCGGGCAACAAGCGAGTGCCCGCGTTGATCGACCTCACCGCCGCGCTGCAATCCGAGAATCCGGAGTGGCGGTTGATCGTGGCCGGAGTGCCGGATGCGGAAACCGTCGAAAGCCTTGAAAACCACGCGCGGCAAAGGGGCGTGGCGGAGCGGGTGGAAGTTCGCCTGAAGCCGGACGACGCCGAACTCCGCGCCCTGGTCGGACGCTCGGGCTACATCGCATCGGCGTCGAGCTACGAGGGCTTCGGACTGACCATCGTCGAGGGGATGTCGGCGGGGCTGCTGCCGATCGTCTCGCCGCTCGCGCCGTTCACCAAGCTCGTCGACGCGTTGGGCGAGGGCACGGTGATCGACGTCGCCGATCCCAGAGCCTCGGCGGCCAGGGTCGAGGCGGCGTT
Source organism: Rhodospirillum sp. UBA1311 (assembly GCA_002307145.1). GTDB lineage: Bacteria > Pseudomonadota > Alphaproteobacteria > Rhodospirillales > Rhodospirillaceae > Oleispirillum. Next base: position 36,519 of record DBTR01000033.1, on the reverse strand, counting down.
CCAGCGCCAGTCCGCCGACTTTGCCGAAAAACGCCGCGCCGCGATCGCGCTGGCGGGGCGCTACGCCTGGCCGGGCGTGGCGGCGCGCTTCCGCGAGATCTACGACCGCGTGGTGCCGCGATGAGCAACCTGCACGGACGCATGGCGAAAGGCGTGATGTGGTCGCTGCTGGAAAAGGGCGGCCAGCAGGGGATTTCGTTCCTCGTCTTCATGGTGATCGCGCGCCTCGTCGGGCCGACCGAATACGGCCTCGCCAACGTCTGCTTCGTGATCTTCACCATCGTCAACCTGCTGATCCTCGCCATCGTCGACGGCATCGTGAACCTCCAGATCGAGGACGATGAGCGGCTCTCGACGCTGTTCTGGGGGGTGATGGGGCTGGGGCTCGGCTTGTCGCTGCTCTGCGTCGGCGGGTCGGTGCCGCTCGCGATGGCGATGGACGAGCCGCGCCTGCGCGATTTGATCCTCTGGTTCGCGGTCATTCCGCTGCTGCTGGCGCTTGCCTCGGTGCCGTCGATGATCCTGATGAAGGAACTCGACTTCCGCGTCTACGCGCTGCGCTCGCTCACCGCGTCCACCATCGGCGGCGCGGTCGGCATCGCCGCCGCGTTCAACGGCTACGGCGCGTATTCGCTGATCTTCCAGCAGATCACCCTGTTCGGCGTCGCCAACCTGGTGGTCTGGGTTTCGGTGAAGTGGCGGCCAAGGGCCAGCTTCAGCCGCGACCTGCTCGCGATCACGATCAAGCCCGGCCTCAAGATGGTCGGTTCCACCTTCATCACCGTGGTCGAGCGCGAGGTGCCCCGGGTGATGATCATGTTCCTGATGGGGCCGTTCGCGCTCGGTTACTATTCCTTCGTCGCGCGGGTGCGCTACGCGGTGCAGGATATCATCGTCAACCCGCCGTTCGCGGTGCTCTACGCCTCGCTCGCCAAGCTCAAGCAGGATCGCCCCGGGCAGGTCGCGATCCTCGACGTGTTCGTGATGCTCACCGGCAGCCTGATCTTCCCCGCGCTCACCGCCGCCTCGGTTGCGGCGCCGCTCTACATGACGCTGTTCTTCGGCAGCAAGTGGGACGGCGTGATTCCGCTCCTGCAGGTGTTCATCCTCTGTGGCGCGGTGTTGCCGTTGCAGGCGATCGTGCGCGAGATGTTGCGCTCCCACGACCATCTGCAGTCGTTCCTGCGGCTCCAGGCGGTCTACGTGGCGACGGTGCTGATCGCCACGGCGGTGGTGCTGCCCTACGGGTTGGTGCCGATCGCGGTGGCGACGCTGGTGGTCGGCGTGGCGTTCCTGCCGATCTACTTCGCCGCGCTGCAGAAGTGGGAGGGGGTGTCGCTCTGGCCCGCGCTCATTCACCTCTGGGCTCCGATGGTTTCCTCCGCACTGATGGCGGCGGCGATCATGGGCTATGCCGACAGCCCTTATGCGGCCGCGAATCCCTGGGCGCGGCTGGTGATCGCGCTCTGCCTCGGCGGCATCGTCTATTGCCTCGCCGCGGCGCTGTTGATGCGCCGCGACATCCGGCGGGTCGTGACCTTCATCAAGACCCGCCGCGCCGCCCGCATCCAGTCGTCCTAGCGAAACCTCACGGAACGTAGTCGGAGAGGCGGGTGATCTGCTCGCCGAGGAAGCCGGTGAGGCGCGCGTCGGCTTCGGCGAGGCCTCCGCGTTCCGTGACCGGGGTGATCAGGCGGATCAGCGCGCCATCGCTGCGGCGGTCCGACATCATCCGCTTCACCATGTTCCACTTGATCTCGGCGGTGGACGTGAGGTCCGTGCCCTGCTCCCGGTACCAGAAGTAGACCAGGAGCTTGCTCTCGCCCTTCTGGATGATCGCGCGGTTGACGGCGAGCGGGCCGCCCTGCGACGCCTGGTAGGGCAGGGCGTGGGATTCGACGTCGCCGATCTTCCAGCCGCTGCCCGGCAGGCAGACCAGGGGCGAATGGGTGGACGAGCCCGGCTCCTGCCTGGCGTAGTAGGCCATGTAGAGCCCGACCGGCACGTCGGTGGCGCCGCGCGAGAAGGTCGCGAGCAGGTAGTCGTCGAGGTGCAGCGCCCGGAGTTCCTCCGGCGTCAACGGCTCGCGCTGGCCGGTCCAGACCCCGCCGATCATCGGCCAGTCGGCGAACTCACGCCGCGAGGGCGCGTTGACTTCGTCGGTGGTGTTGGCGAGGACGGTGGTCTGGGTGACGAGCGCGATCACGCAGAGGGCGAGGAGCGTGAGGGATTGCGCCCGGCTCGGCGGCCGGCCGCCGCTGGTCATCGGGCCTTCGGTCTCGACGCCGTTGAACATCCCGGCTGCGCGCGGCTGCTTCGCGAGCTTGAGTAGCCCCCAGCTCACCGCCGCCAGGAGGCCGAGACTGGCGAGGAACACCGCGAAGCCCTGCGCCCAGTGCCAGGTGTCGTCGAGCAGGATGAAGTTCCCCATGTCGACGGTGTAGCCGACGGTGACGATGCGCGCCGCGTTCATCAGGATCGTGATCGGGATCGTCGCCATGAAAATCAGGACACGGTCGCGCCAGCCGGTGTGGACGAGGAAGGCGAGCATGTAGCCGAAGCTCATCAGCGGGAACATGTAGCGCAGGCCGCTGCACGCCTCCGCCGCTTCGAGCTTGATCGTGCCGAGGTCGATGATGTTGCCGTCCTGGAAGGCGGCGACGCCGAGACCGTGCAGGCCGAGAGTGCCGAGCTGGGAGGAGAGCAACTGCATCTCGGCGGTGAGCGAGGCGAACACCGACTGCGGCAGGGGTACGGTGAAGAACAGGAAGACATAGGGGGCGAGCACGACGCGGAACAGCCGCCAGCCGCCGACCAGCACGATCATCCCGCCGAGCGCGACGAGGAAGGCGACGGTCGCGACCCAGTTGTTGACGATGATGTCGCCCAGCCACTTCAGCAGCAGCGCGCCCGCGATGATTGCGACGCCGGAGAGGGAAGGGGAGAGCACCGGCCGTTCCAGCTTCAACCGCCCTACCGCCCAGGCGACCGCGATCGGCGGGATCAGATAGCAGTGGCTGTATTCCTCGATTTCCCAGGCCTTGATCTGCCCGAGAAGGGTGCGGTGGAAAAGATAGGCGAGGATCGCCGCGGCGAGCGCCACCAGGGCGTAGGACCAGAGCGGCGGCCTGACCTTGGTTCCCGCATTCTGGCCGGACGGCATGTCTTCGCTGGGGTCGTCGCCCGTCGCACGCAGCAGCGTCGCCGCGATTTCAGGGTCCGACTTCGGATCGATCGCGTCCACGCCGATGAATGCGCTCAATAGACGTTCTCCCCTCTGATCACGCCCAAGGTACGGAACAGGATTTCGATGTCGAGGAACAGCGACCAGTGTTCCATGTAGTAGAGATCGCATTCGACGCGCCGCCGGATCTTCTCCTCGGTGTCGGTTTCGCCGCGCCAGCCGAGAACCTGCGCCCAGCCGGTGATGCCGGGCTTGACCTTGTGGCGCGCGGCGTATTCGTGGACGATTTCCTCGAACAGGCGGCCCGCCGCCTTGGTGTTGATCGCGTGCGGGCGCGGCCCGACGAGGGACATCTCGCCCGAGATTACGTTGAACAGCTGCGGCAGTTCATCGAGGCTGGTGCGGCGGAGGAAGCCACCGATGCGGGTGATCCGGGGGTCGCCCTTGGTGGTCTGGATCTCGCAGTTCTCGTCCCGCGCCTCGTGGTACATGGTGCGGAACTTGTAAACCGAGATCAGCTTGTTGTTGTAGCCGTAGCGGTTCTGGCGGAACAGCACCGGGCCCTTGCTGTCGAGCTTGATCGCGAGCGCGCAGAGGAGCATCACCGGGGCGATCATCACCAGGATGGCAATGCCGAAGATCAGGTCTTCGAGGCGCTTCAGCAGTGCCCCGGAATCGCTGATCGGCTTGCGGAAGATGTTGTAGACCGGCACGCCGTCGACCGAGGCGAAGCCGGTGTCGCGGAAGTGGTGGCTGATCCCGTCGGGGGCCATGCGGACGTTGCAGGGGATCACCTTCAGCTGTTCGAGGATGCCGAGCAGCCGGTTCTCGGCGCTCCATGGCAATGCCACGAGGATTTCGTCGACGCGGTTGTCGCGCGCGAAGGCGATCAGGTCGTCGACCGTGCCGGTGACCGGCAGCGCGTTCTTGTCCTGCTGCAGGCGCACCTTGCGGTCGTCGAAGATGCCGAGGATGCGGGTCCATGGCTCGCGGGATTCGCGCAGCGCCGCGATCAGGCGCTGACCCGACTTGCCCGCGCCGACCACCGCGATGTTGCGCGCGATGCTGCCATGTTCGGCGGCGCTGATCAAAAGCGAGTGGACGCCGAGGCGCACCAGGCACATCGCGATCGCGCCGAGGCTGACGATGTTGATCGGGCCGTCCCATGGCCAGTTGAATTCGCCCGCGAGGTTGAGCGACCAGACCACGAAGCACTCGACCACCGCGATCGCGAGGCCGTTGACCAGGATGTAGCTCAACTGCGACATGATGTTGGAGAGCCGGGAGGCGCGATAGGCGCCCGAGGCAAGCATCAGGTAGAGCAGGGTGATGCAGAACAGGGCGTCGGTGATCTTCCAGATCAAGGCCGCATGGGGCGGGGCCTGCATCGCTTCCATGTACGAGAGGACGTAAAACCCGAACATGCTGACGACGTCGAGGATCGCCACGACGAAAACCACCGTGGCGCTATTGAGGGGCAAGCTGCGGCCGTAGGTGTCGGCGCGGGTCTCGGTCACGATTTGATGCATGTCGCCACCAGCGGTTTCGCGGGTTCGTGTCGGAAAGCCGACGTCGTGTGTCGGGTATTCAGGCCTCTTGCAAAACTCTGACCAATCGACATCGCAAATCCCGGCGGTAGGGGTTCAGGGAGGCGCCGGTCGACCAGGATCGCGGTACAGTCGGATTCGGGCGCGCGCAGGGATCGAGATAATTCCATATCGAAACGATTGCCCGGAATTTCCACAAAAATCCTGTGTCTCCCTTGCAATCGTCTGCGGAGTTCATTCATTCCACTTATATGCCTTCGGGCGAGCGCATTTCAACATCCCGCCAGTCGTTCCATGAACCTGCCGTCCGTTGTCTTAAATCCCACATCGTTCCCATGGTTTTTCCGGCGAGATGCGATGGCCAAGCGCCGCGAAGTTGGCCAAAGGTGGGGTTTCGTGGCATTCTCGAAAGGTGCGGTTGCGTTCTTCCCGGTTGGTTTTTCCCCGGTTTCCCCTGACAGCGTCGGAGCACCACCATGGCATTTCGGAAAGCGCGGATTCTGCTGGTGACGATAGGTGTCGCGGCGTTGCTCGCCAGTTGCTCAAAACCCGAGCAGCGTGCCGAGAAATACGTCAAGAGCGGCATGGAATACCTCGCCAACGGCCAGTTCGAGAAGGCGCGCGTCGAGTTCAAGAACGCCGGGCGGATCAAGCCAACCGACCCCGACATCCGCTACCGCCTCGCCCTCGTCGACGAAGCGCAAGGCAACATCCGCGCCGCGTTCCTCGGCTTCCGCGAGGCGGAAAACCAGAACCCGCGCTTTGCGCCCGCGCTGCTCAAGCTGGCGCAGTACTACCTCGCCGCCGAGCATTACGACCAGGTGCAGCAGCGTCTCGACATCGTGCTTGCCGACACTCCGGATAATGCCGAGGCGCACGCGATCACCGCCGCCCTGATGCTGCGCAAGAACGATCACGCCGCCGCCGAGAAGGAGGCGCGCTTCGCCCTCCAGAAGGAACCCGGCAACACCACCGCCGTGGCGGTGCTGACTGGCCTCTACACCGCCATGGAACAGCCCGAGCGCGCGATCTCCGTGCTTGAGGACGGCATCGGCCGCCACCCGAAGGATGTCTCGCTGCTGCAGCTGCGGATCGCGCTCTATCGCAAGCTCGGCGATATCGACAAGGCGGCCGCGTCCTATGAAGCACTGTTCGCGCTCAAGCCCGACGATCCGGGGCTCCGCAGCGACCTTGCGCGCATGCTGCTGGAGGCGAAGCGCCCCGACGCGGCGGAAAAGGCGCTGCGCGATGCGGTGGCGCAGGACAAATCCAACATCCAGATGAAAACCCGGCTGATCTCATTCCTCACGGAAGTACGTGGCGCCAAGGCTGCCGAAACCCAGATCGAGGCGTTCATCAAGGCCGAGCCCGACGTCAATACCTATCGCTTCTGGCTCGCCGACCTGAAGATCCGGAGCGGTGACGTCGACGCCGCCACCAAGATCCTCAGCGACGTCGCGACCCAGCAGAAAATGGATCCGCCCGGCCTCACCGCGCGGGCGATGCTGGCGAAGATCGATCTCGGCCGCGGCGACCGCGACGCCGCCGAACGGCTGGTGAAGGAAATCCTCGAACGCGCCCCGACCAATCCGGATGCGCTGTTCCTCCGCGCCAACCTCTCGTTCGAGCGCGGCGACTTCCAGGGCGTGGTCACCGACCTCCGCACCATCCTGCGCGACAATCCGCGCAACAAGCTGGTCTACTCGCTGCTCGCCGAGGCGCTCCTGCGCCAGGGCCGCCTCGACCTCGCGATCGAGACCCTGAGCCAGTTGCGCGATCTCGCGCCCGAGATTTCGGCGGGCCGGGTGCGGTTGGCGCAGCTCTACCACATGAACGGCGATTCCGGCCGGGCGATGGCCGAGCTTGCGTCGGTCGCGGAGGCGCAGCCGGAATATCCGGTGGTGTGGGAAAGCATCGCCCGCATCGCGATCCCGCTGAAGGACTGGAAAGCCGCGGGCGATGCCATCGACCATCTGGAAAAGCTCGACGGGCAGCGGTATGTGGCGAAGTTCCTGCGTGGCGAACTCCTCGCCGCCACCGGCAAGGACGACGACGCGGTCAAGGCCTACGCCGAGGTGATCCAGGCCACGCCCAACACGCCGCTCGCCGAGAATGCGGTGGCGTCGGTCGCCAACAGCTATCGTCGCCTCGGCAAGCTCGACGCCGGGACCAAGTACCTCGAAAGCCTCGACCTCCAGAGCCCGGCCTCGCTCACCGTGCTGGCGGAATGCTATTCCCGCCTCGGCAAGCTCGACCGCGCCGCCACCGCCATCGACGCCGCCCTGGCGCAAAGCCCGAACATGCCCGGTCCCTATATCCTGCGGGCGCGGCTTTATCTGACCGACGGCCAGCGGGTGCCTGCCACCGACGTGCTGAAGCGCGGCATCGAGGCGAACCCAGGCGAAGTGCAACTGCCCCTGATGCTCGCCGATCTGCTCGGCAACATGGGCCGGGTGCCCGAGGCGATCGCCATGTACGAGAGCGCCCTCCAGCGCAATCCGTCGCTCGACGTCGCCGCCAACAACATGGCGCAGTTGATCGCCGACCATCAGTACTCCGATCCGCAGGCGCTCGAAAAGGCGCGGCGGGTGGCGGAGCGGTTCGTCACCACCACCAATCCGCTGTTCCAGGACACTCTCGCCTGGGTCTACGTCCGCCAGGGGCAGGTCGAGCGTGCGCTGCCGATCCTCGCGCGGATCACCGGCGAAAAGGGCATCCCGAAACAGGTCAACTACCACTACGGCAAGGCCTTGATGATGAACGGCGACAAGGCGGCGGCGAAAACCCAGCTCGAAATCGCGGTCTCGGAGAACCGGCCTTACCCGGGGATCGAGGACGCGCGCCAGCTTCTCGGCCAGATGTAAATCCGGCCGCCTTTCCAGAGAATGGCAACGGGCGTCTTCGGACGCCCGTTTGATTTTGCCCAAGACCCAGGCATCGGCTGCCCGAAAATCATGCAGGTACGGCTTGTAACATGCGCGTATGTGCATAAATCCTGACATAAAACAATGATTTGCGATTAGCCTGCCGAGAATCGAGCATGCAGCCAACGGATTTGCCGAGGTCGCCGTGCCAGGGTTCACCATCGCCTACCTGATCTTTCTTGCCGCGCCGATCCTGCTGTTGATGATCGGTTCGGTCGGCGGTGCGTGGACCAACACGCTGCTGCCCGACGGCTTCACCGGCGAGTGGTATCGCATGGTGTGGGAGGACGGCAGCTTCCGCCGCGCCTTCGTCGTCAGCCTCTGGGTTTGCCTCTCCACCTGCATCGCCACCGCCGCCATCGGCCTGCCGCTCGCCTATGGAATTTATGGCGCGGCGCGGCGCGGCGTGAAGATCGCGGCACGCACCCTCTACCTGATGCCGGTCGCCGCGCCGCCACTGGTGCTGGGCTTCGGCTTCATCCTGGTGTTCTCCTCCGACACCCTGCCGTTCCTCGGTGCGCCGTGGCTGCTGGTGTGCGGCCACGTGGTGCTGACCCTGCCGTACCTGATGCAGACCCTGGTCTCCGACATGCGCCACCTCGACCTCCGCACCCTCGAACGCGCGGCGGAATCCCTCGGCGCGGGATTCGTGCAGCGGTTTTTCGGCATCGTCGTGCCGAGCCTGCGCCACAGCCTCGCCTCCGGCCTGATCATGGTCGCGGCGCTGTCGATCGGCGAGTTCCAGTTGTCCAACCTGATCGCCGGGTTCCTCTCGCGCCCCTATCCGGTGGTACTGCTCCAGGCGTTCTACGGCGCGACCGGCTTCGCCTGCGCCGCCACGGTGATCCTGCTGGCCCTGGCCCTGGTTTCGGGCGCGGCGGCGGGCGTGGCGGGGCGGGGGCGGGTCGGCGCGGAAGGAGCCCGCGCATGAGCATCGCCATCGACCGGCTGAACTTCCGCTATCCCGGCGGTGCTGGAGTTTTCGATATCGGCTTCGCGGTGCCACCCGGCGCGTTCTGCGCGGTGATCGGGCCTTCCGGCTGCGGCAAGACCACGCTGCTGCAGTTGATCGCGGGGTTTCTCAAGCCGGAGTCCGGCGCGATCCGCCTCTCCGACGTCGACGTCGCCGACGTGCCGCCGCGCCTGCGCAACGTCGGCGTGGTGTTCCAGAACTACGCCCTGTTCCCCCACATGACCGCGCTCGAAAACGTCGCCTATCCGCTCAAGCTGCGCGGCGTCGGCGCGGCGGAACGGCGCGCGCGGGCGGGCGAGGCGCTGGAGCGCTCGCATCTTTCCGGCTTTGCCGACCGCAAGCCGTCTCAGCTTTCGGGCGGTCAGCAACAGCGCGTCGCGCTTGCCCGCGCCTTGGTGTTCCGCCCCCGCGCGTTGCTCCTCGACGAGCCGCTCTCGGCCCTCGACGCGGCGCACCGGGCGGCGATGCGCGACGAGATCCGCGCGGTGCAGCGCGAACACGGCATCGCCACCCTGCACGTCACCCACGACCAGGAGGAGGCGCTCTCGATCGCCGATACCGTCGCGGTGATGAACGCGGGGCGGCTGCTGCAACTCGCGCCGCCGCGCGAGCTCTACGACCGGCCGGTCAACCGCTTCGTCGCCGGGTTCGTCGGCCACGCCAACCTGTTCGCCGCTAAGGTGGGGGCGGGAGGCGCGATCGCGACCGATTTCGGGCCGCTCTACAGCGACGACCCGCTGCCGCCCGAGGGTGCAGCGGTGACCGTGCTGGTGCGCCCCGAGGCGATGGAAGTTCTCGCCGCGCCGGAAGCGCCGCCGCAGCCGGGCGCGCTCGATCTCTACGGCCAAGTCACCCGCGACCGTTTTCTCGGCTCGCTCCGGCGCTTCGATCTCGCGGTGCCGGGCGGGGTGATTCTTGGCGAGACCAGTTCCCACGCGCCGATCTGCGGCGTGCGGATTTCCCCCCAGGCAGTGCGGGTGTTGCCGCCCGAGGCTTGAGGAATTGGATCAATCGCATCCCAACACGGGAGGACACGATGAAACGTCTGCTGATCGCCGCCTGCGCCCTGATCGTCTTCGCCACCCCGGCGCTCGCCCTTGAAGGACCCGAGCTGTACCCGGGCGAGGCCGACCTCTACAAGGCGGCGGAGAAGGAAGGGCTGGTGGTCTCCTTCGATACCGGGCCGACCTGGGCGAACTGGGCGGCGCAGTTCGCCGGGTTCAAGAAGCGCTATCCCGGCGTCGAGATGACCTACAACGATCTCGGCTCGGCGGCGACGGTGGTGGCGCTCGACAAGGCGCGCAACCGGCCGCAGGCGGATACCGCCTACTACTTCGCCGCCTCGGCGATCGACGCGATGGCGAAGGATGTGGTCGCGCCGTTCAAGCCGGTCAACTTCGACAAGCTTCCCGAGGTCTGGCGCGATCCGGAAGGCAAGTGGTTCACCATCCACTCGCTCACCATCGCCTTCGTCGTCAACACCAAGCTGGTGAAAAATCCGCCGAAGAGCTGGGCCGATCTGCTGAAGCCCGAGTACAAGAACACCGTGGTCTACCTCGATCCGCGTAGCGCGGGCGTTGGCCAAGTGACGGTGCTCGCCGCCAACTTCGGCGCGGGCGGCACGATGGACGACGTCCAGCCCGGCATCGACTACATGGGCAAGCTGCACAAGGCGGGGAACGTGCTGCGCGTCGAGGGCACCACGCCATATGCCAAGTTCGTCAAGGGCGAGATCCCGATCTGGATCGCCTACGAGAACGACGGTCTTAAGGCGAAGTACACCGATGGCCTCGGCGATGCGGTCGAGGTGGTGATCCCGAAGGAAGCCTCCGCCGCGGCCCCCTATGGCATCAGCCTGGTGAAGAACGGGCCGAACCCCAGCGCGGGTAAACTCTGGCTCAACTACATCATGACCCAGGAAGGCCAGACCACCTTCGCCAAGGGCTTCGTTCGGCCGTCGGTGCCGGGCGTGGCGCTCCCCGAAGACGTCGCCCAACGCCTTCCCGCCGCGCCGCAGGTGAAGCCCCTCGACGTCAAGGCTGCGGCCGGGAAGAAGGCCGAGATCGACGCCGGATGGGCCAAGGCTGCATTGGGCAAGTGAGATGAGCGCGCCCGCACCTCGGAATGCCAAACTCCTCTGGCTCGCGTTGCCGGGGGCCGGGGTGCTGGCGGCGTTTTTCCTCGCTCCCTTGGCGACGGTGTTCGTCGAGGCGGGCAAGGAGAACGCAGTGGCGCGGATGTTCGCCACACCCGAATTCTGGGACGCGCTCTGGGCTTCGCTCTGGCTCGGCGCGCGGGCGGCGGCGCTTTCGCTGGTGGTCGGCATCGGCGTGGCGGCGCATCTGGCGCGGGTTTCGCCCAGGCTGCGGGCGGCGCTGCAGGTGCTGATCGCGTTGCCGCTGACGTTTTCCGGCCTGATCGTCGCCTACGGGTTCATCCTGCTGCTCGGGCGGGCCGGGTTCCTCACCCTGCTGCTGGAAAAGCTCGGCGCCGACCCGGCGGCGATCGCCGGGGCATTCTACGGTCCGGCGGGTCTGGTGCTCGCCTACTCCTACTACCTCATTCCCCGCGTCGTGCTGATGCTGCTGCCGGTGTTCCTCAACTTCGACGCGCGCCAGATGCAGGCGGCGGAGAGCCTCGGCGCGCCGCGCTGGCGGGCATGGTTCGAGATCGTCCTGCCGCAGGTCGCGCCCACCTTCCTCGCCGCATTCTGCCTCGTCGCGGCGGTGGCGGTGGGGGCCTACGGCACCGCGCTGGCGCTGGTGGGCACCCAGCTCAACATCCTGCCGCTCCGGCTCTACAGTCTGATCGCCGACGCGGGCGCGGATTTTCCGCTGGCATCGGCGGTTTCGGTTTTGCTTCTCGCGGTGTGTTCGCTGATCATGGCGGTGGCGGAGATCGCCGCCGCGCGGTCGGAGGATGACGATGTACGCGCTTGACCCGATAGCCAACGCCCTCACCAATCCCGAAGCGCCCGGCGCGGTGCCGCTCGACGCAGGCACGGCGCTGAAGTGGCTGCAATCCCGCAGCGGCCACCCGTTGCGCGCACCGATCGGGGTGATCGGACCGCGCGAGGAGGACGACGCCCGCAATCTCGTCGCCGAGGCGGTGGGGCGGAAGCTCGGCGAATGGGGCTTCACCGTGCTCTGCGGCGGGCGCGGCGGAGTGATGCGCGCGGCGGCAAAAGGCGCGGTGGGCGCCGGCGGTCTCACCATCGGCCTGCTGCCCGAACCCGATCCCGACTTCGCCAACCCCTACATCACCGTGCCGATCGCCACCGGCATCGGCGAAGCGCGCAACGCGATCATCGCCTGCGCGGCGGCGGTTTTGATCGTCGTCGGCGACAGCTACGGCACCCTCTCCGAGGTTGCGCTCGGCCTGCGCTTCGGCAAGACCGTGCTCGGGCTGTGCGATCCGCCCAAGGTGGACGGCGTGCAGGCGCTCGCCGACGTCGACGAGCTCGACGCGGCGCTGGCCGCGCGGCTACTCGGCTGAAACCGGCAGCAGCACCTTCTGCATCATCGCCACCGGATGGACGGCGAAGCCAAGGGTCTCGTAAAGGCCGATCACCCCGGTGTTGGTGCTGCGCACCATGAGGTGCAGCTTCGGGATCCGGCGTTCGATCATCCAGGCTTCCGCATGGGCGATCAGGCTGCGGGCGATGCCCTGGCCGCGCCGGGCGGGCGTGGTGGCGAGGTAGTAGATCCAGCCGCGATGGCCGTCGTGGCCGATCATCGCGCTGCCGAGGATCGCGTCGCCCTCGACCGCGAGAAAAATTTCCGAGCCGATTCGCCCCCGCGCGAGGCGGAAATCGGAACCTGCGTCGTTTGCCGGAATTACCAATTCGCAATCGCGCCAGAGCGCCACGACTGCGTCTTCGTCCCGAGGTTCGGCCGGGCGTAGCGTCCAGGTCATTGGTTTCTCCACGTGTTCCTCGTCGGCAGTTTAAGCGCCGGAGGGAGCGTTCCCGTCAATGTCGAAATGCACGTACTTCGCGATTTACTATTGGTTTTGGTCCGTCCGCGCGCGTTTCTCTTGGATTACGGTCCTCAAGCTTGAAAACAGTACGCTTTATCACGAAAGTCAGGGTATTATCGTCACAACCTGACGGTGTTCCCATCCGTAAGTCTGGTCCCGTTTTTTGAGTGAGAGTATGTCATGCCGACAGTTGCTGTGATCGGGAGCGGACCCAGCGGACTCGCCGCCGCCAAGTCTTTCGTCGAGGCGGGCATCGAGCCGGTGGTGTTCGACAGCGCGCCGGACATCGGCGGCATGTGGGGCGCGCCGGGACGGGGGGCCTGGTCGTCCTACGCCCGCACCAACCTCTCGAAATTCAGCTGCACCTTCTCCGACTATTCCTGGCCGCAGCGCACCGACATTTTTCCGATGCGGCGCACGGTGATCGACTATCTGCGCGGCTACGTCGAGGAGTTCCGCCTGCAGCGGTACCTCCGCCTCTCGACCACGGTCGAGGGCGTCGAGGCGGCCGGACCGCACCTCTGGAACGTCACCACCGTCCACGAGGGCGTGCGCGAAACCCGCGCGTTCGATTGGGTGGTGGTCGCGAGCGGCGTATTCTCGCGGCCGTTCGTGCCCGAGTTCGACGGACTGCCCGCGTTCCAGGGCAAGATCTACCACGCCGCCGACTGCTATTCGGAGGAGGTCAACCGCGAGAACTTCGCCGGCAAGAAGGTGCTGATCATCGGCGCAGCGTTCTCCGGCACCGAGATCGCCGGGCAGATCGTCGACTTCGCCACCGAAGTCACCGTCGGCCTGCGCAATCCGATGTGGTTCGTGCCGCGCTGGGTCAAGCCCTGGCCCGACGCACCGCTGTTTCCCGCCGACCTGGTGTTCTATACTCGCGAGCCCGGCAATCCCTTGATGACCCGGCCGCGCGCCTACTTGCGCGAGTTGGGCGGCGACCCGGGGACGGTGTGCCCCGATCTCGCCTTCGACAACATCAACACCGCCGCGATGACGGTGGTGACGTCCGACGACTTCCTCGCCCTCGTCGGCGCGAGCCGGATCAAGGTCAAGCGCTCGAAGGCGTTCGCCTTCGACGACAAGGGAGTGATCTATTCCGACGGCACCCGCGCCGATCTCGACGCGGTGGTGATGTGCACCGGATATTCGTCGTCGCTGCCGTTCCTGAGCCAGGATATCCTCGATACCATCGAATTCGACCCGCGCGACCAGCTCCAGCCGGTGCTGCTGCACCATCAGGTGTTCCATCCGAAGCTGCCGGGGCTTGCGTTCGTCGGCTATTATCGGGGACCGTACTTCCCGATCATGGAATTGCAGGGCCGCTGGGTGGCCGGAATCGCCTCCGGAGAAATCCCGCCGCCGACCCTTGCAGAGATGCAGAAGGGTGTCGACATAGAACGTGCAATCCGCAATCGCCGACCGCGCCCGCAGTTCCCCCACGGGGACTACGTGCGACTGGCCGACGGTTTCGCGCGCGAGATCGGTGTGTTTCCGGAAGGGCCGGAAGTCGCCGACGTTGTCGCGCGCTTGCAGGAAGGCCCTTTGGTTGCTTCGAATTTCCGGCTGGTCGGGCCGCATGCCCGGCCGCAACTCGCGAGGACGATGATGCTCTCGACCCCCGCTCCCTTACTGGATGCCAATTCATGACGAAAGCTCTGCTACAAACCCAGGAGTCCCCGGAGATCGCTTCGGCAGCCGCGCCTGCGGCGGAGCGTCCGCCGCTCGCCGATCGGGTCTTCGACCTGTTGATCGGAACCTGGGTGATCGACCGTGAAATCACGCCAAAGGGCCACTTCCAGGGTACCGCGACCTTCGTTCGCGCCGACGCCAAGACCCTCAACTACACCGAAGAGGGTACCTTGGTCCTGAACAACGGCACCACCATGCTCGGCGAACGCGCGCAGACCTACGTGCTGCACGAGGACCGGATCGAGGTGCTGTTCGCCGACGGACCGAACCACGGCAACCACTTCGTCGACATCCTCTTCCCGTCCGACCCCACCGCCGATTGGCCGCTGTGTTCGGGCGACACCCACTACTGCCTGAAAGACACCTATAAGGCGATGTTCTGCTTCAACGACGCCGACGAGTTCGACGTCACCTACACCGTCTGCGGGCCGGAGAAGGATTACGTCTCGCGCTCGATCTACCGCCGGATCAAGCCGCTCGCGATCTGAACCACAAGCGATGAGACGAAAGCGCCGCCGGGATTTCCCGGCGGCCTTTTCGTGTCCGGCTCAGGGTGCGTCGGCGATCCTGGCGTCCTTGAGCTTGGCGAGGACGTCCTCCGGAATTGCCGCCGCGTTGTCGATGAAGACATGCAGGTCGCGCTGCGGATAGGGGATGCTGAGGCCGTTCCTGTCGAAGGCGAGCTTCAAATCCCGCGTCAGGTCGGAGCGCAGCGCCCAGAAATCGCTCGACAGGCTCCACACCCGCGCCACCAGGTTGACCGCGTTGTCGCCGAGGCTGTCGACGTAGATGTTGGGTGCCGGGTCCTTCAGCACCCGCGCCTCGGCCTCGCAGGTGTCGCGCATCACCTGGAGCGCCTTTTCGAGGTCGTCGCTGTACGAAACGCCGATCGCGATGTCGAAGCGGCGCGTCGGGTTGATGCTGAAGTTGGTGATCGCGTGGCCCCAGAGGTCGCTGTTGGGCACGATCAGCAGCACGTTGTCGGGTGTCGCGAGTTCGGTGGTGAACAGGGTGAGGTTCTTGACCGCGCCGATGTGGCCGCCGCCGTTGATGAAGTCGCCGACCTTGAACGGCCGGAAGATCAGCAGCATCACCCCGCCCGCGAGGTTGGAGAGCGTGCCCTGTAGCGCCAGGCCGATGGCGAGGCCCGCCGCGCCCATCACCGCGACGAAACTCGTCGTCTGCACGCCGAACTGGCCGAGGACCGCGATCACCGTCACCGCGAGGATGAAATACTTCACCATGCTTGAGATGAAGCCGCGCAGCATCGCGTCGACGCGCGAGATCCGGCCGAGGCTGGTCCAGATCGCATGCCCGACCCAGGAAGCCGCGACCCAGCCGAGAATCAGCATCAGGATCGCGCCGATCACCGAGAGGCCGTAGGTGGTGACGATCGCGATGACGGCGGCGACGGCGCGTTCGAGGGTGGCGGGGTCGAGAAGATCGGCGGGGTTCATGACGGCCTCGTGCGGTTGGGGTCCCTCCAATGAAGGAACCCAATCCCATTACTTCAAGGCGTTCGGGTCAGAGAGGAAGGACGAAGGTCATTCGCAGGCCGCCCTCGGCGCGGCAATGGGCGCTGATCCGCCCGCCGTGGCTTTGTGCGATCGAGCGCGCGATCGAGAGCCCGAGTCCGACGCCGCCGGTCTCGCGGCTGCGCGAACTTTCGAGCCGCACGAACGGGTCGAAGATCCGCTCCAGGTCCTTTTCCGAGAGTCCGGGGCCGTCGTCGTCGACGTGGATGGTGACGGTGCGTCCGGCGGTCTCCACCGAAACCCGCGCGCGAGTGCCGTATTTCACCGCGTTGTCGATGAGGTTGCGCAGCGCGCGCTTGATCGACAGCGGGCGGCAGAC
Organism: Rhodospirillum sp. UBA1311; assembly: GCA_002307145.1. GTDB lineage: Bacteria > Pseudomonadota > Alphaproteobacteria > Rhodospirillales > Rhodospirillaceae > Oleispirillum. Next base: position 20,364 of record DBTR01000033.1, on the reverse strand, counting down.
GACGTCGGGCAGGGCGGGCGGCGGCTCCAGCTCGACCGGGCGGCCGAGGTCGGAGAAGTCGTCGCAGACGCTCTCCACCAGCGAGGCGAGATCGACCCGGTCGGTGGCCTCGTTCTTGGTGTCCTCGCGGACGAAGTCGAGGACCGCGTCGACCATCTGGTTCATTTCTTCGAGGGTCGCGAGCATCCGGGTGCGGGTTTCGTCGTCGTCGATGAACTCGGCGCGCAGGCGGAGCGAGGTGAGCGGCGTGCGCAGGTCGTGCGACACCGCCGCGAGGAAGCGCATCCGGTCGGCAACGTAGCGCTGCACCCGCTTGTTCATCAGGTTGAAGGCGCGGGTGGTGGCGCGGAATTGGTCGGGTCCGGTCTCGGGCAGGTCCTCCACCGCTTCGCCACGCCCGAGGCGCTCGGCGGCGGCGGCGAGGCGGTTGAGCGGCCGGGTGATCCGGCGCACGGTGAATACCGCGACCAGAGCGATCAGGAGCGCGGAGAGGACGAAGGTGAGCAGCGGCGGCCAGCCCCAAGCCAGCGGCGGCATGTCGAGGCTGGTCTCGGCATTGAGCCAGAGGCCGTCGGGCAGGCGCATCGAGGCGGCGGCGGCGATCACGAACGGATAGCGCTGCTCCGGCGGGCGCTGGGCGCGCCAGCGCCGCACGCACTCCATGTCGACGAAGCCGGTGCCTTCGTCGATGCAGCGCCGCCAGCCGGCGCGGCCGCCGCGCGGCGCGTGGTCGTCGTCGAATTCCGGGTGCGGCGGCGGTGCGACGCGCGGCGCGGGTGCGGCGAGCGCCTCGGGCAGCTCGGTCTGGATGCGCAGGCGCAGTTCGCCGTAGCCTTCGCTCAGGAGGTTGGCGAGGCGGCGCTGGATGCGGAGCGATTCTTCGTCGGCCGGGCTGGTGACGAGCAGCGGCGTCGGGGCGATCCAGAAGCGCAGGTCCTCGGTTTGCAGCGCGCGGAGAATTTGCGGACGGAGTTCGGCGGGGGATTCGAGGATCAGGCGGCTGCCGGCGGCGATCCGCTCCAGCACCTGCGACTTGAACACCGTGCGCTGGGCGAATTGGCGCTCGTCGTGGACCACCTGGAACGCCACCGCCTGCGCCACCACCAGCGCGGCGAGCAGCAGCAGCATCAATTGACCGGTGAGGCCGGTGGGGTAGAGGCGATGGCGGCGGAAGCGCATCACGGCGTCCGTCGCTCGGCGCCGCCGCGCCCGACCTCGGTCGAGAGCATGTAGCCGCCGCCCCAAACCGTCTTGATCAGGCTCGGGTTCTTCGGGTCGGTCTCGATTTTCTTGCGCAGGCGGGAAACCTGGTTGTCGATGCTGCGGTCGAAGACGTTGGCGGCGCGGCCCTGGGTGATGTCGAGGAGCTGGTCGCGCGACAGCACCATGCGGGGATGATCGGTGAACGCCTTCAACAACGCGAACTCGGCGGTGGAGAGCGAGATCACCTTGCCCGAGGTGTCCTCAAGCTCGCGCCGGTCGGTGCGCAGCCGCCATTCGCCGAAGGTGACCACGGTTTCCGACGGGCTTTCCGACACCGCCGCATGCGGCAGGGCGTTGGCGCGACGCAGCACCGCCTTGATCCGCGCCAGGAGTTCGCGCGGGTTGAACGGCTTGGTGAGATAATCGTCGGCGCCCATTTCGAGGCCGATGATCCGGTCGGTGTCCTCGGCCACGGCGGTGAGAAGGATGATCGGCGTCTCGCGGGTTTCGCGGACATGGCGGCAGACCGAGAGGCCGTCCTCGCCCGGCATCATGATATCGAGGACGATCAGGTCGATCGCGGCGGCGGCGAGGATCTTGCGTGCCTCCGCGCCGCTCGCGGCGGTGGTCGCACGCAGGCCGTTGCGCACCAGGTATTTGCTCAACAGGTCGCGGATCTCGGCGTTGTCGTCGACCACGAGAATGTGGGGGGTCTTGTCGCTCATCGGTTCAGCCTGCGCAGTGATGCCGATTAGACAATAGGTGGCCAATGCGGCAACCGTCGAAAAAAATCGTATCCAATTGTATCAGTTACCGGCTTTGCCACACGCCGCGACACTTTTCCTCGGATGACGGCGAACTTCTGCGACTTCGAGGGCGCTTAATCATCCTCATCGGACGAGATCATCGTCCCCAAGATCACGAGGAGGAAAGCATGACCACGATGTTCAAAACGATGACGGTGTTGGGCGCGCTCAGCGTCGGCGGTCTCGGTCTCGGCGAAGCCGCCTGGGCCGCTTCGGACACCACGACGGCGCAGCAGCCGGGCATCGACTGCCCGGCCCCGGGCGCGATGATGGGGCGCGGTGGCCCGGGGATGGGCGGTCGCCGCTTCGATCCCGACCGCGAACTCACCGCCGACCAGATTCGCATCATCACCCAGGCGCACCTGATCCGCATGGGCGACGACGCTACCTTCAAGGTCGGCGAGATCCGCGAAAGCACGGCGAAGAGCTACAGCGTGCAGCTGCTCAATGCCGACGGCACCGTGGCCCGAACCATGGAACTGGCCAAGAACGGCATGCCGCTGGGGCGCCCGAAGTGATTGAAGCCACGAGCGGCGCGCGGGTTTCCGCGCGCCGAGGCTTGGGGAGGGAAGAATGGGTATGTACAAACGACCCGTGGCGCTGCTGATCCTGGCGGCGAGTTTGATCCTGGTGGTGACGGGGTTCTGGCTCTGGCTCGGAATCTTCGGAGCCGGGCGCGGCGGCGGCATCGCCTCGCTTCGCCACACCCTTCGCGACATACATCTCTATGCCGGGTGGGCGTTCACCGCGATGATGGTGGCCCATATCGCCTGCAATGCCCGGGCTATGGCGCGGCACTTGGGGCTGATTTCCGATGCGCCCAGAAGTCACGCGTCGCAAGGCACGCTCCGGCCATGATCAACAGGCACGCGGCGCCGATCCTCGGCGTCGCGTTGCCGTAGCCGAAGGCGATCATCCAGGTGGTGGAGAGTAGCGGCGCGAGGTAGGCGAGCGCGCCCAGCACGCGGATGTCGCCGTGCTTGCAACCGTGGTCCCAGGTGAAGAATGCGATCCCCACCGGGCCCAATCCCATCGCGACGATGCCGACCCAGCCGAGGCCGCTCGGCCATATCGTCGGTTCCAGCGCAAAATGGCAAAGCGCCGCCAGCACGGCGGTCGCCCCGCAGAAGCCGCCCACCGCATCGGTCGGAACGTGCCCGACGCGGCGGCTCGCCACCGAATAGCTCGACCAGATCAACGCCGCCGCCGCAGCCGCGCCGTAGCCCAGCGCCGAGCCGGTTGCGCCGGGCTGGCGCTCCGCTCCCAGCACCAGGATCGCGCAGCCGACGAGGCCCAGGGCCGCGCCGCCGAGGTGATACCAGCGCAGGCGCTCGCCCGGCAGCAAGGCGGAGAACAGCACGATCAGCAATGGCCAGAGGTAGTTGATCAGGTTCGCGTCGACCGGCGGTGCGTTCTGCACCGCGGTGAAGTAGACGAAGTGGTAGCCGAACAGGCCGTAGATGCCGAGCGCCCAGATCTTCGGGGGGTGGACGAACACCCGCTTGAGCGAGCGCCCCTGCGAAAGCGGCAGGATCAGGCCGATGACGAAGGCGATGGAGAACGCCATCGCCACCATCTGGAAGGGCGGCACCGGCCCGGTGAGCACCGCCAGCACCGCCAGGGACGAGAAGGTGAGGACCGTGCTTGCGCCGATCAACGTGGCGCGGGTGCGTGCGTCCGCGCTCATGATTCGCCGAACCGGTGGAAGATGAAGTCGCGGGCGACGAACAGGCCCTGGTCGTCGATGCCATGGCCGAGGCCCCGGCAGGTGTGGGTGCGGACGTCGAGACCGGCCTCGGCCAGCGCGTGGTTGGCGAGCGACATCGCGCCGTAGGGCACCATTTCGTCGGCATCGCCGTGGATCAGGAGCACCGGCGGGCGGCAGCGGAGCTGTTGGCCGAGGCGCGACGCCCCGGCGAGCGCGCCCGAGAAGCCGACCAGCGCGGCGATCGGCACCTCGCGGCGCAGCGCGACTTCAAGCGCCATCATCGTGCCTTGCGAAAACCCCACCACGGCGAGGCGCTCCGGCCCGACGCCATGGCGCTCCATCACCGCGCTCAGGTAGTCGTTGAGCAGCGGCGCGGCTCCCGCCGCGCCTTCCGCCAGGTCTTCGAGCGCGCGGGGCAGGGTGCGCGGGTCGCGGCGCATCAGGTCGGGGTCGAAGGCTTCGAGGCTGAACCACTGGAAGCCGAACGGCGTGATCTCGCAGGGCTCGGGCGCGTCCGGCGCGTAGAATGCGGTGTCGGGCAGGTTTCCGGTGAAATAGGCGGAGAAGTCGATGAGGTCGTCGCCGGAAGCCCCGTAGCCGTGGAGGAACACCACCACCGAGGACGCGGGGCCGAGATTCCGGGTCGGGTAGAACGCACCTTCGAGGGGAAGGCCGGACAACGTCATGGCGGAAGCTCCGCGAAGGAGGAGGTCAGTCGAAAAATGCCAGCAGGATCGGTAACAGAATGGGCAAAAGCACGGCAGTGGCAAGCCCGTTGAGACCGATCGCCATGCCCGCGAACGCGCCCGCCGTTTCGCCGAACTGGAACGCCCGGGCGGTTCCGAGGCCGTGCGCCGCGAGGCCGAGGGAGAAACCCATGGCGCGTTGGTCGCGAATCCTGAGCGTCCGGAAGATCAGGGATGCAAACACCGCGCCGATCACCCCGGTCAGGATCACGAACACCGCGGTCAGCGACGGCACGCCGCCGAGCTTCTCGGAAATCCCCATGGCGATCGGCGTGGTCACCGACTTCGGCGACAGCGACACCAGGGTGGAGCGGTCCGCGCCCAGCCACCCCGCCAGCACCACCGCCACGCCCGCCGCCAGCAGGCTGCCGAGCGGCAGGGCGACGCCGAGGGCGACTACCGCGCGGCGCACCTGGTCGAATTGGCGGTAGAGCGGCACCGCGAGCGCCACCGTCGCCGGGCCGAGGAGGAAGTGGATGAACTGCGCGCCCTCGAAATAGCTTTCGTACGAGGTGCCGGTGAGGCTCAGGAGAGCTGCGAGGACGACGATGCTCCACAGCACCGGATTGAGCAGCGGCATCCGGTTGCAGCGGAGGAACGTCCAGTTGAGCGCCTGGTAGACGACGAGGGTCAGCGCGAGCCAGAACAGCGGCGCGCTCGCGAGGTAGACCCAAAGCTCCGCGATTTTCGGATCGGTCATGGGGCGTCGCCCTTGGGGTCGTGCGGCTTCGGCATCAGGTGCTGGGCGATCCAGGCGGTCGCGCCGATCGCGACCACCGTGCCCGCGATCAGCGAGACGGTGATCGCGAGCCACGCGTCCTCAAGCCGTTGGGCGTAGCGGATCACGCCGACGCCGGCGGGCACGAACAGCAGCGAGAGATGGTCGAGGAGGGTGTTGCTGACCCGCTCCACCGGCTCGGGCACGTGGTGCCGCACCAGCAGAAACAGGAACAGGAAGACCATCCCCAGAACCGGGCCGGGAACCGGCAGGCCGATCAGGCGCACCAGGACTTCCCCGGCGAGCTGGCAAAGCAGCAGCAGCGTGATCGCGCCGAGCACGGGCGGTCTCCCAGGAGTTGATCAGCCGACTTCGGCGGGCGGGTCGAGGTCGAGATCCGGGCCGGTGTCGGGGGTGCGTTTGAGCCAGTCTTCAAGCAGGGCGACGTGGCCCTGCTCCTCGGCGGCGAATTCCATAGCGGTCTCGGCGATGCCGGGATCGGAGGATTTGGCCGCGACCGAGCTGTAGAACGCGTATGCGCCGTTCTCGCCCTTGAGGGCGAGAAGTAGCGCGTCGCGGTCGTTCATCGCGTAGTCGGTGTCTTCGAGCGGCGCGTTTTCCGGGCTGTCGTCGCCCGGCCACTGATATTCCCAGGCTTTCAGGCGGGGAATCTCCAGCCCGGCGGCGCGGCGTTCCGCATCCGCCAGGTGGAGGCGCGAGTAGTGCGCCATCTTGCGGAACAGCCGGGCCACCTCGCTTTTGCGGTGGACGGAGAGGGCGTCGGCCATTTCGTCGTAGCGAATGGCCGAGTCTTCTTCGAGACGGAGCGCGTGGGCCAGGAACAGTTCCAGACTATTCATAGAGCGAATTGCCTTTCGAGCTCTGCAGCGGTCTTGGTGTTTTGGTGGCAAGGCTTATAAGACGGTTCGACGGATTTGAACAGGGTTCCGAGCGAAAAACCGTCGTCGTCGATCAGGCGGCGGCGGGCTTCGCGCCGGTCGGTGCAGGGTTCGGTGAAGCTTTCATGCACCACGTGCTTGAGATCGCGCATTTCCGGCCGGTAGGTGACGCAGGGCGAAATCACCTGGATGAACGAGAAGCCGGGATGCTGGATCGCGTCCGCGATCGCCTTGGTGAGCGCCTGGACCTTGCCCGAAAAGCACCGCACCACGTGACTCGCGCCCGCCGCGAGGGCGATGTCGAGTGGCTGGAGCGGTGGCACGCCCGGGCCTTCCGGGGTTAGCTTGGAGTTGGTCCAGTCCGCCGCGCTGGTCGGCGAGGCCTGGCCCTTGGTCATGCCGTAGACCGCATTGTCCATCACGATGTAGGTGATGTCGAGGTTGCGGCGGCAGGCGTGGAGGAAGTGGTTGCCGCCGATCGAGAAGCCGTCGCCGTCGCCGCCGGCGCAGAGCACGGTGGTGTCGGGGCGGGCGAGCTTGAGGCCCTGCGCGATCGGTAGGGCGCGGCCGTGGATACCGTGGAAGCCGTACACCGAGGTGTAGGCGGCGATCCGCGACGAGCAGCCGATGCCCGAGATCAGCGCGACGTTCTCGCGCGGCAGCGCGAGTTCGGCGAGCGCCTTGGTGATCGCCGAGAGCACGGCGTAGTCGCCGCAGCCGGGGCACCACACCGGGCTGACGTCGGATTTGTAGTCGGTGAAGTCGACTTCCGCGTGGCTGATGTCGTTCATCGTGCGTCTCCCTTCATCGCGGTGACCGCGGCGAGAATCTCGACCGGGCGAATCGGCAACGGGCCGGGACGGTGCAGGCTTTCCACCGTCGCGGGGAGGGCATAGTGGCCTTTGAGGAAGTGGGCGAACTGGCCGCCGTGGTTCTGCTCGACGACGAGCACCTTCGAGACTCCTTCGAGGGCTTTCGCCATCAGTTCGGGCTGGAGCGGCAGGATCACCCGCACGCCGATCAGGCGGGCGTCGCCGTGGGCGCGGGCGACCGCTTCGCGCGCGGCCTCGGTGAGCGAGCCGAAGGCGATCACCGCGATCGGGCCGTTGCCCTCGGTTTCCGCCCAGAAGGTGTCGCAGTCGAGGGTGTCGAGCTTGCGCTCGCGCTTGTCGAGCTGGGACTGGTGGTCGGAGGCTTGGGTCGAGGGCGTGCCGCGCTCGCTGTGCGCCAAACCGTCGGCGGTGTATTCGCCGCCCTTGACGCCCGGCACCGACATCGGCGAGACGCCGTCGTTGGTGAGGGCGTAACGCTTGTAGGCCGCGCCGTCTTCAGGCTGGGCGATGCGGCGGTTGGCGACCGGGCCGCCGCTCGGCGGTTGATCGACGATCGCGCGGGATTGGCCCATGTACTGATCCGACAGCACGATCGCCGGGCACTGCGCGGCTTCGGCCGAGGCCACGGCCCACTGCACCGTGGAGAGGCAGTCGGGGATCGAGGTGGGCGCGCAAACGATGTGCGGCGCGTCGCCGTGCATGCCGTAGACCGCGATGTTGAAGTCGCTCTGCTCGGACTTGGTCGGGATGCCGGTGGAGGGGCCGCCGCGCTGCACGTCGATCAAGGTGAGCGGCACTTCGGCGGATACCGCGAGGCCGAGGCCTTCGAGCATCAACGAGAGGCCGGGGCCGGAGGTCGCGGTGAGCGAGGGGACGCCGCCGAACGATGCGCCGACGAGCATGTTGATCGAGGCGAGTTCGTCCTCGACCTGCACCAGTTGGCCGCCGACCTCGGCAAGATTGGGGGCGAGCCATTCGAGGATTTCGGTCGAGGGCGTGATCGGATAGGCGGCGACGAAGCGGATGCCGCCCCGGAGCGCGCCAAGGCCTGCGGCTTCGTTGCCGGTGATCGACCAGCGCGGATTGCTGACCGGCGTCGGGCGGCCGGCGTTGGGGAAGACCCCGGTGGGAAGGTCGGCGGCGAGCTCTGCGCCCATCTTCAGGCCAGCGAGCGAGCTTTTGAGAATTTCCTCGCCCTTGTCGCCGAGGGCCTTGGTCATTTCCTCGGTGAGGTCTTCCGGCGTGAGGCCGAGGGCGGCGGCGACGAGGCCGAGGCCGACCATGTTGGCGCGCACGCCCTTTTCGGTCTTGGCCATGGCCGAGAGCGGCGCGGCGACGCAGCGGGCGTCGGTGCGCTCGATAACTTCCGGAACGTCGCCCGCGTCGGGGTCGAACAGCACGACGCTATCCGGGCGCAGCGGCAATTCGGCGGCGAACCGGGTGATGTTGCCCCAGTCGTAGGCGAGGAGGAGATCGAAGGAGTCGCCGTGACTGAGGATCGGCCGATGACCGAAACGCATCAACGCGGCGGATTCGCCGCCCCGGATCTGCGGACCCAACGAGCGCCGCATCAAACCATACCACCCCGCGCGCGCTGCCGCGTCGACGAGAATTTGACCAACGGTCATGACGCCGGCGCCGCCGGAACCGGTCATGGCCAGGGATAGAACATGATGATCCATGGTCTCCTGCCGAGTGAAAGCCTGATTGTCAAAGAACCTGCTCAGTGAGTTCCCCCCGCCCTTGTCGGCGGCGCATGCGGATCGTTATCTGTCCGCATTCTCTCGACTTTTTTAGAACGAATTGGCGGGTGGAGCAACGCACGAATCGGCTTGCGGCATTCGCGCTTTCATGCCTTGGGGAAATCGGCTAGTTTCGCGCCCGCCTTCTCAAAACTGCGGAGCCGGACGATGGCGATGACGATTTCCCAGAACTGCGTGTTCTGTGGCGCCTGCGAACTCGAATGCCCGAATACGGCGATTTCGCCGGGGGCGGATACCTTCGAGATCGATCCGGCACGCTGCACCGAATGCATCGGCGTGCATTCCGAGCCCCAATGCCGCCTGGTCTGCCCGGCCGAGGCGATCGGGCCGGATCTCGACAATGTCGAAACTTATGAAAGCCTGACCGCCAAGCGCGCCGCGCTCGGCGTTTGACGCCTCAGGGCTGCGTGGCCGGTGCGGCCTCGGGTTCCGCCGGAGCGACTTCCGCCGGAGCGGTGTCGACCGGAGCGGACTCGGCCGGGGCGGGGGTGGCTTGCGGCTCGGGCGTGGCGATGGTTTCGGCGGCGGCCGCCGGCGCTTCGGCGGGGGCCGGAGTCGCATCGGGAGCCGGGGTCGGAACCTGCGCCGGAGGCGCGGCAACGCTGGGCGCCGCCGGAGCGGCGTCGGTGGGCGCGCTGGTGTAGGTGCTTTCGCTCGAAAGCGGCACCACCAGCATCGGCGGGGTCGGAGCGGAGTTCGCCTTTTTGACCTTGGCCGTCGGGGCGGGCTTTTCTTCCGGCTTCGGCGTGGCGGTCGCGGCGGCGGGCGGCGGCGACGAATAGTCGGGCACGATCCGAGCCTGGCTGCCGCCGATCACCAAAACCTTCTGGCCGAGCGGCATCGGGGTTTCTTCCCGTTGCGTCACCGAGACCATCTCGCCGTTGTCCTTGCGGACGATGTATTCCCAGCCGGTGGTGTCGGCGGTGGTGTGTTCAAGGGTGGTGCCGAGGATGCTACCGACGGCCGAGCCGCCGACCGCGCCGAGCGCGGAATCGATGCCGACGGCGCCGGAGCGGGAGCCGAGCACGCCGCCCGCCGCGCCGCCGGTGACCGCGCCGACGGTGCCGCTCGCGGTGATCAGCACCTGGCGGAAGCCGACGACCACGGCAGGCTCGACCTTGTTGACCTGCTGGATCGCCGAGGTCGCGTAGGTATCGGGCTGGTAGGTCGGCGCGCAGCCCACGAGGGCCGCGACGCCGAGAGCGTAAAGGCTAAGTTTCACAGATCGCTGCAAAGCAAACCATCCATGCCGGTCGCGTGAGTTCACTTCGCGAACGGATCGCGAAGCAGGAAGCTTGGGGTGTGGCCGCCGAAGGCGACGACGTCGTCCTCGTGGTCCATCTCGCCGATGTCGTCCGCGGGCAGGTGCGAGCGGGAACGCCGACCGCGCTTGTCGCGGTCCGACCGCTCGCGCTCGGTCCGCTCGTTGCGGCCGCGCGGTTCGGGGCCAGGAGCCGGGCGGGCTTCGGCCTTGGCCTCCACCTTTTGCTCGACCTTCGGCTCGGGCCGGGCTTCCGCCTTCGGCTCGAAATCGGGCTTCGCCACTGCCGTGTCGCGCTTCGGTTCGTGGCGCGGCTTCGGCTCGCGGGGCTTGGATTCGCCCTTGCCGCCGCGCGTGTTGCCGCCACGGCCACGGCGTCCGCCGCGTGCGTCGCCGCTGCCTTCCTCAAGCGCCAGGACCTCGGCGCCCTCGATCTGGACGAGCGGGATCTCCTTGCCGATCAGCTTCTGGATCGCCGCCACGTAGCGCCCGTCCTCGGGCGTCGCGATGGTGAAGGCGCCGCCTTCGCGTCCCGCGCGTCCGGTGCGGCCGATGCGGTGGACATAGTCCTCCGCGTGGCTCGGAACGTCGAAGTTGAAAACGTGCGAGACGTCGGGAATGTCAAGGCCGCGCGCCGCCACGTCGGAGCAGACCAGGAGCTTCACGTCGCCGCGACGGAACTGGTCGAGGGTCTCGGTGCGCACCGCCTGGGGCATGTCGCCGTGCAACTGGCCGACCGAGAAGCCGTGCCGTTCCAGCGAGCGGAACAGCACCGCAATGTCGCGCTTGCGGTTGCAGAAGATGAAGGCGTTGGCGACGGAGTCGGACTTCAGCAGGCTGCGCAGGGCTTCCCGCTTGTTCTTCGCGTCGACGATCACCATCCCCTGCGTCACCAGGGTCGCGGTGGAGGCGGGCGGGGCGACCGAAACCATCTTCGGATTCGACAGGAATTTGTCGGCGAGGCGCTTGATCTCGGGGGCCATGGTGGCGGAGAACAGCAGCGTCTGGCGCAACGGCGGCAGCCAGCCGAGGATCTTTTCGACGTCGGGGATGAAGCCCATGTCGAGCATCCGGTCGGCTTCGTCGATCACCAGGATCTTGACGTCGGAGAGGAGAATCCGGCCGCGCTCGAACAGATCCATCATCCGTCCGGGGGTGGCGATCAAGACGTCAACGCCGCGATCGAGGGCGCGTTCCTGGTCGCCGAAGCTCTCGCCGCCGATCAACAGCGCCATCGAGAGCTTATGGTATTTGCCGTACTGCTCGAAATTTTCCGAGACCTGGGCGGCAAGCTCGCGCGTCGGTGCGAGGATCAGCGAGCGCGGCATCCGCGCCCGTGCCCGTCCGTTGGAGAGGATGTCGATCATCGGCAGGGTATAGCAACCCGTCTTGCCGGTGCCGGTCTGGGCAATGCCCATGACATCGCGGCCCATCAAGACGAGGCCGATGGCCTGCTCCTGGATCGGGGTGGGAGTGGTGTAGCCCATCTCGGCGATGGCTTGCAAAGTGTTGGGCTCAAGCCCAAGCTCTTCGAACGTCATGTGTGGTTCGATGTTCCTGAAATTGTCCGCGGAAGCCCAGGCTTCCGGGGGCGTGCGGGTATCGCACCGTGTCGTACCTGGCACGCTAAAAAAGTTGCGCGATCATCAGGCCGAATTCGCCAATTGTCAACGCGCGAGGCGAGGCAAGCGGAGCGAAGTCGCCGCGCGACACCGAAAAATCCGGAAATCGGCGAAAAAACCCGCTTGCTGAGGCCCGTCGCTTGCCCCGACACTCGGGGCCCCGACCTGTTTCCCAACCTGGAGGACCTTCATGCGCATCACGGCTTCCCAGTCCTGCCTGATCATCGTCGATATCCAGGAGCGCCTAGCGCCGGTGATGGCCGAGCCCCGCAAGGTGATCGAGGGTGGTGCGCGCCTCGCCGCCGCCGCGCGTCGTCTGGAAATTCCGACGTTGATCTCCGAGCAGTACCCGAAAGGCCTCGGGCCGACGATGATCGACATCCGCGAAGTCGTGCCCGAAGTCGAAACCTATATCGAGAAGACCGCGTTCTCCTGCATGGGCGAGCCCGCGTTCGCGGAGGCGCTCGGTTCGTTCGATCGTCGCCAGGCGGTGATCGCGGGGATCGAGATGCACGTTTGCGTGATGCAGACCGCGCTCGACCTGAAGGCGCAGGGCTTCGAGGTGTTCGTCGTCGTCGACGCCTGCGGCTCGCGCAACGCCCTCGACGAGGAAACCGCGAAGGCGCGCTTCACCGCCGCCGGGATCGAACTCGTCACCATCGAGATGGTGATCTTCGAATGGCTGGAGCGGGCCGGTACGCCCGAATTCAAGGAAATCAGCAAGACGCTGATCCACTGACAAGGAGTTCACGATGCGCCAGGACCTGATCCTGCTGCCCGGCTTGATTTGCGACGCGCGGCTGTTCGCGCCGCAGATCGAAGCGTTGGCGGACGTCGCGGTGCCGTTCGTCCCCCATCTCGACGCGTCTTCGGTCGGCGAGATGGCCGAGGCGGTGCTGGGCGCGGCGCCCAAGACCTTCGCTCTCGCCGGGCTTTCGATGGGCGGTTACGTCGCCTTCGAAATCCTGCGCCGCGCACCCGGGCGGGTGACCCGGCTCGCGCTGATCTCGACCACCGCGCGGCCCGACGCGCCCGAGCAATCCGCAATGCGCCGCGACCTCATAGACCTCGCGAAATCCCATCGCTACGCCCAGGTAATGCCGCGCCTGCTGCCCAAGCTGATCTCGGCGGGACGGCGGGAGGATGCGGACCTGAAGAGAATCGTGGTGGAGATGGCGGACGCGGTGGGGCCGCAGGCGTTCATCCATCAACAGACCGCGATCATCTCGCGGCCCGACAGCCGCCCCGACCTCACGCGGATCGCGGTGCCGACGGCGGTGATCTGCGGCGATGCCGACGAACTCACGCCGAAGGACCGGCACGAGGAGATGGCGGTGGCGATTTCCGGGGCGAAGCTCGCCGTGGTGCCGGGCGCTGGCCACCTCGCCACCCTCGAAGCGCCGGATGCGCTCTCCACCCTGTTGCGTGGCTGGCTCGGCGCTTAAGCCGCGACGACGTCGGCACGTGGGATGCGCATGATGCAGCGCACCCCCTCCGCCGGATATTCGAGCACCGCGCCGCCGTCGACCGAGTATTGCAGGCTGCGGGTGATCACCGTCTGGCCGAAGCCGAAGCGGCTCGGCTCGGCGACCGTGGGGCCGTCGGTCTCCCGCCATTCCAAGCTGAAGTACGGGCTCGCCGGGTCGTCGGTGAGGCGCACCGCGACGATGCCCGCGGGCGACGAGAGCGCGCCGTATTTTACCGCGTTGGTCGCGAGTTCGTGCAGCACCAGCCCGAGCGCGATCGCCGCGCGCGGCAGGATGCGGACGTCGGGGCCGCTGACCCGCAGGCGGTTTTCGCCGCTCGAAATGAACGGCCCGACCTCCTGGTGCAGCACTTCGCCGACCCGCACCGACGCCCATGAGCATTCGGCGAGAATGTTGTGGGTCGCCGCGAGCGCCTGGATGCGGCCGGAGAATGCGGTCTGGAAGCCGTTCACCGTCTCTTCCGAGTTCGCGGTGCGATTGGCGATCGAAAGCACCAGGGCGAGGGTGTTCTTCACCCGGTGGTCCAGCTCTCCCATCAGCAGCAACTGTTGCTGTTCCAGGCGCTTGCGTTGCGAGAGGTCGACCATGGTGACGACGCAGCCGCTGATTGCGTCGCTGCCGATGCGGAGCGGCGCGGCGCTGATCAACAAGTCCTTGCATTTCGGCGCATCGGGCGCGAACGCCTCGATGCCCTGGACCGGACTTCCGGCGATCGCGAGGGCGACGATCTCCGCACCCGGCTGCGGATTGGTCGATCCCGGAACCGCGAGGCGCACCGCGGTGCCGAAGGTCTTGCCGACGAGGTTTTCGGCGCTGATCGCGTCGACCGCCGCATTGGCGTGGGTGATCCTGCCGTGCAGGTCGCAGACGATCACCGCCTCGTTGGCGGATGCGAGGATGGCGAGCGCGGCGCGCTCGGATTCCTGGATCGCGCGCTCGCGGATGCGGTGCGTGATGTCGGTGAAGGTGACCGCCACCGCGTCGGTGACGCCGACGCGGAGCGGCGATGCGGACACCTGGACGTGGCGACCGTCGCCGACGACGATCTCCGCCGACGACTTGATCTTTCCGCCATCGGCGATCAGCGTGCGCACGGTCGACGCGGCGACCGGATCGAGCGCGCTGCAGACCCCCCGCACCAGGAGTTCGTCGGCGGTCAGGCCGAGGAGTTCTCCAAGGGCGGAATTGGCGTAGAGCATCCGTCCCTCGGCGTCGAATGCGGCGGCCCCCAGGTCCATCGCCTCCATGAACGCGCGGAAGGGCTCGGGCCCGCCTTCGAGGGTGAAGACTTCTTCCTCGCTCGCGGGGTTGCGGATCACCAGCGCGTCGATCTCGCCTTCGCGGATCGCGCGGATGGTCTCCTCGGCTTCTTCGAGGCGACGCCGCAACTCGGCGGTCAGGGACGGATTTTCCTGGCCCATGCGTCAGTCTCCGATCTTCAGGTGCACGAGGACTTTCTCGGAATCGGAGAGATCGCCGATGATCTTGCGGATCGGCGTCGGCAGCTCGCGCACCAGGGTCGGGATCGCGATGATATTATGCTCGCGCGCAAGCTGTGGCGACTTGCGCAAGTCCACGACCTCGATCCGATACCGGCCGGGAAGGTGCTCGGCGCAGATCCGTTCGAGGTTCTCGATCGCGGAGACCGACTTCGGCGTTTGCCCGGCGACATACAGCACCAGCTTGGTGGGCTCCGCCGGGGTGATTGGGTTCACGTTCTCAACCATATGCTGCTCCGTATCGCCGGGATCAGATCCGGCGGCTTTTTTCCATCGCGACCTGATCCGCCTGGGCCTGGGCGAGATAGTCGCTTTCGAGTTTCGCGGTTCGGCGCAATTCGGCTTCGTCGGCCGCGAGGTCCGATTCCAACGCTTCGATCTGAGCGCGCACCTTGCGCCGCCGCTGTTCGATCGCGTCGGTGATGCGGTCTGCCTTGATGCGGCGTTCCGCTTCCGCACGACGTTCGCGCGCCTCCTCGGCGGTACGGGCCGAGCCGGTGAGGGCGCGGCCGCCGCCGATGTAGGGCGCGACCAGATGGATGCCGTCGTTGCCCATGACGAACTCTCGCACCTGGTTCGAGTGCGCCATGCCGCGCGCCTTCAACAGGTAGAGTTCGCGATTGAATTCGCCGCCGACCTCGCGGTTGAGCAGGAGGATCCATGCATCCATCAACGACGAAAGCCCCGCATCGGTTTCCGTCGCACCGTCCTGGCTGTGCATCAGGTGCGAAAATATCGCGGTGATGCCGTGCGTCTTGAGGAAGTCGACCATGCGCAGCAGCATCGCCTGGATTTCCAGGCGTTCGCCCAGGCCGATGAACGCCGAGATCGGGTCGAGCACGACCAGATCGGGGCGGAAGCGCGTGATCTCGCGCAGCATCACCGCCAGGTGCATTTCCAGGCTGTAGAAGGTCGGCCGCGCCGCGACGTAGCGGAGTTGGCCGTTGTCGATCCACTTGCCGAGATCGAGGCCGATCGAGGTCATGTTGCGGATCGTCTGCGCGGCGGACTCCTCGAATGAGAAGTAGATCGCCCGCTCGCCCCGCGCGCAGGCGGCATTGGCGAAGCATGCGGCCACCGAACTCTTGCCCGACCCCGCGACGCCGCTTACCAGGATGCTGCTGCCCCGGTGGAAGCCGCCGTTCGCGAGCATGGCGTCGAGGTCGGCGATGCCGCTGGCGATCCGGCTGTCGAAGACCTTGTGGTTGAGGCCGAGGGCGCTCACCGGCAGCACCGAGAAGCCTTCCTGGTCGATCAGAAACGGGTATTCGTTGGTGCCGTGCGCGCTGCCGCGATACTTCACCACCCGCAGGCGGCGGGTGGAGATCTGGTTGTGGACGCGGTGATCGAGGAGGATGACGCAGTCGGAGACGTATTCCTCAAGTCCCTGGCGGGTGAGGGTGCCGTCGCCGCGCTCGCCGGTGATCACGGCGGTGAGATCGTGCTCCTTCAGCCAGTCGAACAGGCGGCGGATTTCCGCGCGCAGGATCGCCGGGTTCTGGAAGCTTGAGAACAGCGTCTCGATGGTATCGAGCACGATCCGCTTCGCGCCGATTTCGGCCACCGCGAGTTCGAGGCGAAGGAACAAGCCTTCGAGATCGTATTCCCCGATCTCCGCGAGCTCGGCGGGGGCGATCGCGATGTGTTCGATGTGGAGCTTGTTCGCCGCGATCAAGTCCTCGATCGCGAACCCCAAGGATGCGACGTTGTCGACGATGTCGACCGGGCGCTCCTCGAATGTGACGAAGATGCCCGGTTCATCGTAGTCGCGGGCGCCGTTGAGCAGGAAGGTCGAAGCGAACAGTGTCTTGCCGCAGCCCGCCGAACCGCACACCAGGGTGGGCCGCCCGGTGGGCAGGCCGCCAAGCGTCAGTTCGTCAAATCCTTCGATGCCGGTTTTTGATTTTCGTAGTGCGAGTTCCGAATCCATTCCGCTCCGCTCTGTCTGGTAGACGTCCTCTAGTCCCCCGAAACGGAATACGTTCCAGGGGCATAAAGGTTGCGAGCGAAGTGAAAAAAAGATCGGTGGAGATCAGCCGGTCTCGATCGGGTTGCCGCTATCGGGGGGCGGGGCGAGCGGCTCTTTGCATTCGAGCACCCAAATATCGTAAACCGGGTGGTCCATCGCCGAAACCGCCGGGCTCGACGCATACATCCAGCCACGGAACACGTCGACCGGCGGCTGGTTCGGCTTGATGTCGGCGATGTCGAGGAAGGCCGCGCTCTCCGGCGGCTCCTCGGGCGGGCGGGTGCGGCAGGCGCGGACGATGATCGCGAGCGAGCCGAAGCGCACGGTATCGCCCACCGGCGTGGTGAGCGTAGTGATCCGCCCGGTGATCTTGTCGAGGCCGCGCAGCACCGCGATCCGGGTGTCGAGGTCGGTGGCGGCATTGGAGGTCGGAATGCCGAGGCTGGCTGCGATCGCGCAGCCGAGAACGAAACGCTTGAACCCGCTCACTGCCGCGATCCCTCACCGGTGTTGCCGGTGGCGAGGAAGATGAACTCGCCCACCGTGTCTTCGAGGGATTTGTAGTCGCGGGTGTTTTTCAACACCTCGTCGGGCTTCAGCCGGTCTTCCATGGTGCCGGGCTCAAGGCGGATGTACTTGTCGCCGAGCAGCCCCTGCGTCGCGATCGAGGCGACGGTGTCGACGGGGAGGCGGATGTCGGAGCGGATGCTCAGGGTCAACGCGGCTTCGTAGGTGTCCTGGTCGAGGCGCTCGTCCAGCACCGTGCCCACCTTGATGCCGCTGATCCGCACGTCGGAGCCGACGCGCAGGCCGCCGACCTTCAGGAATTTGGCGGTCAGGCGATAGCCGTCGACCTGGCGCTCGTGCGCCGAGGTATAGGCGAACACCAGGAAGTAGGCCGCCACCAGCAGCACCACCGCGCCCATGATGCTTTCGATCACCGGTTTGCGCATGGTCTAGTCCTTCTTGTCGGGTGGCAGCAGCGGCGTGAGCGCAGGCGCGGCGTCGGGCTGTGGGGAGGGGGTGGTTTCGGGATGCTGCGACAATACGTCGGTGCAGCGCGCCTGTTGCGACTTCGCCATCGCCACCAGCCGCTCCAGCAGGTCCTCGACGATCAGCGAATCCTGGGTAAACGCGAAGGTGTCGCCCGAGTTCAGCGAATCGAGCGATCCGCCGGGTTCGAGTTCGACGTATTTCGCGCCGAACAGGCCGTCGGTGTGGATCACCGCGGCGGAGTCATTCGGGACCTTGATCCCGGTGTCGATGAGGAGGGTGGCGCGCGACTGGAAGCCGCCCTTCAATTCGAGGCCCTGGACCACGCCGACGTCGATCCCGGCGAGGCGCACCGCCGCGCCCTCGATCAGGCCGTCGCTGCGCTGGAAACCGGCGTAGAGCGGGTAGCCGTCGATCTCGGGCGTGGCGTTGCGGCCATGCAGCCACGCCAACGCCAAGCCGCCCAGAAGGCAGACCAGGACGCCCAGGCCGATATCCTCGCGTTCACCAAATTGCACGGGTGTATTCCTCTTTGGCGTCAGGACGGACGCCAGGATTCGTAGTCGCCGGTCGCCTTGTCGCGCTTGCCGCCGCGCCGATCGTGGCCGGGGGGGAAATAGGCGAATTTGGTGCCGGTAAGATTGGGACGATGCGACTTCTGCCAGGATTGACGCTTGCCTTCAAGCGGCGCGTCGGAACTGAAGTGGAGCCAGGCGTGCCACTCGGGCGGAACCTTCGAGGCTTCGAGCGCGCCGTTGTACATCACCCAGCGCCGCTCCTTGCGGCCGCGCAACGCCCGGCGTTCGCGGTAGTAGCGATTGCCGAAGGTATCCTCGCCGACGAATTCGCCGTGCAGCCAGGTATACAGGCGCGTGCCCAGGTTCATGCTCGTCTCCTTGTCGTCGGTTTGCCTTAGATCGGGCGCACCGCCGTGCCGGACTATGCCATCCGCGCGGCGCTTCGTAAAGATGCTCGCGCCGCCCGGTCTCCGAAGCGCGCGCGGCAGACTTTAAGATAAGGACGGGGCGGCGAAACCCGATACGCGGGGGGAGAAAAAACCCAAGATCCTACGGCCGCGCCGACATAGGTGGGGAGTGCGAAACGAGCGGACCGGTCGAGACCGTCCGGTTTCTCGCCGGCGCGGCCGCCGGATCACCCGCGGGAGTGGCGTGGGGCATTCCCGCGGGGACGGATCAATCTGTTCCCGGGGGGTCGATGTGGGAACACCGGGTCTGGTCAGGACCCGTGGATCAAAATTGAGGTCGGGCGATCCGTTTGTAAAATTGTCATTCGCTATGCGGTGATAGATTTGACAAATAACAGAGCCGCGCCGATCCTGGTTGCGTCCGCACCGGAGGCCCGATCCGTTGGAACTCACCCAGCTCAGAAGCTTCCTCGTCCTCGCCGAGACGCTGCACTTCAGCCGCGCCGCCGAGCGCGTCCATCTGAGCCAGCCCGCGCTCAGCCTGCAGATCCGTGCGCTTGAGGCGGAACTCGGGGTGCGGCTGTTCGAGCGCAATCGCCGCAAGACCGAGATCACCGAGGCCGGTGTGGTGTTCCGCGACGAGGTCGCCACCGCGCTCGCCGCGATCGAACATGCCTCCGCCCGTGCGCGCCAGGCGGCGGCAGGCAAGATCGGTTGCCTGCGAATCGGCTTCATCTCTACCGCCGCCGCGCTGGTGGTGGCGCCGCTCGTCACCTCCTGGGCGTAGACCGCGGCGGCGAAGGTGTTGTCGTTGTCGACGATCACGAACTTGACCTTGACCGTGGGCCGCTTCGGCCGGAACCAGGCGCAGCCGGGGACCAGGGCGGGCAGGGCGGCGGCGGCCTCGAAGGCCGACGCGCTCTTCTTCTTCGGACCCGAGATGGAGGACGCCTTCCGCGCCGCCACCGAATCGGGTTTCGCCGGATCCGCGGCCTGGACCGACGACGCCGGCAAGCTAGCCGCCGAGCTCGCCGCCTACCTGCGCGACGGCGACTTCGTCCTCATGAAGGGCTCCCGCGGCATGCGGATGGAGCGCTTCGGCGAGGCGATCATCAAGCAAAACGGAGGGCTGCGCGCGTGCTGAAGCTACTGTCCTTATTCGCCCAAAAGTTCATGGCCCTCAACGTATTCCGCTACTTGACCTTCAGGGCGGCCTACGCCGCGGTGACGGCCCTGCTCATCGCCTTCCTGTTCGCGCCCAAGATCATCGAGAAGCTGCACGTCCTCAAGTACGGCCAATCGATCCGCTCCGACGGCCCGCAGACCCACCAGGTGAAGTCCGGCACCCCGACCATGGGCGGCCTGTTCATCATCCTGTCGGTGTCCGTGGCCGTCCTGCTCTGGGCCGACCTGGCCAACATCCACATATGGGTCTGCCTCATGTCCTTCCTGGCCTTCGGCGCCATCGGCTTCGTCGACGACATGCTCAAGATCAAACTCAAGAATTCCGACGGGATCTCGGCCCTGCTCAAGCTCGCGCTGCAGATCGCCGTTTCGACCGCCGCCGTGCTGGTGCTCTACTTCAATAAAAGCGACCAGACGACCCAGCTCTACGTGCCCTTCTTCAAGAACCCGGTGATCGACCTGGGCATCGCCTGGATACCGCTGGCCATCCTGAGCGTGTCCTGGTGGTCGAACGCCGTCAACATCACCGACGGCCTGGACGGCCTGTCCTCCGGCCTATCCATCATCGTCTTGGTCGCGCTGGGCGTGCTGACCTACCTGACTGGCCGGCCGGACTTCGCTGGCTACCTCGACATCCCCTTCGTGCGCGGATCGAGCGAGCTGATCGTGTTCTGCCTGGCGATGATGGGCGCGGTGGTCGGATTCCTCTGGTTCAACGCGCATCCGGCCGAGATCTTCATGGGCGAC
>DBTR01000029.1 GCA_002307145.1 Rhodospirillum sp. UBA1311 | reverse complement strand
CCGCGCGCCACGGTGATCACGCCCAACCTCTACGAGGCGGAAGTCCTGACCGGGCGGCGAATCGTCAACGAGGCCGACATGCTCGCCGCCGCCTACGAACTCCTCAATCTCGGACCGCAGGCGGTACTGCTGAAAGGCGGCCACCTCGAAGGCGGATTGGTCGTCGACCTGCTGGTGACGGCGGATGGCGTGCAGCGATTCGCGGGCCTCCGGATCGACACCAAGCACAGCCACGGCACCGGCTGCACGCTGGCCTCGGCGCTCGCCTGCGGCATTGCCCAGGGGCTCGATCTTGCGACGGCGGCGAAGCGGGCACGGGACTACGTACGCACCGCGATCGAGACCGCGCCCGGCTTCGGCCATGGTCACGGGCCGCTCAACCATGCCCATACGGTGCGCAGCGGCGTCTGATGCCTGGAAATCCGGCGACGGATCGCCGAAAACCGGCTTCAACAGTTGCCTCGGGCGTCGGGTTCGGGGTAAACCACACGTTTGTTGCCGGCGATCGGCGGCGCGGGATGACGAAACAGGGGCGAGTGGATGTCGGAACCGGTCAATCGGGCGCTTCTCCCGGCGGGATTGCGGGACGTGCTGCCCGGCGAGGCGGCCTTCGAGGCTGCGGCGGTGCAATCGTTGCTCGCGACGTTTTCCGCCCATGGCTACGATCGGGTCAAGCCGCCGCTGCTCGAATTCGAGGATAGCCTGCTCGCGGGCGTCGGCACCGATCTCGCCGCCCAGACCTTTCGGGTCATGGATCCGGTGACCCAGCGGATGATGGGCATGCGCGCCGACATGACGGTGCAGGCCGCCCGCATCGCCTCCACCCGCCTCAGCCGCGAGCCGCGCCCGCTGCGCCTGTCCTACGCGGGCGACGTGCTGCGGGTGAAGGGCTCGCAGCTCCGCCCCGATCGCCAGTTCATCCAGGCTGGCCTCGAACTGATCGGCTGCGACACTCCCGAGGCCGATGCCGAGGTGATCGTCGTCGCGACCCGCGCGCTCGCCGCGATCGGCGTCGCCGAAGTCTGCGTCGACCTCACCCTGCCGCCAATGGTGCCGTTGATCCTCGACGCCGCCGGGCTCTCGGAAGCCGACAAGACCGAAGCGCGCCACGCCCTCGACCACAAGGACGCGGCGGAAGTCGCGGCGTTGCCCGCTTCGGTCGCGCCGCTGCTCGGCCGTCTTCTCGAAATCTGCGGGCCGTTCGACGCCGCCTTCCCCGCGCTCGCGGGCCTCGACCTGCCGCCTGCGGCGCAGTTCTGGGCCGACCGCCTCGGCGCGGTCGCGGCGCGCCTGAAGGAGCTCGCGCCCAGCCTCAGTCTGACCATCGACATGGTCGAGAACCGCGGCTTCGAATATCACACCGGCTTGTGCTATACCTTCTTCGCACAGGGGTGGCGCAACCACCTCGGCCGCGGCGGCCGCTACGGTGGCGCCGAGGGCCAGGAACCCGCCACCGGTGCGAGCCTGTATCTGCATTCCCTTCTCGGCATCCTTCCCAAGCCGAAGCCGCCGGCACGCGTGCTGGTGCCGCTCGGGGTCAAGGACGCCGCCTTGCTTGAAGACCTGCGCGGGACGGGCTTCGTCACCGTCGCCGCGGTCGCTCCCTGCGAGGACTGGATGGCCGAGGCGGTGCGCCTCAACTGCACGCACCTTTTGCACAACGGCCGGCCATGCCCGGTTCCGCGTGCTCCATCACTCTAGAGATTGAGACAGCGAGTATCATCAGATGAGCAATGTCGCGGTTGTCGGCGCCCAGTGGGGCGACGAAGGCAAAGGTAAGGTCGTGGATTGGTTGTCGGAGCGCGCCGACGTCGTGGTGCGCTTCCAGGGCGGTCATAACGCCGGTCACACGCTGGTGATCGGCGGCGTGACCTACAAGCTGAGCCTCCTGCCTTCGGGCGTGGTGCGCGGCAAGCCGAGCTTCATCGGCAACGGCGTGGTCGTCGATCCGTGGGCGCTGATGGACGAGATCGGCCGGATCGGCAAGCAGGGCGTCGCGATCACTCCCGACGTGTTGGCGCTCGCCGACAACGCCTGCCTGATCCTGCCGCTGCACCGCGACCTCGACCTGCTCCGCGAGAATGCGAGCGAGGCCGGCAAGATCGGCACCACCGGCCGCGGCATCGGTCCGGCGTATGAGGACAAGGTCGCGCGTCGTGCGATCCGGGTTTGCGACCTCGACGACCTCGCGGCGATGGACGACAAGATCGAGCGCCTGCTCACCCACCACAACGCGCTGCGTCGCGGCCTCGGCGTCGCCGAGATCGACGGCCGCAAGCTCAAGGACGAGCTGCTCGCGATCAAGGATCAGGTCTTGCCGTTCGCCAAGCCGGTGTGGCTCGAACTCGACCGTCTGCGCCACGAGAACAAGCGGATGCTGTTCGAGGGCGCGCAGGGTGCGATGCTCGACGTCGACCACGGCACCTATCCCTACGTCACCTCGTCCAACACCGTCAGCGGTCAGGCCGCGGCGGGTTCGGGCATGGGTCCGTCGGCGGTCGGCTTCGTTCTCGGCATCGCCAAGGCCTACACCACCCGCGTCGGCAGCGGTCCGTTCCCGACCGAGCTGTTCGACAGCACCGCCGAATACCTCACCGATCGCGGCCGCGAGTTCGGCACCGTGACCGGGCGTCGTCGCCGTTGCGGCTGGTTCGACGCGGTGGCGGTGCGCCAGGCGCTCAAGACCGGCGGCGTCAAGGGCATCGCGATGACCAAGCTCGACATCCTCGACGGTCTGCCGGAGATCAAGGTCTGCGTCGCCTACGACCTCAACGGCGAGCGGATCGAGCGCCTTCCCGCGTCGATGACCGATCAGAAGACGGTGAAGCCGATCTACGAAACCATCGAAGGCTGGTCGCAGAGCACCTATGGCGCGCGGTCGTGGGCCGAACTCCCGGCCAACGCGATCAAGTACGTGCGCCGCGTCGAGGAATTGACCGAAACGCCGGTGGCGTTGCTGTCCACCAGCCCGGAACGCGAAGACACGATTCTGGTGCAGGATCCGTTCGCCGACTAAACTTTTGGGCGAATTGCGCGTGCGCCGGGAAGCTGTCACACTCGGTGCACGCAGTTCAAGTTGATCAGGGAGAGTTTGCCGGATGGCCGAAGGGGGGAGCGGAACTCACGCCGAAATCGCTCCCGTCAGTGCGGGCGCGGACGGTACAGTCGTTCTCCGCGATCGCTTTACCGTCTTCCCTGGGCGCCCGCTCCCCGAGCTCGATTCGCCGAACGCGCTCGCCTACGCGGTGGAAGACCGCCGTGGCGGCCGCCCGGTGTTCGCGCTGGCGCTGCCGCCCGACCTGCCGGTGCGCCTCGGCACGATCCAGAAGATGAAGGGGCAGCAGTTCAACTCGCTGCTCGCGATCATCGACTACGGCTTCGCCTATTGGCCGCCGGTGCAGCGCGAAACCGTGATCGTGTTGTTCGAGAGGCCCTTCGGCGGGCGTCTCGTCACCACCCTCGACGACGCCTTCCAGCCGCTCTCCGACCCCGACTACCAGAAGATCATCCTGAAGCCCCTGGCACAGGGGATGGAAGAGCTGCGGGGAAGGGGGATCGTCCATCGCGGCATCCGCCCGACCAACATCTTCTTCATGGATGCCGAGCGCACCCGGCCGGTTTTCGGCGAATGCGTCAGCTCTCCTCCCGGGTTCGACCAGCCGACCCTCTGCGAACCGATCGAATCCGCGATGTCGTCGCCCGAGGGGCGGGGCCCGGGAATTCCGGCGGACGACATGTACGCCTTCGGGGTGACCCTACTCTATATTCTTGTCGGCAAGCGCCCGGGCGGCCAGCATCGGGGGCTTGCGCTCACTCGCGCCAAGATCACTCTCGGCAGCTTCGCCGCCCTTACCGGCGACGCACGCTTTCCGCTCGCGATGATCGAGGTTCTGCGCGGGTTGCTGATCGACGATCCGCTGCTGCGCTGGGATATCGAGGCGATCAAGCTCTGGATCGCGGGGCGGCGCCTGAGTCCGATCCTGGCGAAGCCGGAGAAGCGGTCGCAGCGCGCCTTCCGCTTCGAGGGCGTCGACGTGATGACCCGCCGCGACCTCGCGATGACCCTCGCCGACAATTGGGAAAAGGCGACCGGCCCGGTGATGGACGGCCAGGTCGAGGTGTGGCTGCGTCGCTCGCTCGACGAAAAGGAAGCCGCCGAGGCAATCGCCGAGCTGGTGCGTTCCGCCACCTTCCCCGGCAGCCAGAACACCACGGTCAATCCCGACACCATCCTCGCCCGGGTCTGCATGATTCTCGATCCGACCGGGCCGGTGCGCTACAAGTCGGCGCGCTTCCTGCCTGAGGGCCTCGGCGCGGCGCTTGCGGTGGCGACGATGCGCCAGAAGGATGTTCGTGCGATCGCCGAGTGCGTTCTGCGCGAGGTGCCGGAGGGGTGGTTCCAGGTTCAGTCGACCTTCGATCCGGCCTACGTCGTGATGATGTCGCAGTTCAAGGCGATCCGCGCACACCTGCGGCAGGCCCAGCCGGGCTTCGGCGTCGAGCGCTGCCTCTACGAACTCAACGATAGCCTCCAATGCCTCAGTCCGTTGCTGCAGGACGAATACGTGCTGGAAATCGAGGACCTGCTGCCCGCGCTCGATCGTGCGGCAAAGCGGGTGGATGCGAAATCCTGGCCCGCCGACCGCCACATCGTCGCGTTCGTCGCGGCGCATTTCCGCTTCGATGTGGAAAAGCAGATCGCCGCCCTCAACAGCCCGCAGGCCGACACCTCGGCGCTCGGCCTGTTGAGCCTGCTCGCGGTGCTGCAATGGAAGCTCGGGCCCGAAACCCTGCATGGCCTCACCGGTTGGATCGGCGGCCTGGTCGCCCCGATCATCAGCAGCTATCACAATCGCGAGGTGCGCAAGCGCCTGGAGCGGGATATCCCGAAGCTGGTCAGGAAGGGGAGCCTGCCCGACCTCTACAATGCCCTCGACGATGTCGAGGAACGGCAGAAGGATCTCGACGGCTTCGCCTGGGCGAAGGCTGAGTTCGCGGGCGCGGAGCAGGAAATTATCGACACCGAGGCGGAGTCCTCGACCCGCGATGCGAATGCGCACCGCCTCGGCCAGCAGACCTCGGCAGTGGTCTCGGTGATGATCGGCCTGATCACGATTTGCGTGCTCCTGGCCATGCAGATGTGGTGACCTGATGGCCAAGCCCAAGTCCAAAGCCTCCGCCAAACCGATGAAGTCGGGGGCGTTCACCCGGATCCTGGTGATTTCGCTCGCGCTGGCGTTCGGCCTGATGTTCCTGCCGACGGTGATTTTCCTGCTGTTTGCGATGCTGCCGACGATCGCCGCCTACGTGGTCGAGAAGAAGCCCGCGAAATACGAATGGATCTGCGTCGGCGGCCTCAACTTTGCCGGGGCCGCGCCGTTCCTTCTCACTCTCTGGAAGGGCCGCCACACTGTCGAGTCAGCGGGGGCGATGCTCACCGATGTCTTCACCTTGATGGCGGTCTATGGCGCGGCGGGGGTTGGCTGGTTGATCTTCATGGCGCTGCCGCCGTTGATTGGAATCTTCATCCAGATGAAGGCGCAGCGCCGCGTCGCGACGTTGAAGGCGACGCAGGCGCGCTTGATCGCGACCTGGGGCCCGGAGGTCGGCAAGATCAAGTCCTGAACCGCCGTGCCGCATACCAACAAAAACCCCCGCGAAGATCGCGGGGGTTTTTGTTTCGACGAGGGGCGTCGGGATCAGAGGTGGAGGTTCTGCTCCACCACCGCGGTGCGCATGCTTTTCTGCAACTTTTCCAGGGCCCGCACCTCGATCTGGCGGATGCGTTCGCGGGAGATGCCGTATTCGCGGCTCAGGTCTTCCAATGTCGCCGGGCTTTCCGACAGCCGCCGGGCTTCCAGAATGCGGCGTTCGCGGAGGTTGAGCAGGCGCATCGCGTCCTTCAACAGGCGGCGGCGCTCGCCCAGTTCTTCCCGCTCGGCGAGCAGGGTTTCCTGGTCGTCGCTGTCGTCGACCAGCCAATCCTGCCATTCGCCGTCGCCGTCGATGCGCAGCGGCGCGTTCAGCGAGTGGTCTGGGGAGGAGAGGCGGCGGTTCATGTTGATGACGTCGGTCTCGTTGACCGAAAGCTTATGCGCGATCGCGGCAACGATCTCGGGCTTCAGGTCGCCTTCCTCGATCGCCTGCATCTGGCCCTTGAGCTTGCGCAGGTTGA
>DBTR01000067.1:1277-98445 GCA_002307145.1 Rhodospirillum sp. UBA1311 | reverse complement strand
GTAGCCGTCAGATGACGCTTACGTTGGTCATGGAAGCCCTGACGATGATGGAGCGCGAACTCTTGCAAGCGGTCAGCCGGTTGGAACGCGAAACGAAGGAGCGGGAAGCGCTCTTCGCGAGCAAGCTCGAGAGTTTGACGCAGCAGGTGAGCGGCTTGACGAGAGTGTGCGACGACTTGCGGAAAGCGCTGGAGACGGAGTGAGGCGAGTCCGCCGCAGGAGAGAGCGTGTCGCGTTGGAGACGCTGAAGGTGGAGGTCGACGTGCGGGCGGTCGCAGCAAGCGTCGGCTTCGGCGTTGATCGCCGGGCGAGCGACCACAGCCATACTGTGATGCGGCATTCCGATGGAACGAAGTTGATCATCGGTGTCGCGACGTCTGGGCACTGGGTGTTCTCGTCCAATGCAGGTTGGCAAGGTTCGGTGGTCGATTTGCTGCAATGGCGGCTCGGGCTGTCGGTCGGTGACGCAATTAAACGGCTTCGTAGCCGGCAGGTCTTGTCCGTCGGGATTCCAGAGTTTGGTGAGAGGCCCAAGCCTCAGTCTCGCGAAGGCAATGCCCTTCAGGCAAAGACCGAGTGGGAAAGCGCTCAAAGGACGGGCCGCAGCGTGTTCCTCGAAAATGAACGTGGCCTCACGGAGGAGACCCTAACGTGCCCACGTTTTGCCGGGACGTTCCGGGTTGATGGACGGAGCAATGCCGTCTTTCCGTATACCTCGCACGCGGGCTTGGTCGGGGTGGAACGGCGCAATCGGCCAGCGAAGGAGGGCGAGGCGTCGTTCAAGGCTTATACCCGGGGCGCACTGCCGGGGCTCTGGCACTCTGGAAACATGCCTGAGGATTCTCGGCTGGTCTTCGTTGAAAGCCCGATCGACGCGATGTCTCATTACGAGATGTCACCGCCCGAATTGCGGCAGGTGACGCGGTACGTGGCGATCCGGAGAGGATGTTTAGGCGAAGACGTCAGCGCTGCAATGCGCGAGATGCCGGAAGGTGCAACGGTGATCTCCGCGTGTGATCGAGATCGGGCAGGAGACGCGTATACGGTCCTATTGCGCGAGCTGTCCGATGGTCTCGGACTGCCGTTCTCGGTGGAAGCACCGAATGATCCGGCAAAGGACTGGAACGAAGCGCTCCAAGCAGCGAAGGCTTCTTGGTGGCGGCGCCTAGCTCCGGCGCGTTTCCATCCGTGATCGTGCGGTCTTTCCTCCCTATCGCCGTGGGGGTTCAAGGGGGCTTTGCCCCCTGCAAGGCTCCGGGTGGCCTGTGGCTACCCGGAGGAGCCTTGTTCCAGGTCTGAATCTGGGGGCCGGAATTCGCTATTGGTGAAGTGTGGGGGCGGGGCGGGCGCGGCAGAACGAGCTAAGGGGTTGAAGGCGGAAAAACGGGTTTTGGGCGACGGGCAGGACAAAACCGTCGTCATCGTCGTTCGAATCGTTAGTCCGAGACGTTTAGCGGATGACGTTTCGGATCTGGCTCGTCCATCAGGTAATCGAGCGCGGCCTGTTCGGCGTTGTAATAGGGTTCTTTCAACGCCGCGATGAACGCCTCCGGCAATTCCTCGATTGAGATCACCTGTCGTTCGCTCCGCCGCTTGGGTGGCTTGGTTTTGTGCTCGGGCATGTTCTTCAGTCCTTGCCGCGCGAGACCTGCCGGTCTCAGCTTTTGGGTTTGCCGAGGTTGACGAGGTATTGGTCGTAGATCTCGTTGGCGTCGATGACGCCCTGGCCGATGAAGTCCAGTTCACGTAGAATCGCCGTGGCCGCCGCGCCGCGAGGCGCGTTCTGCCCGTACCACCATTTTTTGACGGCGGGAGTGCCGGCCTGAAGTTCCTGCGCGAGAAGCCGGATGCGTTCGGCATCCTTTGCCTGAGGGGCAACGCGTTCACCGGCCGCGCGGACGGCAACGGTGAAGGCGTCGATCTCGGCTCTGCGTTTGGCGGAAACGGCTTTCACTCAGGTCTCCTTGGCGTGGAGCAGGCATGCTTGAAATAGGATAATATTTATCCCATTATGGATAGCCAAAACCGAGGTTCCTGGCCATGAGAAAAACCGATCACCCTGCGCATCCGTATCTGCGCCTCGTCTACGCAAGGCCGGAACCCGATCCGCTTCGAACCAACCCGACGGTCATCATGGTGGTGCCGGAGCCGGAACCTCCTATCTCAGGAGAGTGGCGCTATGGGACCCTCGACGATTTCTGCGATGATATTCTCCGCGTGGTCAAAGAAGCCGTGGATGCGATGCCGGAGGGGTGAGGCATGCCGAACGCCGAGGACGTCAACAACCGCGTAAAACTGTTTTTCCATCGCCTCATTGCACGGCGAATTGGTCAGGACCCGTCGTTGCTCGATGTGGCGCGGTGCGCGCTTGCGCGGCAGCGCGAACGGGCGGATTTGGACTGCTACGATGAATGGGATCGGTTGTTGCGGCTCGATGCCGTCACCCTGCGGCAGGTTATTATCCAGCGGGACGAACGGATGACGCGTCTGCGGTCAAGTTCGCCGCTTGCCAGTGTGATCGATGTGCGCGATCCAGCGTTGCGGCGGCGGATTTGGCGAGCATCCCGCATTGCCCTGGAAAAGAGAGGCCTCCGCGCGCATCGGCCACATGAGTGATCTATATCGTGGGCATATCTGTCTGTAATATCGCCGGTGCCCCCTCTGTTCCGTCGTCAGGGGTTATGTTGGTCACGAGATCTGGGCGATGTCTTCAAGCCTCAAGCGGTGGCGATCTGCTACAGGGGGGGGGCGGTATGGAACGAAGAAGCGGCATCAGGGGTGGGGCAGGTAAAAAGAGGCCTATGCCCGCCCGACAGGTCAAAGGCGTTGCGGTTCGGATAGCTGCCATCCTTCAATCAACCATACTCTGCAATATGCGAAAACGGTTGTCGCTCACCATCCGCCATCCGATCAGTGACTGGGGGAGTTGACGCTAATAAATGCTGACACCTAGACGTTTACATCATCAGTGGGTATCAACGCATTTCCATCCCTAAACGTTTCGACAAGATGAAAGTTATCGAGTCCATCCCAGTATTTTTTGTCTATGTGCTCAAATAATATTATCTGAAACTCTTTTCCAAGGTTATTCGCTATTCCAATGAATTCATTGAGTAGATTCAGGGCCAACTTTACCTTTGAGACATCGCTCTGATTAACATCCTTTCCCTGACCTGACTTCGCCCCCCGATCATCGTCGTCACCCCAGTACGGCCGAGAAAACTGATCTATAATAAGGAATGGAGCGACATGGATGCCGTCATTCCTCATAACCAACTCATGCAGCCCGAGGAAGAGGAACAAATGTAGAAACATGTGGTTCGAACTGCTTCCCACGTTTTCGATTGACACCGTCTTCGGCTTCCTAAGGTGTAATTTCTTCTCTTTGTAATTAAAAGCGGAGCGATATTCACCATAATTACCGAGCGCAGTTTTGGTCAGCTCGATGTAGTCCTGAATTGCTTCATCAAGGACATTTGTAAACTGTTCTTGCCGTTCGATCGCTGGCAAAACTTCCAGTTCGCCGATCTGCGTCTCCAGGACCGCGATCTCAGCGTTGTAATCGTGAGATTTGCCTTCATGCAAACCACCGAACATTTCCAGCTTAGCCTTTGTTTCACCGAGGAAAATAAATTTATCCTTGCTAGATTCAAAATCATCAAGCCCAGTCGGAAGCGCTTCTAGTTCGCCTTGGAGTTCTTTTCGACGCGCCTCTAGACCTTTAATAATATCTGAAATGTTGCTATCCAGTGGTGTCTTTTTTAAAGTATCCCTCTTAATTTTCTGCAATCCGTCCGACAGATTATCAATAATCTCATCGAATACCGACGTTCGAATTACGTCGTTATACTTTTCTCGCAGATAATTGACCGGTTTCAAGCTATCGACTGTCTCCGATAAAGTATCTTTGTGACGGGTGTATTCGCCAACGAATTTTCGTAGTCCCCTTATCTTCCGGGAAACTCGATATAATTCCGACGAAACTTTTTCATGCTGAACCGAGACGTAGAGGTCTGGTCCGCTCTCCCGTTCAGCCACCATTCGTTTTAACGTCTCGACCGAGGCATCGACGCCTGAGTCGTCGGGGATGAGGCCATATGCCGTTGCCTTGGCAAGGGTTTCGGCTAGTTGGGTATGGAACAGTAGTCTGTTTTCGTCTGTTCCGGCCGACAACTTCTGCAGGCGCATTAAACGTTTCTCTAAATCTTCGCGCTTTTCCCGCTTTAGAATGTTTTCGACAGTATCTATTCCCACTGCGATGTCAAATATGCGCGGCAACGCTTCCTGATAACGCTTCTGCTCCTGCTTGTCGAAAAATTGCTCGCTGTGGGTTATTATGTCCTGTGAGATGGTGTTGAATAACAAAAAATAGCGGAGAGATATGCGCGACCCCGCTTTCAAAACACTTCCGCCGAATGGGATTCTTACATCCTGGTCGATACCGAAATCAGCACTTAGTAACTTCTTTAAAGTTATTTCCTTAATATTTGAATTTGGCAAACCGTCTGGTACATCTCCAACGGATGAAAAATGGTACTCATCCGAAGTTTCAGGCCCCTTAGGCGCGCGCCTTGCAAGCATATAAGTCTTGTCGTTCACATGAATGCGCAGGCCGTACCAGAGGACATTTTCGTTGATTATACTTTCTGAGATGCGGTGCTTGCTCGCAAACAGGCAATAGTCGACGATGTCTAGTATCGCGGTCTTCCCTGTATGGCTGTCGCCTGTAATTACATTTACCTTGTTAGGAAGGAAATGTATCAACCTCTTGCGACCATTGACGAGCCAGAGATGAAGGCTTTCGATATAGAATTTCACAACTCGATCCTCGCATTGAGGTAAAAAATTTCCACATTGCCTGAGATGAGGGCTGCAATGTTGGCGGAAGCACGATGTATGCGCTCGGCACGTTTGCCCATGGCTGCGTCAAACGGCAAGTCACACCACACCATCACCCCACCGTCCTGGAATTCGAGAACGCCAATCTCATTCAAAAGCTGAAGCGCATTAACCGTTGGCGCGAGGGCCGCCACATATCTCTCTCTGAAATTATAAAAGAATTCGACGTTTTCGATAAAGTACTGCTCGAAGCTGACAACGCGAAAACTGCGACGTGCGAGCTGACTGACCATATCTCGATGCGCAACAATAGGTAAAATCAGCATTAATTGCGGAAGTGTAAGAAGCTTTGCTTTCGTCAAAACCGCAGATATGGAGAATGAATCAATTCCGATATTGTTATAATAGCTTATCGGTTTCATTTGTAGCGATCTTCCCAGTTGCGCAACCAGCCAATTACCGGTCGGTCAGACAGGTCGTAGAAGCCGCCATTGCTCATCTTAACGGGTAGATCGACAGAGGCGAGCGGGAGTCTTTTTTGCCTCAACTCCTTCACAATCATCCGCGCGGACGCAGCCTCATCGGCGATTGTACCCGGATCGGGGTAGGCTGCGAGGAACTGGCTTTCCCAAAGGACCTCGGCCTCTTGTTCTAGATCATCAATATCGGACTGAGTTATGTCTCCGTCCTGAAGCCATTGCTCCAAATTGTCGCGAAACTGCAAGCACCTTGTGGTGAATTTTGCAATAAAATTAGTTTTATCTTCCGATATGTCACCAATATCAAGCAATTGCTTTATGAATGTTTGGTCCAGCAAATTTTCAGGCATGGCGGGTCGGAAATCTCTGATGACAAGCCCCTCGCTTCTTACTTTGTCGAAATGGCGGCGATAATTTCGGTTAAATTCGTCAAAACTCACTCGAATTTTTCTTCCTGCTTTGACAGTGCAAAAAAGATCTTCGCGGACACGTGAGTCCACGGCGTTAAATACGTCATCAATTCTTGATGCATCGATCTGCTTCTCGGATATTGAGGTTTTACAGATATCGATTATTTCATCGCACCCCAAAGCAAATGACAAATTCTCAAAAAACTTTTTTGATACGTCCGAGTCAAGTCGGAGCGCGTCGTCTATCCATCCTTGGATGGACTCATTTTTGCTTTCCGATTTTAGCGCCGCTATTGCCCCGCAGAGATCGGCATGGCCCTTGCGTCCATCTTTGAATTCAGAAAATGAAGAAAGAAAGGTGTTGGCGCTATTATTGGATTTATTGGTTGCAAGTAAAAATGATGATACCTCGATGAATGCCAATTGAGATTGTACCGTCGTCCGCCCTTCTGCCGGATCAGTAATAACTTTGCACCAATTCGAAATTGACTTCCACAAGTCAGTGTCCAAAGAGGTGAGGTTTACCGGGGAGCCTTGGGCGTTTTTTTGGACGGTGTGCTTAAGCTGGACAAGTAAATGAGTGCCATCTGCCCGATCAATGTGGACGTCATCCAACACCTCAAAGCCGACAGACTGCCCTTTTCTGAGATTGAGTAATTCATTTAAAAAATAATAATACTGATAGTCAAATCCGATGGACTTATCTTCGGCACTCGTTATTTCGATGCGAGATCTTTGGCTCATACTCCCCCCCCCCCCTAGGGCGAACAGGAAAATGTCCAAGCCATTTTAGCAATGATCCTAACACCGCGGGATTATCCGTTCAACCTCACGGCGATCTCCTGAGGTAATTCGCATCGCTTGAATTTGCGAAATGTTCCCAACTGAATCAACACGGCAGCAGAGGCGCATTTTCGCTTCTACCGCCAACTGTTGGTGTCTTGACCAGGGCGGGTTTTGGGCGACGCGATGTGTTGTGAAACGCGATTTTGTTTTGGGTGTTCTGCCGGCTCGTGTCCGGCAGGTGTCCGTCCGAGCGTCGGCGTCGGCCTTCTGTGCGTCAATAGTTAGGGGGAAACGGATCGGAGCAGCGCTGTATAACGAAACCCTTCTGGTGAATAGCCCCTAGTTTTCTAGACGCCCTGGTGGGTCACAGCACCGATATTACCTACATCCGGACGCTGGAAGACTTCGCCTATCTGGCCGTAGTGATCGACCTCTA
Source organism: Rhodospirillum sp. UBA1311 (assembly GCA_002307145.1). Classification (GTDB taxonomy): domain Bacteria; phylum Pseudomonadota; class Alphaproteobacteria; order Rhodospirillales; family Rhodospirillaceae; genus Oleispirillum. The sequence continues at coordinate 91,495 of DBTR01000067.1, read as the reverse complement.
CTCTCGCCGCGTCGTCGGTTGGGCGATGTCAAAACGTCAGGCCGTGCAAAAGCAGCGTGACCACGCCGACAGCCACCGTAAAAACCCCACAGGCAAGGGGGAGGCCGACGAACACTGGCGGGGGGGCGTCCAGCTCCGTTCGCGTCCTGCCAGTCAGCATAGGGGTGATCAGGTTCCGCTTTCGGTGTAAGAGATGCCAAAGCGTCGCCAAGACGTGAATGCCCGCAAGAGCCGCGAGGACATAGGCCCCGGCCGCGTGAAGTTCGCCAATGCGGACGGCCTGCGCGTTGCCGATCCGCCCGGCGAGCGGGCCGCTATAGAAGATGCCGTCGTCGGCGAAAAGGCCGGACACGGCGAGACCAAGCAGTGCCCCGAGCAGGGCGAGGACCATCAACGCGCCGACAGGGTTGTGGCCGAGGGACTTCGGCGCGCGGCCGGCTAGATAGTCGGCGATCCCGCGTGGACCGACGACGAAATCGCGGAATCGCGCAGTCTGGCTGCCGACGAACCCCCAAACGAGGCGGAACAGCACCAACGCCAGAACCGCCTCTCCCACCAAGGCGTGCAGCTCCATGGCGTAGGTGTCGGCGCTGACGAACAGGGCGATCAACGCCACCGGCAAGCACCAATGAAACACACGGGTCGGAATATCCCACACCCGGATCGTACGTTGCGGGGCGGTCATCATCATCGCCCCAGATAGCTGCGATGGCAGGCCAGACAACTGGCCTGGACGTTGCTAAGGGCGTCGCGCATCTGCACCGGATTGGGCGAGCCCGCGACTGCGCGATCGGCTAGGTCGCGGGAACTCGCCGCGAATGCATCAGCCTTCTGCGCAAAGTCGGGGAAATTCTTCAGAATCGCCTCCATGGACGGGGAGACGAATGCGTCGCCGACTTCCCGGGGATACAGGGATTTCAGGCGTGAGGCGAACGTAGCTATGGCTTCGGCCGGTTCGGCCACCTCCGAAACGTCGCCACGCTGCAGGGCGTCTTTGATCGCAGCGACGGCGAGTTTGCTCGCCTTATAACCCGCGATGCGCTCGGCCTTCGGACTGGCGGCGAAAGATGCCGCCGGGAGAGACGAAGCGGCAACAAACGTGGAAATGGAGAGGACGCGAAAGGTCGCGCATATGTGTTTATTCATGACGCCTCCTAAGGAGATCGCCTGTTAACATATAACATAACAATTGGTCAACAATTCAAGCTCTAGTTGATATGAATTTAAAAGTTATTCTCATTAATTGGCCGTATGCGATAGTATCTGTATGTTTTTAAAAAATACTGCAGATGAATCTGGTTTTTACATCCAGAGGGACATGAATAGCGTCTCGAACACCACCGTCTCGCCATCGACCTCGACCGGACAGGGGCGAATCTCCGTGACCGTGAAACCCAGGCGCAGATACAGCGAAATCGCGGCTCGTTGCGTGGCGGTGACGTGCAGGTCAACCCGCCGTCGACCCAGTTGTTTCGCCTGCGTCAACAGCCGTTCGGTCAGCCGCCGCCCCAATCCCAGGCCATGGAACGGGGAATCGAGATGGAGCTTGCAAAGCTCCGCCACTTCCGGCGCCGTAACGCGCAGGGCGCCCATGCCGATCACCGGCCCGTCGGCATTTAGTCTTAGAATTTCGGCGGCCCCGCCGGAAGCTGCGAATCCGCTCAGCAGCTCGAAGATCGGTCCATGAAAGGAGAGTTCCTGGATGAACTCTTCCGGATTGGCCCGCACCGAGCGTGCGTAGAGAGCTTCGATGCCGGAGCGATCGCTTCGGCGCGGCGGCGCAAAGGCGGCCGACACGCCAGGCATCGGCGCGACCGTGGGCACGAGTTGAACCGTCGCGAACGGCGTCAGGCTCACTTCGGCCGATACTCGGGAGAAATGCTCAGGAGGTAGGCGGTGAGATCGGCCCGAATCGTCTCGTCCCTGACACGCAGAATCATGCGTCCGCCCTTGAACATCGCCGTAGGGTCGAGGAGATATTCGAATGCGCGCTCGGGGGTCCACACCTCACCTGCTTGCGCCGCCGCCAGATACGGCGCGCCGTACCGAAATCCTTCATACGACCCGACAACCCGCCCGAATACGCCGTGAAGGTTCGGACCGAGGTTCGAGCGCCCGCCCAGATCGACCGGGTGGCAGGTTGCGCATTTGCGGACGAACTGCTCCCGTCCTTTGGCGGAATCGCCGAGTATTGGCGACGCTTCGGTCTCCGCCGCGAGACTGACGAACGGGATGCACAGAGCGAAGGCGAAGAGTATGGGCATCCGCAAGAGATTTGGGAGTTTCATTGGAGTATCCTCGTTCTAAATGCGTATTGCCGCGAAGGTTGCGCGGGCCATGTGGTCCGCGCTCTCCGGCGCGAGAGGGAAAAACAGCGCCGGATCGATGACTTCCGCTTCGAGGCAGAGGAAACCTTCGGAGCCTTCGAGGCCGTCGATGCGGGCGTAGAGGGGAGGGGCGTCGACCGGAAGGGCACGCAACACCGCTTCCGCGCCTTCGCGCACACGGGCGGATGGCACGATCCGCTCCGGCGCGCGCGGTGCGTAGCGGGTGTTGACGCGGAAGTCCCCGTCTGCGGGGCGTTTGCGGACCGCGTGCGCAAAAGCGCCGCCGACGAACGTCAGGCTGATTTCCCCGGATTCGACGATTTCCGGTGCGAACGCCTGCACGATCAACGGGCATTCCGGCGCTTCTCTCCGGGTGTGGCGGAGAGCCTCGTCGAGAGTTTTCGGCGAGGCCAAGCCGACGCCACGGCCGCTCCCGCCCCATACCGGCTTGACCACCGCCAGGTCGGTTCCAAGCGACGCCAGGGCAACGCGCAGATCCTCCGCGCCCGCATCCGCGGGGAGAACTCGGAGGGGCGGGATCGGCACGCCTGCCCGGGCGAGATCCAGCAAGTAGCGCTTGTCGGCGTTCCAGCGAACCAGGGCGGGCGGATTGAGCAGGCGGATGTCAGCGCATGTGGCGAGCCACTGCAGGAATGCCGGAAGCTGCTGCGGATAATCCCAAGGCGAACGCAGCACCGCCGCATCCGCCCGGCGCAGTACCGCTCGGGTGGCGAGGGGCTCGCCGTTCCACGGCACGACCTCGACCACTGCGCCGAGGCGTTCGAGGGCGGCGCGGTAGAGCGCATCGGAAGGCGAGAGGGCGGGATAGGCCGCACAGGTGACGATCGCGATCCTCAAGTCTTCACCCTTCGCTTCGGCATCGTCACAGCGCGGTCCCGGCGCTTGAGGGCATACATCAGCACCAGGAGCGTCAGCAGGAACACCGCCACCCGAAGGCCCATCGCCCGGCGCGCCTCCAACTCCGGCTCCGATGCCCATTGCAGGAACGCGGCAATATCGCGTGCGACCGCCGCGGCGTCGTTCGGTGCGCCGTCGGCGAATTCGAACCCGCCGTCGAAGATCTGCGGCGCCATCGCAATGGCGTGGCCGGGAAAGGCGATGTTGTAATAGGTGTTGGACGGCATTTCGGTGCCGGGCGGCGGCTCGCCGTAGCCGTTCAAGATGGCGACCACATAGTCCGCGCCCCCCGCGCTCGCCTTGGCGAGCAAGGAAAGATCGGGCGGCTTTGCGCCGCCGTTGGCAGCCATCGCAGCGCGGTCGTTGGGGAACGGCGAAGGAAAGGCGTCGGAGGGCAGGCCGGGACGTTCGAACATCTCGCCTTCGTCGTCGGGACCGTCGGTCACGAAGCGTGCGGCGGCGAAGGCGGCGATCTCCGCTTCCCCATAGCCCAACGCCGCGAGTTCGCGGAAGCGAACGCGCTTCATCCCGTGACAGGCGGCGCAGGATTGGCTGTAGACCTGATGGCCGCGTTGGAGTTGTGCGGGGTCGTAGCCGCCGAACGGCCCCCGCCAGCTCCAGTCCTGCGCCCGCAGCGTCTCGCCGCCGCCGAACGGCGACGCCACCGCCAACACTGCTGCCAGTACGGTGAGTGCCTTGAGGCCGGTGGCGGCGAGGCCGGGCAACCGTCCCCGCGCGGCGGGTTCGACGTGCGTCAGCACCGGCAGCACCAGGAGGAAATGCAGGAAGTAATAGGCGGTGGCGAGGCGCGCTGCGATCATCCACACCCCCTCGGCGGGCTTGGCGCCGATGTAGCCCAACAGGATACAATCGAGGGCGAACAGCCAGAACGCCACCGCGAACCACGGTCGAGGCCGCCCGCCGTGCGCGGACGACCTGTCGAGGCGCGGTACCGCGAACAGCACCAGCAGCGCCGCGGCCATCGCCACCACCCCCACGAGCTTGTCGGGCACCGCGCGAAGGACTGCGTAGAGCGGCAGGAAGTACCACTCCGGCATCAAATGCGGCGGCGTTACCGCGGGGTCGGCGGGCACGTAGTTGTCTGGATGGCCAAGGTGGTCGGGGAACCAGAAGACCAACACGCAACCCGCCGCCAGGAAGATCCCAAGTGCGAACAGATCCTTTATCAGTCGCCGCCGTCCGAGATGCGCCACGGTCACCCCGAAGATCGCAAACGGCAGCAGGAAATGCAGAACGAAGAAACGGTTGAGGGTCGGTGTGCCGATGGCGTACCCCCCCCACAGGAAGGCGACGATCCGCTCTCCCACCACGGGCACCGCCGAGAACGCGCTGGTGATCACGGTTGCGCCCCACAGGCTCATTTGTCCCCAAGGCAGCACGTAGCCCATGAACGCGGTTGCCGTCATCAACAGCAGCAGACACACGCCGAGCCGCCACATCCGTTCGCGCGGCGGCCGGTACGACCGCAGGTACAGACAGCGGAAAAGGTGGATGTAGGCTACGGCGAAGAACAGCGACGCGCCGTTTTTGTGGACATAGCGCACCATCCAGCCGGAGCTGACGTCGCGCATGATCCGCTCGACGGAGTCGAAGGCATGATCGACATGCGGAGTGTAGTGCATCGCCAGGATCACGCCGGTTGCGATCATCACCGCCAGCAGGAACGCCGCCAGGGATCCGACAAGCCTGCCCCAGCGTTCGAAGGAATTCGGCACCGGATGGTCGACGACGCCGCGCCGGATCTGCGTGGACAGAGGCAACCGATCGACGGCGGTGGCGATGAGCTTGCCCAGGCGCGTGGCCCGGGAGGAGAGGGGGGCGGTCATCCGATGCGAATCCGGGTATCGTCGAGGAAAACGTAGGGCGGCACCGCGAGGTTGGCGGGCGCGGGCCCTTTCCGCACGCGGCCGGAGGTGTCGTAGTGCGCGCCGTGGCACGGGCAGAACCAGCCACCGTGATCGCCGCGCGGCTGCCCGCTCCGTTGGCCCAGCGGCACGCAGCCGAGGTGGGTGCAAACCCCCACCGCGACCAGCCACTCGGGCCGGAGCACCCGGTCGGCGTCGGTCTGCGGGTCACGCAACTTCGCGACGTCGGCCTCGCGTGCCGCCGCGATCTCGGCGGGCGTGCGATGGCGGACGAACACCGCTTTGCCCTGCCACATCACGGTGATCGCCTGTCCTTCCAAGATCGGCGCGAGGTCGACCTCGATACTGGCGAGGGCCAGGGTGTCGGCAGCGGGTGCGAGCGTGTCGGCAAGCGGCAGGAGAGATGCCAGAACGCCTCCCGCCCCTGCGGCGTAAACCGCGCCGAAAAGGAAGTCCCGCCGCGTGGGTGGCGTTTCAACGTGTTCGGACATGCGTCCCCCCAAGGAAATCATGGTGTCGGGGCGGCGATGGCCGCCCCGACGCTCCGGATCAGAAGTCGAGCCGGAGGCCGATCGCGCCGCCAATCGCGCCTTCGTTACCGTCGGCCTTCTTGCCGGTGTGGGATTCGGAATCGAGGTAGGCCAGAGCGCCCCAAAGGTCCACGCCCGGCCCGAGGTTGTAGCGCGCGCCCATGCGGTAGAAATCCACCTCGTCGTGCGCGTGGACGCTGATCGGGTAGTCGGCCAGATTGCCGCGGGTCGTGGAGTTGACGTAAGCGAGCGAGACCATGTACGGCCCCTCGGTGTAGCCGAGGCCCGCTTCCCAGGCGCGGCCGTCCTTGCTCGCATAGAAGCTGTCGCTCGGCGCGACCATGCGGTTGAACCCGCCGCCGACCGAGAAGCCCTGATACGAAAGCACAGCGCTGGTCTGGATGTTGTGGACGTCGCCCGGTGTTCCGGTGTCGCGGTTACCGTTGATGTAGTCGTAGCCGACTGAGGCGTTGACGCCGACCCCGCCGATGGTGCCGCCATAGGAGAGCGCGGCGGCCCACGCCTGATCCCACTTGGCATCCTTGACGATGGTCTCGGAAACGGCACTTGCGTCGTCGCCCGAACGGTTGTTCGACGGGGTGAATGACGCGCCAAGCTGGAAGCCGTAGACCTTCGGCGTGATGTAGAGGAGCTTGTTGGCGTAGTTGGTGGGCTTCTCGTTCGGGTCGAGAGCGGCCACGCCATCGCCGGTCGGGAGGATCTGGTAGAAGTCGGAGCCGCCCAGGCCGGAATCGAGATGCGAAGCCTCGGGCGCGTAGTTGTGAGTCAGCCACACGACATCGCGATACTTGCCGAAGATCACCTTGCCGTAGGCGCCGCTCACCCACCCGTACGAACGCTGAATGAATTGGGCGTTGTAGTCGGAGCCCGCGCTGGTTTGCACCCGCGCGCCCACTTCCAGGCCGTTATCCAGAATCGTCTTGCCCATGAAGTAGATCTGGGAATCGCCCTGGATGTCGAAGCTGTTCACCGGCGAGGCGTAGCCGTCGCCCTGGCTGGCTCCGGCAGCCCAGTACTCCATGTAGCCGCCGAGCTTGAGCTGGATCGGGTCGGAGGCCTGCGCCGTTCCTCCCATCGCGACGGAAAGAGCCAGTGCGCTGGCTCTAAGCAGATGACACTTCATGATCTCTTCGTTCCCCCCCTATGAGGTTGAGTTGAGGATCGGTGCCGGAAGGATGCCGGGCCGGTCCATGGAAAATTTTGATTGATTGTCTTCAATGAGATGCGGTGCTGCGCGGGTCAGCGCCGACCTTCCTTCGCGATCGCGCGAGCCGTGATCTCCTCGAAGCGCTTTTTCGCCTCGGGCGGCAATCCGGCGGGAATGGCGACATTCGTGGCCGGCTCGTCCCCCACGATTACCAGCATCACCATCCCCATCATGTAATGGGGTATGCACTTGATTCCGTAGATGCCAGGTACGGTGAAGGCGACCTCGATTTCCTGGTCAATCTTGCCTTTGAAGGGCTTGGCTCCGGCCGGAAGCATCTCAGGCATCGTCGCCGCGTTATGCGTCGGATTGGTGGGGATGAACTTCACGGTATCCCCAGGGGCGAGACGGAGGAAATCCGGCTCGTAGGGCATGCCCCCGGTTTCGTTGCGGTTGATCATCTTGACTTCGTAGGTTTCCGCATGGGCCGCCGTGGCAGCGAGCAGCGCGCCGAGAGCGAGAACAGCGAGTTTCATCGGGTTTCCATCCTTTCAGAGAGGTTTGAAGCGAAGGATCGGCGTGCCGTCCTCGGGATCGGAGAGAATCGCGACGCCGACGGAGAAAACCTCGGCGAGGAGGAAGGGCGTCAGTACGTCCTTCGGCGGCCCTAGCGCTCGCAGCCGACCGTCGTGCATCACCGCGATGCGGTCGCAGGCCATCACCTGGTTGAGATCATGGAGGGCGATGATCGTCGTCAGCCCCAGGCCTGCGATGAGATCGAGGATCGAGAGCTGGTGCTGAATGTCGAGGTGATTGGCGGGCTCGTCGAGGAGCAACACGCGCGGGCGCTGCGCCAAAGCGCGGGCGATGTGGGCGCGTTGGCGCTCGCCGCCGGAAAGCGTCGTCCAATCGCGCGCCGCGAGCGGCTCCAGGTCGACGGCGCGAAGCGCGTCGTCGATGATCGCGTCGTCGGCTGCCGACCACGGCGATAGCGCTGAAAGCCAAGGTGTGCGGCCGATCTCCACCGCGTCGCGCACGCTGATGCGGTCTTCGGTGTCCGCGTGTTGCTCGACCAGAGCGATCGATTGCGCCGCTTCCCGCCGTGCCATCGCGCGCAGCGAGCGACCGCCGAGCCGCACATCGCCCCGGGAAGGCGTCAGAATTCCCGCCATCAACCGCAACAGGGTCGACTTGCCAGAGCCATTGGGGCCGACGAGGCCGAGGGTTTCCCCCTCGCGCACCGCGATGTCTAGGTTGCGGACGATCATTTCCCCCCGGCGAGGCGACCATCCGAGATCGTGGGTGGAGAGGATCATCGCAGCCGCCTGCTCCGGATGAGAATGAACGCAAAGGCCGGCGCCCCGACCAGGGCGGTGATGACGCCGATCGGTAGCACCTGCCCCTTGATCAGGGTGCGCGAGAGAACGTCGGCAGCGATCAGGAACACCGCGCCGATCAACGCCGTCGCGGGCATCAGCCGGGCGTGGCGGACGCCGACGAGGAACCGCGCGGCATGGGGAATCACTAGCCCGACGAAGCCGATCGAGCCGACGATCGACACCAGCACCGCAGTTGCGAGTGCGGCGACGAGAATCAGCGCCGCCTGCACCCGCCGCACCGGCACGCCGAGGGCGGCGGCGGAGTCCGCTCCGAAGGTGAAGGCGTCGAGGGCGCGCACGTGGGCGAGGCAGACGACCAGCATCAGGCAGACGACCGGCACCGCGGTGCCGACCTCGCCCCAGCGTACGCCGCTGAGGTTGCCGAGCAGCCAGAACATGATGCCGCGCGCCTGCTCGGAGTTGGCCGAACGGGTGATGATGAAGGACGTGAGGGCGTTGAAGAGCTGCGATCCGGCGATGCCCGCGAGGACGATCTGTCCGGCTGCCTGCACGCCCGCGTTGCCGCCCGATAGCCGGGCCAAGGCGGCCACCAGGCCGAAGGCCGCGAGCGCCCCGGCGAATGCCCCGGCGGAAAGCGATATTGCACCCGCGCCGAGGCCCGCCACCGAAACCAGAACCGCGCCGGTGGACGCGCCCGCCGATATCCCCAGCAGGTAGGGATCCGCCAGCGCGTTGCGCAGCAGCGACTGGAGCACGAGGCCGGAAACCGCGAGCCCGGCGCCGCAGCACGCCGCAACGATCGCCCGCGTCAGCCGGTAGTTCCAGACGATGCCCTCGTCGATCGGGTCCAGCGCGTAGGACGCATCAAACAAGCGGTTTGCCAAGGTTTGCATCACTGTCTCGGGCGGGATACGTGTCTCGCCGATGCAGATGCCCGCGAGAGCCGCGGCGATCAGGATCGCCGCGGCCTTCAGCAAAGATGCAATCCATCGGCCCAGCGGCTGGAAGCCGTTGGCTCCGACAATTGCCTCGCTCATTTTTTCCGTTCCGCCAGGTCCTTGACGAGCTTCTCCATGCCTTGGACCATGCGCAGCGACGACTGCATCGCGTCAGCATCCACGATCAGGATGCGCCCGTTCTTCACCGCGTCCATTTGGCTGGTGACCGGGTCGGTCTTCAGGTACTCGAGCTTCTTCTGGAAGTCGTCGGCGGGGAAGCGGCGGCGATCCATTCGGGCGATGACGACGTAGGTCGGGTTCGCCTTGGCGATGGTTTCCCAGCCGACCGTCGGCCATTCCTCGGCGGACTCGATCACGTTCTTGAGGCCGATGGTCTTCATGATGTAGGCGGAAGGCCCGAGCTTGCCTGCGACGTAGGGATCAAGGTCGAGGTCGGCGCTGGAGAACCAGAACACCGCCGAAGCGCCCTTGAGGTCGAGGGCTTTAGCCTGTTCGGCGGCCTTCTTCTGGCGCGCCTTGAGGTCGGCGATCAAATTCGCGCCCTTGTCCTGGCGATCGAAGATCTCGGCGAGTTGGCCGATGCCCTTGTAGAGGAAGTCGGGAGTGTAGACGCCCTTGCGGGTGCCGTCCGCGCCGACGAGGTTGTCCTTGCCTTCGCAGTCATCGGGCATGATGTAGGTGGGCACGTTCAGGTCGCGGAACTGCTCGCGAGTACCGACCACGCCCTGCTTGCCGATCATCCATTCGAACTGGGTGGTTACCAGTCCGGGCTTCTTGCCGATCACCGCCTCGAACGATGGCGCGTTGTCGGCGATGCGGGCGACGTTGGCGTTCGCCGCCTCGTACTCCGGCAGAACCTTGGCGAACCACAGCGCGGTTCCGGCCATGTTGTCGCCGGCGCCAAGCGCGTAGAGGATCTCGGTAGCGCCCTGGCCGATCGAGACGACGTTCTGCGGCGCTTTCTTAAACTCGAAGGTGAAGCCGCAGTTGGTCACCGAAATCGGGTAGGCGGTGGAGCCGCCAAGGGCGGTGCTGGCAGAAAGCGCGAAGCCCACTGCCGCGACGGCAAGGCGGGAAATCAACATGTTCGGAACCTCCGTTAAATGCGCACTGGTGGATTTGCGCGGAGAGTGCGATACACTCGCAAACAATGTGGGTATATGAGCTACGTTACAACGTACCAATATGACAACTGAAATTATCTAAAGCGGAATTCATCCGAAAATATAATCGATATAATGTCGCTGGCAGGGGTCTGATATTATTCCGCAGGACAGAAGCCAACGGCTTAGGAACAAATTGTCAATTATTCAGCAGACACAAAAAGCAGCTTCTCAAGTGCAGCCACCTCAAGCAGTTGTTATATTTGTCATTCGTGATATTAGCGAACTTAAAGGCAAATGGGCCGAGGAGAAAATGCGTCCGAATCGCTCGTCGTAGCATCGGATTGTATTTTTAAGTCTCGCCGAGGTTGCGGACCGTCAACCGCCAGTACGGTGGAAAGACCTGGGCAGATAGGCGACGGGGGATGCTCACAGTGCAGTTCAGTAACGTCATTGTTGAACAAAGGCAGTTGCGTGCCCCCGCAACCAAGATAAAAAAAGGCTTAGCCCCGTGAGGGCTAAGCCTTTTTTGTTGCCCAAAAACTAGAACAAACCCAGACCCGACGTGCAACACGTGCGTATGCTGGCCTCTTCGTTCAGCCTGCCCAACGGAGTCGGCATAACTCGGGGTGATAAACCCGCGGCGACAATGATCGCCACACAAGAGTATGCCTCATCTTGCCATGCGTCGTTTGACGTTTCGAAACGGGAATGACACGTTCGATAACGCGACCGGTGGCGATAGTGCTTCCGGAGGATCCTGTAGCGAGACTGAAAATGGCAAAAGATTATAAGCTTATAGTTCAGGATACGCGGTCCTATTACGGCGAATTGGCGAAAGAGATTCCTGAGGCTCTGGAGAAATTCTACGCCTTGTCGAAAGCGGCAGTTGCCGACGGAGTTCTCGATAGCAAGACTAAGGAATTGATTGCCTTGGCGATCGGCGTCACTCGCCGCTGCGACGGTTGCATCGGTGCCCATGCGCGTGCCGCACGGGAGGCCGGGGCAACCCGTAAGGAAGTCGGCGAGGCGCTCGCGGTCGCGATTGCGATGAACGGCGGACCGGGGTTGGTGTATTCCGCCGATGCCTTGCGTGCGTTCGACCAGGCGGGCAACTAGGCGCCGCATCCGCAAAACCCGCTCGTCGCCCCCGGTCTCCGGGCGGCGGGCTGCCGTGTTTGGCCGACGTGATCCCGGCTGGTGTTTTCTCATCCACATTGGCGTAAATCATGGGAATGGTCTTGCCGCAGGCGGTCCTTTGGTCATCGAGATGATCCCACCTCCATGTACAGTTGCAGGCCGTGGCGGCGGCCTTCGCGGCGCATGGTACGCCGGATGGGGGTGGGCGCTGCTGCTCCTGGTCTTCTGCGCGGCTCCGGCGGCGGCGCAGGTCACGCTTGAGTCCGACGATCCGCGCGTACTGGTTCTCGCGTCCTATCATCACGGCAATCCGTGGACGGACTCGATCGTCGAGGAGATCCAGCGCTCGTTCAAAGCCGCTCATCCGGCTGCGAAAATCTACATTGAATACATGGATGCGGTGCGCAACGACCCGCGCGAGATTCTTCCGGCGCTTGAGTTGCTGTTGCAATCCAAATACCGCAGCAAACCACCGACGGTGATCATCGGCGTTGGCGACGAAGCGTTGAACTTCCTGCTCGCGCGTCGCGACCGCTTGTTCGGCGACGTGCCGATCGTGTTCTGTGCGGTCAGCGCGACCCGCAAGTTGCCGATCGAAGACCCCGCTGGGATCTTCGGCGTCACGGAAGCCGTGGACATTAAGCGTACCATCCAGGTGGCCCTGGCCCTGCACCCGCGGACCACGCGCGTGGTCGGGGTAAGCGACCTGTCGTCGGTGGCGCGCTACGATTTCGAGCGGTTCTGGCGTACCTTTCCGCTGTTCGAGGATCGCGTCCGCTTCGATGAACTCGTCGGCTATTCCGCAGATGAACTCGAAGCCGAGCTTGCGCGCCTGCCGCCCCACACCATCGTTCTCGACGTCGCGTTCCGGCGCGATCGGTTGGGACGGGTCTTCTCGCCGTCGGAAACCGTGCGGCTGCTCGGCCATGACGGCAAGTTCCCGGTCTATTCGCTATGGGATTATTCCGTAGGAGAAGGCGTCGTCGGCGGTTACGTCAGCAGCGGCAAGCGGCAGGGCGAGGCTGCGGCGCGCCTGGCGCTGCGCGTCATCGACCGGCAGCCGGTGGGCAACGATACGGTCGCGAGCGACAGTCTGATCGTGCCAATGTTCGACTATGCGCAGTTGCGGCGCTTCGGCGTGTCGATGTCGGCGTTGCCCATCGACAGCATCATCATCAATCAGCCGGAAAGCTTGTATTGGAAGTACCGGTACTATTTCTGGGCGGTTACCCTGGTGATCGCCAGTCTGCTCAGTCTGGTGATGGTGCTGTTCAGCAACATTCTGCAGAAGCGGCGCGCGATGCGCGAGCTGCAAGCGAGCCGGCAGCGTTACCGTGCCATCGTCGAGGATCAGACCGAGTTCCTCATCCGCTTCGACAAGTTCTTCCATGTCACCTATGCCAACAGCGCGGTCTGCGCCTTCTTGCGAATGTCGCGCGATAGGGTTCTGAAGATGGATGCCGATCAACTCGTTCCTCCGCTGCGGCTCCGGCGGCTGCTGCCCATGGTTTCGTCGCGGACCCGCGATGACCCGATGTTTCACGGCGAGGAAGTGATCCGCTCTGCCGACCGTACGCTGCGCTGGATCAAGTGGACGGGACGCGCCATCTTCGGACCGGAAGGGATGGTGGAGGAATATCAAGTCGTTGGCTCCGACATCACCTCGGAGAGGCAGACCAATCGCGCCCTCGAAAAATCGCGCGAGGCCTACCGCGAACTCGCGACCCACGGCCAGAACCTGCTCGAAAACGAACGCTCCCGAATTTCGATGGAAATCCACGACGAGCTTGGCCAGAACCTGACGGCGCTCAATATCGGGTTGTCGATTCTCGCCCAAGAACCGGGTAGCGCGGAGGAACGTAGCGCCTTGCGGATCCGCGAAATGCGCGATCTCACCGAGCGGACCATCGGGTCGGTGCAACGCATCTCGCAGGAACTGCGCCCGCCCCAGCTCGATGAACTCGGCCTGCTGGCGGCAATGCAATGGCACGCCCGCAAGTTCCTTGGCGGCGCGGATGTACACTATCGGTTCGAGAAGGAAGGCGGTAATCCCGACATCCGCCTCGACAAAGACCGCGCCACGGCGCTGTTCCGCGTCTTTCAGGAATCCCTGACCAACATCGTGCGGCACGCCAATGCGAGTCGCGTACTCATCCGCGTTGCGACCGACGGCGATGTCGTCTGCATGGAAATCAACGACGACGGCGTCGGCATCGACGTTCGGGCGAAGCGATCGCGGAACTCCCTCGGGATCATGGGCATGCGCGAGCGAATCCGCGCCTTCGAAGGGCGCTTGACGGTATCCGGCCGTCCCGGCCAGGGCACGACGGTCATGGTGCGCCTGCCGACCGCGGTCGATAGGAGGTGATATGAGGATTCTCCTGGTCGACGATCATGCGGTGGTCCGCAAGGGTGTGATCGACATTCTTTCGACGATGACGCCGCCGCCGCAGTTCACCGAAGCGGTGAGTTCGCGCGAGGCGCTCGACCATCTCGCCGCCGCGTCCGATGCGTTCGATTTCGTGGTTCTCGATCTGCACCTGCCCGATGAAAGCGGATTCGAAACGCTGCACAAGATTCGCGAGACGTTCGCCGATCTGCCGGTGCTGATCCTGAGCATGTACGATGCCGCCGAATACGCGATGCGCGCGCTCAAGGCTGGCGCCAACGGCTACGTCACCAAGGGTTCCGTGCCGGAAGACCTGCGCCGCGCGATCGAGGCCGTCGAGTGCGGCAAAACCTTCGTCAGCGAACATCTGGTCGAGCAGATGCTTGCCGGAATGGGCGATCCGCGCGAGTCCGTGCCCACGGTGGGCCTCTCCGAACGCGAAGCGACGGTGTTGCGCCTGCTTGCCCTTGGCCAGCGTGTCAACGTCATCGGCGACCAGCTTGGTCTCAGCCCGAAGACGGTGGCTACCTATCGCGCTCGCGTGCTCGCCAAGCTCGGTCTCAAATCCAATGCGGATCTCGTGCGCTATGCTTACAAAACCGGCGTTCTCCGGGAATAGCCGGGACGTCGCCGCGTGGGGGCGGGCATCCGGATCATGCGGCGTATTCGAACGCAGGATGTGTTGAAGCCGCTCCCCGTAAGTGTAGGTTTTCGCGGATCAATGGGTGGGTAACGCAAGTCAGGATTGGCGTGATTTTTTCCGAAATAAATCTAAAATTTCAACCGGATATTGCCGGGTAAATCCAAAAAATTGATCGTATTTTTTGAGGAATATGACTTTTCTCCATTCACTTCGCAGCAAAAACTCAGTCTACTTTTCGTATTAAACTATGGATTACTCGCGGAATCACTTTGTGTAGGATAAATCCTATACTTATGTAGGCTAAATCCTACAAAGTTTATCTTGATTCGTCTTGGCCGTAGCTGCACTCTGGCATGATAAGAATACGGGCGGATGCGAGAAGCAAGCCGCCGCATCCAGGGAGGTCGAGACAAAATGTATCGAGAAAAAATCGGTATGCTACTCGGCGTTGCGCTCGGCGTGTGCGCCATGGTCGGTCCGGCTCAAGCCGCGTTCCCCGAAAAGCCGATCCAGATCGTCGTACCCTTCAAGCCGGGTGGCGGCAGCGACCTCGCGGCGCGAATTTTCGCCAAGCACCTGGAGAAATACCTCCCGGTCAAGGTCCTCATCACCAACATCGACGGCGCGCGCGGTCGCATGGGTGAACTCGAAGTCAAGCGTGCGCGTCCGGACGGCTACGAACTCCTCTGGCAGCACCAGAACCTGCACATGGCCGTCGCCACCGGGCGATCCAACTACGACTACAGCGCCTTTAAAGCGGTGGCCGATACGGTACGTTCCGACAACGCCCTGATCGTCGGCAAGAACAGTCCTTACAAGACCGTCGCCGATCTCAACACGGCGGCCAAGGCCGCGCCCGGGACGATTCGTTGGGGCGCCGCGATCAATGGTATCAGCCACTTCGCCTTCCTTGAGTACCTCGACGCGACCGGTCTCAGCGAAGAGAACTTCCATACGATCGGACTGAGCGGGGATAAAGACCGCATCATCATGATCATGCAGGGCAATCTCGATGCGGCGATCGTCGCCTTGAGTTCGATTCGTCCATATCTCGAATCCGGCGACCTGCGTCTGCTTGGGATCATGTCCGACGAACGCGTCGGCGCCTATCCCGATTTGCCGACCCTCAAGGAGCAGGGCGTCGATGCGACGTTCTACTTCGACTACATGACCTTCGCGCCAAAGGATACACCGGACGACCGCATCAAGATTCTCCGCGATGCCTGGATCAAGACCGCGCAGGATCCGGCAGCGAAGAAGGAACTCGAAGACGGCTGGATGATCCCCATTCTCCTCGCCGGTCCCGACTTCGACCAGTATCTCGAAAAGCAGCTCAAGCAGTTTACCAATCTGGCGAACAAGTATGGCTTGACCAAGGAAGCCGGAAACTAAGAGGAGGGGAGGCCATTCCCCGCTCCGGCTGAATTCGTCTGCGGCAAAAAAACCAAAGGGCACGACGTCGAAGCCCAACCCGATTCGGGTTGGCCGTGCCCTTGCTTTGCCCAAAACACGCCGTGCCCTCCGGAAATTGCTCTGAAGAGGATGCCATGAAAACCGCAAACCGGATCTCCGCCTCGGTCATCATCCTGATCTGCCTGCTCATGTTCCAGCAAGCCACGCAGATTCAGGACATGGCCTATCACCTGAGCAGCAACCGTACCTTTCCCTACATGACGATCGGCTTCGTCCTGTTGCTCGCCGTCAGCCTGCTCGTGACGACCTTCGTTTCCGGCCCGACGACCGCGTTCGCGAACGGCTACTGGAAGCGCGTCATCGGCGGCAAGCGCCTGATCGTCCTCGGATCTTTCTGCATCTACCTGTTTGTCCTGCCGATCGTCGGCTTTCTCCCCACGAGTGCAGCCTTCATCGTCCTGATGACGGTTTTCCTCAGCCCGCGGATACGCCACGACCTCCCGGCCGCCCTGGCGATCGCTGTGGGAGTGGTCGGCGTCTGTTACGTGGTTTTCGTGTATTGGCTGCAGTTTTACCTGCCTTGATCGTCGGGAGACCTCGTCATGTGGGATCAATACGTCACGTCATTCGGCCTGGTCGCGACACCGCAGATCATTCTGTCCATCGCGGCGGGTGTCCTCGGCGGCCTGTTCGTCGGAGCCATGCCCGGGCTCACCAGCACCATGGCGATCGCGCTGCTGGTGCCGGTGACCTTCGGCATGGAGCCGGTTCACGGTCTTTCCCTCCTCATGGGCGTTTACTGCGGAGGGATCTCGGGCGGCTTCGTCGCCTCGTGCCTTCTCAACATTCCGGGCACGCCGTCCTCGGCGGCAACCTGCCTCGATGGTTTTCCGATGTCGAAGAACGGCCAGGCGCCCCGCGCGCTCGCGCTTGCCGGCTACTCTTCGATGATCGGCGGCTGCCTGAGCGGGGTGTGCCTGGTGGTGATCGCGCCGACGCTCGCCAATTTCGCGCTGCGCTTCGGCCCGTGGGAATACTTCGCCCTCGTCATCTTCACCTTCAGCTGCGTCTCGTCCCTGTCGAGCGGCTCGACGCTCAAGTCCTTCATCGCCGCCGGGCTCGGCCTGATGTTCGCCTTGGTCGGCACAGACCCGTCGAACGGCGTGGTGCGCTTCGACTTCGGGTTCGAGGATCTCGAATCCGGCTTCGACGTGATGCCCGCGTTGATCGGTGTGTTCGCCATCCCGCAACTGCTCGAAGACATCGACGATATCGGCGTCGAAGCGCATCTGATCGCGTGCAATATCAAGTTCGCCGATTACATGTCCGCGGCGCGCGAGATCTGGCACCACAAGATCGAAGTCATCCGCTCCACGGTGATCGGCGTCGTCATCGGCATCCTGCCGGGCGTCGGGCCGGGGCTGTCGAACGTCGTCGCCTACGCCCAGGCGCGGACCGCTTCCAAGACCCCGGAGAAGTTCGGCCAGGGCGTCCTGCCGGAAGCGATTATCGCTCCGGAAACCGCCAATAATGCCTCGATGGGCGGCGCGATGATTCCGCTGCTGACTCTGGGCATCCCGGGCGACGCCTCGACTCTGATGATGCTCGGCGCGTTCATGCTGCACAACATCCAGCCCGGGCCGCTGCTCTTCCGCGACAACGGCGACATCGTCTACGCAATCTTCATCGCCTACTTCATCGCGTTCGGCTTCCTGCTGCTGTTCCTGCACTTCTGCCTCAAGCCGATCATCAAGGCGATCGTCGTCCCGGCGCAGTTCATGATCCCGGTTCTGCTGGTTCTCTGCACCATCGGCTGCTTCTCCCTGAATAACCGGATGTTCGACGTCTACTGCTTCCTCGGCTTCGGGTTGGTCGGGTACGTGTTGAAGCAACTGAAGTATCCGCTCCTGCCGGTGATCCTCGGGCTCATCCTCGGCCACATGGCGGAACAGCAACTGCGCCTGTCGCTGACCTTGAGTTCCGGCAGCCTCCTGCCGTTCGTCACGCGGCCGATCTCGGCGGTTCTCCTCCTCATCTCGGCGGCCTCCCTGCTCATGCCCTACTTTGCCGCGCGCCGTCAGGAGAAGCGGCGGATGGCGATCTTGGTCACGCCTCCCGAGGACTAAGGGCGGGCTCCTTCCCCGTCCGCTTGTCACAGACAAAGGAAACACGGTCATGTCCGTTCACTTCATCGACAACTCGGTATTCCAGGATTCGGTCAGCACGCCCAGGATGCGCGCCGCATTCGACGAACTGGCGATGTTCCAGCGCTGGCTCGACGTCGAACGCGCGATCGCGATTGCCTCGGGCGAACTCGGCATCATTCCCAAGTCGGCCGCCGAGCGCATCGCGGCCCACGCCAACATCGCCGAAATCGACATCGAAGCGGTGAAGGCGCACGGCAAGGTCACGTCTCACAGCCTGCTCGGCCTGCTCAAGGACTTGCGCCGCGCCATCGGCCACGACGACGCGCGCTACGTACACTGGGGCGCCACCACCCAGGACATCGTCGACACCGGCATGATGCTGATGATCCGGGATGGCTACGCGATCATCGAGGAGCAGCTCACCGAGACCCTGCGGCATGCCCGTCCCCTGCTCAAGACCTACCGCGACACGGTGATGGTCGGGCGGACCCATGGCGGCCACGCCCTGCCGATCACCTTCGGAATGAAGGCGGCGGTCTGGCTCGACGAACTCGGTCGTCAACTCCAGCGCTGGCGCGAGGCGAAGGACCGCATCCTGGTGGTCGGCATCATCGGCGCGGTTGGCACGATGGCGTCCTGGGGAAGCAGCGGGTTCGCCTTGCAGAAACGTGCGGCGGAGATCCTCGGTCTCGGCGCACCGATCTCGCCGTGGGCCGCGTCGCGCGACCGCATTGCCGAGACGGCGACACTCTGTGCCCTGACCTCGGGCACCGCGAGTCGCATCGCCAAGGAGATCTACAACCTCGCCAAGACCGAGGTCCGCGAGATCGAGGAACCCTTCACCATGGGCAAAGTCGGCAGCAGCACCATGCCGCACAAGCGCAATCCGGTACATACCGAGTGGTCGATCGTGCTCGACCGCATCATCCGCGCCGATGCGGGCGTGGCGCTTGAGGCGATGGGCATCGAAAACGAACGCGACGCCACCCACTGGAAAGCCGAATGGGTCGTCATTCCCGAGATCTTCGCGATGCTGTCGGGCTCGCTCGCCCACCTCGACGCGACCCTCTCCGGCCTTTGGGTTCATCCGGAGCGGATGGAAAAGAACACCCACATGCTCAAGGGGCTCCTGCTCTCCGAGCGCGCGATGTTCGTCCTCGCCGAAAAGATGCCGCTGCCCGAGGCGCATGAGATGGTCTACCAGGCTTCGGTGCGCGCCTTCGACAACGACACGGCTTTGGTCGACGAGTTGATGGCGGAAAAGGGCGTGGCCGGGATCTGCAGCCGTGTCGAGATCGAGGCCGCACTCGACCCCAAGGGCTACGTCGGCGTCGCGGGCGAGATCGCCGACGGCGTCGGGGCGCACCTCGATACGCTGCTCGCGACTTCCGGGCGCGTTGCCGCGCCTCTCGACGCGCTGGTGAAGTAGCATGCTCGCGCCGCCTCCGTGCCTGGCCGAACGCCTGGCCGCTTTCACCGCGTCGTTGCGTTGGGAAGATCTTCCGCCCGACGTGCGGACCCTCGCGGAGAGCGCCTTCCGCGATTGGCTCGCCAACGCCGCGGCCGGAACGACGACGCCGTTCGGCCGCGCCATCCTCGCGGTGGCGCGGATGACGGGCGGCGGGCAGGCGAGCCTCGTCGGTCCGCGCAGTTTCGCCGACCCGCTCGTTGCGGCCATGGTCAACGGCGGCGCGTCGCATGCGCTGGAGTTCGACGACAGCCACAAGGCGACCTTCTACCATCCGGGATCCCCGACCTGCGCGGCGGCGTTCGCTGCCGCGCAGGCTTTTGCCCGTGGCGGCGCCGACCTCTTCGCCGGCGTTGTCGCGGGCTACGAGGCTGGCATCCGTCTCGCCGCCGCGCTCGGGCCCGAACACTATCGCATCTGGCACACCACCGGCACCGCTGGGGCGTTCGCGGCGGCGGCCGCCGCCGCGCGCACCCTCGGCCTGACTGCGGGACAGACCACTGCGGCCTTCGGCCTCGCCGGCATCCAGGCCGCGGGGCTATGGGAGGTTTTGTCCTCCGTCCCGGCGGCCAAGAACCTGCACGCGGCAAAGGCGGCGCAGAACGGTCTGCTCGCCGCGCTCCTGGCGCGCGAAGGCTTGCCGGGTCCGGCTTCGATCCTTGAGGGCGGGTGCGGCGTCTTCGCCGCGATGGTGCCCTCCGGGCTGGATGCCGAGGCCAGCGTCGCCGGTTGCGGCGAGGTCTGGCGGATCCGCGAAACCACCTTCAAAGCCTATCCGATTTGCGGCCACGCGATGACCCCGGTCGAGGCCGCATTCCAGCTCCGCCCGCAGGTCGGCGACGCGGCGGTGGAGAGCATCGTGGTGCATTCCAACGCGATCTCGATTCGCGTTGCCGGCAATTCCGACCCGGGCGACGGCTACGCGGCGAAGTTCTCGATCTCCTATTGCGTCGCCGCCGCGCTGGTGTGCGGACGCATGACCCAGGCGGAGTTCGAGCCCGGAGTTCTGCGCGATCCGCGCATTCGCGGATTGATGAAGCGCATCACCCTGGTGGCGGACCCGGAGTTCGACCGGATCGCACGCACGGTCCGCCCGGCGCGGATCGAGATCCGCCTGGTCGACGGACGGGAAATCGACGCGCACTGCGAGACCCGGCGTGGCGACCCGGAACAGCCGCTTTCGGCAGGCGAGCTTTCGGCGAAATTCCGCGATCTCGCAGGGCTCGCCTGGGGAGCGGAAACGGCATCCCGGGTGGAGGGCGAATTCGCCTTGCTGCCGTGCTGTCAGTCCGTCGCGGCATGGGCCGCGCGGGCACTTTCGGCCTGATCAGAGTGCAGCGAGAGGAACCAAGCGATGAAACGCGATGCGATAGCGATCAAGGACGGGGACAACGTGGCGACGGCCCTGCGCGACCTCAACGCGGGAGAGACCGTCGCCGTGGGCATCGGCGAAACGGTGGTGCCGGTGACCATGGGCGCCGCGGTGGAGTTCGGTCACAAGCTCGCCCTCGTCGAAATCTCCCACGGCCAGGACATCCTCAAATACGGCGAGGTGATCGGCCGGGCGACGGCGGACATCCCCAAGGGGGCTCACGTCCACGTCCACAATATCGAAAGCCTGCGCGGCCGCGGCGATCTCGCCTGAGCCCCGAGTTTCAGAAAAGAGGAGAGTCCGCGATGCTCGAATTCGAAGGATATCGTCGTCCCGACGGCCAGGTCGGCACCCGCAATTACGTCGGCGTGTTTTCGACCGTGGTCTGCGCCAACGAGGTGGCGGAGGATATCGCCCGCCAGGTCGACGGCGCGGTGAGCTTCACCCATCATCAGGGCTGCTGCCAGACCCCCGTCGATCTGAAGCGGGTCAACGAAGTGCTGATCGGGTTGGGCGGCAATCCCAATCTTGCGGCGGTGCTCCTGGTCAGCCTCGGCTGCGAAAGCACCGCCGTCGCCGAAGTCGTGGCGGGGATCGCCAAGACCGGCAAGCGCGTCGAGACGATCGCGATCCAGGAGCATGGCGGCGCGGCGCGTACCCGTGCCGAGGGCACCCTGATCGTCCAGGACATGGTCGCCGAAGCCTCTTCGCAGAAAAGCGAGCGCTTCCCGATTTCGGAACTGGTGCTCGGCATGAAGTGCGGCAGTTCCGATACCACCCAGGGCCTCTCCGCCACGCCGGTGATCGGCGTCGCCTCCGACCGCATCGTCGCCGCGGGCGGCACCACCATCCTTGGCGAAATCACCGAATTCATCGGCGCGGAGCATATCGTCGCGCGCCATGCCGAGACGCCGGAGATCGGCAAGCAGATTCTCGCTCTCGTCGAGCGCATGGAGAACCGCGCCAAGGCGGTCGGGTGCGACATGCGCGGCGGCCAGCCCACCGGCGGCAACATCAAGGGCGGCCTTTCCACGATCGAGGAGAAGTCGCTCGGCGCAATCGCCAAGGCGGGCACCGCACCGATCCGCGCGGTTTACGAATACGGCGTGCGGCCGCAGGTCAAGGGTCTGGTGGTGATGGATTCGCCCGGTCGCGAGCCGGAAATCCTCACCGGCCTGGCGGCGGCCGGCTGCAACGTCATCGCGTTCGCCACCGGGCGCGGCGCACCGCAGGGGTTCCCGTTCGTGCCGGTGGTCAAGCTCACCGGCAATGCCCTGACCTGGGAGCGCATGCGCGATCATATGGACATGTCGGTGGCCGGCGTCATCGACGGTACGGAGAGCATTCCCCAGGCGGGCGAACGGCTCCTCGAACGGATCGTCGAGGTCGCCTCGGGCGCACGCACGCGGTCGGAGATCACCGGCTATACCCGGGCGATGGATATCTACGTCACCGGTCCGGTGATCTGAGGAGACCGCGCAGATGACCCCCCGTTACGTCCAACTTCTGAAGAACGTCGCCCTGCCGCCCGTCGCCCTGATCCGCCAGACCTTTCGGGTGATGGAGGCGGGCGACGTTGCCGCCGCGGTTCACGATGCGATGGCCGATGAGCCTTCGGTCGCGTCGATCAAGCCCGGCATGCGCATCGCCCTCACCGTCGGCAGCCGCGGTCTCGCCAGCCTGCCGCAACTCGTCGCCGCCATCGTCGCGGAAATCCGCGCGCGCGGCGGCGAGCCGTTCATCGTGCCCGCCATGGGCAGCCACGGCGGCGCCACCGCCGAGGGCCAGACCAAGATGCTCGCCCACCTCGGCGTCACCGAGGCGAGCGCGAGATGCCCGATTTGCTCCAGCATGGAGACGGTGAATCTCGGCACCCTCGCCAATGGCATGGAGGTCCACGTCGACAAGCTGGCCTACGAGGCGGACGGCATCGTCGTGTTCAACCGCGTCAAGCCGCACACCGAGTTCCGTGGCGATAACGAAAGCGGCCTGATCAAGATGCTGGCGATCGGACTCGGCAAGCAGTCGGGAGCCGATACCTGCCATGCCTGGGGTTCGGGCTACCTCGCCCGGTCGATCGTCGACATGGGCCGGATGAAGCTCGACAAGTGCAAGATCCTGTTCGGCATCGCCACTCTCGAAAACGCCTACGATCGCCTCGCGCGGGTGGTGGTGGTGCCCGCCGAGGGAATGATCGAGGCCGAACGCCCGCTGCTCGCCGAGGCGATGCGCAACATGCCGCGCCTCCCCCTCGGGCCGTTGGATGGACTGCAGGCTTCGGGTCCGCTCGACGTCCTGGTGCTCGACCAGGTGGGCAAGGAGTTTTCCGGCAGCGGCATGGACCCCAACATCACCGGCCGTGTCTCCACCCCGGCGATCAGCGGCGGTCCCTCGGTCTCCCGCATCGCGGTGCTCGACGTTTCGGACCATAGCGAGGGCAACGCGGTGGGCATCGGCATGGCCGACGTGATTACCCAGCGCCTGTTCGACAAGTTCGACCGCGAGCCCACCTACATCAACTGCATCACCCTCGGCACCCTCACCATGGCGGGGTTGCCGATGACCATGCCGGACGACCGGAGCGCGATCCAGGCGGCGGTGAAGAGCTGCGCCTCCCACACTCCGGATGCGATCACCCTGATCCGCGCGCCCAACAGCCTGCACATGCAGTACCTCTACGTTTCGGAGGCGCTTCTGCCGTCGCTGCGGGAGCGGCCCGGCATCGAGATCGTCGACGAGCTTCGACCGATGGCGTTCGACGCGGCGGGAAACCTCGTCGACCCCTGGCCGATGCACCCTTGATGACGCGCTGGCCGGACCTCGTCTCCTGCGAACCGGCCGGTCGTGCGACGAACGACGATGTCGTCGCCGCGGTTTTCCCCGGTCATGCGCCGCCCTCCCCCAAGGCGCATGATCACCCTGGTCATGCGCACCTTCCCCATCGCACGCATGACCGCAAAGGCCATGCGTGCGAGCCCATCCGTTGCGCGCATGGCCCCAGCTATCCCGGGCGGCGTCGGCGATAGACGGCGCGGCCCTGACGTGGAGACGAAACATGATCTGGTTCAATAACCTGCGCATCGGAGGCAAGGTTCTGTCCGCGTTCGCCCTGATCTGCACCCTGGTTGCGTTGCTGGGCGGCGCGGCTGTTTACGAGATCATGCGGATTCAGGATGCTACCCGCGAGGCGACCGACCTCTGGGCGCCGCGCCTCGACGTGATGCGCCGCATGCAGGCCCAGATGGCGACGCAACGGGTCGCCGAATATTCCTACGTCTTTGCGGAAATGCGCGCGGAACGCGAAACCGCCGATGCGGCGGTGCAGAAGGCGCGGCAAGTGGTGAGCCGGACCCTCGCCGACGTCGAGCGGAGCTTCGCCTCGGGAGAAGGCCGCACCGGTTTCGACCAGTTGATGCTGAACCAGGACGCCTACCAGGAGGGTATGGAACGCGTCTTCTACATGATGCAGCATGGCCAGGAGGAAGACGCCCGCACTCAAATGAACAATGACATGAGGGATCTCTTCACCGTGATCTCGGTGAGCATCGACAAAATGCTGGAGATCGCCACGGCGGGCGTCGCCGACGCTGGCGCGAAGGCGACGAGCGTGGCGAACGAGGCGCGCGTCGCGGTGTTCGGTTTCCTGGGCGTGGTGTTCGTGCTGTCGGCCACGGCCGGGCTGTTGCTCAAGCGCGGCATCGGCCGCCCGATCCTCGCAATGACCCGCGCGATGGAACGCCTCGCGCGAGGCGACATGGAGGTGGAGATCCCGGCGGTTGGACGCAGGGACGAGGTCGGCGAGATGGCCGGCGCGGTGCAGGTGTTCAAGGACAATGCCGCCCGGGCGGATGCGCTCGCCGCCGAACAGGAAACGGAGCGCGCCGCACAGATGACGCGCGCCACGACGATTGAAACCCTGACCCGCAAATTCGATGCGAAAGTTTCGGAAGTTCTCGATATCGTCGCCGACGCGTGTGGCAAAATGGACAGTACCGCGCAGAGCCTTTCGGTCAGCGCGGAGCAGACCACCCGCCAGTCGGACGCGGTGGCCACCGCCACCGAGCAGGCTTCGGCCTCGGTGCAAACCGTTGCCACCGCCGCCGAACAACTTTCCAACTCGATCGGCGAGATCGCCCGCCAGGTGGAACAGGCGCACGTGGCCTCGCGCGATGCTGCCGCCGAGGCGGAACGCACCGACGCGACGGTCAAGGGGCTGGCGGAAAGCTCGGCGAAGATCGGCACCGTGGTCAACCTGATCACCGATATCGCCAGCCAGACCAATCTCCTGGCGCTCAACGCCACGATCGAGGCGGCACGCGCGGGCGAGATGGGCAAGGGTTTCGCCGTGGTCGCGGGAGAGGTTAAGAGCCTCGCGAACCAGACCGCCGCCGCGACCGAGGAGATCGGCCGCCAGATCGGCTCGGTGCAGACGGCGACGCAGGATGTGGTGGCTGCGATCTCGGGGATCGTCGGGCGCATCGCCGAGGTCAGCGAAGTCTCGGCTGCCATCGCCTCGGCGGTGGAGCAACAATCCGCCGCCGCCACCGAAATCGCGCGCAATGTGCAGCAGGCGGCGGCGGGAACCCAGGATATTTCCCTCAATATCGCCGGAGTCAGCCAGACGGCGGGAGAAACCGGATCGGCCTCGCGGCAGGTCCTGGTCGCCTCGCAATCGCTGGCGAAGGAGGCGGAGGCGCTCCGGACGGTGGTTGAGAGCTTCCTCGAAGAGGTGCGCGCCGCTTGAGCCCTTCGATCGCGTGGGACCGAAGCATCGTCGGAGTACCCTTGAAATGACTGAAATCGCCCATGTCCACCTCGATGCGGTCGGCGGTGCGGCCGGAGACATGTTCGTCGCCGCCCTGCTCAATGCGTTGCCGGCGCTGCGTCCGCGCGTCCTCGCCGACGTGGTGGCGGTTCTGCCCCTCTTCGGGTGCGGCAAGCCGATCCTGGCGGAGGTCGTGGTCGGCGGCATTGCCGCGCTACGCTTCGAGCTGAAGGCAAACGAGCACGAGTCCGCCCACGCGATTTCCGGTCATCATCCGCACGGCCATCATAGCCATAATCATACACATGGCCCCTACGAGCAGGGCACGTATCTCGACATGCGGTGGCGCATTGAAGCGGCGGACCTGTCCGAAGGCACGGCGATGCATGCCGCGGCGATCCTCCGCGCATTGGCGGAGGTCGAGGCGGGCATCCACGGCGTCGCCCTGGAAAAGGTGCATTTCCACGAGATCGGCGACTGGGATTCCCTGATGGACGTGACCGCGGCGGGCAGCATTTTCGCCGCGCTGCCGGGAGTCTCCTGGAGCGTGTCGGAACTGCCTCTCGGGAGCGGACTGGTGAAGACCGCGCATGGCCTCCTGCCGGTGCCGACGCCTGCCACCGCGGCATTGCTGCGCGGCTATCTCTGGCGGGACGACGGCGTCCCCGGCGAACGCGTCACCCCGACCGGCGCGGCAATCCTCCGCCACGTCACCGGCGGCGAGCCTCGTGCCAATCCTGGCGGCAGGCTGATCGCCTGCGGCATCGGAGCCGGTTCTCGCGTCCTTCCCAACATGCCCAACATTCTGCGGGCGTCCTTGTTCGCATCGGGAAAGGCGACGGAGACCGAGGCCATCTGCGTTCTGGAATGCGATATCGATGACATGACCGGCGAGGAAATCGGCCAAGCCTCCGATCGGCTGCGCGGCCTTGCGTCCGTGCGCGATCTGGTTCTGGTTCCCGGCATCGGCAAGAAAGGACGCCCCCTGCTCACGCTGCGGCTGCTGGCGGCGTCGGAGGACATGGATGCGGTAATCCGCGAGGTGCTGCTCGAAACCTCCACCCTTGGGGTCCGCTGGCATGCGGCCGAGCGTCGCGTTCTGCCCCGAAAGGAGCGGTCGGGCTCCCTTCTCGTCAAGGAGGCGCGGCGCCCCGATGGGGAAACGACGGCCAAGGTGGAAAGCGATGCGCTGGGCGGCATCGCGACGTTGGCGGCGCGGCGGGCGATCAAGACCCAGACGGAAAACCGATGAGCTGCGGTTCCTGGAACCTGCCTCTCCTCTCCTCTTCGTCTCGTCCGCCCTCCGATCGCCGCTCTCGGCTCCGAACCGGGGGAAAATTTCCCCGGATGGAGGTGCAAAGCACTAGCCTCGCACCTCCATCTCGGCACGTTGACGGCGCGCCCGGTAGCGTTTGCGGCTGCCGGAGATGATCGGCCCGAGCATGAATGCGACGGCGCCGAGAATCAGCGCCAGGCTGATCGGATGACTGGTTGGTTCGAGGAAGATCGACCAGTCGCCACCTGAAATCGCGAGCGCGTTTCCAAGGTTGTCCTCGATCGTGCGGCCCAGCACGAGCGCGAGAATCAATGGGGCGTGCGGAATGCCGAGACGCCGGGTGATGTAGCCGACGACACCGGAAATCAATGCGATGCCGATACTGAACATCGAGTTCTCATCGGAATAGGCGCCGGTGAGACAGAGCAGGGAAATGGTTGGAACCAGGACGTATTTCGGCAGATGAAACACCAATCCGGAGATGGAGCGCACCATGGCATAGGAGATCGGCCACATCAGCACGTTGGCGACCAGGAAGGCGACGATGATCATCCAGGCGATGTCCGGATGGTCGATGAACAGCAGCGGTCCAGGCACCATGCCCTGGATCATGAGTGCGCCGATGAAGAGCGCCGAAACCGAGTTGCCGGGAATGCCAAGGGAAAGCAAGGGCACCATCGAGCTGGCGACCACCGCGTTGTTGGCGGATTCCGGGGCGGCGATGCCCTCGGGTGCTCCTTCTCCCCATTCGGGCTCGCCGGGCTTTCCCGCGAACAATCGCTTATACCGATGGGAAATGCGTTCGTATCCCATGTAGATGGCCATCAGCATGCCGGCGCCGGGAATGATGCCGATGACGTTGCCGATCACCGAACACTGCAACCAGGTGGGCAGCAGGCGCTTGGACAGTTTCCAGCTGATGTACAAGGAATCGGTGATGCGCGGCATTTCTCGCGGCGTCTCGCCCTTGCGGCGATCGCGGATCAGCTCTTCGGCAAGCTCAAGCACTGCGGTGATGCCGAACAATCCGACCAGAAGCGGTACGAACGGCACGCCTTCGTAAAGACTGTCGAGGCCCAAGGTGAAACGGGGCAGGCCGGTCTGCTGGCTGAAGCCGATGGTTGCCACCAAAAGGCCGAGCACCGCCGAGAGCAGGCCCTTGATCAGGCTGCCGCCGAGCAGGCCCAGGACGCTGGCCATGCCGAGGATGCCGAGCGAAAAATTCTCGACGTAGCCGAAGCGCAGTGCGAAGGCGGCCATCGGCGGTGCGAACAGCAGCAGGATCAGGGCGCTTGAGATGCCGCCGAACACCGACGACGTAATCGCGATGCCGAGCGCCTGACCGGCCTTGCCGGAGCGTGCCATGGCGTGGCCGTCGATCGCGGTGAGCACCGAGGAAGCCGTGCCGGGTACCTTGACCATGATCGCCGGGATCGAGCCGCCGACCGCACAGGAGCAATAGAGGCCGACCATCAGGGCGAGTGCGTAGGTGGGGGAAAGGGAAAACGACAGGGGGATGAAGATCGCGAAGGCTATGTTGTCGTTCAGGCCCGGGATTGACCCGACAATCAGCCCGGCAACGATGCCGATCAGCAGAAAGCCGAGAACCGCGGGGTCCATGAGCGTTGCGAAACCAAGCGCTATTTCGGTCATTGGCGGAGTCTTTCAAACCAGCGGATGCGGCGGGCCTATTCCAGTAAGTCCCGGATGAAGTCGAGTTCCGGCAGCGGAACCTTGAAGATCAGGTAGAAGATCACGAACACCACGAGCGAAACGCTCAGGGCCTGCGCGATATGCAGGCGGAGGCCCCGATCGTCGGCGTGGCGCAGAATCAGCATCGTGCAGGCGACGAATGTCGGGCCGACGTAGCCGAGCCCGGCCCACAGCGCCACGGCCCAGAGAGACCACACGCCGATTTCGAGCGCCGGTCCCTGGAGGATGATGTGGACGCCTTCGGCGGTGGCGGTCTGTGCCGTGGCGTCGCGCCACGCCTTGAAGGCGAGCGCCAGCCCGAGCAGGGCGAGCGTCGCGGCAAGCGTTGCCGGATAGGCCGACGAACTCGAATCGAACCCGAGCGCGGTTGCCCAGGCGGAAAAGCCAATCCCGGCAAAGGCCAGGCCGCTCCAGAAGTCGATGGTCTTGAGAACGGGCATTTCGTCACCTCGCGTGTACGGGTGGCGACGCGAGGTCGCGACGCCACCATCGAAGGCTTATTGCTTTTCCTTGAGGCCGTGCTTGGCGATCACCCGCGTGGTCACTTCCGCGTAGTCGTTGACCTCGTCGGTGAATCCCGCGGCGTCCTTGTATGCGATCGGGAAGCCGTAATCGTTCATCTGCTTGACGTAGGCGGGATCGGTGCTGATCTTGCCGAGCAGGTCGGAGAGATACTTGACGGCCGCTTCCGGCGTGCCCTTCGGGACCGCCCAACCGCGGAAAGTGGTCCAGCGCTTGATGTTGAGGCCGGCTTCCTGCCAGGTCGGCACGTTGGGGAGGATGTCGAGGCGGGCGTCGGAGGCGGCCGCAAGGATGCGCACGGTGCCCGCGTCGGCATGCTTCTTGATTTCGCCGAGGGGGAACAGGCCGAGTTCGACATGGCCGCCCATCACCGCCTGCAGTTGCGCACCGAATCCGGTGGTTGGCACGTAGGTGAACTTCATGCCCGCGGAATCCTCCAGCGCCAGTCCCGCCATGTGATGCGAGGTGGCGATTCCGGCGACGGTGACGGTGAGCGGCCGTTCCTTCGATGCCGCGAGCAGTTCGGCAATGGTCTTGAACGGCGATGCCGCGCCGACGACGATCACTTCCGGGTCGGTGTTGTACAGGGCGACGGGTTGGAAATCTTCCAGCTTGTACCCGGTCTGCTTGAGGATCGGGTTGGTCACCACCGAGCTCGTCATCGCCAGCACGGTGTATCCGTCCGCCTTGGCCTTGGCCGCGAAGGTCTGGCCGACGACGCCATCGCCGCCTGCGCGGTTTTCGACTTCGAGCTTACCCTTGGCCATATGCTTGTTGCCGTATTCGGCAAGGATGCGCGAACTGGTGTCGACGCCGCCGCCCGGCTTGAACGGAACGATGATGTGTACGTCCTTGGACGGATAGTCCGCCGCGAAGGCAGACGTCGCTGCAAGCGCGAGGCCGACGAGAAGACCCTTACTCAACCAAATCATCCGCATTGGGTGTCTCCCTGTATTTTAAGTTTTTGGAACGCGATGCTGGTCAGATTGTCGCCGGAGTCCGCAAGCGGCCGCCGCCCAGGGCGACGAGTGCTTCGATGCGGGCCTCGGTCATCGGGATGCCGAGCGCGCTGCGATCGGCGCGGACGCGCGCGCTGCGCTCGCCCGGATAGGTCACGGCGTCGAAGCCGGTGGCGGGCGGCAGCGCATGCAGCCGTTCGATTTCCTCCTCGATGCGATGGGTGTATGCGGTCTGTTCGAGGAAGGCGGACGCCTTGAACGCGAGCATGAAGTGGCCGTTGCCGGACTCCCGTTCCTGGTTGGTCATCACGCTCAAAACCTGGCCGCCGAACGCGGCTCCAGTGAGCACGCCCGCGAGGATGTCGACGATCAGGCTCAAGCCCGATCCCTTCGCCCCGGCGAACGGCAGCATTACTCCCTTGAGTGCCTGCGCCGGGTCGGTAGTCGGCTTGCCGTCGGGGCCGAGCGCCCAACCGGAAGGGATCTCGCTGCCGTCCTCAAGCGCCTTGCGGACTTTTTTGCGCGAACCCTCGCTGGTCGCCATGTCGAGAACCACCGGTGCAAACCGCCCCGCCGGGATGGCGATTGCAAGCGGGTTGGTGCCGAGCATCGGCTTGGTCGCGCCGTGCGGCGCGGCCACCGCCGATGCGTTGGCCGCGACGATGCCGATGCAACCGCGCTCGGCCGCCATCGCGGCGTACACTCCGGCGGCGCCGAAGTGGTTGCTCCGGGTCACGCCGGTCGCGCCGATGCCGAAGCGTTCCGCGGATCCAATCGCGAGCGTCATGCCTTCCCATGCGGCGAGCGGTCCGAGGCCGTTGTCGGCATCGAGACGGCTCGCCCACGGGAATCGCTGGTCGATGCGGAAGCTCGGCGTCGCGGCGATCCGGTTTTCTTCGAGCGCCTGCACGTAATCCTTCAGGCAGGCGAGGCCATGGGTGTCGATGCCGCGGAGGTCGGCGGCGATCAACGAGTCCGCCACCTTGCCCGCGTCCACCGCAGGGACGCCGCGCGCGACGAGGATGTCGATCGCGGCGTTGCGTGCGAGGGCGACGGGTATGCGTCTGATGGTTCCAGTCATCGCGTGCGCCTCCTCAGATCACCGGGCCGGTGACGTAGATATCCATAGCCTTGAAGTAGCCGGAGACTTCCGCTTTCGTGGTGACCCCGCCGGCGACGCCGAGAATCGCGTCGTAAAGCCGCGCGGCCGCGGCCGGCATGCTTTCGCTGCCGTCGATCACCTCGTGCACCGAAAGGTCCATGTGATCCACGAGGGTTTCCCAGGTGTTGCGGTTGCCCGTGACCTTGAGTACCGGAACGAACGGGAAGCCCTGCGGCGCGCCGCGGCCGGTGGTGAAGACGATGACGTTGCAGCCCGCCGCCGCCATGCCGGTCAGCAGTTCCGGTTCGCGGCCGGGGGAGTCCATCACCACCAGCCCCTTGACCCGCGGGCGCTCGCCGTATTCGTAGACGTCCTGGACGATCGCGCGGCCCGCCTTGGCGATCGCGCCGAGGGACTTCTCCTCGATCGTGGTGAGGCCGCCCTTGATGTTGCCGGGAGTCGGCTGGCCGCCGCGCATATCGACGCCTACCGCCTTGGCGCGGTTCTCCATGCGCTCGACGAGGTCGAGAATGCGGCGTCCCGTGGCTTCGTCCTTGGCCTGAGCGGCGAGGATGTGCTCGGCGCCGATGAACTCGGTGACTTCACCCATCACCGCCGTGCCGCCGATCGCGGTGAGCCGTTCGACGGCGAGTCCGAGCGCCGGATTCGGCGCGAGGCCGGAGGTGGTGTCGGAGCTGCCGCACTTGAGCCCGACGACGAGATCGGAATCGTCGCACGGCTCGCGGGAAATGTGCGACGCATCCATCACCAGCTTCTGCGCAAGCAGGGTTCCCTTGGCGAGGGTGTTGGCGAGGCCGCCGCTTTCCTGGATCGGAAGAACCGCGACCGGCTTGCCGGTCGCCTTGATCGCTTCGGCCACCGCCGCGACATCGGTGCCTTCGCAACCGAGGCTGACGAGAATCACCGCCGCGAGGTTGGGATTGCAGCCGAGGCCCGCGAGGGTGCGCGTCACCCGTTGGAGATCGGGAGGCGTCTGGCAGCAGCCTTGCTGGTGGGTGAACGCCATGGTGCCGCGCACCTGGTTGGCGATGCCGAGGGCGACTTCGTTGGCGCAGGCGACGGTGGCGAGAATTCCGACATAGTTGCGGGTGCCGACCTGGCCGTTGGCGCGACGGTATCCGAGAAAGCTCATGCTCATTTCTCCCGGGGTTCGAGGTCGCCGCGGCCACGCAGGCTGACGACGTTCTGGACGTGGACGTGCATGCCCCGGGCGATGTCCCGGGTCGCGGCGCCGATCACCGCCGCGTATTTGAGAATTTCCTCGTCCTTGGCGATGGCGCGTACGGCAACCTTGTGGCCGAACGGAATCGGTTCGGCGGCGACGAGGACGACGGCTTCGTCGCCCAGTCCGGCGACGACCTCCTCGCCGGCCGCGACATCGCGCAGCACGGTGGCGATGTTGTCGCCCGCGTCGATGATGATGGCGTTGCGGATCACTGCGTTACTCCCTTGTGTGGGCGCATGTTATCGAACACGTGGCGAACCGCCGCGCCCTGGCGGGTGTCGCTCATCGCGAGGGCGGCGCACCAGGCGACGACCTCGGCGCGCTGCATTTCCGGCAGCGCGGTTGCGATCGCATCGAAGCGCGCGATCAGTTCGGGGAAGCTCCACGGCGCCTCCGGATCGCCGCGGCGGAAGGCGCGGGCGGCGCGGAGGCGGCGTCCGTCGGCAAGCTCGATCTCGACCTCGGCGGGACGCTCGGCGGGGAAGCGCGCGGTGAGCGCCGGATCCTCGACGACGCTGACGTGCGCGGCGAGCGCGTGGATATCGGGGCGGTCGAGCGCGGCTGCGGTGAAGTTGGCGAAGGTCAGGTCGCCTTCGGTCAGTTGGAACGCGACGCAGAAGGCGGTGGAGAACTTCGCCTCCTCGAAGGTTTTCGGGTCGCGGCGCGCGGCGATGTCGGTCTGCGCCTTCGGGCCGCGCACCCGCACCACCGCCACCTGTTCCGGCTTCAGCGGCGTGGCCGCGAGGATGTCGCGCACCGCGTCGAGGCAACTGTGCATCTGGCCGCAGGTCGGCCAGCTCTTGACCGTCACGGTTTCGATCTGGAGCGGTGGCGCGGTCGGAACCGCGAGGCGTGCCGGATCCGCAGCGAGGTGATATGCGGCCAGCAGGCCTCGCGGCCCCTCAAGGACCCGGACGGCGCCCGGGATCCCGGATTCCGCGAGAAACGCCGCAGTCAGGCCGTTGCGCGCCGCAGTCGCGGCATGGAAGGCCTTGGCCGCCTCGGCATTGTCGTCGAGAAACTGCCATAGCCCCGCCGCCTGGGTTCCGGCGTGTCCGAGCGCGTGCAACGTGCGTTCCGCCGAAAGTCCCAATGCGCGGCTCGCGGTGGCGGCGGCGGCGAAGCATCCGGCGGTGGCGGTGACATGGCAGACCGCGTAATGCGCCTTGCCGAGCAACGCGCCGACGCGCAGCCCGACCTCGTATCCGGCGACGATCGCCGCGCGCAGGTCGGCGGCGGAGAGGTCGCGCATCTCGGCAAGGGCGAGGGCCACCGGCATCACGGTGATCCCGGGATGCATGATCGCGAGGCGGTGGCCGTCGTCGACCTCGGCGAGATGCGACAACGCGGCGTTGAGCGGCGCGGCCGTCAGGATCGGACGCAGGGTCGGGTCACCCGCCACCGAAGCGTTGCCGATGCCGTCGCGGAGTAGCGCCGCGCGATAGCGTGGCGCCAGGGGATGGGCGACGCCCGCGGCGAGCGCCCCGTACCAATCGAGAGCCGCGTCCCGCACCCGGTCGCGCACGGTTGCGGAAAGGGTCGCGCCGTCGAGCGACGCGCACCAATCCGCCAGAGGCGCGAGCCAGGGTGCGGCGGCGGTCATCCACGCACCTCGCGGGCGAGCGCATCGACGATGACGGCGGAGAGGCCGGTGTAGTTCTCCGGCTTGAGCGCCGCTTCGAGCTCCGCCCGGTCGCAGGCTTTCGCCACACGCGTATCGGCGAGCAGAAGGTCGAGCATCGGCTTGTCCTCCTCCAGCGCCTTGAGCGAAATCTCGTGGATCACCTCGTGCGCAGCGCCGAGCGGCATCGCCCGCGACAGTACGAACATCACCCGTTCGGAGAGCAGTACGCCCTTGAGCTGGTCGAGGTTGGCGCGCATCCGCTTTTCGTTGACGCGGAGGCCCGAGAGCACCTTGTGCAGCTGGGCGAGCATCGCTCCGGCGAGGCAGAAGGTTTCCGGCACCGTCACCCATTCGGCGCGCCAGACGCTGCCGTCGCGTTCGTTGAGCGGCGTCATCAGGCGGTCCATCACCGCCGCGTTGCCCTGCACGATCGCCGCGAGCGAGCGCACCCACTCGCTGCCGATCGGGTTGAGCTTGTGCGGCATGGTGCTGGAGCCGACGGTGTCGTGGGTGTAGGCCTCGGCGAGTTCGCCGATCTCGGTCATGCAGGAGACATAGATTTCCTGCGCGATGCGCGCCGAGGTTCCGGCGACCAGCGACAGTGCGTTGAGGAGTTCGGCGAGGCGATCGCGCTGGGCGTGCCACCAGGTGCGCGGTACGCCGAGGCCGAGAATGCGGCAGGCGCGCTGCTGCAGGTCCAGGCCCTGGTCGCCCCAGGCGGCGAAGGTTCCGATCGCCCCCGAGAGGTTGCCGACCAGACACCGCGCGCGAAGCTCGCGCCAGCGATCGCGGTTGCGGTCCATTTCGTCGAGCCAACCCGCGACCTTGAGGCCGAAGGTGAAGGGCAAGGCGTGGTTGCCGTGGGAACGCGCCACCGCCAGGGTGTCGCGGTGGCGCGTCATCAACCGCAGCAGGACGTCGACGATATCGTCGAGTTGGCGGCCGATCTCCGCATGGGCGCGGGCGACGGTCAGCATCGTCGCGCTGTCGAGGATGTCCTGGGTGGTCGCGCCGTAGTGCAGCCAGGTCTGGTGCGGATCGCCGAGGTTGGCCCGGTATTCGCGCAACACGCCGAGCAGGGTGTGGGCGGTTTCCTTGCCGTGGGCCAGGACCCGCTCGATGTCGATCAGCTTCACGTCGGCCTTGGCGCGGATCGCCGCGGCGGCCTCGGCGGGGATCATGCCGATTTCCGCCTGAGCTTCGGCGAGCGCCGCTTCGACGTCGAGCCAGGCCTGCACGAAACCGCTCGCCTGGAAGATCTCGCGCATCGCTGGGGTCGAGGTCAGGCCCTTGAACAGTGGGGCATCCATCGGGTGGACGATGTCGATCATGTGTTGCGTACCCTTCTTCTTCTCGTTCTCGGAATTTCGTGGCACGGCCTAGCGGAGGTCGGCGCACGCGGCGGCGATCCGGCGGCAGGCTTCCTCAAGGGACGCGGTGTCGGTGGCGAACGAGATCCGCACGAACGGCGAAAGCCCGAACGCGACGCCCGGGATCAGCGCCACGCCCGCATCGAGCAGGTAGTCGGCGAAGTCCGCATCGCTCGCGATCGCACGGCCATCGGGCGCGGTGCGGCCGAGCATCGCTGTGCACGAAACATAGACGTAGAACGCGCCTTCGGGGCAGATCGCCTCCAGCCCCGGAACCGCGCCGAGGCGCTGCACCACGAGGTCGCGCCGCTTCTGGAAGATCGCGCGCTGGCGCGCCGCGAACCCCATCTCGCCTTCGAGCGCGGCGACGCCGGCCCATTGCGAGACCTGGCATGCGCCGCTGGTGCTCTGCGACTGGTACTTCGTCATGTTCTTGATCAGCTCCAGCGGGCCTGCGCCGTAGCCGAGACGCCAGCCGGTCATGCTGAAGGTCTTGGAAAAGCCGTTCACCACCAGGGTGCGGTCCTTGAGGTCGGGAGCGACTTCGAGAATCGAGATGAACGGCAGGTCGTCGTAGATCAGGTGTTCGTAGATGTCGTCGGAGAGCACCCAGACCTGCGGATGGCGTCGCAGCACCTCGGCGATCGCCTCCAGGCGGCCGCGATCGAGAACCGCGCCCGAGGGGTTGTTGGGGTTGTTGAGGATCAGCCACTTGGTGCGCGGCGTGATTGCGGCTTCGAGGCGCGCGGCGTCGAGGCGGAAGCCGTCCGCGATGGTGGTTTCCACCACCACCGGCACGCCTTTGCACAGCGCGGTCTCCTCGGTGTAGCAGCCGAAATACGGTGCGGGCACGATCACCTCGTCGCCGGGATCGAGGGTGACGGCGAGCGCATTGAAGATCACCTGCTTCGCGCCCGAACTCGCAATCACCTGTTCGGGGGCGTAGTCGAGGCCGTTTTCGCGCTTGAGCTTGGCGCACACCGCCTTGCGCAAGGGCATGATGCCGGGAATCGGCGGGTATTTGGTCTTGCCTTCGACGATCGCGCGGATGCCCGCCAGCTGAACGTGTTCCGGGGTGGGGAAATCGGGCTCGCCTGCCGAAAGGCTGATGACGTCCTTGCCCTGCTGCCGCAATGCCACCGCCCGCGCCGATACGACCGAGGCGGCGGACTGTTTGATGCAGCTCATGTGTTCCGCAATCATCGACATTCTTCGCTCCCGCGATGCCGGATCGGCCGGAAACGCCGCCGGCATGTGCATAAGTTTTAGGCTCTTTCTACGTTCGCCTAAAAATTAGTATGACGGGATTTAGAATTCGTGATAGCGAATTTATCTAATTATTAGTATAAGCTTTGCTTACAAAGTTGCGAGGCGGCATGGATCTGAGAAAGCTTGCAACCCTGGTGGCGGTGGCCGAATACGGCTCGTTTTCCCGTGCCGCCCAGGCCGTCAACCTGACCCAGTCGGCGGTCAGCCAGCAGATGGGCGACCTCGAAAGCCAGTTGCGCCTGCCGCTGTTCGACCGTGCCTGTCGTCCACCGCGCCTGACCCGCGTCGGCCGCATGTACGTCGAAACCGCGCGCACGATCCTCAACGCGCACGACCTCTTTCTCGAACGCAACAGTCGCGCCCATATCGGCGGCAACCTCACCATCGGGGCGGTGCGCAGCGCCCTGTCGTCGGGCCTTCCCGAGGCGCTCCACGCCCTCAAGTCGAGCCACCCGCGCCTGTCGCTGCGCCTGGTTGGCAGCGGCCGCCTGTCGTCCGAACTCACCCAGGAAGTCCGCGCCGGACGCCTCGATGCCGCCCTGGTGGTCGGTCCTCCGGTCGAGAATCGCGATCTGCTGTGGAAGTCTTATGCGGTCGAGCGCTTCTACGTGATCGCCCCACCGGGAACCCCGGGTCTCACCGACGACGAAGTCCTGTCGTCGGCGCCGTACCTGCGGTTCGTCCCGATTCTTCCCGGCGAGCGCGAGATCGATGCGGTACTGGAACGCAAGGGGTTGAAGCTGGTGCCGGAAATGGAGCTCGACACCTTCGAGGCGATCGTGCTGATGGTGGGCGCGGGCCTGGGGGCGGGGATCGTGCCGGGTCTCTACATTCCGCGCGCCCGGGTGCTGAACATGCGAGTCCTGCCGTTCGGCGACATCGGGCTCACCCGCGAGCTCGGCATCGTCATGCGCCGCCAGGAGAAGAAGCAAGACCTCATCGAGCTCCTCCACAGCACTCTCGCCCGTGTCCGTCGCGGCGGCGAGGGTTGAGGCGTCGTCCCTCGCGGCGGGATCTCCAGTCAGCCGCCGGTCTGGTACATCCGGCGGAACGAGACCGGCGGGATGCCCGCGCCGATCGCGAAATCGTGGCCCTCGGGCTTGGCCGCGACGGCGGCGAGAATCGCGCGTTCGAGGTGGGCGTCGCTGTCGTGGGTGCGCAGCAACGTGCGCAGATCGACGCTGTCGCTTCGTCCCAGGCAAAGGTTCAACGACCCTGCGGCGGTCAGGCGCACCCGATTGCAGCTCGCGCAAAAGCAATGGCTCATGGCTTCGATGCAGCCGAGCCGGCACCCGGTTTCCCGGATGTCCCAATAGCGTGCCGGTCCGTCGGTCCGGTAATCGGAGGGCACGAGCGTCCAGTTGCGGGCCAAGTGGCGGCGAACCTCGTCGAGTGGGAGATATTGCATTGCGCGACTGGCGGCGAGACCGCCAAGCGGCATGGTTTCGATCAGAGTCAGGTCGAAGCCTTGTTCGCCGCACCAGGCAACCAGGTCGCCAAGGCCGCCATCGTTGACGCCGCGCAAGGCCACGGCGTTGATCTTGACCGCCAATCCGGCGTCTCGCGCGGCGGATACGCCATGCAGCACGGTAGCCAGATCGCCGCCGCGGGTGATCCGCCGAAAGACGTCGGCATCCAGGCTGTCGAGCGAGACGTTGATCCGCCGCACTCCGGTGGCCGCCAGCGCGGGCGCGAAGCGGGCGAGCTGCATGCCGTTGGTGGTCAGGCAGAGTTCCCGCAGGCGACCCGCCGCGATTTCCTGCCCGAGCGGACGGAGCAGGTCCATGATCCCGCGCCGGACCAGCGGCTCGCCCCCGGTGATCCGGATTTTCCGCACCCCCAGCCGCACGAAGACCCGGCAGAGCCGCTCCAACTCCTCGATATCGAGAATGTCGCGGCGGGGCAGGAATTCAGGATCGTCGGTCATGCAGTAAAAGCACCGCAGATTGCATCGGTCGGTGACCGAAACCCGCAGATACGTGATCGGGCGACCGAAGGAATCGATCATCGCGTTGGCTCCCGATTGTCTCGGTGTTGCCGGTTCCGCCCGATCCCGGATCGGAATCGGGCGGAACCGGCGGGACTCAGGACGCCGCCTTCGGTGCGGCGAAGGCCGTCACCGCAGGCGCCGCGCCCTTGTACTTCTCCACCTCGCCGACCGCCGTATGGCCGCAGTTGCCCTGGGCCAGCTTCGAGGTGCCGACGTCCACGGTCAGCACGTTGACGTCGCCGTACTTGCAGAGGCTTCCTTCCTTGGCCGGGTCGACCGGATCGTACCAGCCGCCTTCGCTGACGCGGATCACGCCAGGCCGGATGTCGTCGGAAACCTTGGCACCGGCGAGGATCTGGCCGCGATCGTTGAATACCCGCACCACGTCGCCATCCTTGATGCCGCGCTTGGCCGCGTCCTGGGTGTTGATCAGGCACGGCTCCCGTCCGGCAACGGTATAGGTGTCGCGCAGCTTCGTGCCGCAAAGCTGCGAGTGAAGCCTGCCGTTCGGATGCTTGGCGTTGATGTGCAAAGGATATTTCGTGGTGGGGCCGCCCAGCCGTTCGATCGGCTCCATCCAGGTCGGGTGGGGCGGGCAGTCGTCGTAGGCCATTTTGGCGATGTTGTTGGAGTAGATCTCGATCTTCCCGGTCGGGGTGCCGAGCGGTTCGAGCAGCGGGTCGTCGCGGAACTTCTTGAAGCGGGTGAAGCTTTTTTCCGCAGCGGAAACCGGGAACTCGACCACGCCTTCACCCTGCCAGAACGTGTCGAACGGCGGCATGCGTCCCTTGGACAGGGGAATCGCGGCCTCGTAGAACGAGCGAATCCAGTCCATCTCGCTCTTGCCTTCGGTGAACGGCTGCTTCTTGCCGATCCGATCCGCCAGCGCGGCGAAGATGTCGAAGTCGGAGCGGGCTTCGAAGATCGGGTCGATGACCTTCTTCATCGCGATGACGTAGCGCAGCGAATAGTCCCCGACCTGCTCGATGTCGTTGCGTTCGTAGGAGGTGGTGGCGGGCAGCACGATATCGGCGTGGCGGGCGGTCGGCGTCCACTGGCTGTCGTGGACGATGAAGGTTTCCACCCGCTTCCAGGCCTTGACCATCCGGTTGCGATCCTGGTGATGGACGAATGGGTTGCCGCCGACCCAATAGATCAGCTTGATGTCGGGATACTTACCCTTGGTGCCGTTGAAGTCGAACTCCTGGCCGGGGTTGTTCAGCATGTCGACGACCCGCGCCAGCGGGATCGAGGCCGTGCCGCTGCTGCCCAGCCATGCCGCGCCGCCGACCGCCTTGCTGCCGTCGGTGATCCCCGGCAGCGGCGGGGCTTCCGACGTCGGCGTGCCGCCGCTGGCGTAGTGATAGCTGAGCCCGAAGCCGCCGCCCGGCAATCCGATCTGCCCGAGCATGCAGGCGAGAGTGACCAGCATCCAGTGAACCTGCTCGCCGTGGTGCTGGCGCTGGACCGACCATCCGCTCGCCAGCATCGTGCGATTCTTGGCGAAGCGGCGCGCCAGATCCTTGATCACGTCGCTCGGGACGTCGCAGATCGCCGACGCCCACTCGGCGGTCTTCGGCGTGCCGTCGTCCTGGCCCATCAGGTAGGGCAGGAATTTCTCGAAGCCGTAGGCGTAGTCCTTCAGGAATTTCTCGTCGTGCAGCTTTTCGACGACGAGGGTATGGGCGATCCCCAACATCATCGCGACGTCGGTCTGCGGGCGGGGGGCGATCCATTCCGCATTCAGGTAATTGCAGGTTTCGGTGCGGATCGGGTCGATGCAGATCACCTTCTTGCCGGTTTCCTTGAACGCCTTCAGGCCTTCGTACGCGCCGTGGTCGGCGACGCTCCAACTGATCTGGTTGGTCAGCATCGGATCGGCGCCCCAGAACACCATCAACGAGGTGTTGTCGACCACCACCGGCCAAACCGTCTGCTGCTCGTAGACCTCAAGGCTGCCGACGACGTGCGGCATGATCACCTGGGACGCGCCGGTCGAGTAGTCGCCCGAGTGGGTGACGAAGCCGCCGTTCAAGTTCATCAGGCGGCGCAGCAGGTTGCGGGGGTTATGCAGCTTTCCGGGGCTCATCCAGCCATAGGATCCGGCGAATATGCCGGATGGCCCGTGCTCGGTCTGAACCCGCTTCATTTCCTTGGCGACGAGATCGAGCGCCTGGTCCCAGGATACCCGGACGAAGTCGCCGTTGCCCCGGGTTTCGGGCGAGGCTCCCGGTCCCTTCTCCAGGAAGGCGCGGCGCACCATCGGATACTTGATCCGGCTGGGCGCGTAGACCGAATCCAGCACCCCTTCCAACTGATGGCTGGGATGGGGGTCCTTTTCCCAAGGACGGATCGCGGTGAAACGCCCCTGGTCCACCTTCGCCCGGAAGGCGCCCCAGTGAGATGCGGTGAGCACTTCGCCGCTTGCCGCCGTCGCCGCGGCGGCGCCGCGCGCCAGCCAGGTCGAACCCACCAGGCCGAGCGCGGTTGCCGCGATGCCGGATTGCAAAATCGTGCGGCGGGTCAGTCCGCCGGTCGAGGACTCGGACATCATGCGATCTCCCGTTCGAGAGTTGCGGAGGCGGCCTCGCTCAGGGCAAGGCGCTCCTCTTCCAAAAATCCCGCCAGCGCCCGTGCGGCGGCGGCGTAGAAACCGCTGGGGTCCCGTTCGCCGCAGAGATCGGCGAACGTCGGCACCCAGGACAAATGCTGCTCCAGGAACTTCGCCTGCGCGGCGATTTCGCCCCGCAGCACCAACTGAACCATCACCATCAGTTCAATCGCCAGGTGATCGGGCGGCTCGACGCACGCCGGATCGACCGACAGGTCCAATCGCCGCAACGCGTCCTCCATCCGCGCCGTGGCCTGCTGGAACAGGCGGCCGTTCGGATCGGTGAACGCGGATTCGTACGGCGGAACCTGGGCGGGGCCGCCGACCCCGAGAAACAGAAGCGAAAACACTGTCCCAAGCGCACGCTCGCAGGTCTCCGAGCGCAGCGCGCGGAGCATCGTCGAGACCTCGCTCCCGACGACCGGATCGTGTTCCAGGTCTGCCAGGAACGCCGCGCCCGGACCCGTCAGGTGCGCGGCGATCCGCGCCTCGGTGAGCGGCTGCGCGAAAATGCCTCCCAGCCAGTCGTAAAGCCATGCCCGCCGATCCGCGGCGGCGATGGGGTGGAAAGCCCTCTCAGCCATGATTGCCTCCGGTGTCCTTGGCGTTGAATTGCAGATACTTCTGCAGGAAGCGCGCCTGCTCGTCGTCGAGGGAGGTCCGGCCGCGCATCGCGTTCATCGTTCCGGCCCATTGATTTGCAAGGAAATAATTCGGCTCGCGCAGGGAATGGCAGGTGCCGCATGCGCCGTTGTACATATCCTGGGCATAGGACCAGAGCTTGCGATCGTCCGCGAGCAGGGCGTCCTTGGAGACCCAGGCGACGAGCGTGGCGGCGTTCCAGGCGAGGCCGGTATCCGGGTCGGTGGCGGCGGGTTGGCGATTGACCTTGTCCACGGCGGCCGGGCCGAGCGCGGCGGTAAAGATCCGCTGGCCGCGAAGCGCGTAGAGAACCCGCTCCGCACCCTCCTGCTGCCAGCCTTCGATCTCGACCTTCAGCCAGTCGCCGTCGCGCGCGAGGATTTTCACCTTGCTCGCGGCCAGCACCTTGCCGTCGCCGTTGCCGGCGGGCTCGCCCGGCTTGTCGAGGAACAAGGGCTTGGTGACCAGGGTGAAGAGCGTGTTGGCCTTGGCGCCCTCGCGGGCGCTCTCGTTCATCAGGTTGGTGAAGTCCTTCTTGTAGCCCGCGGTCATGTCCGGGAGTGCGTGGGCGATGCCCTTGTGGCACGAGATGCAGGTCTCGTTCTTCAGTGCCGCGGGCTCCATCTGCTTGGCCGCGGCCTCGCGCTGCTTGTGGAAATCCATCGCGTCGAAGGAATGGCAGCTGCGGCACTCGCGCGAATCCGAGGCGACCATCTCGGACCAGACGATATTCGCCATCCGCGCGCGCTGGTCGTTGAACTTCTCCGGAGTATCGATCGTGCCGAGGACGCTTTGCAGCAGGTCGTTCGTGGCCTTGAGCTTGGCCTCGACCTTGGGCACCAGCGCGTGGGGCACGTGGCAATCGGCGCATGTCGCCCGCACGCCCGAGGCGTTCTTGAAGTGCGGCGACTGCTGGTACTCGGCATAAACCGTGTTCCGCATCTCATGGCAGGAGATACAGAACTCCAGGCTGTTGGTATAAGACATGACGCCGTTGAAGCCGGCGACGAAGACCACGCCGCCGACGGCTGCGAGCAGCCCGACCGCCACCAGGGCCGCAAGGCCGTATTTGGCGCGGGGCGATCCCGGAGTGAGCCATCTGGTAAATCGACCGTTCATGAGATACGTCCAGTTTTCAGCCTGATGGACAGACTAAACCCGCGACGTAAATGGCATTGCCGCCACCCGTGAACGGCGTGTATAAAATTGTAAACAAATATTAACAGAACGCTCGCCGCCGCAGGACTTGACCTATTCGGGGGAGCCGATGCCGAAATCGCACAAGATCCTGGTCGTCGAAGACGACCCGGTCAGCCGGGAAACCCTGGCGGCGTACCTGCGCAAGGCGGGGTACGGCGTCGTCGAGGCGGAAAACGGCGACGGCATGCGTCAGAGCCTGGCGCGCGACACCATCGACCTGGTGATGCTCGACCTCAGCCTGCCGGGCGAGGACGGCCTCGTGCTGTTGCAGGAGCTGCGCCGCCAGTCCGAGATCGGGGTGATCATCGTGAGCGGCCATCACGACGAGGTGGATCGAATCGTCGCCTTGGAGATGGGAGCCGACGATTACGTGACCAAGCCGTTCAACGCGCGTGAATTGCAGGCCAGGGCGAAGAACCTGATCCGCCGCACCCAGGCGGCGCAGCCCGAATCGCGCGACCATCCGGTCAAGCGGTTCTCGGGGTGGACGCTCGATGCGCCGCACTGGACGCTGACCGATCCCGCCGGCCACGAGGTCCGGCTGACGCGCGGCGAATTCGAATTGCTGGTGGCGTTCGCCTCGCGCCCCGGCCGGGTCCTGACGCGGGACAACCTGCTCGATTACGTCAGTCACCGCGACTGGTCGCCCAACGACCGGACCATCGACGTTCTGGTCGGCCGGTTGCGCCGCAAGCTTGAAACCGATCCGCTGGCGCCCCGGTTGTTCATCACCATCCACGGCGTCGGTTATGTCTTCGCGGGCTCGGAACACGCCTGACCGCCCGCCCGATCCGACAGGCGCGACCAGCAGGCGTCGAGCGCCGCCAGCGACGGCGCGCAGAGATCGGCTGCCGTTTGGGCGAGCTGGGACGCGCGCCGCGCGTCGCCAGCCGCCGCCGCGGCTTCGAGCGCCGCACCGGATCGCGACAGACGTGCCAGCCCGAGGTTGGCGGCGGCGCTTTTCAGCCGGTGCCCGGTCTCCCGCAAGCGCGTGACGTCCGCCTCGCCGATTTCCGGGGTCG
Source organism: Rhodospirillum sp. UBA1311 (assembly GCA_002307145.1). Taxonomy (GTDB): domain Bacteria; phylum Pseudomonadota; class Alphaproteobacteria; order Rhodospirillales; family Rhodospirillaceae; genus Oleispirillum. The sequence continues at coordinate 47,381 of DBTR01000067.1, read as the reverse complement.
TCGCCAGTCCGTCGAGAGTCGGGGCGAGGCTCTGCCGGAACGCGGCGACGATGCGCGCGGCGGCGTCGCACCCCAGCGCCACGACATGCCCTCCCAGCACCGTGTCGTCGATCAGCGGAGGCTCGTCCGGCGTGGCGGCTTGCCGCGCCCGGATGGGGGCGGGAGGTAATCCCTGGCGCAGCACCGCATGTTGGAGCGCCTGCTCCAGGCGCTCGGGGCGGAAGGGCTTGGCGATGAAATCGTTCATTCCGGCGGCTTGCGCCGTGGCCCGGCCGTCCGCGACGAATTCCGCCGACAGCGCGACGATCGGAACCCGGCTTTTCAGCGGATCGCGCAGGCCGCGGATGTGCCGAGCGACGTCGGCGCCGGGCATGTCGGTCAGGCGGAGATCGAGCAGCACGGCGTCGAAGTCGCGGGCCGCGATCGCCGCCAGGGCATCCGCCCCGGTGCGCGCCAGATCGACCTGATGGCCCTGGCGCTCCAGGAGCCCCTGGGCGACCTGGGCGTTGACTTCATTGTCCTCGATCAGCAGGACGGACAGCGGCATCGGGGCGCGCGGCGTTCCCGCCAGGGCCGCGAGGCGGCGCGCCGAGCCCGTCGCGATGCGGATGGTGAACCAGAACAGGCTGCCGCGGCCCGGCGTGCTTGAAAAGTCGATCTCGCCGTTCATCGCCGCGACCAGCCGCTTGCAGATCGCCAGGCCGAGCCCGCTACCGCCGAAGCGGCGGGTGATCGACCCGTCGGCCTGCATGAACGGCTCGAACAAAACCTCGTGGACCACCGGCGCGATGCCGACGCCGCTATCCTCGATCTCGAACCGCAATTCGGCGAGGCCCCGTTTCGGTTCGGAAACGAAAACCCGCAGCGCGACGCTGCCGGTCTCGGTGAATTTCACCGCGTTTCCGAGGAGGTTGAGAAGAACTTGCCGGAGCTTGGCGGGATCGCCCTTGAGCGCCCGGGGCATCCGCGACGCACCCTCGACGTCGAAACCGAGCCCCTTCGCGGCGGCCATCGGTGCGATCAGCGTCACGACGTCGCCGATCACGTCCGCTGGCGAGAAGTCGATGGATTCGAGGTCCAGCAACCCGGCTTCGATCTTCGAATAGTCGAGAACGTCGTTGACCATCGACAATAGCAGCTCGCCCGAGCGCCCGATCCCGGCGACATAGGACTTCTGCCGCTCTTCCAGGGTGCTGCCCCGCAGCAGTTCGATCATCCCGAGAATGCCGTTGATCGGCGTGCGGATGTCGTGGCTCATCGTCGCGAGGAAGGCCGACTTCGCGCGGTTCGCCTGTTCGGCCTGCTCGCGGGCGCACCGGGATTCGGTGACGTCGTTGAAAATCGCGACTGTGCCGACGAATTTTTCGCTGATATCCAGCATGGTTTGGACCTGGATCACGAAATGCCGGGGGCCGCGCACGGTTTCCAGGGTTTTCTCCAGCGGCCGATCGAGTTCGATCGGAGGGAGATGGCGCACCGCATCCGCCGCTTCGAGCAGCAGGCGCGGAGGCGGCAGATCGGGCAGCAGCGCGTAATAGGTCGCGCCGGGCGACTTGCCCCCGCCGAACAGCGCCGCCGCCGCCGCATTGATGTTCTCGATCTCGCCCGCGTCGTCCATCAACAGCACCGGCACGGTCAGGCTTTCGAACAGCGTCAGGTATTTGTTCTTTTCATTGGTCAGGCGGCGATTTTTCTCCTGCAGCTCGTGGACGCGGTCGCCTTCGCCGCACGACGTCCATTCGCAGCAGAAACCGAGTTCGATGCGGTCGAAGAAGTTGTCGATCAGCCGCCGCCGCTCCGGCAGGTCCGGGGCTTCCGGCGCGAGCTGGGCGACCATCTCCAGGTATGCCTGGCGATAGCTTTTCATCAGCCCCAGGAACAATCCCATGGTGATCCCGCGCGAGCGGTGGCGTTGGGCCTCGACGACGCCGAAGGCGGCGATCGGATCGCGGACGTAGTCGATCTCGGCCTGCGGCGGCGAGAGCGACCGTCCTTCGCCGAGCGCGGTCAGCAAGGGTTCGGAAAGGCCGTGGATGGCGGTTCGCCAGGCTTGTTCCAGCGTCGACGTGTAGGGGGTATAGCCGCGTTCCTTGGCCAACTGGATCGTCCGTTCCAGGAGCCAGTCCTCGTTGTCGGCGATCAGCTGGTAAAGACCGGTCATGCTCGGAGCCCGCCTTTCGTCGCGGCGGCGGCCATGCCGGGCCGCGCGCGATGGTGTCAACTTAGCGGGTTCGTCCGGGTTGGGAAAGGCCGGTGCGATTGCGCCGCGGCGATCGGCCCGCCCCAGTAGTCCGAGGCCGATCTTCCGTGATAGTCTTGGCGCTCTATCGAAAGCGCCCGGGGCGGGGACAGCCGCCGCGCCCGGGCAGCAAGGGGACGGATTGGCGATGGCTCACGAGATTTGTCTGATCGCGCCCTACACCGAGCTTGCCGACGTGGCGCGCGAGGTCGGCGAGACCTTCGACCGCGGCTTCGACGTCAAGTTGGCCAATCTTGAGGATGCGATCGGGCTGCTGCCGGAGCTGGAGGCCGCCGGATACCGGGTCCTGATCAGCCGCGGCAAGACCGCCGACCTGCTGCGCAAGCACACCGCCCTGCCGGTGATCGGCATCGAGATCAACAGCTACGACATCCTCCGCGTGCTGGCCGACCTCATTGGGACGCAGAGCCGCATCGCGATCGTCGGCTACGCCGGGATCATCCGCGACTTCACCAAGATGGCCGATACCCTCGGGATCTCGTCCTACGCGATCCTGTTCGAACAGACCGACGCGCTCGGCTACGAGCAGCTCCAGAACGTCGTGCGCGCCAAGCTCGCGCGGGATCCCGTCGACCTGATGATCGGCGACACCATTCCACTCAGCCGCTTCGCGCCGCTGTGCCCGGCATTCCGGCTGATCTCGTCGGGGCCCGAAGGCGTCGGCAAGGCGCTCGAAAGCGCCGCCGCGCTGCTCGACGCCATCGACCTCGAACGGGTCAACCGCGACCACCTCTCGACCGTTCTCGACCTGTTCGAAAAGGCGGTGTTCTCGCTCGACCAGGAAGGCCGCGTCACCCACGCCAACCGCGCCGCAAGCTCGGTGTTCCAGCGCTCCCGCGCCGAGATGATGGGGTTGCCGATCGAGGCGGTCGATCCGTCGCTCGCAATCGCCCACGACATCCTCGCGCGCGGCGCGTGGGAGGTCGGCCAGGTGGTCGAAACCCGGTTCGGGCGGATGGTCTGCTACCTCTATCCGATCGTCAGCGACGGCGTTGGGCGCGGCATGGTGTTCGCGATGGAGCGGGTCGAGCGGCTCTACACCGTCGAGCAGAAGGTGCGGCACCAGGAGCAGCAGCAAAGCCGCTTCACCGCCCAGTATCGCCTCGACGACTACATCACCGAGGACGCCGAGATGCGCGCCCGGCTCGACCTGATGAAGCGCTACGCCGCGACCGATGCGACGATCCTGATCACCGGCGAGAGCGGCACCGGCAAGGAACTGCTGGCGCAGGGCATCCACCGCTGCAGCCGCCGCGCGCACGGGCCGTTCGTCGCGGTCAATTGCGGCGCGTTCCCCGCCTCGCTGCTCGAAAGCGAACTCTTCGGCTATGTCGAGGGCGCGTTCACCGGGGCCTCGCGCAAGGGCAAGAAGGGCGTGTTCGAGCTTGCCCATAAGGGTACGCTGTTCCTCGACGAGATCGGCGAACTCGACAAGGCGCTCCAGACCCGCCTGCTGCGGGTGATCCAGGAGCGCGAACTGATGCGCCTCGGCTCCGAGCAGCCGATCCCCGTCGACATCCGCCTGGTCGCGGCGTCCAATCGCGACCTTGAGGACGTCGTCGCGGCGGGCGATTTCCGCCAGGATCTGTTCTATCGCCTCAACGTGCTGAAGTTCGAGACGGTGCCGTTGCGCGACCGCCGGGACGACATCGTCCCGAGCGCGCTTCACCTCCTGTGCCGCCACGCGCATGCGTACGGCAGCGCGGCGCGCGACCTCGATCCGGCGTTGCGCCGCATGCTCGTCGGCTACGACTGGCCGGGCAACTTCCGCCAGCTCAGCAATATCATGGAGCGGATCGCGATCATCGCGGCGGGGCCGGTCGTGGACCTGCGCAGCGCCGGCCCGGCGCTGGCGGATATCTGCGGTCCGTCCCGGCGTCCGTTGAAAACTTGCGGAAATTGCGATCTGATCGAGGGATCGCTCGGCGACATCCGCGACCGTATCGTCGCGCGGGTGCTTTCGGAGGAGCATGGATCGCGGTCGCGCACCGCGCTGCGCCTCGGCATCGACCGCTCCACCCTCGGCCGCTGGCTGAAAGACGGCACAGATGCGGCGGGCGTGGCCGAATGATGCAAAATCCACCGTCGATGTGGCAAAATACCGCACGAGATGACGTGGATCTATAACCTAAGTCATTGGGATTCTTGTATACATAACCTGGCATGGCATTTGCGGCTTCTCGTCGAGGCCATGCCTTGGCCGCAGCGTGCCGATAGGGGAGTTTCCTGCGCCGTCGATCGTCGGCGGAGAGCCGATTCCGGCAAACTTAAAAATATCCAGCGCGCCATTCGGAGAAGCGCTGAAGCAACGGGAGGAATGCAATGAGACAGGTGCCGATCAAGGACATGATCGAGAAGATTCCGGGCGGAATGATGGTGGTGCCGCTGTTGCTCGGCACGATCTTGAACACCATCGACCAACTCCATCTTCCGTTTGTTGCGAGTATTCTCCAGGAGCTGGGAGCGCCGAAGACCTCGGCCGGCTATTACGAGTTTCTGCGGATCGGCGGATTTTCCGAACAGCTGTTCAAGACCAGCGCGCTCACCCTGATCGCCCTGTTCCTGTTCTGCTCGGGTGCGCAGATGAACCTGCGCGTTGGCGGCCGGGCGATGAAGAAAGGCGTGATTCTCACCGCCTCCAAGTACTGCGTCGGTCTCGGCGTCGGCGTCCTGTTCGGCATGATGTTCGACCCGATGCACGGCTTCCTCGGCCTGTCGACGATGGCGATCATCGCGGCGATGACCAACGGCAACGGCGGCATGTACGCGGCGCTCACCGCCCAGTACGGCAACCGCTCCGACACTGCCGCCGTGGCGGTGCTGTCGCTCAACGACGGGCCGTTCTTCACCCTGATGTCGCTCGGCCTGCTCGGCTCGCACTTCCCGGTGATCGCGTTCATCGCGGTGCTGCTGCCGATCGCGCTCGGCATGTTGCTCGGCAACCTCGACGAGAAGATGCGGCTGTTCCTCAAGGCGGGCGAGATGCTGCCGGTGCCGTTCTTCGCGTTCTCCCTGGGCGCCAACATGAATCTCGCGGTGTTCTTCAACCCGAGCGTGGTCGGCGCGGGCCTGCTGCTCGGCGTGATGACCACGGTCCTCACCGGCGGCATCGGCATTCTGGTGTTCCGCTTTGTCGCCCGCGAGCGCAGCGTGATCGCACCGGTGGCGGAAGCGACCACCGCCGGCAACGCGGTGGGCACGCCCGCGGCGATCGCCGCGGCGGCCGCGATCGCGGTGTCGTCGGGAATGATGACGGCGGCGGAAGCGCAGGCCTACCACGACCTCGTCGCGGTCGCGACGCTGCAGATTTCGATCTCGACGATCTCGACCGCGCTGATGGGGCCGATCGCGGTGATCCTGGTCGATCGCTGGCAGCGGTCGCGCGGCATCGACGGCCGGATCGAGGAAGGCGAGGACGAAAACCTTCCGGTCGTGGTGGAAGGCGTGGCGCCGCACTGAGGCGGCGCCGCCATGAACCCATGCCGATCCTTGCGGGGACCGGCATGGGTCGACATTGCGAAAAACTCGCGGCAACCGACGAGCCGAAGCATTAGACTGTTCAGGCGACGCGGCGGAGGATCGGCAGGACACCCGGCCGCACCTCCTCCGGACGGCGAAGCCATGGGAAAGGTGGAGTTTCGATGAGCGACACGATCGACATCCTGTATGGCCGTGGCCATCTGGCGGTTTCCCTCCCGGAAGGGACCCAGCCGACGGTGATCCGCAAGGTGGTTCTCGACAAGGTCGCGGACCAGGACGGCGCGGTTCGCCAGGCGCTCGAAAATCCGGTCGACGCTCGGCCCTATTCCGAACTGGTGAAGGGGCGTACCAGCGCCTGCATCCTGATCTGCGACATCACCCGCCCGGTGCCGAACAAGCTCTTCCTGCGGCCGATGGTCGAGGGATTGATCGCCGCCGGGATGCCGGCCGAACGGATTTCCGTGCTGGTGGCCACCGGCCTGCACCGCCCCAACGAGGGCGCGGAGCTGGAGGAGTTGGTCGGCGACCCCTGGGTGCTCAAGACCGTGCGCGTCGAAAACCACTTCGCCCGCAACGACGCCGACCACGTCGACCTCGGGCCGACGGCGCGCGGCACGCCGGTGAAGATCGACCGCCGCTTCGTCGACGCCGACCTGCGCATCGTCTCCGGCCTGATCGAGCCGCACTTCATGGCGGGCTGGTCGGGCGGGCGCAAGGTGATCGCCCCCGGCGTCGCCCACCACGAGACCATCCGCACTTTCCATTCCGCGCGGTTCATGGAAGATCCGCTCGCGGTGCAGTGCAACCTCGTCGGCAATCCGCTGCACGAGGAACAGCTCGAAATCGCCGCCAAGATCGGCGAGGTCTACGCGATCAACACCGTCCTCGACGAAGACCGCGACCTCGTCTACGTGAACTTCGGCGAGGTCATCGCCAGCCACCTCGCGGCGGTCGCGTTCATCGACCAGGCATCCGCGATCAAGGTGCCGCGCCGCTTCAAGACCGTAATCACCTCGTCGGCGGGCTATCCCCTCGACAAGACCTACTACCAGACGGTCAAGGGCATGGTGACCGCGATGGGCATCCTCGAACCCGGCGGCACCCTGATCATCGCATCCGAATGCTCGGAAGGGTTCGGCTCGCCCGAATTCCGCGACGCCCAGGCGCGGATGGTGGAGATCGGGCCGGAACGCTTCCTCGCGACGCTGAAGGCCAAGTCGTTCGCCGAGATCGACGAATGGCAGACCGAGATGCAGTTGAAGCCGATGCGCCTCGGGCATATCCAGCTCTTTACCACCGGCCTCGACGGCGAGGAACGCCGGATCACCGGGGTGGAAGTGGTGGCCTCGGTGGACGAGGCGGTGCGCGCCAGCATCGCGCGCCACGCCGACCCGGCGGTGGCGGTGATTCCGGAAGGGCCCTACGTGGTGCCGGTGGTCGGATAGATGCCCGGCCGCTTCCACATCCACCTCGACGCAGCGGGCGGTGCGGCGGGCGACATGTTCGTCGCCGCGCTGCTTGCCGCGCTGCCCGAGCTTCGCGACCGGGTGTTCGCCGACCTCGCCGCGGCGATGCCGGACGGTGTCGGCCGCCCGACCCTGGACGCGGGCACCAGCGGCGATGTCGCGGCGTGCCGGTTCTTCCTCGCCGGAGCGCCCGAAGCCCATCGCCACGATCACGATCATCACCATCATCACGACCACGATCACGATCATCATCACCATGATCACGACCACCACCATCACGCCGAAGTGCGGGAGCGCGGGCCGGTGCGTTTCCCCGAGATCGCGCGGATGATCGGCGATGCGGCGCTGCATCCCGGCACGGCGGCGCAGGCGATCGCGATCCTTCGCCGTCTCGCCGAGGTCGAGAGCCGGATGCACCGGGTGCCGCTCGACGAGGTGCATTTCCACGAGATTGCGGACTGGGACTCGCTGATGGACGTGGTTGCGGCGGGCAGCATCGCCGCCGCGCTCGACGGCTGCACCTGGAGCGTTTCCGATCTTCCGCTCGGGGGCGGGCTGGTGCGCACCGGTCATGGTCTTCTCCCGGTTCCGGCGCCCGCCACCGCCGAACTCCTGAAAGGCTTTTCCTGGCGCGACGACGGCGTCGGCGGGGAGCGGGTCACGCCGACCGGCGGCGCGATCATCGCCCATCTCGTCGCGGCGGGAAGCGAGGCAAGGCGCGGCGGCGCGCTTCGCGCCGTCGGCAACGGCGCGGGCACGCGCGAACTTCCGGGAATGCCCAACATCCTCCGCGCCCTGGTGTTCGAGGCCACGCCGGACGCGGACCTGCCGGGTGAGGCGGACGCGGTGATCGTCGTCGGCTTCGAGGTCGACGACATGACCGGCGAGGAGATCGGCGTCGCCGCCGACCGCCTGCGCGCGGCGGCGGGCGTCTTCGACCTCAGCATCGGCGCGCGCCAGGGGAAAAAGGGACGCCCGGCGAGCGACTTCCGGCTCCTGGTGAAACCCGAATGCCTCGCGGCGGTGGGCGCGCTATGCTTCGCCGAGACCTCGACCATCGGCCTGCGCTGGCGGCGCGAGCAGCGGCGCTGCCTGCCGCGCGACGGCGAAACCGTCACGGTCGATGGTCTCGAATTGCGAACCAAGCGGAGCCTGCGCCCCGACGGCGCGGCTTCGGTCAAGGTCGAGAGCGACGACGTCGCCGTGCTCGACGGACTGGCCCGGCGGCGCAGGATCGCGCGTCAGGGCGAACGGGAAGGAGAGCGGTAGTCGTGATCGTTGGAGACCTCCAGGCCCGCCTCGTGGCGGCACTCGATCGGCATGCGGCGCTCGCCATCGCGGTGAGCGGCGGCGTCGACAGTATGATTCTCGCCTACGTCGCCCATCTCTACGCGCGCACCGCGGTCACCGCGGTTCACGCCGTTTCCCCGGCGGTTCCGGCGGCGGCGACCGCGCGGGTGGAGGCGCACGCGCATCGCCACGGCTGGGTGCTGCGGCTGATCGACGCGGGCGAAATGGCCGATCCGTCCTACCGGGGCAACCCGGTCAACCGCTGCTACTACTGCAAGACCAATCTCTATGGCCGCATCCGCGCCACCACCGGACTGACCATCGCTTCGGGCACCAATCTCGACGATCTCGGCGACTACCGCCCCGGCCTCGAAGCGGCGCAGCGCCACGATGTCGTGCATCCGTTCGTCGAGGCGGGCCTCGGCAAGGCCGACATCTACGCCCTGGCGCAGGCCTATGGCCTCGACGATCTCGCCGCCCTGCCCGCGCAGCCCTGCCTCGCCAGCCGGATCGAGACCGGCATCGCCGTCGATGCGGCGTCGCTCCGCTTCATCGAGGCGGCGGAGGCCGGGCTGGCCGAGGCGCTTCCCGGGGTGGGTGCGCTGCGCTGCCGGATCACCGCATCGGGGGTTTGGGTGGAATGCGAGAAGCTGCCCGAAGCGCCGGAGCGGGCGCGGGCGGAAGCATGGATCGCGGCGCTCTGCCGCGCCGAGGGGCGGGGGTTCGCGGGCTTGCGCGCCTATCGCCGGGGGTCGGCGTTCCTTCGCGCCGCGGAATGACAGGATCGGCGGTTCGCCGCCCTAGAGGAGAAGCCGAATGAAAATCGTGATCGCACCGGATTCGTTCAAGGAAAGCCTGTCCGCCCTCGACGTGGCGAACCAGATCGAGGCGGGGTTCCGCGAGATCTATCCGGACGCGATCTACGTCAAGATCCCAGTCGCCGACGGCGGCGAGGGCACCGCCGAAACCCTGGTGCAAGCCACCGGCGGCACCCTGGTACGGTTGCCGGTCACCGGGCCGCTGGGCGAGCCGGTGGATGCGTTCTACGGCATCAGCGGCGACGGCGAACTCGCGGTGATCGAGATGGCGGCGGCGAGCGGCCTGGCGCTGGTCGAGCCGTCGCGGCGCAATCCCCTCGTGACCACCACCTTCGGCGTCGGCGAGCTGATTCGCGCCGCCCTCGACCGGGGATCGCGGCATTTGATCGTCGGCATCGGCGGCAGCGCCACCAACGACGGCGGCGCGGGCATGCTCCAGGCGCTCGGCGTGCGGCTGCGCGATCGCGACGGCACGGATATCGGCTTCGGCGGCGGCGCGCTCGCGGCACTCGCGCAGATCGACGTGACGGGCCTCGATCCGCGCCTGAAGGACTGCCGGATCGAGGTCGCCTGCGACGTCGACAATCCGCTGACCGGGCCGAAGGGGGCCTCGGCGATCTTCGGGCCGCAGAAGGGGGCGACGCCCGATCTCGTCCGCCAGCTCGACGCCAACCTCGGCCACTACGCCCGGCTGATCGAAGCCGAACTCGGCGTCTCGGTCGATGCGCGGCCGGGCGCGGGTGCGGCGGGCGGGCTCGGCGCGGCGTTGCTGGCGTTCCTTGGGGCGGACCTTCGTCCGGGGGTGGAGATCGTCACCAACGCGGTCGGATTGGCGGAAGCGGTGGCGGACGCCGACCTGGTGATCACCGGCGAAGGCCGCATCGACGGCCAGACCGCGCATGGCAAGACGCCGATCGGCGTGGCGCGGGTCGCGAAGCGGTTCGGCAAGCCGGTGATCGGCATCGCGGGCTGCCTCACCGACGAGGCGGGGATCGTCCACCAGCACGGCATCGAGGCGATCTACAGCGTCCTCTATCGCTCCTGCACCCTGCGGGAGGCGCTCGACGAAGCCGGGAAGAACGTGCGGGTCACCGCGCGCAACGTTGCCGCGACCCTGGCGATCGGGGTGGCGATCGGCGGGGCGCGGCGCGCCTCCGTTGCCGCGCCCGGGCTCACCCTCGCCTGAGGGCGAGAATCCGGAGCGCCGCCTGGGCCGCCCCGAAACCGTTGTCGACGTTCACCGCGACGAGGCCCGGCGCGCAGCTCGCGAGCGCGGAGTCGAGCGCGACCCGGCCGCCGGTCGCGACGCCGCGCCCGACCGAAGTCGGCAGTGCGATGATCGGCGCGGCGACCAGCCCGGCGAGGACGCTGAACAGCGCGCCCTCCATCCCCGCGACCGCGATCACCACCGGGTGGCGGCGGATCTCTTCCAGCCGGTCGAGCAGACGCCACAGCCCGGCGACGCCGATGTCGGCGTAGCAGGCCGCGCCGACGCCGGAAAACGCCAGGGTGCGGGCGGCTTCGGTCGCGACCGGAAGGTCGGCGAGGCCGCCGGTGACGATCGCGACGTCGAGGGCGGCGGGCGCTTCAAGGATGCCGAGGATCGCCGTCCGCGAGACCGGGTCGTAGTCGAGGGTGGAGCCGGACTCCGGGCCAAGCCCGGCGTGCTTGGCCGGATCGAGGCCGGTGATCAGCAGGCGGTGGCCGAGGGTGCGGGCGGACTCGATGATCGCGTCGATTTGGGCGGCGGTCTTGCCCGGCGCATACACCGCTTCGGGGAGACCGATGCGCTCGGTTCTTTGCCAGTCCATCACCGCGCCGGTCATTGCCATCCTCCGAAATGCGCCGGCATTATGCCGCACCCCCGCAAGGCGCACCAGACGCATTCATCCGCCTTGGCGCGCCTCCGGGTTTGTGCGTTACTGCGGATTCGATCCGCCCTGCCGAGGACATTTCGCGCGTGACCACCGACCCCCTTGCCGACCCCCTGGCCAAGCATCCCCGCCTGATCGAGCTGCCGATCCCGCCGGTTTCGGCGGTCGGTCCGGAGCGCATCGTCGCCATCGACTTCGAGACCGCGACGATGGCGCGGGCGAGCGCGTGTTCGATCGGCGTCGCCTGGATCGCGGAGGGCCGGGTGACACACCGCGCCTATCGCCTGATCCGGCCGCGTTGCTCGCCGAAGTCGTGGTGCTTCGGCTATATCCACGGCCTCTATCCCGAGGACGTCGCCGAGGCGTCGGAGTTCCCCGAGATCTGGGAGGAGTTGCGCCCGCACCTCGAAGGCGCGCTGGTGCTGGCGCATAACGCCTCGTTCGACCTGGGCGTGCTGCGCGAGAGCATCGCGCTCTACGGTCTTGAGACTCCGGCGATGCGCTGCATGTGCACGCTCGTCGCGTCGCGCCGGGTGTGGACGGACATGGCGAGCTTCCGCCTGCCGCTGGTGGCGGAACGGGTGGGCTTCACCTTCGACCATCACCATGCGCTCGAAGACGCCGAGGCGAGCGCACGGATCGCCCTCGGCGCGCTCGAAAGGTGCGGCGTGGCGGATTTCGACGCGCTGGCGGAAACCATCGGCATCCGCATCGGCGAGATGGCGGAAGGGGTCTACGTTTCCTCGGTCGGCGCGCGCCCGAAGGCGACGGGATGGCGGCGGGCGGCCAGGGCTTCCATATAGGGAGCTTCCCTGCATCGCCCGGAGCTTTCCAAGATGACGCCGTTGTCGATTCTCGATCTGGTTCGAATCACCCAGGATACGGACGCGCACGGCGCGCTCGACAACGCGCGGGACCTTGCCCGCCATGCCGAGGATTGGGGCTATCGCCGCTTCTGGGTCGCCGAGCATCACAACATGGCGGGGGTGGCGAGCGCCGCGACGGCGGTGGTGATTGGCCACGTCGCCGCCGGAACCCGGACGATCCGCGTCGGCGCGGGCGGGATCATGCTGCCCAACCATGCGCCGCTGGTGATCGCCGAGCAGTTCGGCACCCTGGAGCGGCTGTTCCCCGGCCGCATCGACCTCGGACTCGGCCGCGCGCCCGGCACCGACCAGCTCACCTTGCGCGCGCTGCGGCGTTCGCCGATGGCTTCCGAGGAATTCCCCCGCGACGTGCTGGAACTCCAGGCGTTCCTCGCCCCGGTCATGCCGGGGCAGCGGATCCAGGCGGTTCCGGCGGCGGGGACCAACGTGCCGTTGTGGATCTTGGGCTCCAGCCTGTTCGGCGCGTCGCTCGCCGCCGAATACGGACTCCCCTACGCCTTCGCCTCCCATTTCGCGCCGGGCGAACTCCTGCGCGCGCTGCAGGTTTACCGCAGCCGCTTCAAACCGTCCGAACAGCTCGCCAGGCCTTATGCGATGGTCGGCGTCAACGTGATCGCGGCGGAGACCGACGCCGAGGCCAAGCGTCTCGCGACGACCCAGCAGATGTCGTTCACCAACCTCATTCGCGGCACGCGCGGCCTGAGCCGCCCGCCGATTTCCAATATCGAGGATTACTGGTCGCCGGAGGAAAAGGCGCAGGTCGCGCCGATGCTCGCGCGCTCGGTGGTGGGCGCGCCCGAGGCCGTCGCCGCCGGTCTCGACGCCTTGATCGCCGAGACCGCCGCCGACGAGCTGATCATTGTTTCCGACGTCTACGACCACGCCGCGCGGCTGCGCTCGTTCGAATTGATCGCGCAGTGCCGCGCCGAGCGCGCCGCCTGACCCGGACTAGAGGGCCCAGCGCCGCACCGGCAGGGCCTTGGCCTGCTTTTTCATCGCGGCGTTGAGCGCGTCGAGGCGCAACAGTCCGCTCTGGGTGTCGACGTATCCGACCACCGACGCGGCATTGATCGTGGCGGCCCGCAGCGCGAGGTCGTCGGACCAGCCGAGCGCGAGGCACGCGGTGAAAGTGGAGGCGAAGGCGTCACCCGCGCCCGCCGTGCCGATCACCTCGCAGGGCAGCACCGGGCAGTGCAGGATCTCCTTCGCGGTGCCGACGTAGGCGCCGCCGCCGCCGTCGGTGATCACCAGATAGCGCAGGCCGAAGCCGGTCATCGCCTTGACGAACCCCGCGAGGCTCATCTCGAAGCCGCCGCCGCGCAGGCCCTTGGCCGCGACGCGCGGCAGGTCGTCGCCCGCGAGGCGGTCGCCGCCTTCGCCTGCCCGCGACACCAGGCGCGGCACGATCGTGCCCGCTTCCGAGGTATTGACGGTGAGGACGTCGATCTTGCCGAGCAGGGCCTCGAAGTCGGGCCAGTAGGCGGAGAGGTGGCGCAGGCCGGGGTTGACCGCGACGAACGCGCCGTTCGCCTTCGAGCTTTCGACGATGCGCGGGAACATCTCGGCGGATCTGTTGCTGAGGTTGGAGACGAACACCACGTCGGCGGTGAACGCGTCGTCGCGCAGGTCCTTTTCCTCAAGCAGGGTGTTCGCGCCGCGGAAGGTGAAGATCCCGGCATTGCGATCGTGGGAGGAAATCAGCACCGACGCGCCGGTGGGCGCGCGGCCGTCGCGGATCGCCCACCGCGTCGAGACGCCCTCGTGCATCAGGGCGGAGAGCAGGGTTTCGGCGCGTTGGTCCTGGCCGAGCTTGATCAGGGTCGCAACGTCGAGGCCGAGGCGCGCCATCGCCACCGCCGCGTTGACGCCGCCGCCGCCGCAGTGGGTCGAAACCTCCTGCGCCTCGATCTTTTGTCCTTCCTGGAGAAGAAGGAACGAGCTGTCGGCGTTTTCCATCGCCATGCGTTCGATACGGTCGCTGCTGATGATCGCGATGGTGTCGATCATCGCGCCGCCCACGGTAAGCACGCGCATTTTCCAACCTCTCTCAGATGTTCATCGGGTGCCCTCTTGGACGAGGGTCTATCCCGGCGCGATGGCCGGAGCGAATCCGGATATAGGGTGCCGAATGCCGGGTTGCCCGTCTTTGTCGCTAGCGTGAAATCTCGGGCCGGGCAACCTCTACCCGCACGAAGCGATCGCCCGCCAGTCGCCAGAGCGCCCCGGCGTCGAGGTCGAACCACCAGCCGTGCAGGGTAAGCGCGCCCGAGGCCTCGCGTTCGGCGAGCCAGGGGAAGGAGCGGAGGTTGCCGACCGACTGGCGGATCGCCGCCTGTTCGACCTCGGCGGCGCCCGCGTGGGCGGAACAGGCGTCGGCCGCGATCGCGACCCAGGGGCCGATGAACTCGCGGTTTTCCGGATGGCCGCGCGCGAGGTCGCGCAGCGCGCCGATGCCGCCGCAGGAGGAATGCCCGAGCACCAGGATTTCGGCGACCTGGAGGTCGCGCACCGCGAACTCGATCGCGGCGCTGGTGCCGTGGTATTGCCCGTCGGGCTGGTAGGGCGGCACGAGATTGGCGACGTTGCGGACGACGAACAGCTCGCCCGGCGCGGCGTTGAACAGGATCGCCGGATCGACGCGGGAATCCGAGCAGGCGATCACCAGCACCTTGGGTTTCTGCCCCTCGCGGTTGAGGGTCTGGAAGAGTTGGGGCGTTTCGGCGAAGTAGGTCTCACGGAAGGACTGGAACCCATCCAGAAGTCTTGAAATCTCGGTCATCTTCGGCTCCCGCAGGGTGTCGACGGAGGTGGTGATGCCCGAAGCGGCCGGTTCGCCGCTTCGCCGGGAGCATGTGGGGTCGCGACGCGTCGAAGGCCATGGGCGTCAGGCGGTCGCCTCGGCGTGCCTGCGGATGAACGCGAGACAGGCGTCGGCGGTGATCGGGCGGCAGAACAGATATCCCTGGACGACGGTGCAGCCGAGCGCGCGGAAGCGGTCGAGCTGCTCGGAGGTTTCCACCCCTTCGACCACCGTGGTGATGCCGAGCGATCGGCTGAGGTCGACGATGCTGCGGACGATGTGGTCGTTGACGTCATCGGACCCGGCGAGGGTGAATGACCGGTCGATCTTGATCGTGTCGACCGGGAATTCGCGCAAATAGCGTAGCGACGTGTGTCCCATGCCGAAGTCGTCGATCGCCACCCGCACGCCGTGGGCGCGCAGCCGCTGCACCGCGCCGAGCGCCGCCGTGTGGGGCGAGAGGACCGTCGATTCGGTGATCTCCAGTTCGATCTGGCGGGGTTGGAGATCGTGGCGCGCGATGCAGGCGATCACGTCGTCGGCGAAGCGCGCTTCGAGGAGTTGGCGGGGCGTGACGTTGATGCAGGCGACCAGGGTGTCGTCGGCAGTGCCGCGCCAGGCGGCGCGGCGCGCGCAGGTTTCTTCGAGGACGAACTGGCCGAGGCGGTCGACGTCGTCCAGGTCTTCGGCGAGCGCGACGGTGATCGGCGGCGGTACCCGCCCGAACGAGGGATGAAGCCAGCGCAGCAACGCCTCGACACCGACCACCCGACCGGTGTCGGTATCGATCTGGGGCTGGTATTCGAGATAGAGCCCGGTGCCGCGCCGGAGCGCGTAGCCGAGGTCGTAGGCGAGGGTCTCGGCGAGGTCGCCCTCGGGCCCCGCCGCACCGAGACATTTGCGCTCGGGCTGCGCCGGGGCGGTCGCTTCGGCGACATGCAGCAGGCGGGTCATCGCCCGTTGTCCCTGGTCGGCGCGCATCCGGTCGGACCACCGCACGAACGGCAGGTAGATCGCAATGCCGAGGGCGAGGTTGAACGCCTGCATCACCACCCCCGAAACGTCGCCGGTAGCGACGTAGCCGCTGAATAGCGCGGGCGTGGTCCAGATCAGCGGGATCGCGGTGTGGGGCATCCACCCCGCGACGGTCGCGCCGTACGCCGTCAGGGTCTGGACCAGCGGTACGACGAGGAACGGCACCGCGTAGGTCGGGTTCAGCACCAGCGGAATGCCGAACATCAGCGGTTCGTTGACGTTGCAGAACGCCGGGATCAGGGCGAACAGGCAGAGCCTTCGGGTGCCGCCGTCGCGCCCGGCGACCAGCACCGCGACGATCAGGCAGAGCGTGCTGCCCGAGCCGCCGATTCGGGTGAAGCAATCGAAGAACGTCTTGGTGAAGATCTCGGGCGGGAACTGGTGCCAGAGCGTCGCGTGCATGTTGGCGAGCAGCGCGGGGACGAAGACGCCGTCTTCCAGGGAGAACAGCAGGTTGGGGCCGTGGATGCCGAGCAGCCAGAGGACCTGGCAGAGGCTGGTGTAGGCAAACGCGAGGCCGAGATCGTTCTCCATCCCGGCGAAGGGCGCGGCGAAGGCATGGCTCACCGCCGTCTGCACGCCCGAGACGCCCACCGCTTCGAGCCCGAAGCGCAAGACCGCGAACGCGAGGATGGTGAGGATCCCGGCGGGCATGGCCGACACCGCCTCGCGCACCGCGAGATCGTTGCCGAGCGTGCGGATCGGCAGGCGCAGCACCGGCAGGTCGGCGAGCGCGCCATAGAGCCGGGTTGCCGCGATCGCGACGAACAGTGCGACGAACAAGCCGTGGATCAGCGAGAACGACTTTACCCACGCGCCGGTGGCGGCGGGTGCGGCAACGACGAAGAAGCACGACAGCGCCACCGCGATCGCGGCGAGCGGGTTGGGCTTTCGCCTCCGTGCGCCGCCGCGCGTTGCAATGTTGCCGCTCACCATGCAGAGAACCGCGAGCGAGGCGACGCCGAAGGTCCCGGCGACGAGATTGGTGCAGGCTCCCCGCCAGTGCAGCCCGAACACCCGATCGAGGGCGGCGTGGAGCTCGGGCACCGGGAAATCCATGATCATCAGGCCGATCGCGCCGATCATGATCAGCGGCATCACCATCGCCAGCGCTTGCTGGATCGCGATCAGGGACGACGATGCGATGACGTTGGCGGAAGCGCGAGACATGGCTCCGGCGCCAATTCGGTGAAACAGGGACAGCAATCCGGAAGACTCCCGACCAGCGGCGCGGACTTGCGCCCGTCCGCCGGCATAGTATCGCAACGAGTCTTCCGAGTTTGTTAACGCCCTGACGGGCTTGGGCCTTACGGCGACACCGGTTCCCAGCGATAGCCCTTGTCGGCGGGCTTGATATAGCCGATGCCGGGGAATGCCATGTGCATTCCCGCAATCGGGTAGCCTTGCGCCACCGCGTGGGCGAGGAAGGTTTTGCGGGTTTCCCGGGCCATCAGCGCATCGACGTCGAACACCAGCGAGACATTGGGATTGGGGAGCTGGAGCTGCTGGATGTGGATGATGTCGCCCCAGACCAGCAGGCGCTGGCCCTTGCTCTCGAGCATGTAGGCGGTGTGGCCGGGGGTGTGGCCATAGGCCGGGACCACGTCGAAGCCGGTCATCAGCGTCGCCGCGCCGTCGAAGATCTTGAGCTTGCCGGCCTTCTCGTAGGGTTCAAGATTGGTCTTGGCCTTTTCCATGCCGGGGCGGCGGGATTCGGGCGCGGTCTTGAGCGCATCCGGGCCGAGCCAGAAGTCCGCCTCGCGGCGTTCGAGGTAGACCGTCGCGTTGGGGAAGATCGGCTTGCCGTCCACCGCCATGCCGCCGACGTGGTCGCCGTGGAGATGGGTGAGCAGCACCGTCGTCACCTGCTCGGGCTGGTAGCCCGCGGCGCGCAGGTTGTCGAGAGCCTGGCCGTTGGCGGCCTTGCCGTTGCCGCTGTCGATCAACACCAGCGACGCGCCGGTGTCGACGAGGAAGGCGTTGACGCCGAGCGGCGCGGGGTCGTCGGGGGTCTTCACTCCGGCGTTCGGGATTTCCTCGGGGTTGGCGATCAGCTTGTCGAGCGGGCGCATGCCCTGCGCGTCCTTCAGCGTCACCACGGTGAAGTCGCCGAGCTTCATCCGGTGAACTCCGGCGGGGTCGGCGGCAAGGCTCGGGGTGGTCGTCAGGGTCATCGCCAATATCGCCACGGAAAGGGTTGGAAACCGCATGACCTCGTCTCCTGGGATCGGTTTGGCCGCGTCTTCCCAAGTGAGGTTGGGGCGGGTCCGATGCAAGAGCGGTGGAATTACAACGTCCGATCGAGTTCGCGCAGAGTTTCGGCCAGGACCCGGGCGCCGTCGAAGAGCTGTTCCGGCGTCGCCCATTCCTCGGGGCAGTGGCTGCGGCCGTCGCGGCAGGGAATGAAGATCATTCCGGCCGGACCGGTGAGCGCGGCGTTGACCGCGTCGTGGCCCGCGCCGCTCGGCAGAGGCAGAACGCCAAGGCCAAGGCCATGCGCGGCCTTGGCGATCGCATGGCGAACCAGGGGCGCGCAGTCGGTGGGGGCGGCGAGGCTCAAGGTGGCGGCGGCGTAGGCGCAGCGGAGCGCGGCCAACTTTGGGGCGACGGTCGCGCCGAGGATCTGGGGGAAATCCTCAAGCACCTCGGCGGAGGAACTGCGCAGGTCGAGGATCATCTCGACCGCCCCCGGCACGGCATTCGCGGCGTTTGGAGAAACCGAAAGGTGGCCGATCGTCGCGACGACGTAGTCCGGGTCGCCGGTCATCCGTGCCGCGAGATCGTGCGCCGCACCGATCACCTGCGCCGCGCCCGCCAGGGCGTCGCGGCGCTCGGCCATCGGCGTGGTGCCGGCGTGGTCGGTGCGGCCGGTGACGGTGATGGCGAGGCGGCGGATGCCGACGATGCTCGACACCACGCCGATCGGTACGTCGGCGGATTCGAGAACCCGGCCCTGCTCGATGTGGAGTTCGACATAGGCGGCGGTGCTGTTCGGCTTGCGCAAGGGTTTGGCGAGCGCCGCCGGGTTGCCGCCCGCCCGGGCGATGGCGGCGGCGAGGGTTTCGCCCGCCGGGTTCGCCAGCGCCAGTTGCGCGGCGGTGAGCTTGCCCGCGAAGGCGCGGCTGCCGACCGAGGAAACCCCGTAGTCGCTCGGTTCTTCGGAGAGGAAGTCGATGATCTCCAGAGGATGGCGCAGGGTTTCGCCCGCGTCCGCCAGCGCGTGGGCGACTTCGAGCGCGGCCAGCACCCCGGCGATGCCGTCGAAGCGTCCGCCCTCGGGCACGGTGTCGCAGTGCGAACCCGAGACCAGCGGCTGCCGCCCCGGTTCCGTGCCCTCGCGGCGGCCGATCAGGTTGCCGCCCGCGTCGAGGCTGACCGTCAACCCGGCGGTGGCGAGCTCGCCCGCCAGCCATTCGCGCGCCGCTGCGTGCAGTGGCGTGAACGCGCGGCGGGTCCACGGGCGATCGGGATCGGTGAACCCCGCGAGGGTTTCGAGGCGTCGCCAGAGGCGGTCGCGGTCGAGGGGCAGGGTCATCGGCGGGCGTCCGCTTCGCGGCGCAGGATGCGACCGCCGCCCGCCTCGGGCACGCCGTCGGCCCAGGCGACCTTGCCGTTGACCAGCACCATGTGGATGCCGTCGGCTTCGATCCGTGGGTCGTCGAAGCTCGCGCGAGAACCGATGGCGGCGGCGTCGAACACCGTGACGTCGGCGAACGCGCCGGGCTTGATCCGTCCCCGGCCTTCGAGGCCGAAGGCGTCGGCGGCCAGCGACGTCATTCGCCGCACCGCCTCGGGCAGGGAAAACAACCCGGCCTCGCGCGCGTAGTGGCCGAGAACGCGGGGGAAGGTGCCCCACAGGCGCGGATGCGGGTGGGCGTCGCAAGGCATGCCGTCGGAGCCAATCATCGCATCCGGACTCGCCAGCACCGCACGCACGTCCGCCTCGTCCATCATGAAATAGATCGCGCCGCCGGGGAGCAGGCGCTCGGCGGCTTCGCGCATCGTGCAGCCCCAAGCGGCGGCGATCTCGCCGAGGTCGCGGCCGTTCATCTCCGGGTGCGGCGCGGACCAGGCGATGCGCACCGCGATCGAGCCGTCGCAGCGTTCCGGCATCAATGCGGTGGAGGAGGCGGAATAGGGATAGACGTCGAGCATCACCGGCTGGTCGCGGCGCGCGGCGGCGATCATTGCGAGGGTCTCCTGCGCGCGGCCCCAGTTGGCGCGCCCGCCGACCTTGTGGTGGGAGAGCAGCACCGGAATCCCGGCGGCGCGGCCGATCGCGAACGCCTCCTCCATCGCCTCGGTGACGTCGTTTTCCTCGTCGCGCAAATGCGTGGCGTAAATCCCGCCATGGCTCGCCGCGACCATGGCGAGGGCGACCACTTCGGCGGTGGAGGCCGACTTCGCCGCATCGTAATAGAGCCCGGTGGAGAGGCCCGCCGCGCCCGCCTGCATCGCCGCGTCGAGGAGCGTCGCCATCCGCGCGATTTCGGTGGCGGTGGCGGCGCGGCCGGTCTCGCCCATCACCTCCTGGCGAAGCGTGGTGTGGCCGAGGAGCGGCACGACATTGACCGAGGGCTTCGCCGCCGCCACCGCCGCGAGATAGTCGGCGAAGCTCGCGAAGGTGCCGGCCGCGCCGGCCAGCGCCGGGAGGCCGAGGCCCTCGACCTGGGGCCGGCTGACCGGCGCGAGGCCGATGCCGCAGTTGCCCACCACCACCGTGGTCACGCCCTGGCTGGTCTTCGGCACCAGGCGCGGATCGACGATCAGCGCACCGTCGTCGTGGCTGTGGGTGTCGATGAAGCCGGGCGCGACGATCAAGCCTTCGACGTTCCGCACGTCGGCGTCGGCGAGCGCGAGGTTTTCGGCGACCGCGATGATGCGCGGCCCGTCGATCGCGACGTCGGCGCGGCGCGGCGTCCCGCCGTCGCCGTCCAGCACCATGCCGCCCTTCAGGATCAAAGTCATGATGCGTCCTCCGCGTCGGTTTCGCCCATGCCGACGCTTGCGATCCAGTTGACGGTGTCGAGTTCCTCAAGTTCGTCGTGCAGCGACTCGATGTCGCGCAAACGCTCGAAGGAATTCGGCATGCCGCTGCGGAAGGTCGCGGCGCACAAGAGATTCAAGACGCTCATCGCGGCGGTGTAGCTGTCGAATGGGGATTCGGAGCGCACCTCGCAGAGCAAGTTCCAGTCCGGTTTTTTCGGCATCGTCGTGGCCGAGGAATCGGCGACCAGAAGGACCTTTGCGCCGCGCCGCTTCGCTACCGAGATCAGAGTCTCGACCATTGCCATGCGGCGGCGGAAGCCCACCACCACCACCACGTCGTCGGCGTTCAGCCCGGCCAGGTCCTCGCCGAGGGTTTGCCCGACCGAGGGCGCCAGCACCACGCCGTCGCGCACGATGGAGAGCTGGCGGTGGAGGTAGAGCGCCAACACGCGGCTGTTGCGGAACCCGGCGACGAACACCCGCTTCGCCGCGATCAGGGCGTCGGCGGCCTCGCGCAGGATGTCGGGGCGCAAGGCCTCCAGCGTGCGCGAGATGTTGTTGGTTTCGCGCGCGATGTGGGCGGCGACGGTCTTGGAGTTCTGGCGGACGCGGTCCTCGGGGGCGGAGAGGTAGACCGGCGAGCCCCAGCTCCGCGCGCCGCGCACCATCCGCCGCGCTTCCATGAAGTCCTTGTAGCCGAGACGGCGGAAGAAGCGAGTCGCCGCCGCGTTGGAGGTGCCCGCCATCTCGGCGAGCTCGCCCGCCGAATAGGTGGCGATGTCGCTGGGGAAGCCGAGCAGCAGATCCGCCAGCCGCCGCTCCGCCGGGGGGAGTTCGGCATAGTGGGTCTGGATTCGGGATTCGAGGCTTTTCGCGTCCTTGGGCTTGAGCAAGGCCTGCACTCCGATGCTGTGGCTTCGTGCGTATCATGGCGGCGGCGCACGCCGGAACTGAAAAAACATTATCACCATGTTGACACGCTGAAAATTATTTTCCATTGTCGTCGGAGCGGGAAATCCTGACCGCCACGAACCGAGGACCATGTCGATGCCCTCCACCCATCCTCAAACTGTTTCCGCCCGCTTCGTGCGGTTCGGCGGCGCGCTCAACCGGCTGGTCCAGGGGGTGTGCGTCGGCTTGATGGGCGGCATGGTGTTGATCATCTGGCTCGGGGTCGCGTCGCGCTACCTGTTCGGCTGGGGCCTGACCTGGACCGAGGAGTTGTCCCGCTACGTGATGATCTGGGGCGCGCTGCTCGCCGTGAGCGTCGGGGTGTTCCGCCGCGAACACATCGGTTTCGAGCTGCTGCTGATGAAGTTGCCGCGCACCCTGCAAAAGACGACGCGGATCGGGCTCGACGCGCTCGCCTTCGGCTTCTTCGCCTTTCTCACCGTCTATGGCGCGTCGATGACCGTCGAGGGCGCGAACCAGTATGCGACGATCTTCGGCATGACCATGCTGGTGCCGTTCGCCTCGGTGCCGGTGTCGTGCGGGATTTCCGCCTTCCAGTGCTGCGTCGCGCTGGTGCGCGACCGGGATGCCCTGGTCGCGGGTGGCCTGGTGACGGAGGCGGGCCGATGATCACCGTCGCCATCGTCTTCTTCGGGCTGATGTTCATCGGCCTGCCGGTCGGCTTCACCCTCGGCATCGCTGGGATCGTCGGGCTGGTGCAGCTCGGCGGCGACGCCTTCCTCACCATGGCGCCGAAGCGCTTCTTCGAAGGTCTCGACCTGTTCACCTTCATGGCGATGCCGTTCTTCATCCTCGCCGGCGAGATCATGAACAAGTCGGGGATCACCCAGCGCCTCGTCGACTTCGCCAACGCCCTGGTCGGCTACCTGCGCGGCGGCCTCGCCCACTCCAACATGGTCGCCTCGGTGCTGTTCGCCGGGATGACCGGCGCGGCGGTCTCCGATGCCGCCGCCTTCGGCAACACCCTGGTTCCGGCGATGGTGCGGCAGGGCTACTCCCGCCCGTTCGCCTGCGCGGTCACCGCCGCCGGGTCGATCATCGGTCCGACGATCCCGCCGTCCAACCTGATGGTGATCTACGGCTCGTTGATGGGGGTCTCGATCGCCGGACTGTTCGCCGCCGGGATTCTCCCCGGCCTGCTGATCGCGCTGTGCTGCATGGCGGTGATCGCGGCGCTCGGGCGGCGTCTCGGCCTGCCGAAGGGCGAGGGCGGGCCGAGCCTGCGGACGATCCTCTCGACCTTCCGCTCCTCGTTCCTCGCGATCGTGATGCCGGTGATCATTCTGGGCGGCATCCTCGGCGGCGTGGTCACGCCGACCGAGGCGGCGGCGATCGCGGTGCTGTATGCCCTGCTCGTCGGGGCGGGGCTCTATCGCGCGATCGGCTGGGGCGACCTCTACGAGATGCTCGAACGCACCGCGCGGATCACCGGCGTGGTGTTCCTGATCATCGCGTCGGCCTCGATCCTCGGCTGGTGGATGACCTTCAACCAGATCCCGCAAATGGTCGCGGCCGGATTCCTCTCCATCTCCACCGATCCGAACGCGGTGATCGGGATGATTCTCGCGCTGCTGCTCCTGATCGGCATGTTCATGGATATCAACGCGGCGCTGATCATTCTTGCGCCGGTCCTAGTGCCGCTCACCCACTCGATCGGGATGAATCCGGTCCACGCGGGGATCATGATCGTCCTCGCCCTCAACATTTCGCTGATGACGCCGCCGGTGGGCGCCTGCCTGTTCGTTCTCGCCTCGATCACCGGCGAGCGGATCGAGGCGATCTCGCGCGCGCTCTGGCCGTTCATTCTCGTCGAAGTCCTGGTGCTGATGGCGATCGCCTTCCTGCCCCAGATGACGCTGTTCGTCCCGCATCTCATGGGTTTCTAGGTTTCACACGAAAAACAGGGGGCTTCTGCCATGAACTGGATCAAATCGACCGTCGCCTTTGCCGCCATCGGCCTCGCCGCCGCGTTCGCCGCGCCTGCGCCCGCCGAGGCCGCCGCCAAGGTGATGAAGCTCCACCACCTCAACAACGACGACCCCTTCGACAACGCCACCGGCGCGATGGCGATCGTGTTCAAGAACCTCGTCGAAAGCGGCACCAACGGCTCGGTGGTGGTGCAGACCTTCCCCAACGGCCAGCTCGGCAAGGATGCGGAAGTCCTGGCGCAGGAGAAGGCGGGCGTGGTGCAGTCGGGCATCCACTCGGTCGGCGGCTTCGCCTCCGCCTATCCGATGATCGGCATCCTCGACGTGCCGTTCGCGTTTCCCGACATCGCCACCACCTACGCGGTGTTCGACGGTCCGTTCGGCCAGAAGCTCTCCGCCGACATCGAGAAGAAGACCGGGATGAAGGTTCTCGGCTTCGGTGATTCGGGCGGGTTCTTCGCCTTCACCAACTCCAAGCACCAGATCAAGACGCCCAAGGACATGGAAGGCCTGAAGATCCGCACCATGGGCCTCGACACCCACAAGACCCTGGTGTCGTCGATGGGCGGCCAGCCCGCCGCGATCGCCTGGGCCGAGGTCTACACCGCGCTCCAGACCGGCGTCGCCGACGGCGAAATGAACCCGGTGCCGATCATCTCCTTCGCCAAGTTCAACGAAGTGCAGAAGTACCTGACCCTCACCGGGCACCTGTTCTCGCCCTACGTCTGGGTGGTCAACGGCAAGTTCTGGGATAGCCTGACCGACCAGGAAAAGACCGTGGTATCGAACGCGGCGAAGTCGGCGATCGTCGCCGGGCGCGGCATCAGCCGGATCATCGAGGCTTCCGACAAGGGCCTGCCCGCCCTCGCCAAGACCATGGACGTCTATACCCCGACCCCCGCCGAGAAGGCCGAATTCCGCAAGGCTGCCCAGCCCGCGGTGGAAAAGGTGATCGTCGAGAAGTACGGTGCGGAAGGCGAAGAGATGATGAAGGCGTTCCTCGCCGCCATCGACGCCGCGTCGAAATAAGTTTCGATCGGCGGGCCGCGCGATGCGGCCCGCCGGATTTTCGTCGTCCAGCCTTTAGGGAACGAACATGGCCCTGGTTTCCGCGCTCGGTCTTCGTCACCAGCCCAACGCCCACGCCCGCACCGGCACCATCGGCCCGCGCCAGCGCGCGGTGCTCTCGCCCGAACGCTTCGCCGCCGCCAAGGCGGAAATCGCGAGCTGGCCGGGCTATGCCCCAACGCCACTGTTCGCCCTCGACGGCCTCGCCGCCGCCGCCGGGCTGCATTCGCTCTGGTACAAGCACGAGGCCGGTCGTTTCGGCATCGGCAGTTTCAAGGCCCTCGGCGGCGCGTATGCGGTCTGCCGCCTGCTGAAGGTGGAACTCGCGCGCCAGGGTATCGAAGCTTCCACCGCCGATCTGGTGGCGCGGAAGCATGCCGACGCCGTCGCCGCGATCACCGTCACCTGCGCCACCGACGGCAACCACGGCCGCTCGGTTGCCTGGGGTGCGCGGATGTTCGGCTGCGCCTGCGTGATCTATATCCACAAGACGGTTTCGGTCGGTCGCGCCGACGCCATCGCCGCCTTCGGCGCGAAGGTGCTGCGGATCGACGGCAACTACGACGAGGCGGTGCGTCAGGCGGCCGTGGACGCCGCCGCCAACCATTGGTTCGTGGTCTCCGACACCTCGTATCCGGGTTACATGGAGGTGCCGCGCGACGTGATGCAGGGCTACACGGTGATGGCGGCGGAAGCCTTCGCCCAACTGCCCGCAGGCGAAATTCCCACCCACATTTTCCTCCAGGGCGGCGTCGGCGGCATGGCTGCGGCGGTCGCCGCGCAGGCCTGGGAGACCTGGGGCGCATCGCGTCCCCGGATCGCCGTGGTCGAGCCCGAGACCGCCGCCTGCCTGTCCGAGAGCGCCGCCGCCGGGCATCCGGTGGCCGTGCCGGGCGACCTCGACACGGTGATGGCGGGGCTGGCCTGCGGCGAGGTTTCGCTGCTCGCGTGGGAAATCCTCGACGAAGTCGCCGACGACTTCCTGATCATCCCGGATTCGGCGGCGGTGGCGGTGATGAAGCTGCTCGCCGCAGGCGCCGGCGGCGACAAGCCCTTCGTCGCCGGGGAATCGGCGGTGGCCGGATTGGCGGGCGCGCTGGCGGCGGAAGACGCGCCGGAGATCGCCGCCAAGCTCGGCCTCGACCCGAATTCCAAGGTTTTGATCTTCGGCTCCGAAGGCGCGACCGATCCCGAGACCTATGCCCAGCTCGTCGGCCGGACGCCGGAAGAGGTGGAGGCATGAGCGCCGCGCGCAATCTCCGCGTCGACGGCGATCGCCTCGTCGCGCGGCTGAAGGCGCTGGGCGACGTCGGTGCGCTGCCGGGCGGCGGCGTCTGCCGCCTCGCGCTCTCGCCGGAAGACAAGGCCGGGCGCGACCTCGTCGTCGGCTGGATGAAGGAGCTTGGTCTCGCGGTGCGCATCGACCGGCTCGGCAATATCGTCGGCACCCGCGCGGGGACGCAAGGCGGCCCGCCGGTGATGATCGGCTCCCACATCGACACCGTACGCACCGGCGGCCTCTACGACGGCAACCTCGGCGTACTGGCGGGCCTCGAAGTGATCGCGACCCTGAACGACGCCGGGATCGCCACCGCGTCGCCGCTCGCGGTGGCGGCGTTCACCAACGAGGAAGGGGCGCGCTTCCAGCCCGACATGATGGGCAGTCTCGCCTTCGTCGGCGGCCTCGACCTCGAAACCGCGCTCGCCACCAGGGGCATCGACGGCGCGACCGTCGGCGAATGTCTCGACGCCATCGGCTACGCCGGAGACGCGCCGCTCGGCGCCGCCGCCAACGCGGCGAAGGCCTACGTCGAGCTGCACATCGAACAGGGGCCGGTGCTCGATGCGGAAGGCGTCGCGATCGGCGCGGTCGAGCAGGTGCAGGGGATTTCCTGGACCGAGTTCACCTTTACCGGCGTTTCCAACCATGCCGGAACCACGCCGATGCGGATGCGCCACGACGCCGGCCTCGTTGCGGCGGCGGTGGCGGTGGAGGCGCGGCGGATCGCCGAGGCAATCGGCGGCGACCAGGTCGCCACCGTCGGCTATTGGCAAATTGGCCCTAATCTCGTCAACGTGGTGCCGAACGCGGTGACGATTACCGTCGATTTACGCAACACCGACGAGGTGCTGCTGAAAAAAGCCGAGGCGATGCTGCATGCATTCGTGGGTCGCACCGCAGCCGCCGAAGGCGTGACGGCGACGCACCGTAGCCTTGCGCGCTTCGAGCCGGTGCCGTTCTCGCCCACCGTGATCGACCGCGTCGCGGCCAACGCGGCGGCGCTCGGCCTCTCGCTCAAGCGCATGCCCTCGGGCGCGGGCCACGACGCGCAGATGCTCGCGCGGATCTGCCCGGCGGGGATGATCTTCGTACCCTCCAAGGGCGGCATCAGCCACAACGTCACCGAACACACCGACCCCGCCGAGATCGCGGCAGGGGCGAACGTCCTGTTGCATACCGTCCTCGACCTCGCGTCGGGGGATGTGGAGTCCAAGGAATGAGCCGAATTCTCAACATCGGTGCGGCCCAGCTCGGGCCGATCGCCAAGTCGGAAAGCCGCGCGTCGGCGGTGGCGCGGATGGTCGGCCTGATGACCGAGGCGAAGGCGCGGGGCTGTGGCCTCGTGGTCTTCCCCGAACTCGCGCTCACCACCTTCTTTCCGCGTTGGTACGAGGAAGA
This sequence comes from Rhodospirillum sp. UBA1311, assembly GCA_002307145.1. Lineage (GTDB taxonomy): Bacteria > Pseudomonadota > Alphaproteobacteria > Rhodospirillales > Rhodospirillaceae > Oleispirillum. Next base: position 19,834 of record DBTR01000067.1, on the reverse strand, counting down.
CCTCAGGGCGGTGGACGGCTGGTACGAGAGCGAAATGCCCAACGCCGACACCGAGCCGCTGTTCGACGCGGCGAGGCGCCTCAAGCTCGGCTTCTACTTCGGCTATGCCGAGCTGGTGCAGGATGGCGGCGAGGTCCACCGCTTCAACACCTGCATCCTCGTCGACGCGACCGGCACGATCATCGGCAAATACCGCAAGATCCACCTGCCCGGACATCGCAACGACGAACCCTGGCGCGCCTTCCAACATCTCGAAAAGCGCTATTTCGAAACCGGCGACCTCGGCTTCGGCGCGTTCCGGGGATTCGGCGGGATCATGGGGATGGCGCTGTGCAACGACCGGCGCTGGCCCGAGACCTATCGCGTCCTCGCGCTCCAGGGCGTCGAGGTGATGATGCTCGGCTACAATACGCCGATGCACTACCCGCCGGTGCCGCAGCACGACCACCTGCAAGGGTTCCACAATCACCTCTGCATGCAGGCGGGCGCCTACCAGAACGGCATGTGGGTGGTGGCGGTGGCGAAGGCGGGGATGGAGGAAAACTGCGAACTTCTCGGCCAGAGCTGCATCATCGCGCCGACCGGCGAGATCGTCGCGATGGCCTCGACCCAGGCCGACGAACTCATCACCTACGCCTGCGACCTTGACCGGACGAAGGAAATCAAGGAACACATCTTTAACTTCGCCCTGCACCGCGAGCCGGAAGCCTACCGCCTGATCACCGCGACCAAAGGCCCGATTCTTCCTCCGGCATGACCGGCGCGGGGCGCCCCGCAAATCTCTAGGACGCCCCAGCCATGACCGATACCGTGCTCGTCTCCGCCGAGGCCGCGCGCCGCGCCGCCACCGCCGTTCTCGTCGCCCGCGACGTGCCCCAGGCGGCGGCGGAGATCGTCGCCCGCAACCTTGTCGCCGCCGACGAGCGCGGCATCGACACCCACGGCCTGTTCTGCCTGCCCGAATACGCCAACGCGGTCGCCGACCGGCGGATCAACCCCGATCCCGAGATCACCATCGTCAAGCGCATGCCTTGGGCGCTGAGCGTCGACGGCGACAACGGCCTCGGCCCCCTGGTGGCGGAAACCGCCGTCGAGGCGCTGCTCGAAACCTGCGAGGGTCTCGGCATCGCGGTGGCGACGGTGAAGAACTCCAACCACTTCGGCGCGACCGGGGTTTACATCGCGCGCGCCGCCGAGCAGGGAATGATCGCCTTCGCCTCGGCCAACGCGATCGCAATGACCGCACCCACCGGCGCGAAGGGACGTTTCTTCGGCACCAATCCGCTCGCCGCCGTGGTTCCTGCGGGCAAGTATCCGCCGTTCTCCCTCGACATGGCGACCTCCGACGGCGCGCTCCGCAAGGTGCGCAAGGCCCTCGCCGAGGGCAAGAGCATCCCGGTCGGCTGGGCCAATGACAAGGACGGCAACCCGACCACCGACCCCGCCGCCGCGATCGACGGCATGCTGCTGCCGTTCGGCGGTGCGAAGGGCTCGGGCCTCGCCTTCTTCCTCGACATCCTCACCGGCGGCCTGAGCGGCGGGCGGTTTTCCATCGACGTGCGCAACAACTTCACCAACCAGGACCGCGCCTCGGCCAACGGCCACTTCTTCTTCGCGCTCAAGATCAACGCCTTCCTCGACGAGGACGATTTTGCGGCGCGGATGGAAGAGGAGATCGACCGCCTCCACGCCCTGCCGACCGTCGCGGGCGTCGACCGGGTGCGCTACCCCGGCGAGCGGATGGCGGGGATCGCCGCCGAGCGCACCGCGAACGGCATCCCGTACCCGAAGCGGATCGTCGACGACCTGATCGCGCTCGGCGGCGGCGACGCCCTCGCGCGGTGAGAGCGATTCGCGCCCGAGCGGAGCCGAAAGTGGCGGGAGCGTGGCGGCTCCCGCATTGAATCTCCATGGATTTTCGACCGTGGATTTTTCCCGTTGACAGGCGAAATCCCGCTCCCTAGGGTAGGTCTGCGAATACGAGATCCGGCCCCGTGGTTCCGCCGGGATCTTGTTTGTGACGGCGTGTGGAACCGCAAATTTCAAGGTCCGATTCGTGGCGTTCCGGTGTGCCGTCGGAATGTGAATGCGCCATGTGGGCCGACTTTAGTCACCAAGTGATCTTGTGATATCGTGACGGTGGAATCCTGAGCTTCGACCTCGGGTGCCGCGTCGTTTTTGCGCGTCCGCTCCGGTCCGAAGCCCACGCATCCCATGTCGGGGTGCGTGCGTCGAAGGACGACGAAGATGGATTTCTCGCCGCACCCGTCCAGCACCACCATCGCCTGGACAGAGGAAACGGAATCGACCGCCTGGGACATCGGCTCCGCCGTGTTGTCCGGGGTTTTGCTCGAAGTCTCGGCTTATCCCAAGCCGGGTCTCGTCGCGCCGCGTTCCATGGGTTCGCACCGCGACATGGACCTCCAGACCTTCATGCTGTCGTCCGCGGCGATCGCCCCCTGTTTCCATGCCTGCGCGCGCGCCGGTCTGATTTCGGACTGTGAGCCCGAGGCCCTCCTGCTGCTTCTCCGCGCCATCGGCCGCGCCTTCGACGCGCGCCTGCTCGCCGCCACCCATGGGGTCAACACCCAGCGCGGCATTCTCTTCTGCGCGGGCTTGCTCGCCGCCGCCGCCGGCCGCCTCGTGCGCCGTGGCGTGGCCTTGCGCGCGCCCGCCTTGTTCGCCGAAGTCGCCGCGATCGCCCACGGCCTTTGCGCCCGCGAACTGGCCGATGCGGGCGGAGAAGACGCCCGTACCGCCGGCGAAATCCTGTTCCGGCGCTTCGGCGCGCTCGGCGTGCGCGGCGAAGTCGAGGCGGGCTTCCCCTCGGTCGCGCTGCACGGCCTGCCCGCGCTTACCGCCGCCTTCGCCGCCGGGCGCAGTCTCAATCATGCCCTCGTCCATGCCCTGATCGCGCTGATCGCCGCCTCGGAGGACTCCACCGTCCTCTGGCGCGGCGGCCCGGATGCGCTCGCGTATCTGCGCGCCGAGGCGGTGCGGGTTCTCGACCTCGGCGGCGGGCTTACCGGCGCGGGCATCGCCGCGATCGAAGACCTCGATGCGGCGTGCATCCTGCGCAACATCAGTCCCGGGGGCGCCGCCGATCTGCTGGCGGTGACCGTCGGCGTGTATCTTTTGGAACACCGGAATATTCCGGAAAGTGCAATGGCCAAGTTTCACTCGGGCGTCTGCAAGCGCCAAGATGATTCCTCGGCACCATGCGGAGGCTAACGTGAATATTATTGTCTATTCCCTGATGTCATACGCGATTACCGCGGCGATATCTCTCGCGGTGATTGGCGTCGTGGTCTTGATGTCTCGCGCCATGTCTAAGCGCGACTCGCAGTAAGTCCTGGAGAATATTATGTTTCAGCAATTAATCCAGTTGTTCCCCGGTATCGGAACGATGTTCGTCCAGGACCCGGTGATCGCGTTCTCGCGCATCGGGATGATCGCGCTCGGCTTCCTGCTCGCCTACATGGGCATGAAGCGCAAGCTCGAACCGTTGATCATGGTGCCGATGGGTCTCGGCATGATGTGCGTCAACGGCGGCGTGATGTTCCTCGAAGCCGGCAAGATCGGGACCCTGTTCCTCGATCCGCTGATCGAGGACCCGTCGGCGCTGGTCAACATCATGCAGATCGACTTCCTCCAGCCGATCTACAACTTCACCTTCACCAATTCCCTCGTCGCCTGCCTGCTGTTCATGGGCATCGGCTCGATGGCCGACATCTCGTTCATCCTCGCTCGTCCGTGGGCGTCGATCATTGTCGCGCTGTTCGCCGAGATGGGCACGTTCGCGACTCTGGTGATCGGGTATTACTGCGGTCTCACCCCCGGCCAGGCGGCCGCGGTGGGTTCGATCGGCGGCGCCGACGGCCCGATGGTGCTGTTCGCCTCGCTGGTGATGGCGAAGGACCTGTTCGTCCCGATTTCGATCATCGCCTACCTCTACCTCTCGCTCACCTACGCCGGCTATCCCTACCTGATCAGGTGGCTCGTGCCGGAAAAGTATCGCGGCATCGAGACCGACTACGAATTCCCCGACGTGTCGCAGGAACAGAAGTTCGTCTTCACCATCGTGATGGCCGCGCTGCTCTGCCTGCTGCTCCCCGTCGCCGCGCCCCTGATCCTGTCGTTCTTCCTCGGCGTCGCGATCAAGGAAGCGGAAATCGAGCCCTACCAGGAGCTGCTTGAGAAGACCATCACCTATGGATCGACCCTGTTCCTCGGGTTGATGCTGGGCGTGCTCTGCGAGGCCTCGACCTTGCTCGACTCGCGGGTTGCGATCCTGCTCCTCCTCGGCATCACCGCGCTCGCGATCTCGGGCATCGGCGGTCTCCTGGGCGGTTGGGTGATGTGGTACTTCACCAAGGGCAACTACAACCCGGTGATCGGCATCGCGGGCGTCTCCTGCGTGCCGTCGACGGCGAAGCTCGCGCAGAAGGCGGCGTTCGACGCCAGCCCCTATGCCGCGATCATGCCGCTCGCCATGGGCGCGTCGATCTGCGGCGTGATCGTTTCGGCGATCGCGGTCGGCGTGTTCGCCTCGACCATCGGCCTGGTCCACTAACGGTGCCTCCCCGGGGCTCCGGCCCCGGGGAACCCTCGAATTTCAGGAAGTTTCGATGACCGTCGTCAACCTTCAGTCGAGAGCCCCCGAGACCACCCTTGCCGAAATCGACCGGCATGGCGCGGCCCTCGGCGCGACGCTGCACTGGTTCGCGGTCACTGCTTCGACCAACCGGGTGGCGGCGGAGATCGGTGCGGCGGGCGCGAGCCACGGCACCGTGGTGGTCGCCGAGCACCAGACCGCGGGCAGCGGCAAGGGCGAACGGGTCTGGGCCTCGAAGCCGGGCGCGGGATTGCTGTTCTCGGTGCTGCTCCGGCCGAAGGCGCGGTTCGAGGACTTGCCGCAGATCACCCTGCTCGCCGCCGTCGCGATGGTCGACGCGCTCGAAGCCGAGGGGATCGCGGATGCGCGGGTGAAGTGGCCGAACGACATCCTGATCGGCGGACGCAAGGTCTGCGGCATTCTCGCCGAGACCGGGGTCTCGCCCGACGGCGACGTGTTCGTCGTCCTGGGCGTCGGCCTCAACGTCAATGAATCCCTTTCCGATTTCCCTCCCGAACTTGAGGAAATCGCAACTTCGCTGGCGGTGGCGGCGGGCCGACCGTTGTCCCGCCAGCGGATTTTTCATGCCTTTCTCGACGCCCTGGACGTCTGGATGGCGCGCTGGCGCGCGGCCGGGTTCGCCCCGATCCGCGACGCCTGGAACGCGCGGTCCTGCACCCTCGGGCGCCGGGTGAGTTTCGAGGTCGGGACGGTCACCCTGACCGGCGAGGCGGTCGGTCTCGAAGCCGACGGAAGCCTCGCGATACGCGACCGGGACGGCGCGTTGCACCGTTTCCACTCCGGAGAAATGCGGTTCGTCGCCGAGCCGCCATTTGAACCAAGCCACAAGAGGTCGGTTTCATGAAGACGCAAAAGAAATGGGACAACCTGGCGACCGACACCGCCGAACGGATGGCCCAGGCCAGCCGCTTCATCGGCAACGGCAAGCGGGTTGAACCCAAGGATATCGTCGGGCTGCTGGAGGCGGTGATCCGCCCCGGCGACCGCGTCAACATCGAGGGCAACAACCAGAAGCAGGCCGATTTCCTCGCCGAGAGCCTGCTGAAGGTCGACAAGTCGAAGGTCCACGACCTGCACATGGTGCAGTCGGCGGTGCCGCTCGCGTCCCACCTCGACCTGTTCGAGGCGGGCATCGCGAAGAAGCTCGACTTCGCCTTCGGCGGGCCGCAGGCCGGCCGCGTCGCGAAGTTCATCAAGGAAGGCAAGCTTGAGCTCGGCGCGATCCACACCTACCTCGAACTCTTCGGCCGCTACTTCCTCGACCTGACGCCGAAGGTATCCTTGATCTGCGCCTATGAGGCCGACCGCGAGGGCAACCTCTACACCGGCTTCAATACCGAAGACACTCCGGTGATCGTCGAGGCGACCAAGTTCCGCCAGGGCATCGTCATCGCCCAGGTCAACAAGATCGTCGACAAGCTGCCGCGCATCGACATCCCGGCGGGCTGGGTCGACGCGGTGGTGGAATCGCCGCGTCCGTTCTTCATCGAGCCGCTGTTCACCCGCGACCCGGCGCTGATCACCGAGAACCAGATTCTCCTCGCGATGCTGTCGCTCAAGGGCATCTACGCCGAATACAACGTGTCGAGCATGAACCACGGCATCGGCTTCCTCACCTCGGCGATCGAGTTGATGCTGCCGACCTATGGCGAGGAACTCGGGCTCCGGGGCAAGTGCTGCACCCACATGATCCTGAACCCCCACCCGACGATGATCCCCGCGATCGAAGAGGGCTGGGTCGACACCATTCATTGCTTCGGCGGCGAACTCGGCATGGAGAAGTACGTTGCGGCGCGTCCCGACGTGTTCTTCATCGGCCCGGACGGCACGTTGCGCTCCAACCGCGCGTTCGCCCAGACCGCCGGCCACTACGCCATCGACATGTTCATCGGCGGCACGCTCCAGATCGACCCGTGGGGCAATTCCTCGACCGCGACCGCCAACCGCGTCGCGGGCTTCGGCGGCGCGCCGAACATGGGTTGCGACGCCAAGGGCCGCCGCCACTCCACTCCGGCGTGGCTGAAGTGCGGCGCGGAACTGCCGTGCATGGAAGACCAGATCGGCAAGATGCCGCGCGGCAAGCGCCTCGTGGTGCAGGGCGTCGAGACCTTCGGCGAGGGCCGCGAGCCGACCTTCGTCGAGGAACTGGATGCCTGGGCGCTCGCCAAGAACGCCGGGATCGAGCTGCCGCCGGTGATGATCTACGGCGACGACGTCACCCATATCGTGACCGAGGAAGGCATCGCCTACCTCAGCCGCTGCAAGGACATGGACACCCGCATGGCCGCGATCCAGGCGGTTGCCGGATATACCGAGATCGGCCTGAAGGCGAAGCCCGAGACCACCCGCCGCCTGCGCGACGCGAAGATCGTGCAGACCCCGGAAGACCTCGGCGTCGACCGTAACCGCGCCACCCGCGATCTCCTGGCGGCGAAGAACATGCGTGAACTCGTGAGCTGGTCGGGCGGGCTTTATGAGCCGCCGGCACGGTTCCGTAACTGGTAAGCGAGGAGCGACAGCAAATGGCACTCAACACCCTCGAATTCGAATGCAAGAGCACGGCCGCCACGGTCGCGGTGGCCAAGCCGGTGCACTTCGGCGTGGTCGGCTCCGGCGATCTCGAAATTCTGATGTCCCCCGCCAAAAACGACGGCGCGGTCAAGGTCAAGGTGGTCACCCCGGTGACCGGGTTCGACGATCTCTGGCGTCGGGTCGTGGGCGCGTTCGTCGAGAACGCCAAGCTCGGCAACGTCAGCATCGAGATCAACGACAACAATGCGACACCGGCTGTGGTCACGCTGCGCCTGCGGCAGACCCTCGCCGAAGCCGCCGCCTGAAGCGAAAGGAACTCTCATGTCGAAGTGGAGCACGCTCCTCAGCCGCAGCTTCCTCGAATCCAACGCACGCGAACGCGCCCTTGGATTGGTGGACGACGGCACCTTCACCGAACTCGTCGGGCCGTTCGACCGTCGCACCAGCCCGCATCTCGAAACCTTGGGCGAGGCGGTGGAATTCGATGACGGCATCGTCACCGGCATCGGCAAGATCGGCAAGACGCCGGTGTTCGTGATCTCGCAGGAAGGCCGCTTCATCGGCGGCGCGGTCGGCGAGGTCGGCGGCGCGAAGATGGTCGGCACGATCAAGGCGGCGATCGACTTCGCCGACCGGATCGCCAAGGACTACCCGAACGCCACCGACGAGGAAAAGCCGATCGTCGCGATCTCGTTCGAGACCGGCGGCGTGCGGCTGCACGAAGCCAACGCGGGCCTGCTCGCCCACGCCGAGGTGATGGACCAGTTGCAGAAGGCCCGCCACAAGGTTCCGGTGATCGCCCTGATCGGCTCGAAGGTCGGCTGCTTCGGCGGCATGGGCTTCGTCGCCGCGGCCACCGACGTGATCGTGATGAGCGAGTTCGGCCGCCTCGGCCTCACCGGCCCGGAAGTGATCGAGCAGGAGATGGGCAAGGACGAGTTCGATTCCGCCGACCGCGCCCTCGTCTATCGCACCACCGGCGGCCGTCACAAGTACGTGATGGGCGACTGCAACTTCCTCGTCGAGGACACCATCGCGGCGTTCCGTGCCCAGCTCGCGGAACTCGCGAAGCTGCCGCGCGAAAAGTTCGAGGAACTTCGCCGGATCGGCTCGGAAGTCCTGGTTGCGAAGCAGTTGAAGGGCGTGGCGCTTGCCGCCGAGATGCAACCCAAGGATTCCCGCGACGTCTGGGTTCACGCGGGCAATCCCGACCCGGTTTCGCTGGCCCTCGCTCCGGTGGCCGATTTCCGCGCGCAAGCCAAGCGGCTGGCGCTGTAACCGCCCCTGAGCAATGGAGAGTTTGATGGACACTTTGATTGGACAGGGGCGCACCGCGATCGGCCTGATCTGCGACCCCGACAGCTTCGTTGAAAATACCGTCGGCGCGAAGAGCTTCGACGACCCGAGCTTCGGCCCGGGCGCGGTGGTCGGCACCGCCAAGCTCGATGGCAAGACGGTGACGGTGATCGCGAACGACGCCGACGCCTTCAACGAGAAGTTCCCGGTGGTCTATGCCGGCATCATCGGCATGGAAGAGGGCTACAAGATGGCCCAGGCCGTCTACGCCAGCATCGAGGCCGACAAGGCCGAGAGCAAGGCGAACAAGCGCGCCCTGGTGCTGGTCGTCGACACCCCCGGCAACGGCCCGGGCAAGGTCGAGGAAATCTTCGGCATGAACAAGGCGACCGGCGCGTACCAATTGGCGCTGGCCGAGGCTCGTCTCGCCGGGCATCCGATCGTCGCGATGGTGATCGGCCGCGCGATCTCGGGCGCCTTCCTCTGCCACGGCCTGCAGGCCGACCACATCCTGTCGCTCGATTCCAAGTTCGGCACGATGATCCACGTGATGCCGCTCACCTCGATCTCCCGCATCGTCAAGAAGGACATCGAGATCCTGGAGAAGCTCGCCGAGGGCAATCCGGTGTTCGCCGCCGGCCCGCGCTTCTTCTCGAAGCTGGGCGGCGTCGAGGAGATCGTCACTGAGATCGACGGCATGCGCGACGCGGTGATCCGCCATGTCGCGGCGGTGCGCGCGGCGAAGGTCGCGGGCACCGACGGCGAGACCACCGGTCCGTGGGGGCGCGGTGCGCTCGGTGCGGAGCGGGCCGGTCGCGCGGTGCGCCCGGAGGTGATCGCTCTGCTCCAGTCCGAGCTTGCCCAGGTGGCCTCGCGCTACCTGCCGGGCGCGAACTGAAGCGTTAGGAGACCATCCCATGTCCGACGATCTGGATCGTTTCGAGGAGCTTGCGGAAACCCTGTCGACAGCGCCGTCGCTGGCTGAGATGCCGCGCCGGTCGCTTGAGGCCAAGGGAATCGCGGGGGCGACGGCGGCGCACGTGATCGAGGAGGTGCATACCCCCTTCAATCTCGCGTACCTGACCTTCACCACCGGCTCTTCGGCGTTCCAGAATATCGTCGGCGTGGTTCACAGCGAAATCGAAGGTCGCTGTGAAGTCGCCCGGCGTTTGTTTCTGGCCTTGGGAATCGACGCTGGGCGACACATGCTCGTCACCTATGCGCCGCTGGTCAACGTCTTCTCGGCGGAGGCCTTGCGGCGCGCCGGAATTTCGTGGGAGTTCCTGTCGCGTTCCAGCCGCGATGCGTTCATTGCGAAATTCTGTCGAATCAAGCCGAACATTCTGCTGGGCGAATCTTCGTTCATCCGCGCCTCGCTCGCCGAGGCGAAGCGCCTCGGTCTTGGCGACGAACTGCCGAAATCCTGCGTGATTCTGACCGCCGGCACGCCCCTGGATCTCGAACTGCTGCCCGAGGCGGAGAGCCTCGGCTATGCGGTCCACGACCTCTACGGTTGCCAGGAATTCGGCTGGCTCACGCTGGACGGCGTGCCGTTGCGCGACGATTTGAACCTGATCGCCTCGCCCGCGGGCGAGGGCTATCGCGAGCTTCTCGTCGGCGGCCTGCCGATGGCCGACAGCTTCCCGGTTTCGGAAAGCGGCCACGTCTGCAATCCGGCGGGCAAGATCATCACCTATCGCCGCCGTCGCACCCACCCCGAATACGAGGTGGTGGTGACGGCGACGACCCTCTCCTCCGCGGAGAGCATCGACAAGGTGGCGCGTACCATTTTGCGCATCAAGGGGAGGGTGGTGAAGGTTTCCCCCAAGCTAACCACCAACGCTCCCGCCACCGAGTTGATGTTGATCCCCGGTCTCGCCACCGGCGGCCTCGGCCCCCTCGAAGGACCGCGCTTCACCGGTCCGGTGGCGACGAAAATGTTCGACGACCTGCTCCAGGCGCAGATCGAACTCTCCACGACCGCCAAGACCGATCCGGTCTGGACCAAGCGGAGATAGCGCCATGATCCTCGTCCGGCACCTCCTCGCCAATCTCGCCCTGCTCGATCGCGCCGATCTTATCGCGCGCGCGATCGCCGGGTTGCTGCCGCCGTTCCGCACCGACGCGGTCGCGGCGCGGGTGGAGGAGTGCCTCGGCCGGACGGCGTTGCCCGGGATCGTCTGCCGTCCCACCCTGGCGCTCGGCCCGGGCAAAATCCAGCTCGGCCTGTCGTTCCCGTTCCGCGAAAATGGTGCGCGGGTACGCAGCGCGATCGCGGTGGCGGAGCGCGTTATTCCAAGCTTCACCGATCCGTTCGCCGTCGCTCTCGGCGCCGAAGCCCTGGGCGCACCGCTCGGGCCCTGCCTGCGCGCGGCGATCGCCGCCGCGGCGACGCGCGGCGTGCGCGTCGGCGTGATCGGCTCGGCGGCGCTCGAAATCGTCACCGGCCTCGCCTACACCGGCGAAGCCTCCGACCTCGACCTGGTGCTGGCCGCCGCGCCCTGCGCGCGCCTCCACCAGTTCGGCGTCGAGGCCGCCGGGATCGGCGCGGTCCATGGAATTCACGTCGATGCCGAGGTCGACCTCGGCGACGGCTGCGGCGTCAAGCTGGACGAAGTGCTTTCGTCCTCCCGCAGCGTGCTCGCCAAGACCCTCGCCGACGTGCGCCTGCTCGAACGTTCGGAGGTCATGGCCGCGCTCTGAGATGCGCGGCCGCGCGTTTGGTTCGTGTTTTACCCCGTGTCGCCGGTCCTTCGCGGCGGCACTCTAACCAAGGAGAAGACTATGGAAATCAAGGCCAAAATGCCCAGCACCGTCGATGCGATCAAGGTCGCGGCCGGCCAGGCGGTGAAGAAGGGCGACGTTCTCTGCGTCCTCGAAGCGATGAAGATGAAGAACCCGATGCCGTCGCCGATCGACGGCACCGTGGTGTCCATCTCCGCCGAAGTCGGTGCCCGCCTGAAGCCGGGCGCCCTGATCATGGTGGTCGAGTAAATCGACCGGTACCGGGGCGGCAGGGGCCGCCCCGGGCGCCACACAAACTCGTGGCTTTTTAAGGAGTTCGAGGAATGGTCATCTACGGACTTATGATTATGGGGCTGTGCGCGATCGTGGGGAACACGCTCGGCGAAATGCTCGGCAAGCTCATGGGAATTTCGGCGAACGTCGGCGGCGTCGGCTTCGCCATGCTGTTCCTGGTTCTCGTCACCCGCCGCCTGCTCGAAAAGGACCAGCTTTCGAAGTTGGCCCAGAGCGGCATCCTGTTCTGGAACGCAATGTATATCCCGGTGGTGATCGCGATGGCTGCGCAGCAGAACGTCGTCGCCGCTCTCAAGGGCGGCTGGATCGCCGTCGTCGGCGGTCTTGCCGCGGTGTTCGTCGGCTTCATGCTGATTCGTCCGCTCACGGCGCTTGCAGACAATAGCCTGCCACTCGACGACGAAGAGACGGCGTAATCCACCAACCTGACCGGGGGGTCAAAAATTATGGACTTTCTTGTTGATAGCGTAATGAAAGTGGTCAAGCCGAATGGCCTCATCACGGCTTTCGTGATCGTGGGCGTCCTGACCTGGATTTCTTACTCCGCTTCCAAATACCTGACCAAGGGCCGCATTCACGGCTCCGCGATCGCGATCGTCATCGGCTTGGTCCTCGCTTACGTCGGCGGCGAAGTCACCGGCGGCAAGAAGGGCATCGCCGACGTCACCTTCTTCTCGGGCATCGGCCTGATGGGCGGCGCGATGCTGCGCGACTTCTGCATCATCGCCACCGCCTACGGAATCAAGCTTGAGGAACTGAAGAAGGCTGGCCTCGCCGGCGTTCTCGCGCTGGTGATCGGCGTGTTCCTGTCGTTCGTCGTCGGCGGCGTCGTTGCGTGGGGCTTCGGCTACCGCGATGCGGTTTCGCTCACCACCATCGGCGGCGGCGTCGCCACCTTCATCGTCGGTCCGGTGACCGGCGCCGCGCTCGGCGCCAGCTCGGAAGTCATCGCGCTGTCGGTGGCCGCGGGCGTGGTCAAGTCGATCGCGGTGATGATCCTGACGCCGTTGCTCGCCAAGCCGTTCGGCCTGACGACCCCGGCCGCGGCCGCGGTCTACGGCGGCCTGATGGGCACCACCAGCGGCACCGCCGCCGGCCTGGCCGCCACCAATCCGAAGCTCGTGCCCTACGGCGCGATGACCGCGACGTTCTACACCGGTTTCGGCTGCCTCGTCGGGCCGTCGATCTGCTTCGTCATCGTCAAGGCCATCGTCGGCTGACGATTCGTCCATCTGCGAGCGTGCCTGCCGGAATTTTTCCGGCCCGGCGCGCTCGCAACCACCACGCCGAAGAGTTACCTGGCGAGACAACCCAGCCCCGTCTCCCCAGAGCATTCCCCCAAATCTTCGGCGTGGTGGGTTCTTAACCCGTGTGGCGATGCACACTTCGCGGGTTTTTACGACGATGGATCGGGTCCGTGGTTTCGCGGGGCCGATTTTTTTGATGCCGGTGCGGCGCTTCGGTAAAAGAAGAGTGTCGAGCGCACGCGTTCGGTGCGACATTCGGGGATCGCCCCGGGACATCCACGGTGCGTCGGCTCAGCGTAGCGGAGGAAACATGCAGGCACCCAGCAACCGGATCGGCAAGGTCGCGATGATGATCGCGATGTCGTCGGACGAAGACGAAAAAGCGGTGCGCGAGGCCCTCACCACCGGCACGCTCAAGGTTGCGGTGACCTATGTTTCGGGTGCGCTCAGCTACGTCCAGAAGAACTTCGTCAAGACCCTGGTGGGCTCCGCGCTGCACGGCAACGTGATCGAGAAAAAGACCGCGCACGTCCACGCGGTGATCCACGCCGGGCTTGAGGCGATGCACGGCATCACCCCCCTGGTCGCGGGCGAGAGCCAGTTGAAGCTCAAAGTCGCGATCGTCCAGGACGGCATCTGGCTCGGCATCGCCGCCTACGGCGAATCCGCGTTCCATCCCTCCACCAATCACGAGCGCTTCGGCTTCGGCATCATGCACATCTAGCCTCCGGGCGCACGGTCGATCAGCGCCGCGATCACCCCGCTCAGGTGGTCGAGAAAGGCGCGCGCCGCCTGCGGCAGGGTGCGTTCGGCCATGGTCTGCAATTCCATCCGCCGCACGTGCATCCCCGCGTCTTCGATCGGCACGATCACCATTCCCTCCTCACGGTGGCGCAGCGCCACCGAAAGCGCGCTGGTGAGTGAAATCCCGCCGCCGTAGCGGCTGAAATTCCTGAGCGCTCCCATGTGATTGCTGGTCAAGACCGGCTCGATCGGAATCGCCTGCGAGGCGAGGCAGATGTCGAGAAGCTGGCGGATCGTGGTGTCGCGCTCGGGAATCGCGATCGCGTACGTCGCGATTTCGGAAAGCCGCAGCCGCGCCCGGTGCGCGAGCGGATGATCGGCGCGCATCAGCGCGAGAATCGGCGCGGGCCAGGAATGCTCGATTCGCACCCCCTTGATCGGCGCGAGGCTGAAGGTCATGCCGATGTCGGCATCGCCGTCGGCGACGCGACGGCTGACGTCGGCAGGCGGAACCGACGCGAGGTCGAAGCGGATGCCGGCGTAGGTTTCCCGAAACTGGGTGATCGCGGCGGGCATCAGGTCGATGGCGAAGCCCTCCGAGGTCGCGATCTTCACCGTGCCCGAGCGCAACTGCATCAACCCATGGATCTCCGCCAGCACCCGCTCGGAATCGAGGCGGGTGCGCCTGGCGTGCGCCGCCAGGAGTTCGCCCGCCGAGGAGAGGTTCATCCCCCGCGCGCGGCGCTCGAACAGCGGTACGCCGACCTCGGCTTCGAGCTTGGCGATCTGGCGGCTGATCGCCGACGAGGCGACGTTGAGCCGCTGCGAAGCCTCGGCGATCGAGCCCAGCCGGGCGACTTCGAGGAAATACTTGAGCGCTGCGCTTTGCATGCCGGGGCGTCTCCCGATTTCCGAGGCTTGCCGAAACGGCAAGGATAGCTTCGCAACATTATACTTGTGCGCAGCGTCGGCATCAAACACCATTTGCACAAGAATGAGACAGTGCGTGTGTGTTGACTAAATCGTGGGCGAATCCCGCCCTCCCGACGGGTCGAAGGCCCTTCGTCACACTCTTATCGCAGGCAGGCTTTCATGCTCAAAACCTCGCTTCTTTGCTCCGCGATCGCGGCGACTTTGGCGTTTTCCCCGGCGGCGCTCGCCAACAAGGCCAACGACACGCTGATTTATGCGTCCGACAGCGACCTCGAAAACATCAGCCCCTACCACAACAACATGCGCGAAGGCGTGATCCTCTCCCACCACGTCTGGGACGGACTGGTGCTGCGCGACCTTGCCACCGGCAAATACCAGCCGCTGCTCGCGACCGCATGGAAATGGGTTGACCCCACGACTCTGGAATTCGCCCTGCGCAAGGACGTGAAATTCCACAACGGCGGCGCCTTCACCGCCGACGACGTGGTGTTCACCGTCAACTACGTGTTGTCGGCCGACGCCAAGGTGGTGACCAAGCAGAACGTCGAATGGATGGCGGGCGCGGAGAAAGTCGACGACTTCACCGTGCGGATCAAGCTGAAGGAGCCGTTCCCGGCGGCGATGGAATACCTTGCGGCGGCGGTGCCGATTTATCCGAAGGCCTATTTCGAAAAGGTCGGTCTCGAAGGCTTCGCCAAGGCCCCGGTCGGCACCGGCCCCTACAAGGTGGTCGCGGCGACTTCGGGGCAGGGCGTCAAGATGGTCAAGAACCCCGCCTACATGAAGGACAGCCCGAAGGGGCAGCCGAAGATCGGCAAGCTCGAATTCAAGGTGATTCCGGACGGTGAGTCGCGCGTCGCCGAGTTGATGACCGGCGGCATCGACTGGATCTGGCGGGTGCCGTCGGACCAGGCCGACAGCCTGAAGGCGGTGCCCGACGTCGCGGTGCTGTCGTCCGAAACCATGCGCGTCGCCTTCATCATCTTCGAGCTCCATAGCGACGTTCCCGCGACCAAGCCGTTCCAGGACGAACGGGTGCGCAAAGCGGTGTCGATGGCGATCGACCGTAAGGCGATGGTCGACAACCTCGTGCGCGGCGGCAGCCGGGTGATGGATGCGGCGTGCTTCATCGACCAGACGATGTGCGTGCAGGACACCGTGGCGAAGTACTCCTACGATCCCGCCAAGGCGAAGGCGCTCTTGAAGGAAGCGGGCTATCCCAACGGCTTCGAGACCGAGATCTACGCCTACCGCGAGCGCGACTACGCCGAGGCGATGATCGGCTATCTCCAGGCGGTGGGGATCAAGGCCAAGCTCAACTTCCTCAAGTATCCGGCGATGCGCAACGAGATGTACGCGGGTAAGTCGCCGATGACGATGAACACCTGGGGTTCCTACTCGGTCAACGACGCCTCGGCGTTCACCGGAAACTACTTCAAGGGCAGCCCCGACGACCGTTCGAAGGATCCCGACGTGATCGCTTGGCTGAAGGAGGCGGATTCCACCGTCGACGACGCCAAGCGCGCGGAGTTCTACGGCAAGGCGCTCAAGCGGATTTCGGAGAAGGCCTACGTCCTGCCGCTGTTCTCCTATTCGGCTAACTACGCCTTCACCAAGGACCTGAACTTCACTGCCCAGCCCGACGAACTGCCGCGCTTCTACGCCGCTTCGTGGAAGTGACCCTCCGTGTCGTCGCCCCGGAGCGATCCGGGGTGACCTCTCCTTTGAAGGGGTAGCCATGCTGAACTTTGCCTTGAGGCGCGTTGCCGTCGCGTTTTGCGTGGCGTTCACCGTCGCGGTGTTCAGCTTTTTCCTGCTCCATCTGTCCGGCGATCTTGCCACCGCGATCGCCGGGGCGGAGTCATCCGCCGCGCAGATCGAGCAGATTCGCGTGCAGTTCGGCCTCGACCAACCGATCGCGACCCAGTTCGTCGAGTGGCTGTGGAAGGCGATGTACCTCGATTTCGGCCGCTCGTTCTATTTCCAGGATCAGGTGACGACGTTGATCGCCGGACGCTTGGGCGTGACGATGACGCTGGGCGGGCTCTCGCTCGGCTTCGCGCTCCTGATCGCGATTCCCTTGGGCGTTCTCGCCGCGATCAAGCGCGACACCTGGGTCGATCGGGTGGCGCTGACGATCTCGGTGTTCGGGCAGGCGATGCCCAGTTTCTGGTTCGCTCTGACATTGATCCTGATTTTCGCCGTCAACCTCCGCTGGCTGCCGGTTTCGGGCTCCGGCACGTGGCAGCACTTCGTCATGCCGGTGATCGCGCTCGGCACCTACGCCATGCCCGCGATCATGCGCCTGACCCGCAACGGCATGCTCGACGTGCTGTCTTCCGACTACATCCGCACCGCGCGGGCGAAGGGCCTGCGTACCGGCACCGTGCTGTTCAAGCATGCGCTCCGGAACGCGGTGATCCCGGTGGTCGGCCTCGCGGCGGTGCAGCTCGGCTTCATGCTCGGCGGGTCGATCGTGATCGAGACGATCTTCTCCTTGCATGGGCTCGGCCATCTCGCCTGGGAGGCGATCTCGCGCAACGACTATCCGGTGGTGCAGGCGGTCGTGCTGCTGCTCTCGGTGGTCTACATCTTCGTCACCCTGGTCGCCGACCTCCTCAACGCCGCGCTCGACCCGCGCATGCGCAGCAACTGACCCGGAGTCCGCGAATGTCCGAAACCTCCGCCGTCGTCGATCCGCTCACCGCCGCACTCCCCCGGGTTTCGCCCTGGATGCGCCTGGGCCGTCGTGCTCTCGGCCACCATGGGTTCATGGCGGGCGCGCTGGTGCTGGGCGCGATCGTGCTGCTCGCGCTGTTCGCGCCGCTGCTCGCCCCCCACGACCCCTACGCGCAGGATGTTTCCCTTCGCCTGATTCCACCGGTGTGGGATGCGAAAGGCAGTTGGGATCACGTCTTCGGCACCGACAAGCTCGGGCGCGACTATTTGAGCCGGTTGATCTACGGCGCGCGAATTTCGTTGATGATCGGCGGCCTTGCGGCGCTGATCTCGGGGCTGATCGGCACCGCGCTCGGCGTCGCCGCCGGATACTTCGGCGGCAAGGTCGACGCCGCGATCAGCTACTTGATCACCACCCGGCTCTCGATGCCGGTGGTGCTGGTGGCGCTCGCGGTGGCGTCGCTGGTCGGCGGGTCGCTCAAGATCGTGATCCTGGTGCTGGGCTTCCTGCTCTGGGACCGCTTCGCCGTCGTCACCCGCGTCGCGACCCAGCAGATCCGCCACGCCGAGTACATCGCCGCCGCGCAGTGCATCGGCGCGTCCACCTGGCGGATCGTGGTCTCGGAAATCCTGCCCAATATCCTCAATGCCCTGATCGTCGTCGCGACGCTGGAAATGGCGCACGCCATCCTGCTCGAAGCGACGCTGTCCTTCCTTGGCCTCGGCGTGCCGCCGCCCGAGCCCTCGTGGGGGCTGATGATCGCCGAGGGCAAGCAGTACATGTTCTTCAAGCCCTGGGTGATCGTGATTCCCGGCGTCGCGCTGCTGGTGCTCGTGCTGGCGATCAACCTCCTCGGCGACGGCGTGCGCGACGTGACCGCTCCGGAGAATCGCAATTGACCGCTGTCCCCCCGCTGCTTTCCGTCGCCGACCTCACCATCGACATTCCCCTCGGCGGGCGCACCCTGCACGCCGTACGCGGCATCTCCTTCGAGGTCGAGCGCGGCGAAACCCTTTGCATCGTCGGCGAATCCGGTTCGGGCAAGTCGCTCACCTCGCTCGCGCTGATGAACCTGTTGCCGTCGAAACTGAAGCGCACCGCCGCTACCATGAGCTTCGACGGCATCGACCTGACGAAGATGTCGGAACGCCAGATGAGCGATCTGCGCGGCGACCGCATGGCGATGATCTTCCAGGAGCCGATGACTTCGCTCAACCCGGCCTATACCATCGGCAACCAATTGATCGAGCCGTTGCTGCGCCATCGCAAGGTCTCCCGCGAGGAGGCCCACGCGCGCGCCGTGACCCTCCTCGAAAAGGTCGGGATCAGCGCCGCCGCGCGGCGGATGGGGCAATATCCGCACCAGCTCTCGGGTGGCCTGCGGCAGCGGGTGATGATCGCGATGGCGTTGATGTGCGATCCGGATTTGCTGATCGCCGACGAGCCGACC
>DBTR01000067.1:0-999 GCA_002307145.1 Rhodospirillum sp. UBA1311 | reverse complement strand
GTCACCATCCAGGCGCAGATCCTGCTGCTGCTGAAGGAAATCCAGAAGGAATTCAACATCGCGGTGATCCTGATCACCCACGACCTCGGCGTCGTGGCGCGGATCGCCGACCGCGTCGCGGTGATGTACGCGGGCGAGTTGGTGGAGAGCGGCGCGGTCGGCCCGATCTTCGCCGATCCGGCGCACCCTTACACCCGCGGCCTGCTCGCCTGCATCCCCCAGCCGGGCAAGACCAGGCCGGGCGAACCCTTGGGCTCGATCCCGGGCTTGGTGCCGAGCCTTACCGGACGGGTCGAGGGCTGCGTCTTCCGCAACCGCTGCCCGCTCGCCGAACCCAACTGCGCCAACGCAATTCCGCTGACCCAACTGCCCGACGGCCGCCGCGTTCGTTGCATCCATGCGGAGGACGCACGATGATCCCGACGCCGCCGATCCTCGAACTTCGCGACATCGCCAAGACCTATTCTGTGCGTCAGGGGATGTTTTCGCCGAAACTGCCGCTCAAAGCCGTCGACGGCGTGTCGCTCAGCGTCGCGCGCGGCGAAACCCTCGGCCTCGTAGGCGAATCCGGCTGCGGCAAGAGCACGCTCGCCAAGCTCCTTCTGGGCCTCGAACCCCCTTCCTCCGGCCAGTTGCTGATCGACGGCGTGGCGGTCGAGGGCAAGGCGTGGCGGAAGGAAATGTCGCGCCGCATCCAGCCGATTTTCCAGGACCCGTATTCCTCGCTCAATCCGCGCAAGACGGTGCGCCAGATCGTCGCCATGCCCCTCGAAGTCCACGAGATCGCCAACGCAGCGGAGCGCGATCGGATGGTCGACGCGATTCTCGACGTCGTCGGCCTGCCGCGCCGCGCCGCCGACAGCACGCCGGCGCAGATGTCGGGCGGCCAGCGCCAGCGCGTCGCCATCGCCCGCGCCCTGGTGATGCGCCCCGAGGTGGTGATCTGCGACGAGCCGACCTCGGCGCTCGACGTTTCGGTGCAGGCGCAGATCCTCAACC
>DBTR01000035.1:89315-90891 GCA_002307145.1 Rhodospirillum sp. UBA1311 | reverse complement strand
CGTCGACGAAGGCGCAGGTGCCGCCCTTCTTCTGCGCTTCCGCGATCACGTGCAGCGCGAGAGTGGTTTTGCCCGAGCTTTCCGGCCCGTAGATTTCGATGATACGGCCGCGCGGCAGGCCGCCGATGCCGAGGGCGAGGTCGAGACCGAGCGAGCCCGTGGAGATCGCCTCGATATCCACGGCACTTTCGTGCTGTCCGAGGCGCATGATCGAGCCTTTGCCGAAGTTCTTTTCGATCTGCGACACCGCGGCTTCGAGAGCCTTTTGTTTATCCATGGTTTCCTTATCCACCAGGCGAAGAACGGTTTGCATCATGGCGAGCCTCGTTATCCCACATTTCGCGCGGAGCGTACACCGCCCACAGGACAGGGGATCATCTGGACACGTTTTGTTCTTGCTGTCCAGCAGAAAGAACGAAACCGGAACTTAACCGGATTTCGCAGTTTCGTCCAAGGCTTCGGAGACTTTCGCTGCAAGCGCGTCGAGGGAGAACGGCTTGGCGAGGAAAAGAATGTCGGGCGAATCCGCGAGATCGTCGGAAGCGATATCCTCCGAATAGCCCGACATCAGCACCACGCGGATGCTCGGATAGCTCTCGCGCACCCGGCGCGCCAGCGTCGCGCCGTCCATGCCCGGCATCACCATGTCGCTCACCAGCACGTCGACCTCGGCATGGTTGGCGAGAAGCGCGATCGCCTGCTCGCCGTTGGCGGCTTCGAGAACCGCGTAGCCCTTGGCCTTGAGCGCGCGCGAGGCAAAAACCCGCACCGCGTCCTCGTCCTCGACGATCAGCACCACCTTGCCTTCAGGCAGCGGGAAGGTCTTGCCCTTGACCTCGATGCGCTCGTGCGGCAGTTCGCCCGGCTTGGCTTCGTCCGGCGTGCGGGCGCGGGCGCGGACCGCGGCGTCGTCGAAGCGGGGCAGGTAGATGGTGAAGGTGGCGCCTTCGCCGGGCCGGCTTTCCACCGTCACCGTGCCCTCGGTCTGGCGCACGATGCCGTAGACGGTCGAGAGCCCGAGGCCGGTTCCGGCGGCGGCGGTGCCGGCCTTGGTCGTGAAGAACGGCTCGAAGATCCGGTTGACGTCTTCCTTAGCGATTCCGGTGCCGGTGTCGGCAACCTCGATCACCGCATAGTTGCCCGGTGCGACGGTCTCGGTGCCGACCTTGAGCGGCTCGCTGAGCGCGATCGCGCCGGTGCGGATGGTGAGCGTGCCGCCGCCGACCATGGCGTCGCGCGCGTTGACCGCGAGGTTGATGATCACCTGGTCGAACTGGCCGGGATCGACGCGGACGTAGCCGACGTCGCGGCCATGGACGAGTTCGAGGGCGATGGTTTCGCCGAGCAGGCGGCGCAGCAGGTGGGAAAGCTCGGCGAGCGCATCCGGCACCCGGACAAAGCGCGGCAGCAGTGGCTGGCGGCGCGAGAACGCAAGCAACTGGCGCACCAGGTTGGCGGCGCGGTTGGCGTTCTGCTTGACCTGCATGATGTCGGTGAACGACGCACTGCCGGGGCCGTGGCGCTGCAGCAGGAGATCGCAGAAGCCGATCATCGCGGTGAGGAGGTTGTTGAAGTC
>DBTR01000035.1:69842-89061 GCA_002307145.1 Rhodospirillum sp. UBA1311 | reverse complement strand
AGGTTGTTGAAGTCGTGCGCGACGCCGCCCGCGAGCTGGCCCATCGCCTGCATCTTCTGCGCCTGGGCGGTCTGCATCTGGAGGACGCGGCGATCGGTGGTGTCGATCACGTGGATGATCTGGCGTTCCGGCGCTTCGCCTTCGCTGCTGTCGAAGTCGTCGCTCGGCAGGGGGCGGATGTAGAGCATCACGGTGACGTCGCGCGGGCTGTCGAGGCGGACCTCCATCGGCGCGACCGGCATCCCCGCCGCCGCGCGCTGGAACACCTGGGCGACTTCTTCGCGCATCGCCGGATCGACGATTTCCTCAAGCCGCAAGCCGATCAGGTCGTCGCGCACCCGGCCGAGCATCGCCGCCAGGGTGTCGTTGGCCTCGGCCACCATCGGATAAGGCAGGCCGCCGACGTCGACGATCGCGATCCCCACCGGGGATTCGTCGAACACCCGGCGGGTCAGGCTGCCGACGCCGGTCATCCCGGCCTCGTCGGCGCTGCCGTCGATGTCGCGCACCACCGCCGCGCGGGTCAGGGTTTCGCCGTTTTCTTCATAAAGCGTGTGGGTGAGGAGCGCGGTGAACACGCCGCCGCGCACACCGCGCAGGCGCACCAGGCCGCGCCATGCGCCGTCGATCTCGGGGCGGGTCGAGCCCTCCGCCAGCACCGCCGCGAGCGGCTGGCCGACGAGGCGGTCGGGGGTCACGCCGAGCCAATCGGCGAAGGTGCGATTGACGTAGCGGAACGACTGCTCGGAATCGAGGGCGTAGACCCCGGCGGGCAGGAAATCGAGAAAATCGCCGAGGTATTCGCGCTCGCCTTTCAGCACGTTCTCGACCGCGCGCCGCGCCGAGACGTCGGTGGCGATCAGCACCCGCGCGCCCTTCGGCGCGTCGAAGCGGCGAATTTCCACCCGCACCCAGTCACGTGCGTCGGCGCGGTCGCCGTTGGCGGCGACCAGGGCGAGTTCCTGGGTGGCGTCGAGGCCCGCCTGATAGGCCCCCTGGAGACGTTCCATCGCCTCGCGGTCGGCCTCGGTATCGGAGAGCCGGGCGGCCAGCACCGCAAGTGGGTCGGCCTTGCCCCAGAAGCGCTTGCCCTCGGCATTGGCGGCAAGCGTGCGGCCCTGCGCGTCGACGATGCGGAGCGCCCGGACGTCGCGGGAGAAGGCGGCTTCGAGGGCTTCCGCATTGCTCAGCACGCCCTGCCACTGGGAGGCCTCGCGCAAAACCAGGAACGCGCCGATCAGGCCGAGCCCGGTCCCCGCCAGCATCGTCCAGGCGGCGACGCCGCTGCTGGTCGCGCCGCCGAGCATCACGCCGAAGCCCAGCACCACGATCAACGCGCCCCACGTGCTGAAACCCTTGATCATCGGCGTTGCATCTCCTCGGTTCGCCCGCGCCCGAGTGTGTCAGGCGGAAGCCACGGTGTCAGCGCGTTTTTTTGAGTTTCATCACGTAGCTGATCACCTCGGCGACCGGGCGATAATGCTCCTGCGGAATGAACTGGTCGATTTCGACCGATGCGAACAGCGCGCGTGCGAGCGGCGGATTCTCAACGATCGGCACATCGTTCTCCTCGGCGATTTCGCGAATCTTCTTCGCGATCAGATCCGCGCCCTTGGCCACCACCTTCGGCGCGGCCATGTCCTCGATCTTGTAGGAGAGCGCGACAGCGAAGTGGGTCGGGTTGGTGATCACCACGTCGGCGCTCGGCACCGCCGCCATCATCCGCCGCCGCACCCGCTCCATCCGGAGCGCACGGATGCGGGACTTGACCTGCGGGTCGCCTTCCGACTGCTTGTGTTCGTCCTTGACCTCCTGCTTGGTCATCTTGAGCTTCTTATGGCTCTGAAAGCGGACGTAGAGCATGTCGCCGACGGCGATCAGCAGCATCACGCCGGTCACCGTCGCCACCAACAGGAGGAGGATGTTGCGCACCTTGATCAGCATCGCCTCGGTCGGCATGCCAGGGGTTTGCAGCAGCCAGTCGAGGCGCGGCCAGACGACGAAGCCGAGCGCGACGCCGATCAGCCCGAGCTTCAACAAGCTCTTGCCCACCTCGACCACCCGCTTCATCGAGAAGAACTGACCCAGCCCCTTGATGATGCTGAGCTTATCGAACGCAGGCGCGGCGCGCTTCGGCGAATAGACGAAGCCCACCTGGCCGATCACCGAGATGATCGCAAGGCCGACGAGGATCGAGATCGGCCACAGCAACGCGAGCCCGACATCGAGCATCGTGCTCGCGATCAGCGCGCGCAGGCCCTCGAAGTCTGTGGGCATCGCGTCGGGATGGGCGATGAACGGCGTGAGGGTGGTCTTGAGGCTGGAGGCGAGGTGGGGCGCGAACATGCCGAGCGCGACGATGCCGCCGATCAGCATGATCAGGCTCTTGATTTCCTGGGAAATCGGGACATTGCCTTCCTCGCGCGCCTTTTCGAGGCGTTTTCCCGTGGGTTCTTCTGTTTTCGAGGAGTCGTCTTCTTCCGACATCCGTCCTCACCCGCCCGCGATGAAGTTGCGCAGGCCGTTTTCATAATGGTTCATCGCCCAGAGGATGATGCTCGGCAGCACCAGCGCCATCAGCCCGAGCGCCAGCAGGATCTGCGCCGGAAGCGCGACGAAGAACACGTTCATCTGCGGCATCAGCCGCGCGGTCACGCCCATCGCGGTCTGGAACACCAGCGAGAAGACGATGAACGGCGACGACAGGCGCAGGCCGATGGTGAACGTCTGCGCCAGGGTGCGCGAGAAATAGTCGGCGAGGTCGCCGGTCGGCAAAGGATTTCCCGGCGGGAACAGGGTGTAGCTCTCCGCCACCGCCTGGAGCATCAACATATGGGTGCCGGTGACGAAGATCAGCACCAGCGCCATCATGTTGAGGAAGCCGGTGAACAATGCGCCCTGGGACTCGCTGATCGGATCGAAGACGAAGGCGTTGGCGAGGCCGGAGGTCAGGCCGATCACCGCGCCCGCGAAGTGCAGCGACGCGAGCAGGACCTGCGCGATCAGGCCGATGAACGCGCCCAGGGTGATCTCGATCGCGATCAGGCGGACGATGCCGCCGACGGTGGCGGGGATCGGCGGCATCGTCGGGATCAGGAGCGGCAGCAGCGCCATGCTCACGCCGAGCGCGATGAACACCCGCACCCGCACCGGAACGTAGGCCGAGGCGAACCCCGGCAGCGCCATGAACGCGCCGCTCATCCGCGCGAACACCAGCGCGAGATGATACAGGTCGAGCGCGAGCAGCTGTTCCAGCATGGGCTCTCCCCTCTCCGACGGTTCAGCGGGGCGCGATGATCAGGTCGAACAAATGTTCGGCGAACACCCGGATCTCGTGGAACATGAACGGCAGCAGCAGGATCAGCGACCCGAACACCAAAAGCAGCTTGGGCACGAAGGTCAGCGTCATTTCCTGGATCTGCGTCAAGGTCTGGAACAGCGATATGACCAGGCCGATGCCCATGCCGACAAGCAGCACCGGCGCCGACACGATCACCAGCGTCAGCACGGCTTCGCGTGCGATTTCCAGAACCTGGGCTTCGTTCATCGGGTCTGTCGTCCGTCGATCGGTCAGATCGACATCTTGAGGATTTCCTGGTACGCGTTCAACACCTTGTCGCGCACCGCCACCACCGTCTGCAATGCGGTTTCGGCATTGGCGACGGCATTGACCACCTCGCGCAGGTCGGCCTTTCCCTGGAGCGCCAGGAGGCTCATCTTCTCGCTCTGCTTGCTCGCGTCCACCGCCTGGGAGAGGTTGTCCTTGACCAGGTCGGTAAAGCTCTGCCCCGGCTGGACCGCGCTCGCGGCGGAGGCGGCCGCGTCGTTGCGCTTGTCGCCGATCGAATCGAAGCCGTTGGCCGCGGTCTTGTAGGCGTTGAGCGCCGTGTTCATCGCAACAGTCATCGCACCTATCCCCGGTTGACGCGCGCGTCTATTTCAGCATGTCCACGGTCTTGGAGATCATGCCGCGGCTGACCTGCATCGCGTTCAGGTTCGCCTCGTAGCCGCGCTGGGCTTCCTTCATATCCATCATCTCGACCAGCGGGTTGACGTTCGGCAATTGGACGTAGCCGTCCTTGTCCGCCGCCGGGTGATTGGGCTCGTAGCGCTTCTCGAAGTCGGAACGGTCGACGCCGATCTTCTTCACCTTGACCACGTCCGCGCCGAGATTGCGGTCGACCTCGGACTGAAACGACATCGTCTTGCGACGATAGGGCTCCTCGCCCGGCTTGGTACCGATCGAATCCGCGTTCGCGATGTTTTCCGAGACCACCCGCAACCGCGTCGCCTGGGCTTTCATCCCCGACGTCGAGATCTTGGTGCTGATCATCAAGTCATCCATCGCGCGCCTCCCTTAACCTTCCTCAGCCGCCGGTGCGCCCGAGGGCGGTACGGATCATGCTCAAATTCTTCATCACCAGATTGGAGGTGAGTTCGTACTGCGAGCGGTTTTCCGCCGCCTTCTCCATCTGCTGTTCGACATCGACGCCGTTCTTGTCGAGCGTGTATTCGAACGGCCGCCGCGTCGTCTCGACCCGATAGGGCCCGGATTGCGGCAAGGTGCCGGTCAGGTGCGCCGGATCGGTGCGGGTCGCGGGGATCGACTGGGTCTCCTTCGCCAGCGAGCGCGAAAGCTCGTTCTGGAAATCGACCGGCTTCAAATCCTTGGCGACGTAGCCCGGGGTATTGGCGTTGGCGAGATTTTCCGACACCACCTTCTGGCGCTGGGCGAGCCAGTCCATGCGCTGCTGCGCGACTTGGAAAAAGGTGAGTTTTTGAAGATCCATCGCATAGGGCTCCGCTGATCCCGGGCTTTCGCCATGGGGGAGTATGGCGCGAGCGCTTTAACAATCGGTAAACCGCAGGCGCGTCCCGCCCGATTAAGGGTTTGTTTAACGAGGCTGCGGATACTCGTCCGACCAGGAGGCAGGATGTCCGAGCCCGATCCGCGACCGCCCGATTCCGACCGCGACACCCGACAGGTGGCCGTGGCGCTGCACTATGACGGCAGCGACGGGCCGCCGAAAGTGGTCGCCTCGGGGCGGGGCGCGATCGCCGAGCAGATCCTCGCGCTCGCCTTCGCCAACGGCGTACGGGTGCGGGAAGACGCCAATCTCGCGGAGATCCTCGCCGCCATCGACGTCGACACCGAAATTCCGCTCGAAGCCTTCGCCGCCGTCGCCGAAATCCTCGCCTACGTCTATCGCGCCAACGGCCATTGGCCGGAAGGGCTGGAGCCGCAATCGTGACATCGCCGATGGAAGACCTCCTCACCCGCGCCGCCAACCTCCGCCGCCACCTCGCCGACGCGCAGGCCGCGCTCGACCGCGACAGCCTGTTCGACCTCGCCAAGGTGCGCTACGAGGTCGAGACCCTGTGCGAACTCGCGCTCTCCCTCGAACCCGGCCAGAGGGCGCGCGCCGCCGAGGTGCTCGAAGCCCTTGACGCCGACCTCGCGCGCACCACACAACATCTGGAAGCCTGGCGCGAAACGACGTTCGCGCCGCAACAAGGAGACGACCAACCGTGAGCGCGGATTCGTTACTCGACGGAGCGACCCTCACCCGCCTGATCGCGGTCCTGGTGCTGGTGATCGGCCTGATCCTGATCGCGGGCTGGCTGTTCAAGCGCACCGGCGCGGGATTCGCCCGCGCGGGCGCGAAGTTCCGCCGCCTCGCGGTGATCGAGGCCCGCCCGCTCGACCCGAATCACAAGCTCGTCCTGGTCTCCCGCGACGGCGTCGAACACCTGCTGGTGGTCGGTTCCAACCACACCGTGGTGGTCGAAACCGGCATCGTCCCGCCCAAGCCCGCCACACCGGAGGACCCGATCGAGCGCGTCCGCTTCCGCGACGCTCTCGCCGCCGCGCCGAGCGACCGCCCGGTGCTGAAGGCCACCGACAGCTTCGACGAGCCGATTCGATGATCCGCCGCATTCCCTGGTTCGGCCTCGCCCTCGCCGTTTTGGTCCTGACGCTTGCGATTCCGGGCGCGGCCCACGCCCAGTCGGTCAACATCAACCTCGGCGGCGATTCCGGCGGCGGCAGCACCGCGGCACGGGTAATCCAGCTGATCCTGCTGATGACGGTGCTGTCGCTCGCGCCGGGCATCCTCCTGATGGTCACCTCGTTCACCCGGATCGCGGTGGTGCTGTCGATGTTGCGCCAGGCGATCGGCACCAACACCACGCCGCCCAACATGGTGATCCTGTCGCTCGCGATGTTCCTCACCTTCTTCGTGATGACGCCGACGTTCGAGCGCTCGTGGAACGACGGCATCAACCCCTTGATCAACGAACAGATCACCGAGGCCGAGGCGCTCGAACGCGCCGCCAAGCCGTTCCACGACTTCATGATGAACAACGTCAGCGAGAAGGACCTCTCGCTGTTCGTCGACATGGCCAAGGTGCCCCAGGGCACCGAGCCCGACGCCCTGCCCTATCAGGCGCTGATCCCGGCATTCATGATCTCCGAACTCCGCCGCGCCTTCGAGATCGGCTTCCTGCTCTACCTGCCGTTCATCATCATCGACATGGTGGTGGCCTCGGTGCTGATGTCGATGGGCATGATGATGCTGCCGCCGGTGATGCTGGCTTTGCCGTTCAAGCTGATCTTTTTCGTGCTGATCGACGGTTGGTACTTGATCTCCGGCTCTTTGGTGCAAAGCTTCCAACCCTGATCCTTTCGAATTTCCAGCAGGTTGACCGATGACCCTCTCCCTCCCGACCTACGCCGACGTCGAAGCGGCGGCGGCCCGCATCGCGGGCGTCGCGCACCGCACCCCGGTGATGACCTCGACCACCGCGAACGACGCCCTCGGCGCCAAGCTGTTCTTCAAGTGCGAAAACCTGCAGCGCATGGGCGCGTTCAAGTTCCGCGGCGGCTATAACTCGCTGGCCCGGTTCACCCCGGAGCAGAAGAAAACCGGCGTGGTCGCGTTCTCCTCGGGCAACCACGCGCAGGCGGTGGCGCTCTCCGCCCGCCTCCTCGGCATCCCCGCGACGATCATCATGCCCCACGACGCCCCGGTGACGAAGGTGGCGGCGACCAAGGGCTACGGCGCCGAGGTGGTGATGTACGACCGCTACACCGAGGACCGCGAGGAAATCGGCAAGCGCCTCTCGGAAGAAAAGGGCCTGACCCTGATCCCGCCCTACAACCACCCCGACGTGATCGCGGGCCAGGGTACGGCGGCGAAGGAACTGATCGAGGAAGTCGGCGAGCTCGACATCCTCCTCGCCCCGGTGGGCGGCGGCGGGCTGCTCTCGGGCTCGGCCCTCGCGGCCAAGGCGCTCTCCCCGAGCTGCCAGGTGATCGGCGTCGAGCCGGAAGCCGGCAACGACGCGCAACGCTCGCTGAAGTCGGGGAAGATCGTCCACATCGATACGCCGAAAACCATCGCCGACGGTGCGCAGACCCAGCACATCGGCGACCTCACCTACGCGATCATGTCGCGCGACGTGGCGGAAATCCGCACCGCATCGGACGCCGAACTGGTCGAGGCGATGCGCTTCTTCGCCGCACGGATGAAGCTCGTCGTCGAGCCCACCGGCTGCCTCGGTTTCGCCGCCGCGCGTCAGCTCGGCGACGCCGCCCGGGGCAAGCGCATCGGCATCATCCTCTCCGGCGGCAACGTCGACATCGCCCGCTTCTGTGAGCTTCTCGCCTAAAGCACTCCGGCCAGCTCGTCGAGCGAGCCGATCTCGGCCACCGCGCCCCGCAGCCCATATTCGAAGGGCTGCCGGGTGCGGTTGACCCACACCGCGCGGAAACCGAATGCCGTCGCCCCGGCGATGTCCCAGGCGTTGGAACTCTGGAAGCTGATCGCCTCCCGCTCCACCCCGAGCGCATCCACCGCCAGTTGGTAGACCTTCGGGTCGGGCTTATAAATTCCCACCGCCTCCACCGACAGCAACGGCATCGCAAGGTCGGCCAGCCCCGCCGCCCCCACCGCCACCGCCAGCATCCCCGGCGTGCCGTTCGACAGGACCGCGATCTTGATCCCGCGCGCCAGCAAGCCTTCCAGCACGCCGCGCACCTCCGGATACAGCGCCAACTCGCGATACGCCCCCAGCAACGCCTGCGCCAGCTCCGGCCGCTCCGCCAACCCGTGCACCGCCAACGCGAACTCCAGCGCATCCTCGGTGCACGCCCAGAAATCCACGTGCCGCCCCATCAGGCTGCGCACCCAGGTGTATTCCAGCTGCTTGGTCCGCCACACCTGCGATACCGCATCCGCTGCCGCGCCTACCTCCGCCGCATGCCGCCGCACCGCCGAATGCACGTCGAACACCGTCCCATACGCATCGAATACGCACGCGCGAACTGCCGTCATCGGCTGTACTCCCTTGTTGAAAACAAAAAGGCCCAGGGGCGCTGCCCCTGGACCCCGCGAAGGGGCTAGCCCCTTCGATCCCGTAACATCTTGTTTTTCCGCGTAGCGGGATATCCCCCTCCCGCAACGCAATGATCTTATCGCGCTTCGCGCAAAAACAAGTGGGGTCTGGGGCCCAAGGCCCCAGCAGGTCCAGGGCAGCGCCCTGGCCTTCCCCCTTAACCAACCGTCACTTCAGCGCGGCGTACTTGCCGTCGTTCCACTTGTAGACGACGAAGGCCGGGACCTTGAGGTCGCCCTTGGCGTCGAACGAGAGTTCGCCGATCACGGTCGGGAAAGTTCCCGAGGCCATGGCGTCGCGGAGCGGCTGGTATTTGATGCTCTTAGCCTGCTTGGCGGCCTGCTCGAAGAGCTGCATCGCGGCGTAGGCGTAGAGGACGTAGCCTTCCGGATCGATGTTCTTCTTCTTGAACTCGGCGACCACCGGAGCGGCGGCCGGGTTCTCGCGCGGATCGGGCGAGAAGGTGAACATCACGTTGTTGGCGGCGGGGCCCGCGATCGAGGGCAGTTCCGAATTGGTCATGGTGTCGCCCGACATCACCTTGAGGTCGAGGCCGGCTTCCTTAGCCTGGCGCACGATCAGGCCGACTTCGGTGTGGTAGCCGCCGTAGGCCATCACCGAGACGCCCATCGACTTCAGCTTGGTGATCAGGCTGGAGTAGTCGCGCTCGCCGGCGGTGATCGATTCCTCGATTACCGGCTTCAGCCCCTTGGCCTTGATCGCCTTCGACATTTCGGTGGCGAGACCCTTGCCGTAGGCCGACTTGTCGTCGATCACCGCGATCTTCGCGTCGGGATACTTGGCGGCGATGAAGTCGCCCGCGACCATGCCCTGCTGGTCGTCGCGGCCCATGATCCGGAAGATGTTCTTGAGGCCGCGTTCGGTGACCTGCGGATTGGTCGAGACCGTCGCCATCGGGATCTGGGCTTCGTTATAGATATCCGAGGCGGGGATGGTCGAGCTGGAACACCAGTGGCCGTGCATGAAGGCGATGTTGGCGGTCGCCATGCGGTTCGCCACCGCCACCGCCTGCTTCGGGTCGCAGGCGTCGTCGCCCACCACCAGCTTCAGCTTTTCCCCCAGCACACCACCGCGCGCGTTGATGTCGGCAACCGCGAGTTCCGCCCCCTCGCGGATCTGGTCGCCGGCAGAGGCATATTGGCCGCTCATCGGTCCGGCGATGGCAACCGCGGTTTCCGCGAGCGCCGGAGCCGCGCCGAGCGCGGCGGCAACCAAACAAACGCCCCCAACTAAGGACTTGCGCATCCGAATTCTCCTTGATGTGTTTTCTTGATATTCGGGACGAAGCCTCCCCCCTGCTCGCGTCTGACGCGCGGTTCAGGGCACCCTCAGCTTAACTATAAAACCAAAAGCTCCTGAATGTACCCTGGCAATGCGAAAGCCGCCAGATGAACCTCGGGGGTGTAATAGCGGGTCGCGAGCTTGCGCGACTGAACGATGGTGCGGATGGATTCGACGCCGAGGCGGCGCAGCGACGCATCGTTCGATGCCCAGCCGAGGGTCATCAACCCGCCGACGTAGGTCGGCACGGCGCAGACCGCGAAGGTAACGTCGGAAAACGCCGAGGCGAGGCGGCGGTAGGAGAGCGTCAGGCCGCGCGGCTGGCGGAACGGCACGCCGCTCTGGGTAACGACGACGCCGCGCGGATTGAGGATGCGCGCGCAATCGGCATAGAACGCCTCGGTGAACAGCGCCTCGCCCGGGCCTTCCGGATCGGTGGAATCGACGATGATCACGTCGAAGCGCTCGGGAGTCTCGCGGACGAAGGCGAGGCCGTCGCAGATCCGGACGTTGACGCGTGGATCGTCGAACCCGCCCGCCGAAAGGCTCGGAAGGTACCGCTTCGCCGCCGCGACCACGGCGGCGTCGATTTCCGCCATGACGATGCGTTCGACCGGGTGTTTCAGGAGTTCCCGCAGGCAGCCGCCGTCGCCGCCGCCGACGATCAGCACCGACTTGGCCTTGCCGTGGGCGACCATCGCCGGATGGACGATCATCTCGTGATAGACGAACTCGTCGGCGGTGGTGGTCTGCACCACCCCGTCGAGCGCCATCATCGTGCCGAAGCGCTCGGTCTCGAAGACTTCAAGCTTCTGGAATGGCGTGGTTTCGGCGTGGAGCAGGCGCACGCCTTCGAACGCCTGCATCCAGTCGTCGTAGAGCGCTTCGACGAATCGTGTCACCACGTGGTCATCCCGCGCTTATGCTCGTTCAGGGTAATGTGCGCCGGATGGAAGGCTTCCTTGAGGCGCGGCAGGCAGAGATAAGGATCGCACGAGCCGCACATGAAGATATCGAGCGCGGCGTAGTTGCGCTCCGGCCACGTGTGGATCGAGATATGGCTTTCCGCCAGCACCACCACGCCCGAGATCCCGCCGTTGGGCGTGAAGTGGTGCAGGTGGGTATGGAGGATCGTCGCCCCGGCCTCGGTGGCCGCGGACGTGAGGGTTTCTTCGACGATATCGAGGCGATCGAGATTGGTCGCCCCCCAAAGGTCGATGATCAGATGCGTCCCGGCGAACTTCACGCCGTCGCGCTCGACGAAATAGTCGTTATCGTTGTCGACAACAGGCCACAACCGAGCGCCCGCGGGCCGAACCGCGACCGTAGTAACCGAACCGATTTGGGAGTCTCTCAGATTCGCTTCCGAGTTCATCCCCAGTTGGGTGGCCAGAGAAACATTTTTCATGATTCCCCACTCCTAACCAGCAGATGGACCAGACATTTTCTGGAACGCGTGTTGTGGGGTAACGGATCCATGAATGCAAGGGAAATTTCACCGGCCCCACGCGTGGTGGTCATGCAATGGCACGGCGCGATCCATGGCGGTCGGGAGCTAGTTAGTTGATTCCGCTCAATCCGCCCTCTTTCATCCGAGTCTTGTACTCGCCGAGGAAGGAGCGGAAGTTCTCCGCCTGTTTGATCTGCTCCTCGACCGAGGCCATGTCGATCAGGCCCGGGCTGGTGCGGTTGGTGAGGAGATTGAAGGCGTCGAACTCGGGCGTTGCATTCATGAACGGCAGGTAGTCGCGGCGCAGCTGCGCGATCTCGCGGCGCTGGTCGGAGAGCCGCAGCGCGGTCACCCACTGCAACACCCGCTGGCGCATCGCCATCGACATCTGGGTGCCGGGATCCGGCGCGCGGACGGTGCGCGACAGGGCTTCCGACGCGCCGGTCCAGTTCTGCCGCCGCCACTCGATCTCCGCCTTCAGCAGGTTGGCGTCGTCGCCGTTGTCGGAATTGAGAATCTTGAGCGCCTCGTCCGCCTGCCCGAGATCGGCCAGCGCCCGGGCGCGCAGCAACTCGCGCTGCTTGGTTATCTCGACCGGAAGGCCGGGCGCCTCCGAGGTCTTGAGCGCGGCGAGCGCGAGCGCGGGCTGGCGGTTGAGCAACTGCACCACCGCGAGGCGCGCGCCGACGCGGCTCTTTTCGGCGCCGCTCAGGCGGGTCTGGACCTGGTGGTCGAGGAGCGCCGCCGCCTGGTCGAGGAGATCCACCGAGACCAGCCGGTCGGCGAGCTTGCGGATCATCTCGTCGCCTTCGGCACCGGGCGGCGCGAGTTCGCGGAATTCATCGAACAGGGCGATGGCGCGCACCGGCGGGATGTCGTCGGCGCGACCGTTGAGATAAAGCTCGCGGAAGGTGGTGCGCATCAGCTCGGTGACGTCTTTCAGGTTCGGCGACTGGCCGAAGTACCCCGCCATCTGCTTCAACACCCGCAGACCGTCGCCGTAGCGCTTCGCGCCGAGGTCGAGTTCGGCGAGCTTCCTCAGGAGCGCGTATTCGAAATCGTCGCCGCGCCAGGCGAAGCGCAGGCGGTCGAGGCCGTCGATCGCTGCGGCGTCGGAGAGCTTGCCCATCTTGTGCATCATCACGATCCGGGCGAACGCGGCGCGCGCGCGGAACGGCCGCACCCCGGTCGCCTCGGCGCGTTCGTAGTCGGCGATCGCAGAATCGAGCGCCCCCGCCGCCGCGTGCATGCGACCGGTGAGGTAGGCGATCTCGGCGATTTCCTGGATCGAGGGATCGTCGCGCTTGGCGAGATCGAGGAAGTTGCGCACGCCGACGTCGTCGCCCGCATCGGCAAGCGCGGTCGCGCCGTCGAGCGCGAGGCGGGCGCGCAGGTGCGGCGGGTAGTCCTTCAGCACCGGCGCGGCGGCGCGCACCCGCAGCACCGCGTCGGCAAGGGCGGGTTTGTCGTTGGTGGTCGCGCCGGTCTGGAGCGCTGCGAGCGCACGCCAGAACTGGGCCTCGCTCGACGCCTTGAGAACCTCGGCCGAGAGATCGGCCAACGCTTCGTCGGGGCGGTGCATCAGGTAGCCGGCCGCGCCGCGCACCGCGAGGAAGCCCGGCTGCTCGACCTGCTTCGGATCGTCGGAGGCGATCGCGCGCAGCACGCCGAGAGCCTCCGCGCCGTAGCCGTGGGCAAGGAAGAATTGCGCGAGGTTCATCCGCGCGGCGTTGCGCGCCGGATCGGAGGCGGCGATGATCCCCTCCATCAGCCGCCGCTTGTCGGCGACGAAAGTCTCCTCGCCGCCCGCGATCCAGGTCTTGAAGTCGAAGGCCTTGCTCACCGGCGTCGCCTCGACCACGCCCGCGACCGCTGCCGCCTCGGAAGCCTGGCCGGAGAGGCGCAGCCCGCCGGTCTTGCGCGAAACCTCGATGCCGGTGCGGTTGGAGGCGACCTCGACATCGTCGGCGCGCGGCAGCACCACCACGCCCTGCGCGGTCACCGGCAGCACCGCGTCGACATAGCTGCGCTCGGGCGAAACGCCGTAGCCGAGCGGGATCACCGGCACCACCCACATCGTATCGCCGATTTCCGGATCGACCACCTGTACCGGCGCTCCGCCCTCGGCGATCGGCAGGAACAGGCGGGGGCCGCCCGGAGCCTTCATCTGCGGCTCGACCTCGATGCTGCGCAGCGGCCGGAGCGGCTGCGGCATCAAGTCGACGATCCAGAGCAGGCCCTCGCGGCGCAGGCTCGGGTTGTATTGCGGCGGCGCGAGGACGCGGACCACGGTGGCACGGCCGTTCGGCACCTGCTCGATGTCGTCGACCACGCCCTTGCCGAGGCGGCGCATCAGCGGCACGTCGATCGAATGGGGCCGGTCGAACACGATCCAGATGTATCCGGCGCGGCGGAACACCGCCGCTCCGGTGGGCTGGTCCCACGAGAAGCTCAATGAAGCCACCTGCCCCTGCGGCTTCCCGCCATCGGGCGCGACCAGGGGCGCGGGCGCAGACGCGGCCTTGGCGTCGGCGGCAGGCTTGGCTTGCGGCTTGGCTTCGGGTTTCGCTGCGGCGGCCGGAGCGGCCTTGGCGTCGGCGGGCTTCGCCGCCGCCGGGGCGGCGTCGGGCCCCGTGACGATATCGACGGCGATCGCGCGGCCGCCGGTGCCGGCGCGGAAGTGCTTGGGCAGCGCTTTCGACGGCAGGGAGACGGTGAGCGGCGCGCGGCTGTCCTCGCGCGCGTCCTTCGCGCCGTCGGGAAGGTTGGCGCGGAGATTCGGCAGGTCGATGCGACCGGGCGCGGCGAAGGCGACGATCGCGCGGTCGCCCGCCTGGGTCACGGTATAGCCGACCGAGCGGGGCCAATCGAAGACGACGCGGGCGTAGGCATCGTGGATGCCGACCCGCACCGGAATCAGCGGCGTGTCCCCGGCGGCGGGCGCTGCCTGCGCGGGCGCGTTGGCGCGGCTCAGGTCCAGCACTACCGAGTTGCCGAAGGTCTGGCTCGCAAGCTGGTAGTTGCCGCGCAGGTCGAACACCACGCGGCGGCGATTGTCCTCAAGCCGCGCGGCGCGGAGAATCGTCGGCAGGCGCGGCACCAGTTCCGCCGGATCGGCGTCGAGCGGCTCGGCGAAGTCGACGATCAGGCGAGTGCCTTCGATCCGCGCGGTGTAGCGGACGCCGTGCGGCCATTCCACCACGATCCGGCCGAAGTCGTCGTGAATTCCGGCGCGGAGTTCGGCGGCGCGGGCGACGCCCGGCAGCGCGAACGCAAGGAGCGCGAGCCCGAGACAGGCGGAGCGAACTGCGGCGACCAACTTCACGAACGGCCTCCGCGATCGGTGGCAAGGACCAGGGCAACGCCCGGAACGGTATCGACGGTGCCGTTCACCCGCAGGCTGCGGTCGAGCCCGGCGGCGCGCAGCGCGTTGGCGAGCGCTCCGGCGCGGGCGAGCGCGAGGGTCCAGTCGGCGGCGCGCACCGCGACGGTGACGCGGTTGCCGATGCCGCCGACCGCCTGGGAGAGCGCGGCGATCGCAGGCTTGGCCGAGACGGCGACGCCCGGGCCCTCGCCGCCGAACATCGCTTGCGGCGGCAGCACGAGTTCGAGGCGGTCGTCGTAGAGCTTGAGCGTCGCGCCCTTGAGCGCCGGAGTTTCGGCGATGACGTTGCCGAGCAACCCGGCGAGGTAGGGCAGTTCGTCGCCCGGCCGGATCTCGACGCGGTCGATATTCTGGATCGCCGACGGAGTTTCGGCGGCCGGGGCGAGCGGCGCGTGGAGGGCGAAGGAAAGCGAAGCCGCGAGCGCCCGGAACGGCTCGGCCTTCACCCCCGAAAGCGCGAACATCAGGACGAAGAAGGTGAGCATCAGCGACACGAGGTCGGCGAAGGTCAGCATCCAGGGCGTCGCGGGCACATCGGGCGGAGCCGCGTCGATCACGCCGCCTTCCCAGTCGGTAAGGGCGCGGGGGTCGGTCATTTTTCCTCCCCCCGCGCCATCGGCGCGAGCGACTGGACGCGGAAGATCAGACGCACCTGCAGCGGATCGCCGGTTTCGAGGGCTGCGACCACCGAACCGGGCGGCGCGCCTTCCTCGGCGAATGCGCGGGCGACGATCGCGGCACGGCGGAGCGCGCGGCTGTCGGTCACCGGCATCAGGGCCTCGGGATCGGCAACGCCGAAGCTCGCCTCGACGACGTAGCGCAAGCCGGGCGGCGGCGACGAGAGCGCCGCGACGAGTTCGGCGAAGGCACGGCGCTGCGCCGGGCGGAGGATCTCGGTGTCGTGGTCGAACAGCGAATCGACGTGGACGTCCAGTTCCATCAGGCGGCCGGGGGACAGCACCCGGATTCGCGCGGCCGGAATTGCCGCCTCGTAGACCCCGGTGACGTGATCCATGAACTCGGCGGGCGAAACCACGCTGCCGAGGTCGGAGACGAAGCGGGTGGGTCGACCGGTATCGCCGGTGGCGAATTGGGAATTGAGGCCGTCGAGAATCTCGCGGCTCTTGCGCGAGACGCCGTCGGAAAGCGCGACGAGGAGGATGAAGAACGCAAGCAGCACCAGGTACAGCGACAGGAACAGGGCGACAGTGCCGCCGCCCTGACGCGGCGGGTCGTCTTCCCGCTCGTGATATCCCGTGACCGTGCCCGGTATCACCCGCTTGGCCCCCGCTGATGGTGGTGGAAATCGCCGCCCAAGCCAGCCTCAGCCGAGGCTGGCGAGCAGACGGTCGATCTCATCCTGGCTGGATGCGGCTTCGGGGTGCTGCGGCCCGTTGAGGAGGTCGGCATCGTCCGGAATGGCGGCGCTCTCGGTGGCGACCTCGGGAGTGTTCCGCAAAACTTCCTCGATCTCCGCGCCGAAGGCCGAGACCAGTCCGTTCACCCGGGTTTCGATCAGCTTCAAGGTGTTGACCACCTTGGAGATCCGCTGTCCGGTGAGATCCTGGAAGTTGCAGCCTTCGTAGATTTGCATCGTCGCGTTGGTGATCGCCTCGCCGGTTGCCGCGTCGCAGTTGGGAATCACCGCCTCGATGGCTTCCACCGCGTCGAGGATGGTGTTGGCGGCGGTCTCGGTCGACTGCACGATCGCGTCCAGTTCGTCGGCGGCGGTCGGCAGGAAGTCGTCCTTGATCTCGTCGGGACGGATATCCGCGATTTCCTGCTTGGTCTTGCGGATGATCACAGCGAGGGCTTCGAGCTCGTTATAAACCCTGAGCTCGTTGGACGAGATCTCGCCACTCATGGTGTCGAGGATCGCGCGCACGACTTCGGCCACGTCGTCGAGCGGCACGGAATTGCCCCGTGCTGCACGAATCAGATCTAGCCTTGTCTGCAAGGCGATCTCCGCGTCGTCTTGATTCATCACCCAACCCCCGAAAACAACCCCTTGATCAGAAGTCGCCCAAAACGCTCGACATCTTCGTCTTCAGCGTCTCGGCGTTAAACGGCTTGACGATGTAGTTGGATACGCCCGCTTCCTTCGCGGCGATCACGTTCTCGGTCTTGCTCTCCGCCGTCACCATGATGAACGGCAAAGCCTTCAGGTGGGCATCGGCGCGAACTTCGCGAAGGAGCTGGAGGCCGGTCATCGGTTCCATGTTCCAGTCGGAGATCACCAGGCCGTAGGTGTTGCCCGAGCGCAGCATCGCGAGAGCACTGCTGCCATCAATCGCCTCGTCGATATTGTTGAAGCCCAACTGCTTCAAAAGATTACGAATAATGCGCAGCATCGTCTTGTAATCGTCGACGATGAGGATGCGCATGTTCTTGTCAACAGCCATCGAGAGCTCTCCCAAAACGCCCGTTTAATCCAACAATCAGCAAAACTATCCGCCAAAACAAGGCTGTAACGTGGGGGTATACTGGAACCCACACCCTTGCCGCAAGCCATTTCGCCGGAAATCCGGCGGTTTGGCCCACGCTTATCGCTTCAACCCGGCATCCCCCACCAGATCCGGTGGCAAACGGCTCTGTGTCGCCAATTCCGTGGTCACCGCATTCGCGCGATCGGGTGACATATCGGCAAGGATCGCGGCCGAAACCCGCTCCTTCAACCCCTTGATCACCTTGATCAGGATCGGCATGTCCATCTGCTCGAAGATCCGCGCTGCATCCTTTGGCTTCATCGCGGTGTAGATCTTCACCAAATTGTCGATCTTGCCGTTTTCCTGATCATCGTGTTTTTCGATCAGGCCTTCAATAGTGGTTTGAATCTCGCGCAGCTTTTGAATCTTCGCGTCGATCTGGGATTCGGCGGCGGAGAGCACCGCAAGGCGCTGGTCGAGTTCGCGCTCGCGCTTTTCGATAGCTTCCCGGCGCGCGGCAAGGCTTTGAAGAACCTCGATCTCCGACTGACTGTAGGAGCTTTGCGCGGCAAGTCCGGCGAGCGGCTGGATGGGTTCCGAGCTTTGCGGCGGCGACGCGGCGGCGGCGGTCTGGGCGAACGCAGCAGCGAAAACCGGCGGCTCGGCGGAGGTCGCGCCGCCCTGGTCCGACGTGCCGATCTGCCAGAGCGCACCGACGCGGGCGCCGAACATCAGCGCGCCGACGAGAATGAACAGCGGCAGGACGCGGAAGCGCGGCACGTTGAAGCGGGGAGCGGATTTGCGAGCCATGCCTGGTTTCCTTACCGCGAAGCCTGAATCGCGCGCAGCAACTGGCGCTCGGCGACCGAGCGTTGATCGCGGCCGTCGGGGTCGTTTTCCTCGGCGAGCAGGGCGGAGAGCAGCGTCGGACCGGGCGCGATGCCCCCGACCACGCGCGCGCCCTCGCCGATCGCGCGCACCTTGTCCATGCCCAAGGGCTCGGGCAGATCGGGCTGGGAGAAGGTCTCGACGCCGGCGCTCGGCTTGATCGCCGAACGCGCCTCGCGCAGATGCCCTTCGAGGCGGTTGGCCATGCTATCCGCACGCTCGGTCATGAACGCAAGATCGTCGCGCAGGCTCTGCGCCTTTTCCATGGATTCGCGCAGGGTCTCGCCGACCTCTTCCATCGCCCGCTTCATCTTCGGGATGCCGGCTTCGGCGCGCACCGTGGCTTCGTTGAAGGCGGCGATCATCTTGCCGAGCTCGTCGCGGTTGCGGCGCAGCACGTCGAGACGGCGATTGAGGATCACCGCATAGATGATCGTCGGCACCAGGAGGGCGACGATCAGCACATCGAGAAGCACGGTGGGTGACATACGCGATCATCCTTGAACACGTGGCCCGTCGCCGGGTCAGTTGCGCTTGCGCTTGACTTTCTCATCCAGGCAAATCGCGATGTGATTGCCCTTGCGGCCCATCCGCCCGCCCCACATCGGCACGTCGCCGCACCGCATCATCACCTTGGAGTCCGGCGTCGCGTTGAACATCAGGCGCGTGCCGACTTCCATGTTGAGCACCGAATACAGCGGCAGGTATTGCTGATCCAGCACCGCTTCAAGCTCCACCTCGGTCTGCCACAGCTCTTCCATCAGGTGGATTTCCCAGATCGAATCGCGGCCGAACTTTTCGCCCATGAACATCTGCAGCAAGAGTTCGCGGACCGGTTCGAGAGTGGCGTAGGGCAGCAGCAGTTCGAGCTTGCCGCCCCGGTCTTCCATGTCGATGCGCAGCTTGGCGACGATCGCGGCGTTGGACGGGCGCGAGATCGTCGCGAAGCGCGGGTTGGTTTCGAGCCGGTCGAAGCGGAACGCCACCGGCGACAGCGGGTCGAACGCGGCGGAAAGATCGGCGAGCACGACATGGATCATCCGCTCGACGAGATTGCGCTCGATCGTGGTGTAGGGGCGGCCTTCGATGCGCATCGCGGCGGTGCCGCGCCGACCGCCGAGCAGCACGTCCACGATCGAGTAGATCAGCGACGAATCGACGGTGAGCAGGCCGAAGTTATCCCATTCCTCGGCCTTGAACACCGCAAGCATCGCGGGCAGCGGGATCGAATTGAGGTAATCGCCGAAGCGCAGGCTCACGAGATTGTCGAGCGAAACCTCGACGTTGTCGGAGGTGAAATTGCGGAGGCTCGTGGACATCATCCGCACCAGGCGGTCGAACACCACTTCGAGCATCGGCAGGCGCTCGTAG
>DBTR01000035.1:35252-69595 GCA_002307145.1 Rhodospirillum sp. UBA1311 | reverse complement strand
CGGCAGGCGCTCGTAGGAGACCATGCCGGAATTGAGGATCGCCTGGATGCCGGAGCGGTTCTGGTCCGAGTCCGCACCGCCGTCGAAGCCGAGCAGGCTGTCGATTTCATCCTGGTTCAGCACGCGGGCGGATTCGCGCCCCGAAACGTTGGTCATCAGGTCGGTGTCGTCGGGCGTGCCTTTTTCGTCGCCGAGCATCGCCTCCCACTCGGCGGAGGCGTCCTCGGCGGTCGGCTTGTCTTCGGCCATGGCTTCCCATTCCGCCATCAGGGCGTCTTCGTCGTTGCCGGTGCGCCCTTTGTCCTCCGCCGGAGCCATGGCGTTTCGTCCTTTCTCTAGAGGGCGCCTACTGCACCAGAACGTCCTGGAACAGCACGTCGTTGATCTTGGCGGGAGCGGCGACGCGGTTGACCCGCATCATCAGCTCCTCGCGCAGGCGATACATTCCGGCGGCGCCCTGCAGATCCTCGACCCGAAGCTCGCGCAGGTAGACCTGGAAGCTGTCGACGATCCGGGGCAGCATCGCCTCGATCTTCGGCGTGTCGGTGGCCGCGGCCAGTTCGAGGCGAACCTTGATCTTCAGAAGCGAGGGGCGTCGCCCCTGGCCGGGATTGAGGTTCACCAGAATCTCGGGCAGTTCGTAGAACACCGGCGGTGCGAGCGGCTTGTCGGCGGCGACCTTTTCCTCGGCGACGTGCTTGTTGCCGCCGACGCCCAGCATCGCCAGGACCGGATCGGCAAGCCCGGTGAAGTACGCCCCGGCGGCCGCGCCGACGATCAGGAGCAGCGGCAGGACCACGAGAATGATCAGCTTCTTCTTGCCGCCGCCGGACTTCGCCGCTACCGGTGCGCCTTCCTCGACGTCGTCATCGTAATCTTCGGCCATGCCTGCACTGCCTTCGCGCGATCTGAACTCTTTCCCGCCGCAGCGAAATCGGCGGCACCGGCCTTGTTCCGGACAGGCCCGAAACTAGCCCGAATTGATTAAAAAGACGTGAAATCCCGCCCTACCCGGCGATTTTTGCCGCCCTGCCCCGGCAGCAAGGTCCGCGAGACTCCCCCGCAGCCCCCTCCTTCTTCAACATTATCGTTACAAATCAATAAATTATAGAGATGGCACAGGCCATGCATCTCGGTTGGCAAGAAACGCGCACCGCCAACCAACGGCGGGCCGGACCGAGATCAAAAGACGGGATCGACCGAATGGAAAACGCCGGCTATATCGCCCTCAGTCGTCAGACCGCCCTGTGGCGGCAGATGGACCAGATCGCGAACAACATGGCGAACCTGAACACCACGGGCTTCAAGGGCGAGCAGGAACTGTTCACCGACTACGTCGCCCAGGTGAAGACCGACCGTTCGCTGTTCAAGGACAAGATCGCCTTCACCCAGGACTTCGGCATGGTCCGCGACCTCTCCGAGGGCGCGCTGCAGACCACCGGCAATTCCATGGACGTGGCGATCAAGGGTGACGGCTACTTCACCGTCGAGGGCCCGGCCGGCCAGCAGCTCTATACCCGCAACGGCCACTTCAAGCTCGACGCCGATGGCCAGCTCTCCACCTCTTCGGGCGAACTCCTGCTCAACGACGCCGGCCAGCCGGTGATCATCGCGCCGAACGAATCCGAAATCACCATCTCCAAGGATGGCTCGATCAGCACCGAAAACGGCCAGATCGCGCGGCTCAAGCTCGCCACCTTCGACGACCAGCGGGCGCTCAAGAAGGTCGCGAACGGCCTTTACGAGGCCGGCGACCAGCAGCCCCAGACGCCCAGTGCGCCGCACCTGGTGCAGGGGATGCTGGAGCAGTCCAACGTCAATCCAATGCTCGAAATCACCAAGATGATCAGCGTTCAGCGCGCCTACGAATCCGCGCAGAAGATGATCGACATCGAAAACGACCGGCAGCGCTCGGCGATCGACGCCTTCGCCAAGACGTTCAGCAGCTAAAGAGAAGGATCAAAACGATGCGCTCCTTGAGCATTGCCGCCACGGGCATGCAGGCCCAGCAGACCAACGTCGAAGTGATTTCGAACAACATCGCCAACATGAACACCACGGCGTACACCCGTCGCCGCGCCGAGTTCAACGACCTGCTCTACCAAAACCTGCGCCGCCAGGGTGCACAGAGCTCCGACACCGGCACCCTGGTTCCGGCGGGCGTGCAGCTCGGCCTCGGCGTGCGCACCGCCGCGGTCTACCGGATCACCGAGCAGGGCAGCCTGACCAACACCGACAACACCCTCGATCTCGCCATCGAAGGCAAGGGCTACTTCCAGGTGACCCTGCCCTCGGGCGAGACCGCCTACACCCGCGCCGGGTCCTTCCAGCTGAGCTCCACCGGCGAAATCGTCACCAACGACGGCTATGCGGTGCAGCCGGGCATCACCATCCCGACCAACTCCACCAGCATCACCATCAACGCCTCGGGCGAGGTGTGGGTGAAGCTCGACGGCCAGACCACCCAGACCAACGCGGGCACCCTCCAGATCGCCACCTTCGTCAACGAGGCCGGCATGGAGGCGATCGGCGACAACCTCTACATGGAAACCCCGGCCTCGGGCGGCCCGACCCAAGGCACGCCGGACACCACCGGTTTCGGCTCGGTCCTCCAGGGCTACCTCGAAACCTCGAACGTCAACGTGGTGACCGAAATCACCGACCTGATCAGCGCCCAGCGCGCCTACGAGATGAATTCGAAGGTGGTCACCACCTCGGACGAAATGCTCAATACCATCAACCAGATGAAGTGACGATGACGGCTGGGAGACGGAAGATGAAAACCACGGCTTGGATCTTCGGAACGGTGTTGGCGCTCGGCGCGATGGCCCCCGGCTTTGCCGCCGCGCAGTCTGCGAAGCCCATGCAGCTCGCCGCAGCAGCAGTGCCGGTGCAGCCCGAGGAGACCAACAGCCTCAACCCGATGATCACCGTGCGCGGCGCGATGATCCGGGTTTCCGACGTTTTCAGCGGCCCGATCCCGCGGGGCG
This sequence comes from Rhodospirillum sp. UBA1311, assembly GCA_002307145.1. GTDB lineage: Bacteria > Pseudomonadota > Alphaproteobacteria > Rhodospirillales > Rhodospirillaceae > Oleispirillum. The sequence continues at coordinate 66,605 of DBTR01000035.1, read as the reverse complement.
ACCGCGCGATCCTCAACGCCCCCGATCCGGGCGAGCGCACCATCCTCGATGCCGAACTGCTCGGTCGCATCGCCCGCCTCTACGGCCTCGACTGGAAGCCGATGAACCGCGACATCCGCGCCGTGGTGCGGCGCGACAGCCGGACCCTGACCCACGAGGACATCCTCGGCGAGGTCCGCGCCGCGCTCGAAGCCGAGGGCGCGCCGAAGGACGCCGAGCTCCAGACTTCGACCGCCTCCCTCGCGGTGTCGCTACCGGTCGACGCGATGCCCTCGGTTCAGGTCGGCAAGGTCGCCTTCGACTCCCGCTCGCGGCGGTTCTCCGCGATCGTCGACATTTCCGCCACCGAGGGCGACCGGGTGGTGTTCACCCGCCAGGTCGCGGTCGGCGGCCGGGCATACGCCACCGAGGCGCTGCCGGTGCTGACCGGTTCGGTCGCCCGTGGCGACATCATCGGCCCGAACGACGTCACCGTCGCCCACGTCCGCACTGACCAAGTGCGCGAAGGCGCGGTCACCGATCCCTACGCCCTCGTCGGCAAGCAAGCGCGCCGCGCGATCAAGGAAGGCGAGCCGGTTCTGGCGAGCCAGCTCCAGGCGCCGGTGATGGTCAGCCGCGGCGACGAAGTGGTGATCTTCTACGCGCTGAAAACGATGAACCTGACCGCCAAGGGCAAGGCGATGGACGCCGGTGGCCAGGGCGACATCATCCGCATTCTCAACACCTCCAGCAATCGCACGTTGATGGCGAAGGTCGTCCAGCCCCACCAGGTGGTGGTGGACGCCATCAACGTCACCGCGTTGCGCTGATCGGGAGCCGAAACCATGGCCCACGCCCGCATCCCTTCCCGCAGCACCCGCCTCGCCGCACTCCTGGTGTCGGCAACGATGCTTTCGGGCTGCAACACCCTCACCCGTCTCTCCGAGATCGGCGAGGAGCCGAAGCTCTCCGCGATCACCAACCCGGTGGAGAAGAACGGCTACCAGCCGGTGACGATGCCGATGCCCGATCCCGAGGAACCGCGGCCGATGGCGAATTCGCTCTGGCGGCCCGGCGCGCGCGCGTTCTTCAAGGACCAGCGCGCCGCCCAGGTCGGCGACATCCTCTCGGTGTCGGTCGTGATCACCGACAGCGCCAACCTGTCCAATACCTCGACCCAATCGCGCGGCGGCGACGGCGAGAGCATGGGCGTGACCAGCCTGCTCGGCCTCGAAAACAGCGTCAACAAGGTGTTGCCGAACTCCGTCGATCCCACCTCCCTGGTTTCGGGCGTGACGAGTTCGCGCGACCTGACCGGCGCGGGAACGATCGTCCGCAACGAGACCATCAAGATCGCGGTCGCCGCGGTGGTGGTGCAGGTCCTGCCCAACGGCAACCTGGTGATCGCGGGCTCACAGGAAGTCCGGGTGAACTACGAGATGCGCCAGCTCCAGGTCTCGGGCGTGATCCGCCGCGAAGACATCAGCTCGACCAACACCATCGCCTCGTCCGACATCGCCGAACTCCGCGTCGCCTACGGCGGGCGCGGCACGATCAGCGACATGCAGACGCCGCGCTACGGCTCGCAGCTGCTCGACGTGATCCTGCCGTTCTAACGCACTTTTCGCGGCGTCTCCCGTCTGCCGCATTGGGTCCGACTTCGGTCGGGCCCATTTTTTTGCGCGGAATCCGGGTGTCCCCGGGTTTCATTTGCGCTTCCTTAACCAACCCCACGCGAAACTCGTCGATGCCCGAAGCGGGAAAGCTCCCTGCGTCGGCGGAAGTCCCCGCGCGCGGTCTTGAACGTCGCAAAGACGGAAGGCCCCGCGCGACGAAACCGGCCCACGGACTCCGTCCGGGCCATCAGCGATGGGAGACCGCTCGGATGACTGCCGTTTTGTCGAATTTTGAAGAAGACGCCCTTTGCCTGACCCAGGCCGCCGTGGGCATGTCCCAGGCACTCGCGGAGCAGGACGAAGGCGCTCTGATCACGGCGCTCGACACCAACCTCAAGGTATGGACCGCGATCAAAACCCTGGTATCCCGGAAGGACAACCGCCTGCCCGAGGACATCCGGGTCAACCTCACCCGCTTGGCCGACTACACCGCCAAGGTGACCTTCGACCTTTCCGCCGATCGTCGCGCGCAAAAGATCGAAACCCTGATCAACGCCAATCTCCAGATCGCCGAAGGCCTCCTCGAAGGCCAGGCCCGCGCGAGCGCGATCCCGGGCTGAGCGGCGCCGACAAAAAAGCCCCCACCGGTTCGGTGGGGGCTTTTTTCATGCGGAACGACCGGCGATCACTCGTCGCGATGGGTCCGCTCCAGGCGTTCGTGGCGCTCCTGGGCTTCGAGCGACAGGGTCGCGATCGGGCGCGCCTCAAGGCGGCGGATGCCGATCGGCTCCTGGGTTTCCTGACAATAGCCGTAGGACCCGTCCTCGACTCGCTCCAGCGCCTCGTCGATCTTGGCGATCAACTTGCGGGCGCGGTCGCGGGTGCGGAGTTCGAGCGCGCGGTCGGTTTCCGACGACGCGCGATCGGCGATGTCGGCCTCGTTGACCGGGCCTTCGCGCAGATGGTCGAGGGTTTCCTCGGACTCGCGCAGGAGATCGGCCCGCCAATCCAGAAGCTTGCGCCGGAAGTACTCAACCATCCGGTCGCTCATGAACTCCTCGTCCTCGGTCGGCCTGTAGTCCGGCGGCAAAATCATCGTCATTCCTGCCTTAACCTCCGCAAGTCCGAATACGCCCCCCGTAGGCAGGCTCCCACCCGCCCCCTTCTTCGCGCGTCGCAATATAGGGATGGACGTGTTTTTGAGCAACACTTTCCGTGCGGATGTCGGGCATGCCGCCCAAATGCGCGGTCACGCCCCCGGCCTCAGCCACGCAACCCACGGGTCAATTTGGCGAGTTCGACTTCGGCGCGAAGTTCGATTTCATCGAGCAGCGCCCCGAGCCTCGGGTCGATCCCGGCTTCGCGCTTCGAACGCACGAGTTGCGCGAGATCGGCGAGCTCGGCCTTCGGCACCGCGCCGGTGAGAAGGCCGAGCCGCACCCCTTCGAGGCGGTCGAGCACGTCCTCGCCCCGGCGCGCCATCCGAGCGCGCGCCGATGCTCCGCCATCCGGATCGACCGACTGGGTCGCAAGAATCGCCTCGACGCCGCTCAACGACATCGCGCCCTCGACGGCGCCGGTCTCCGTCGCTTCGGCCGCGCCGCCGAGCAACTCGGAAAACCCGGTGCCCTCGGCACGCTTGCCGTCGGTCCTGCGCGACCGCTGGGTGGATGAGGTGGATCCGGTGGAGCCGACTTTCATCTTGAGCCTTTTACAAATCCCAGTTGTACCGATTGAGTTTACAGCCAACCGGCCGATCGCCAAATGGGCAAATTTTGCCGCCCCGGCGGATCGCCGTCCACTTGCGGCAATTCTTGCCGGGGAGAAGCGGTTTTTGCCGTGCAGCGCGCCTGGGAATTGAGAACATTTTAATGTGATTCAACACGTTAGACCCTGGCACGAGGTTCGCAAGGACTTGCCCGGGATGGACTCTGCACGGCGGGGTCCGCCGCGAAGGATTTCACAGCCAAACGGGTTTCGCGACCATGAATGCACGCATGATCAAGCTTTCGACCTTCCGGACCTGGACGATGCGGGCGGTGCTGGCGTTGGGCTTCGTCGTCGCGACGGTCGACCCGGGCCAGGCCTCGTCGCGGATCAAGGACATCGTCGACGTCGAGGGCGTGCGCGAAAACGTGCTGATCGGCTACGGCCTGGTGGTCGGCCTGAACGCCACCGGTGACAAGACCGACGACATCAACTTCACCAAGGAAAGCCTGATCGCGATGTTGGAACGCATGGGCGTCAACACCCGCGACGGCAAGATCGACACCAAGGACCTCGCGGCGGTGATGGTCACCGCCACCCTGCCGCCGTTCGCCCGCCAGGGCAGCCGCATCGACGTCACCGTCTCCGCCATGGGCAAGGCTTCGAGCCTGCAGGGCGGCACCCTCCTGGTGACGCCCCTGGTCGGCGCCGACGGCGAAGTCTACGCGGTGAGCCAGGGCCAGGTCGCGATCGGCGGGTTCTCGGCCTCGGGCCAGGGCGCCTCGGTGGTCAAGGGCGTGCCGACCTCGGGCCGGATCGCCAACGGAGCGATCGTCGAACGCGAGGTGCCGTTCTCGTTGAACTCGCTGCGCGACGTCAAGCTCGCCCTCAAGAACCCCGACTTCACCACCGCGCGGCGGATCTCGCAGGCGATCAACGCCTACCTCGGCACCAGCATCGCCCGCCCGCTCGATCCCTCGACGGTGCAGGTGGGCATTCCCGCCAACTATTCCGGCTCGGTCGTCGATTTGATCACCGACGTCGAACAGCTCCGCGTCGAGCCCGACCAGATGGCCCGCGTGGTAATCGACGAAAAGTCCGGCATCATCGTGATCGGCGCGAACGTCCGGATCAGCGAAGTCGCGATCGCGCAGGGCAACCTCACCATCCGCGTCACCGAGACGCCCCAGGTGTCGCAGCCCTCGCCGTTCTCGTCGACCGGAACCACCACCACGGTGCCGCGCACCGACATCCAGGTCAACGAGGACAAGGACAAGCGCCTCGCGATCGTCAACGACGGCGTTTCGCTCCAGGAACTCGTGGACGGCCTGAACGCTCTCGGCGTCGGCCCGCGCGACATGATCAGCATTCTCCAGGCGATCAAGGCCTCGGGCGCGCTCAATGCCGAACTGGAGGTGATGTGATGGCCTCGACCTCGCCGCTTTCCATGCTCGACAGCAGCACCGCCACCAACGCGATGCGCGCCCAGCCGACCGCCGCGCCGAAAGGCGCGTCCCGCGCCGAGATCGGCGAGGCGGCGAAGAAGTTCGAGGGCATGTTCCTCAGCCAGATGTTCCAATGCATATTCGAGGGCGTCAACGCCGACCCCGAGTTCGGCGGCGGCCAGGCCGAGGACATGTACAAATCCATGATGATCGACGAATACAGCAAGCAGGTGGTGAAGAAGGGTGGCCTCGGCATTGCCGACCACGTCGCCCGCACCATGCTCGCCGCACAGGAGGGACGCGCATGACCGACACGACCATCACCGAAGACCGCCTCGCCCCCCGCGACCGCCGCAATGTCGACGATCTCCGGCTGGTGATGACCAACCTCGCGGGCCTGATCGAGGCGGAAAACGACGCGCTCACCGCCCACAACATCGACACGGTGAAGGCCCTCTCCGCCAACAAGTGGACGCTGACCCGCAACTACCGCAACCAGATGCAGGCGGTGGCGGACGCGCCCGACATGCTGAAGCTGCTCGAAACCGAGGAGCGCACCATCCTGCGCGAACTCGGCGAGCGCCTCAATCGCGCCGCGATGCGCAACGAACTGCTGCTCTCGGCGAACATCGACGCCGCCAACCGGGTAATGCACGCGGTGGTCGAGGGAGTGCGCAAGGCGCAGGAGCGCGGCACGGTCTACAGCCGCTCGGGTTCCCTGCACGGCGTCGCGCCCGACGGGCGGCCGCTTGCGGTGAGCTACAACAAGGAACTCTGAAGGTTCAGTAACCCCCGCTCCAACGCGAGGATACCGATATGTCGATCACAATGGCGCTTGGCGCCGCGATGTCCGGACTGACGACCGCCCAACAGGGGTTGGATTCGGTTTCGCGGAACATTTCGAACGTCAACACCAAGGGCTATACGCGCAAGATCTTCGTGCAGGAGAGCCAGGTGCTGGGCGGCACCGGCGTCGGCGTGCGCGCCAAGGCCCTGACCCGCAACGTCGACGAAAGCCTGATGCGCGACATCCGCCGCGAGGCAGCGATGGCGGGCGACTATTCGGTTCAGACCAGCTACTACAGCCGGATCCAGGACAGCTTCGGCACGCCCGCCGACAATTCCTCGATCGCGCACCGGATCTCCGACCTCGCGAGCCAGTTCGAAACCCTCGGCCTCGACGTCTCCGACATCACCCAGGCGTCCAACACCGTGAACTCGGCGGCAGATGTTGCCGACCAGCTCAACCGGATGTCGCAGACGATCCAGGACCTGCGCCTCGACGCCGACCGCTCGATCGAATCCGACGTCCAGAGCGTCAACGACCTGCTCGGCCGGATCGACACGTTGAATGCCGAAATCGTCCGCAACCAGAATACGTTCCAGGACACCGGCGACCTTGAGGACCAGCGCGACCAGGCGCTCACCGACCTCGCGGGCTACATGGATTTCAGCTACTTCAAGCGCGATTCCGGCGAGGTGATCCTGCTCACCACCTCGGGCAGCAGCCTGCTCGACAAGAACCCGGTGACGCTCTCGCACATGGCGGTGACCAAGACCGACGCGGGGCTGACCTACGAGGCCGGCAACTTCAACGGCATCACCGCCAACGGCGTCGACATCACCTCGCAGATCAAGGGCGGATCGATCGCCGGCTACGTCAACATGCGCGACACGACCTTGGCCGGAATGCAGGCCGAGATCGACCAGCTCGCGAGCCAGATGAAGGACGCGCTCAACGCCGCCCACAACCGCGGCACCCCCTATCCGGAACTCGCCCAGACCTTCAACGGCACCCGCACCTTCATCGACCCGGCGAACCAGCAGATCACCCTGGGCGCGGGCGACGTGCAACTGGTGCTCTACAACGCCGACGGCACCCAGGCGGCGCAGTCGACCCTCAAGACCGAGCTGGGCGGCAGTTCGGGCTCGGTCAACGACGTGGTCGACGCGCTCAACAGCTTCTTTACCGACTACAACAACGGCACGCCGGTGACCTGGGCCTCGGTGGATTCCGACGGCCACGTCAACGTCGCGATCCCCTCGACCGAAACCGTCGGCTTCGCGATGCGCGACGAGGACGCCGTCAACGCCCCCGCCGACATGAAGATCGCCTTCGATTCCAACGGCGACGGCCTCACCGACCAGACCGCCTCGGGATTCTCGAACTTCTTCGGGCTGAACGACTTCTACGTCAACGACAGCGCCAACTACCTCTACGATTCCAACGTGGTGTCGAAGGGCTGGAAGGCCTCGACGACCTCGGCCATGGAAATCGGCATGACCGGCAGCCCGTCGGTCGCGACGATCGCGATCGGGCCGCAGGACACGATCCAGTCGATCGCCGCGAAGATCAACGCCGACCCCAGCCTCGCCGCCGCCAACATCACCGCGAGCGTGGTCAACGAGGGTTCGGGAGTGCGCCTGCGCATCCTCCAGAACGACGGCAAGGAACTGAACGTCGCCGAAACCACCAATGCGGGGGTGCTGTCGCGGATCGGCGTCGGCCCTTCGGTTTCCGGCAACTCCACGGACATCAAGGTCCGCGACGACCTGTTCGCCAATCCGTCCCTGCTCTCCTCGGGCGTGCTGCAGCGGAACGCCGACACCGGCCAGTACAGCCTCGGCTCGGGCGACAATTCGATCGCCAACGCGCTGGCCAAGGTGTTCGACAGCACGGTCAAGTTCGGCGAGACCGGCGCGCTCGCGGGCGGCACCCAGACCTTCAGCCAGTACGCCGCCTCGATCCTGTCGCAAAGCTCGACCGCCGCGTCGCGCATGGAAGGCCAGAGCACGACGCAGCAGACCCTTCTCGACTCGCTGACCCTCAAGCAGGGCCAAACCAGCGGCGTCAACCTCGACGAAGAACTCACTCAGCTGATCATTTATCAGCAGGCCTATTCGGCGGCAGCGCGGGTGATCACCACCAGCACGCAGCTGTTCGATATCCTTAACAACATCACGACCTGACGGGAGAAACCCGATGTCCCAGGTTCCAACGCTCGCCGCGCACAACCTGCTTACCTCGCGCCTGATGCAGACGCAGAAGAACGTCTACGATCTCCAGACGCAGCTCTCGACCAAGAAGAAGTCGCAGGACTACACCGGGATTTCGAGCGATTCCCTGCGCCTGATCAACATCGAGAACCAGGCCTCGCGCACCCAGGCGTTCATCACCGCCAACACCGTCGCCAACACCCGGCTGACCGCGATGAACAACTCGGTGTCGAGCGCGCGGGAGTCGCTCAAGACCTTCCGCGACGACCTCTCCCAGTACCTCGGTCGCGACCTCACCACGATGAGCGACGAAGAGATCAACAACTTCAAGGATCTCCAGCAGCGCGCCTTCAACACGATGAAGGACGTCGAGGACTACTTCGACACCAAGCTCGACGGTCAGTACCTGTTCGCGGGCGGCAAGGCCGATACGGTGCCGGTCGAGGTGCCCTACACCTCGCTCTCGGGCTTCCAGAGCGTCTACGACGGCAACACCGTCACCGCGCCGGAATCCCGCTTCGCGCACATGAACAACACCCAGGTGACTTCGGCGGATACCGGCAACCTCGCCTTTTCGAGCGCGGGCACGATCACCGCAGCCACCGCCGACGCCTTCAATCTCCAGCACTACACCGCCGCCGACACCGGCGCGGTGACCTTCACCGCCGCCAGCGGCACGATCGCCGCGACCACTGCGGGCGCGTTCGCGAACGTCCAGGCGGGGATGACGATCCAGGTCGGCGGCTCGGGCGTCGCGGGCGACGACCGCTTCTACACCGTGAAATCGATGTCCACCGACGGCAAGACCCTCACCGTCGATCCCTCGATCGCCGCCGACGGCGTCGGCGCGGCTGGCACCGAGATCACCGTGCCGTCGATCCAGCCCGGCCCGATCACCGTCACCGGCAGCGACAACAACGCGCGCACCTACACCGTCACCGGCATCTCGATGGACGGCAGGACCCTCACCGTCAATCCGCCGCCGGTCAACGAGACCCTGACCGCGCCGCATGCGGTGCAGATCAGCAACGACATCTACTACAAGGGCGGCGAGACCGTGGTGCAGCACCGCGTCGACGAAACCCGCACCGTGGAATTCGGAATCAACGCCAAGGACGGTGCGGTGGAGAAGGCGTTCCGGGCGCTTGGCATGGTCTGCCAGGGAATGCCCGACGACGGCAGCGGCAACGTCGACGGCGTCGAGCTGACGCGGCGCCTCAACCAGGCGCTCGGCGTGATCACCGACGCGATCGACCATTCGGCGGGAAACACCACGGAGAACGGCCAGGATTTCGGCCGCCTGGAAAACCTGCTGGCGAGCAATCAGATCGTGCTCTCGAACGCGATGGACCGGCAGAAGACCCAGGTGTCGTTCTACCAGACCCGCGCGGGCGAAATGGAGAACGCCGACGTCACCGAAGTGGCGGTGAAGATCAACGACGAAGCCAACGCGCTGCAGTATTCCTACGCCGCGATGAGCATGGTCAACAACCTGTCGCTGCTCAACTATCTGTCGTAATCGCGGGCGGCGAGCGCCGCCCGCAACTCCGCCAGCGGCCGCGACCAGTCGCGCGGCCGCTCCTGGCGCAGCAGCCGCGCCGAGGGATACCAGGGGGTGCGATCGCGATCGCGCATCCAGCGCCAATCGGCGCCCTTCACCAGCAGGATATAGACCGGCACGCCGAGCCCCCCCGCGAGATGCAGCGCGGCGGTGTCGACGCTGATCACTGCGTCCATCTGCCCGATCAGGGCTGCGGTGGCGGCGAAGTCGGTCATCTCGGCGCGCAGGTCGATCCACCCCGACCCGGCGGGAATGTCGTCGGCACGATCGTCGGCCTGGAGGCTGAACACCGCGAGGCCGAGACCGTCGAGCGCGGCGGCGACGAGGTTCGGGTCGATGGCGCGGCTGCGCGGCTTCGGCTTGTCGCCCCAAACCACGCCGACGCGCGGCCGCCCGCCCGCATCGGGCAGACAGGGCAGTTCGGGCGCGGCCAGATAGGGGAACGGCCCAGGCACGGTCCCGGGCACGGTGCCGAACAGGCCGGGCAGGCTCATCATCGGGATGCAGGCGCTCGCGCCCGGCGGCGCGGCGTTGGTGGCGACGCAGGCCGCGACCCCCGGGATCCCGCCCAGCAGGCGGTGCAACGCGGGCGGCGCGGAGACCACCACCGGGCAGTTGGCGCGCGCCGCCGCGAGCGGCACGAAGCGGGCGAACTGCACATGGTCGCCGAACCCCTGCTCGCCCCGCACCCAGAGTTGCGCGCCGGATCCAAGCACCTCGCCACGCCAGCGCGGGCAGGAGGTCTCGGGATAGGCGGCGGCGAACACCGGACGTTGCCAGCGCCATTCGTACTCGGGCCAGGCCGCCGCCCAATCGCCTGCCAGCAGGTTGGCGAGGGCGCGCGACATATGCGCCTCGACATGATCGGGGTCGATGGCGAGAGCGCGATCGCACGCCGCGATCGCGTCCTCGCAGCGGTTGACGTCGACCAGCGCCGCGCCGAGGTTGGCCCAGGCGGTCGGATCGTGCGGCCGCGCCTCGGCGACGCGGCGGAGATGGGGCTCGGCCTCGTCGGGACGCAGCAGGGTCATCAGGCACGCGCCGAGGGTTTCGGCGAAGTCGGGATTGGCGTCGACGGCGGCGGCACGGAGGTGGCCGAGCGCCTCCTCCGGCGCGCCCCGGCGATAAAGGCAGAGGCCGAGGGCATGACGGATCGTCGCGTCGTCGGGGCACAGCGCGGCGGCGCGGCGGAGGTGGGGCAACGCGGCGTCGGGTTGCTCCAGACGTTCGAGCGCGCAGCCGAGGATGAAATGGGTTTCGCCGTCGTCCGCGCCCGCATCGAGCGCTTCGCGCGCGGCGTCCCGCGCCGCCGCGTCGAGGCCCGCCTCAAGGTAGCCCATGGCGAGGATCAACGCCTTGCGCATTGCGCTTCCCGTTCGCGGTCGAAGCGCGACGGCCCGAGGCCGCAACGAGGTCCGTCGGCGCACCACTTTCGCCACATCTCGCGGTAGGCGGCCTCGACGGCGCGCACCAGGCCGGGCTCGTCGCAGAGTTCGGAGGCGAGCAGGCGACGCCGGATTTCCGGGCGCAGGGCGGAAAGTTCGTCGCGCCGCCCGGCGAGGTCAACGGCCCGCGCGACGTAGTCGGCGACATCGTCGGCAACGAACGCACCGTCGATGCCGAGCGCTCCGAGCAGGCTTTCCCCAACCCGGGCGCAGTGGCGGTCGCCCTTGAGGCCCAGCACCGCGACCCCCATCGAGAGCGCCTCGCAGGTCGTGGTGGTGCCCGCGTAGGGGAAAGTGTCGAGGGCAAGGTCGACGCGGTCGTAGAGTTCGAGATGGGACCCGAGCGTCGGCGCGAACGCCATCACGGTGATCCGTTCGGCCGCTATGCCGCGCCGGGTGAACGCCCGCATCACCCACGCGCGCGCCGATTCGGTGCGGTATTGCTTCGCCTTGAGCAGCAGGCGGGACTCCGGCACCGCGCGGAGGATTTCCGCCCAGGCGTCGAACAGCGGCTCGTTGAGCTTGAGGCCGGTGTTGAAGGTGCCGAAGGTGAACGGCTCGCCGCGCGCGACCGGACCGGCAGTCACCGGCGGCGTATCGGGAACCGGCCGGTAGCAGAGGAAGGCGCGCGGCAGGCGGACCAGGGTCTCGGTCGCGAACGCCTCGGCCCCGGGGGGATCGGTGATCGCATCGACGATGCGATAGTCCATCGCGGGCAGGCCGGTGGTGTCGGGATAGCCGATGTAGTTGACCTGTACAGGCGCCGCGCGGCGCGCGAATACCGGCAGCGGATTGTTGGCGGTATGACCGGCGAGGTCGACGAGAATGTCGATTTCGTCGGCGTGGATCAGCGCGCGGGTTTCCTCGGCGGTCAACGCCGCGATGTCGCGCCAGCCGTCGACGGTCTCGGCGATCCAACCGGTCATCGGGTCGCGCTTGGTGGTGCTGCTGTAGGCGAACACCTCGACGTTGGCGCGATCGTGGCCGGAGAACAGCGGCGCGGCGAAGAACGCGACCGAATGGGCGCGGAAATCGGGCGAGATATAGCCGACCCGCAGCCGCCGCCCGGGCTCGGGCGAGTTCGCGAAGCGCCACGACGGATCGTCGCCCTCGCCGCCGAAGCGCGCGCCATAGGCGCGGTGCGCGGCAAGAACGGCGTCCTTCGCCGCAAGCGGATCGTAATGCAGGGTGTAGGCCCAGTTCGACGCGTAGGATGCCGAGCCCGGTCCGATCACGGATTGGGCCTCGGCGAAGGATTCGCTGGCGGCATTGCGTTCGCCGCGATTGAGCAGCAGCAGCCCGAGGAGATCGAACAACTCCTTCGCCAGCGGGTCGAGGGCAAGGGCGCGGCGCGCGTGGCGCTCCGCGTCGTCGTAGAGATCGGCGAGGAAATAGAGGACGGCGACCTGGTAATGGGCGGCGAAGCAATTCGGATCCTCGGCGAGGATTTCCTTGAGAATCGCGATCCCCGCTGCCGGACTCTCGACCTGCGCGCGCACGTCCGAGAGTCGCAGCCGCGCCTCGACATGCGCCGGACGCAGGCGCAAGGCCTCGCGCAGACCGGATTCCGCAGCCGCCGCATCGCCGGCATCGAACGCGACCATGGCGCGTCCGAACGTCGCCTCGAAGAACGCCGGTTGCGCTTCCAGCGCCGCCTGGAAACAGGCGTCCGCCTCGGCGAAGCGACGCAGGCCGAGCAGCGCGTTGCCGCGATTGCTCAGCACGAACGGGTGGCCCGCCGCCTCGCCGGTCACGCCGGCGACCGTGGCGAAAGCTTCGGCATAGCGTTTCTGCTTGAGGAACCATGCGGTGAGGATGTTGGTCAGGTCGGCGTCGCCGGGATGACGGTCGAGAGCCGCGTCGAGAACCGCGCGGGCCTCGTCCTCGGCATCCGCCGCACGTTCGTGCCGCGCCCATGCCGCCCAGACCTCGGGAACGTCCGCCAACCGCGTCGCCGTGGCGAAGGCGAGCCGCCCTGCCGCCACGCCGCCCGTGGCCCAGGCGAACTCGGCGCGGGCGCGCTCGGTAGCCGCGCGCCCGGGCTGCGCCTCGGCGGCGCAGTCGAACGCCGCACGGGCGGCGTCGGCATCTCCCCGAGCCTGGGAACAGAGACCGAGCTGGAAGGCCAGCGCGGCGCGTTCGCGGGGATTGACCACCCGCGTCACCGCCTCGGCGAGGACGCGGCTCGCAGCGGCGAGGTCGTCCTGCTCCACCGCGATCGCCGCCGCGATCTGCGCCAGCGCGCCCCAGCCCACCCGCGCGCCGTCGATTCCCTCGACCAGAAGCGCCGCGCCTTCGGCATCGCCCAATTGCAAACGCCGCCAGGCCGGAGCGAGCCCCGGCCTGGCGGCGTCGATAAACAGATCTTGTGCGTAGAATCCCTCGGCGACAGGCACCGGTCGGGCCTCCAGGCGCGTCGTCAGCCGACGGCGGCTTCATCCGGCTTGGTGCGCAGGCCGGCCGCGAGATTGCGATTGATGTTGATCAGGGTTTCGAGGTCGGACGGGTTGCGCGAACCCAGCGCCTTGGCGGTCTGCTTGTCGACGAAGATGCTCAACGACATGATGTTGGCCTTGATCTCCGGCGGCAGCTTGTTCTCCGGCTCGACGATGTCGGCCTGGATGATCGTCCAGAGCAGGTGGTTGAACCGCAACGCCTTGCCGAATTCGGTGGGCTTGTCGGTGAGCTTCTTCGCGTCCTCAAGCTTGAGCGCGGCGCGGGTGAACGCCATCGCCTCCAGATCGCGCCCGGTCAGGTTGGCCTGCTGGGTCTGCTGGTAAGCCCGCAATTGTTCATTCGCCATGGGACAGAACCTCCGCCTCGAATTCGATCAACTTACGACAGGACTTCAGAGCCTTGTAGTGATCCCCGGCAATGATGTGTTCCGAAGTTTCCATCATCAGGTCCAAACCCTCGTCACCGAGCGGCATCACCATCAATTGCTTTAACAGCAAAAAGTAAAATTTGTGGAAACTCCGCTCCTGTTCCGGGGAGACGTACATATTGAGGATCGTGAAATAGATCTTTTTCGCCACGGTATCGGCTTCGGCTTCGGACATCATGTCCTTTTCCCGCAGCACCGGCACATGGTTGAGGACCACGAACTCGGATTTGGCCTCGCCGTTTTGGAGAACGGCGTTGCCGATCAGGATCTTCTCGTGGCGTCGGAGCGTAAGCTTGAGAGGCATGCGGGTCTTCCGTCAAAAAAGCCGCGACTCGATGGGATGCGGGCGCGCCATTATGCGCAAAGCCACTCGCCCTGCCTACGCCAAAAACAAAACGGCGGGCCGAAGCCCGCCGTTTCCGGAAACTGATGTGCGACCGGTCTTAGAACAGACGCAGGATCGACTGTTCAGACTGCTGCGCAATCGACAGGGCGATCGAGCCGAGCGACTGGCGGGTCTGCAGCGACAGCATGTTGGCGGACTCTTCGTTGAGGTCGGCGTTGACCAGGTTGGCCGCGCCGGACTCGAGGGTGTTCACCAGGCTGTCGGTGAAGTCGGAGCGGATCTGCAGCATCGAGGCGTTCACGCCGAAGGTCTGGGCCGAAGCGCGGACGGTGGTGAGAGCGGAGTCGATTTCAGAGATCGCGGAGTCGATAACCGCAGAGTGCGTCGAGTCGGAGACGCCCCAAGCGGTGGAGGCCGAGCCCGAGGTCGCCGAATTGATGTTGAGCGAGCTGGCGTCGGACTCGATGCCCGAGATCGTCAGTTCGCGCTTCGGCGAAGCCGCGGTCTGTTCGGAGAACTTCACCGTCAGGGTATCGGCCGTAACCGTCGAGTCGCTCGAATCGCCCTTGATCAAGTTGATGCCGTTGTACGACGCATCGTTGACCAAGTGGTCGACCTGGCTGCGCAGTTCGTTGAACTGGCTGGACAGCTTGTCGCGGGTGGCGGTGTCGGTGGCGGCGGTGGACTTCGCGGAGGCCGCGATCGCCTTCATCTGCTTCAGCGTGTCTTCGACGCTGGTCAGCGCGTCGGTGGTGGTGCTGAGAACCTGGATGCCTTCCTGGATGCCGGACTTGATCGAGGTCAAGTCGGAAGCGCGGTCATTCAGGTTGCGCGAGGTGAAGAACGACAGAGCGTCGTCGATCGCGCTGTTGACCTTCTTGCCGGTCGACAGACGATCCTGGGTCCGGCCGATGAGGTCGGTAGTCTTTTGCAGCGACAGCAGGTTGGAACGCGTCGCGGTCGAAAGGGAAATATCGCTAGCCATGGCTCATGCTCCTGTTCTAGGTCGGGCCGGGACATTCAATCGGCAGCGCGGACGATTCTCGCCCTACTCTGCCGAACGCCGAGGATGATGACAGCCTGGATGCCATTTATCAAGCATCATCGGATCGCCTCGAACCGGCATGCTGCTGATTTAGCATACGGTCGTTACCAAAATCCTAACGCGCCCATCCCACCCGCGATTATTTGACGCCGCACCGCCGAGCCGCCATGCTCAGGCCTGATCGTTCACCCGGACAGCCCGTCGATGAGTACGCCGCCCCTCGCCCAACGCATTGCAGAACTGTCGCTTTCCGCGCTGAAGGGGGACCGTCCCGACGCGGCGGAAACCTTCTGCCAACTCGGCATGCTGCTCGCTCCCGCCGCTCCGGTCTTCAAGCATCACCTCGGCCTGCTTGCGCTGTTGAAGGACGACCTCGACTCAGGCCTGCCGCTGATCGAGCAGGCGGTAACGGGCTACGGCGAGGACGACTCGGACTCCGCGCGCGACGCGAGCCGCGATCTGATCGCTGCGTGCCTGATGGTGGGACGGAACGCCGATGCCCTCGCGCTCGGCTTCACCGCCGAGCGGCGCTGGCCCGGCGACGCCGCGATCGCCCGCCTCACCGCGCAAGCGGCGGAGAAGACCGGCGACCGCGACGCCGCCGCGGAGCGTTACGGCCGCGCCCTCGCGCAGATGGACGCGACCGACCCGAAGCGCGCCGAGACCGCCTTCGCACTCGGCACCGCGCTTTATGCCCAGCGTCGGCTCGGCGAGGCTTTCCGCGCGCTGCGCGCCGCGATCGACGCCGATCGCAACCACGCGCCGTCGTGGTGCAACCTCGGCAACGTGCTGGCCGACATGGCCCGCCCGGCGGAAGCGCTGAAAGCCTACCAGGCGGCGCTCGCGATCGACCCCGCGTACCGCAACGCCCACAGCAACATGCTCCAGGCGCTGCATTATCTCCCCGGCCAGAGCGCCGCCTCGCTGAAATCCGCCCACCTCGACTGGGCGGCGCGCCACTATCCCGACGACCCGCCGCGCCCGCCCGCGCCGCCACGCCGCGCCCGCCTCACCGTCGGCCTGGTGTCGGAGGATTTGCGCCAGCATCCGGTGGGCTACTTCACCGCGGGGTGGCTGCCGCACGCCCGCGACGCCGGGCTCGACGTGATCGTCTATTCCAGCAACCGCACCGACGACGAGATCACCCAAGGGATGCGCAAGGCCGCACCGCTCTGGCGCGACGTCGGCCACCTCGACGACGCGGCGCTGGTGCGCAGCATCCGCCGCGACGCGCCCGACGTGCTGATCGACCTCGGCGGCCACACCGGGCGCAACCGCCTCGGCGCGTTCGCCGCGCGGGCGGCGGCGCTCCAGGCCACCTGGGCGGGTTATGTCGGCACCACCGGTCTCCGCCAGATCGACGGGCTGATCGCCGACCGGGTGCAGGTGCCGAAGCTCGAAGACGCCGCCTACGTCGAGCAGGTCTGGCGGATGCCGAACGGCTACGTCTGCTATGCGCCGCCCGCCAACGCGCCCCTGCCGCAAGGCCAGGCGCACCGCCGCAACGGCTACGTCAGCTTCGCCGCGTTCCACAATCCGGCGAAGATCAATCCCGACCTGATCGCGGCCTGGGCGAAGATCCTCCACGCCGTGCCCGACAGCCGCCTGCGACTGGTATTCCGGGGCTTCGAGGAAATCCTCACCCGCGACTACCTGGAGCGCACCTTCCAGGCCCACGGCATTCCCGCCGATCGCCTCGACCTGCGCGGCGCGCTGCCCCACGCCGACCTCCTCGCGCTCTACAACGACTGCGATTTCGCGCTCGACGCCTTCCCCTATTCGGGCGGCCTCACCACTCTTGAGGCCCTGTGGATGGGAATTCCGGTGATCGCCTTCTCCGGCAACACCTTCGCCAGCCGCCACGCGGCGAGCCACATCATCCACGCCGGATTCGCGAGCGAGGTCACCACCGGCCTCGGCGACTACGTCCGCACCGCGATCGCCTGGGCCAACGCCCCGGTGATGCGCGACGCCGACCGCGTCGCACGGCGTGCCCGGATCGCCGCCTCGCCGTTGATGGACTTCCCGCGCTTCGCCCGCGACCTCGCCGCGCTGCTCGGGGAAAAAGTCGGGCCCGCCTAGCGATGGCCGACTTGGCCTGGCGCCCGCCCGCCGACGCCTCGCCCGAGTTGCGCGACGGCATCGCCGCCCTCGAAGCCGGGCGTCTCGGCGAGGCTGCGGCGCTGTTGACGCAAGCTCCCGAATCCCGCACCGAACCCGAGGTCGCCTATCGCGTCGGCGTCGCCCACGCGATCGGCGGCGACGCCGGCGCCGCGATCGCGGCATGGCGCGGCACCCTCAGGCTCGACGCGACGTTCGCCCCGGCACTCTACGATCTCGGCGTCGCCTACACCCAGGCCGGCGAGGTGGCCCAGGCGGGGCTGATCTTCGCCCGCCTCCTCGCCATCCACTCCGACCACGCCGAGGGCCGCTTCAACTACGGCAACCTGCTGTTCCGCATCGGGCGCGCCGAGGAGGCGGTGGCGGTCTATGCGCCGCTGCTCGACGCCCCCTCGCCCTCCCGCGACTCCCTCGTCAACATCGGCCGGGCGCTGCGCCGCGCGGGGCGGCTGGATGAGGCCGACGCCTGTTACCGCCGCAGCCTCCTCGACCGCCCCGACGACGCAATCGCCCACTGGAACCGCGCCCACGTGCTGTTCCTGCAAGGCCGCTGGGCGGAGGGATTCGCCGCGTTCGAGCACCGGCTCGCGGCGGGAATGACGCCGCCTCTCGCCCCCGCCCTGCCCGAATGGACCGGCGGCGCGCTGCCGCCGCGCCTGCTGCTGCTCGCCGAGCAGGGCCACGGCGACGCGATCCAATGCCTGCGCTACGTTCCCGAGGTCGCGGCGCGCGGCTGCGCGCCGGTGCTGGCGGTCCACGAAAGCCTCGTCGGGCTCGTCCGCGCGCTGTTGCCCGGCACCGAGACCCTCGGCTTCGGCGCCGCGGCCGACGCGCGCGCCGAAGCCCACGCGCCGCTGTTCAGCCTGCCACACCGCCTCGGCCTGCCCGAGCCCGGCTCGGTGCCCGAGCCCGCACGCAACCCGGCGTTCGACGCCGGGATCGCGGCGCTGCGGCGAACGCATCCCCGCCGCCGCCCGCGCATCGGACTGGTGTGGGCGGGAAACCCCGGCCACGACAACGACCGCTGGCGCTCGATGCCGAAGGAAACGCTGCTGCGGCTGGTCGCCGCGCGTCCCGATCTCGATTGGGTGAACCTGCAGTTCGGCGACCCGGAGGGGCCCCGCTTCTCCGACTTCGCCGCGACCGCGCGCGCGATCGGCGATCTCGACCTGTTGATCGCCGTCGACACCGCAGCCGCCCACGTCGCCGGAACGCTGGGCGTGCCGGTATGGCTGCTGCTCGCGGCGGAACCCGATTGGCGCTGGGGCATAACCGGCAGCACCACGCCGTGGTACGCCTCGGCGCGGCTGTTCCGCCAGGGCCGCCTCGGCGACTGGAAGCCGGTGATCGGCGCGGTGGAAGCCGCCCTACCCCCAGCCGAGAGCGGCGAATAAGGCGTCGATCTTCTCCGGCCAGCCCCAGTCCGCCATGAACGCCGCGCCCGCCGCGCCGACCTTGGCCGCCGCGCCGCGGTTGGCATGAATCCATTCCAGGCGGGCGACGATCTCGTCGGGATCGCTCTCCCCCCAGTCGGCGAACACCCTCCCCGCGACCGAAGCCTGCCGCTCCAGGCGGAGCGCTGCACCCGGCACGGTGAGCAGGTCGCGGTGGCCGGTGTTGTCGGAGAGGATCGCGGGCACGCCGCAGGCCATGCACTCCATCGCGACGAGATTGGTGCCGCCCTCGCAGCGGTTGGGGAACACCCCGACGTCGCACTCGCGCAGCAACTGGGGCATGCGCGCATGATCGACCTCGCCGAGGTCGATCACCGCATCCGCCGGAATTCCCTGCGCCGCCAGCCACTCGGCGATCTTCCAGGCCCCCTTCTCGGCCGCCCGCACCGGCGCGCCGAAGCCATGCGGCGAGCGGGCGATGCTCGCCACCGAGGCGTCCCAGTGATTGTGCCACGCGGTCATCAGCAGCGCCTCGGGGTGGCGCGCCCGAAAGCGGCGGAACGCCTCGATGACGATGTCCTGGCCCTTGCGGAATTCGAGCTTGCCGCCGGAGAACACCACGAAGCGGTCGCCCAGGACGCCTCCCCTCGGGGCGGGGTGGAAGCGGGTGAGGTCGATCCCCTGCGGACAGAACGCGACGTTGGCGAAGCCGAGGTCGCGGAGCACTTCGGCGTTCCAGCTCGACCCGGCGACGATGCTCGCGAATCGATCCTTGGCGAAGGCGACATCCTCGGCAGCGATGTCGCGATGCTCGAAGAACACCACGCCGTGATCGGGTGCGCCGCGCAGGGTTTCGATCGCCTCGGGCGGCCGGAGATCGTTCCCGAGGCCCATCAGGAACGGATAGTCCACCGCGCCGCCGTCGCCGAGGTCGAAGAACCGCTGCTCGATCCGCCAGTGCTTTTCAAGCGGGCCGAGCGCCCGCACTTCGAGAGGACCGGGAACGAACTTGGGCGAGACGTAGACCGGGATCGGAATCAGGCCGCGCGCCGCGCCCCGCAGCATCAATGCGAGGCCGTAGACGCCCCAGCCGGTGGTTCCGCCGACCTGCCAACCGATGCCGAATTTCGTCCTCATCGCCCCACTCGTTTCATCCGCCGCGCGCGGAATTGATCCATGACAGGTGTTTTGGCTTCCGTTATGGTGGCCGAACCAATCCGCATTTTTACCAGGGGTTCGCGCCATGAGTGAAGGTTTGATTGACCAGGTCCAGGGTCTGTTGCAGACGGTGTCGGAAGACGTCAATCGTCTCTACAGCGAATCCTTGGCCAACAACGAATCCTTCCTCGAAGCGCTCGACGACGTGGCGGCCAACGTCCTCGGTCTCCAGGCGGTGATCGCCGCGCTGGTACAGAAGTACCCGGTCGACGGCGACATCGCCAAGGCCTGGCTCAAGGACAACATGGACCCCGAAGGCCAGGGCACGGAAAAGGCCGAAGCGGTGGTCGACTTCGTCCTCGGCAACGAATAACCCCCTAATCCTCCGCCGCGCGGCGCAGCAGCGCCGCGACCCCGGCATCCGCCGCGCCCAGCGCGCGGCGGTCGTAGAGCGCCCAGCGCGCATCCTCGTTCAAATTCCCGGTTTCCCAGCGCGGCACGTCGGCCAGCGCACCCGCCGCGCCGTCCGCCAGGAACCCGGCGGTGATCAGGCGCCTGAGGTCGCTTTGCGGCATCGCGCCGTGGGTCCGCAGAACATCGAGAGTCAGCCCTTCGAGATACGGCGGCAACGGCTCGGAGAGGACGTTGGTGCAATCGTCCGCGAAGTAGCGCGGATAATATTCCGCCACCCCCGCCTGCGCCTCGGCGATCGCCCCCAGCATCCATTTGCCGAACGCGGGCAGCGCGCAGGTGCGCTCGACATAGGCCCGCCCCGCGTGGGCGAGGGCGACGCGCAATTCCCGATCGGCGAGAACCCGCCGCACCCGCGCCTTCAGGCAACCGCCGTCGATGTGGACCACCGGCCGGTTGGCGGGCAGCGGGTTCACCCCGTGCGCATTCCCGGCAAGGACCGCGCATCCCGCCGCCATCGCCTCGTGAGCGAGGCTCGCCGGGTAGAGCGACATTTCGTCGATCAGCACGTCGGCGTCGGCAAGAACCTCAAGAAGCCGATGCTGGGGCATGTTGTCGAGGTGGTGGAGATCGAACGCCACGCCCTCGGCACGGAGTTCGTCGAGCGCGCCGAGAATCTGGTCGCTGTGCTTGGTGCCGGTGTTGCCGGGCGCATGCACGACGCGCGGCACCTCCCGTCCCGGTACGGCGAAGCGGATCGCGTCGAGGTCGATCGGAATCCGGAAGGCGTGGAACGGCCGCAACGCCAGCGCGCTCTGCTCGTGAGTGCTGAAGATCGCGTCGGCATAGGCCTCGGCGAAGCGAAGATTGTGAAGTTTGCTGGCAAGACTGCCGTAGTAGACGCCGTTCTCGATCAGCTCCCGCATATCGGCGGTCCTGCCGATCGTGCCCTTCGCCTTGATCGCGGAACTGAGCTTCGACCCGTAGGCCACCCACATCGGCTCCGATGCCGTCCAGTGCCGCACGTCGCTGCCGCAGAGATAGCAGGCGACGGTCTTGCCCGCCGAGCGCAGCAGCGGCAGGTCGAGCCCGGCGGGCAACAGCGAATGGCTGGCGACGAACACGTAGAGATCGAATCCGAGGAGAAATTCGAAGTACGCGCGCGATGGCACGCACCGCACCGCGCCGCCTGCATCCGGGTAGAACTGCAACTCCGGCCGGGGCTCGGACAGCATGTGGTCGTAGGTGAGGTGGCCGAAGTGGGGCTCGTGCTTGCGCCACACCGCGGTTTCCACCTCCCAGCCTTGGGTGCGCAGCGCCCGCGCGATGTTGGTCGCGGCGGCGCAGATGTCGAAGGTTCCGACCAGGGCGCGGCGCATGGTCACGCGTTCCGCCCGACGACGGCGCGCAGCGCGGCGACGACGTGGTCGATCTCGGCGTCGCTCAGGTAGGGATGCATCGGCAGGCTGAACACGCGCGCCGCCAGGTCTTCGGTGACCGGCAGTCCGCCCTCGGCGCGCGGAGAAAGCGCATACGGCCCCTGGACGTGGATCGGCACCGGATAGTAGATCGCGGTGGGCACGCCCCAGTCGCCAAGTTCGGCGCGAATCCGGTCGCGCGCCGCGCCGCTTTCCGCCCGCACGGTGAACTGGGCCCAGGAGCAGCCGTCCGCCGTGCCGGGAATCGGTGGCAGGCCGACGACGCCCGCGAGGCCCGCGCCATAGCGCGCCGCCACCCGATGCCGCGCGACGAGTTCGTCGTCGAAGATCTCGATTTTCTCCAGCAGGATCGCCGCCTGGAGGGTGTCGAGGCGGCCGTTGATGCCGACCCGCTCGTAGGCATAGCGATCCTTGCCCTGGCCGTGGACCCGCAGGCTCAGGATCGCCTCGGCCATGGCGTCGTCGTCGGTGAACACCGCGCCGCCGTCGCCGTAGCAGCCGAGCGGCTTGGCCGGATAGAAGCTGGTGGCGGTGCCGTCCGCATAGCCGCCGACCTTCCCCGCGCTCCCCCGTGCGCCGAAGCTCTGCGCGGCGTCGTTGATCACCCACATCCCGCGCCGCGCCGCGACCGCGTCGAGCGCGGCGTAGTCGGCGGGCAGGCCGAACAGGTCGACCGAAATCACCCCCACCGGCTCCAGACCGCGCGCCTCGGCGGCGGCGATT
Source organism: Rhodospirillum sp. UBA1311 (assembly GCA_002307145.1). Lineage (GTDB taxonomy): Bacteria > Pseudomonadota > Alphaproteobacteria > Rhodospirillales > Rhodospirillaceae > Oleispirillum. The sequence goes on along the minus strand of DBTR01000035.1, from coordinate 44,334 downwards.
CCGGCTTCGAGCCCCTTGGGATCGAGGTTGTAGGTGGCGGGATCGCAATCGACGAACACCGGCGTCGCGCCCAGCAACGCCACCACCTCGACGGTGGCGACGAAGGTGAAGCTCGGCACCAGCACCGCGTCGCCGGGCTTCAGCCCCCGCGCCATCAACAGCAAGGCGAGCGCATCGGTGCCGCTGGCGCAGGAGAACGCATGCTTGCTGCCGCAGTACGCGCGCAGCCGCGCCTCAAGGGCGGCGACCTCGGGGCCGAGAATGTACTGGCCATGGTCGAGAACCTTGGCGATTGCCGTGTCGATCCGTCCCCGCAGGCGCGCCTGCTGGGTGGCGAGGTCGATGAAGGCGATCGGGTGTTCGGGCTTTCTGCACGTCACCGTCGGATCCTTTCACTCGGGCGCGGCAAGAGCCGCGATGCGGGCCGAGGCCAGCATCGGCGCGATGCGGCCGCTGGCGCGGTTCAGGGTTTGGAAGATCGGGCTGCCGGGAAGGCGCAGCACCGGCGTGTTGGGCGCGACAAAGGCGAACAGGTCGGCGTCGGCGATCTCGCGCAGCGACGCTCCCGACGCAACCATCCGGTCGGCGAGTTCGAACGCGCCGCCGCGCTCCGCGCCCCAGTACGGGGCCTCGTCGAATCCGCCCTTCTCACAAGCCGCCGCGCGGTCGAAGAGGAAGGCGATCCGATCGTCGCGGGGAATCCGGTTGGGCGCGCCCGCCTGCCGCGACGACCCGTCGGCCTGACGCTCGAAATTGACGTGGATCTCGAACAGCCGCACCTCGACCACCGCCGCGGTTTCGGCTGCGGCGCAAGCCGCGTCGACCACTGCGTCGCCGAAGCGCAAATGGCCGTAGGCCGCGTCGACGACCAGGAGCTTGTCGCCGCGCGCCTCGGCAAGCGCAAGATTGAGCGCCGCGCCCTTGTGGATCGCCCGGCCGAACACGGCGGTGAGATGGCTGTCGACCAGCGCTGCCTCGGCGCGGGTCACCGCCTTGGGCGCCGCGGCGGTGGAAAGCGAAAGCCACATCACCTCGACGTCCGGTCGCGCCTTCAGGCTTGCCAGGGCCTCGCCAAGTTCGGCGAGATGGCCGTCGACCCCGGTCAGCAGCACCAGGGTCACGGCGGGGCGGGTCTTGCCGACGTTGCGGATCTTGTATTGGACTTCGGTCATTCCCGGCGCGAGCGCGGCGGCGGCGGCGGGCGGCGCGATCGGCCGTCGTCCGTCGGGCGTCGCCGCCAGGGCGGGGCCCAGCGCCGCGTGGAGATCGCCGGAGAAGCCCCGGGCGTGGTTGAGAACCGCATCGGCGATCACGCGGTTGCGCGCCGCCACCACGCCGGCATCGGTTTCGTCGAGGGAGGATTCGGTCTCGACCACCCGCGAGCGCCAGAACAGCGGCATGTCCTGCGACAGCCCGCGAATCTGCGGCCCTTCGGGCGACACCGCCGCGTCGAAGGGCGCGGTCGGATCGAGGCGGGTCCAGCCCGGCCGCACCGGTCCCGGCCCCACGGCGATCCGCATCTCGCCTTCGAAGAACCCGTCCGGAATCTTGAGGATCGGCACCTTGTTGATGTCGAGGCCATGGTGGGCATAGGCGTCGTAATGGCGCACCAGTTCGCGCTTCGGCATCATCATCGCGGTGTCGGGCGAGATCATGTAGTCGGCGCGGAAATGAAGGTTGTTGCCGAGATTGCGGTCGAACCAGAAGTGTTCGAGCAGCGGCCAGTTCATGATCATCGCGCTGCCGGACTCGCGGCGCGCGAGGAGGTAGTAGTCGTCGGTCTCCTCCAGGATCATCCGCTCGGGTTCGGGGCGCGACAGCACGAACTCGGCGAGGAACGGCTGCCAGTGGGAGAAGAACAGGCTGGTGTAGCGGTAGCGCGTCTCGATATCCTTGAACGCTGCGAGCAGACGGTCGAGATAGGCGGTGTCGCTGTCGATGAAGACGTGGTCGTTGTTGGCGAGGAACCACACCGGCTCGTCGCCGTGGCGCTCGCGGATCTCGGTCAGCGCGAGTTGCCACTGGCGCTGGCGCTCGTTGTTGAACGGATAGATCCGTCCGTCGGGATAGAGCCCGCGCAGGTAGTCGAGCATCTCGGCCTCGCGCGGGCGATACTCGGCGTCCATCTCGCAGAAGATGTAGACCGCCGTCCACGGGATCACCGCGTGGCTCGCCATCGCGTACTTGAAGATGTCGAAGCGGCTGTCCGGGTCGAGCCGCCCACGGTCGTAGTGGTAGCCGAGCTGGCGTTCGGTGATCAGGGTATTGATCAGCAGGATCATCGGGCCATGTCCGCGAGCGTGTCGACGTCGGAGAGCCATGCGTCGAGGGTGCGCCGCTCGCCCGCGTCGATCACGCCGATGCCGATCAGCGCGTCGTAGCACCGGCTCACCTGGTTCGACAGGCTCAGGCCGTCGAGCGCGACGCCGTCGAGGGTCGCGGCGATCCGGGCGTTTTCCAGATATCCCGGCAGTTCGTCGCGGAAATCGCGCATCAGGTCGTGTTCGTTGCGCTCCTGCCAGACCGTCGCCGCGTGGAACGCCACCCCCGATCCCCGCGCCCACAGCACCCGCTGCGCGACGAAGCTGCGCCAGATGTCGGTCATGCGGAAACTGCAGGTGATCGGCAGGTACATCAGCGCCGCGATCTCGCGGAGCCAGGTGGTGTTCTGGCTGTTGAACGGGCACCACGCGCCGTCGCCGAGGAATACCGGCGACGCCCCGCGAAAACTCACCGGCAGCCGCCGCGTCAGGCGGAACACCGCATCCACGTCCGGATTCTCGTCGGCCAGACCCTGCTGGAGCGGCGCGGGCAGCGTCTCCAGGGGGCCTCCCTCGGGCGGGCGCGGATCGTGCAGGCGTTCGAGCGGGAAGCCGCGCGGCCAGACGCCGTTCTCGGTAAAGAAGGCATAGGCGTTGGTCCAGCCGCCGCCGGCCGCGCGGCGCGCGGCGATGGTGGATTCGCGAGGGCTGAAGAAGGTGCTGCGCGGATGGTTGTCGTCGTCGGTCTCGACGATCGCCTCCGCGCCTTCGCGCAACGCCAGAAGATAGCCGATCGCCTTGCGCGCGTAGGTATGGGTCGGGCAAACCTCGGCGAAGGCAAAGCCGCTCCGCCGTTGCGCCGCGAGGTCGAGGAAGTCGACGGCGGGAAGATCGAAGGCGGCAGGCCCCTTTGCATCGCCGATCACGAAAAACCGCCAGCCCGCCGCGCGCGCGCCTTCGGCCAGGCTCCGCATCGCCTCGGTGGGCGGTTGGATCGTGGTCACCACCAGGGATGTCAGCATGCCTCTGCCTTTCGTTGTCGCCCGCGCCTCAGCGGCCGAGGTTGCGCACGGCGGCGATCACCCGCGCGACGTCGGCCTCGCTCATGGTGTTGGAAAGCGGCAGCGCCATGCTCGCTTCCGCCGCCAGGGTCGCGCCGGGGAACTGCTGCGGATGCAGGCCGAAACGGTTGGCGTAATACGAGGTCATATGGACGCCGACGGTGCCCGGCCGGGTCGAGATCCCATCCGCCTCCAGCGCCACCATAGCCCGATCGCGGCCACCGCCGAAGCCGGGCTCGACCCGCACCACGTAGCTCTGCCACGCATGCCGCCCGCCGCCGCCCGGTTCCGCGGGCAGGACCAGCCCGTCGAGGTCCGCGAACGCGGCATTGTAGGCACGGGCGATCGCCGCCCGTTCGTCGATGAAGCGGTTGAGCTTGGCGAGCTGCACCAGGCCGATCGCCGCGAGGATGTCGGAGAGGCGGTAGTTGAAGCCGCACACCGCGAAGTCGGGCAAATCGAACGGCCGCGCCGAGCGGTGCCGCACTTCGGGCGCGACCGAAGCGCCATGGTTGCGCAGCACGCGGCAGCGTTCGAGGAACCCGGGATCGCGGGAGGTAATCATCCCGCCTTCGCCGGTAGTGACGCTCTTGCGCGGGTGGAACGAGAACGCCGCCGCGTCGCCCAATCCGCCGACCCAGGTCTCGCCGAGGCGCGCCCCGGCGGCGCAGGCGGCATCTTCGAGGATGAGGCAATCCGGGCCCACTTCGGCCCGGATGCCGGGAATGTCGGCGGCGAGGCCGAACAGATGCACCGGCACCACCGCGCGGGTGCGGGGCGTGAGCGCCGCCGCGATACCGGCGGGCGTGACGTTGAAGGTGTCGGGATCGACGTCGGCGAACACCGGCGTCGCGCCCAGATGCACCACCACGTTCGCGGTGGAGACCCAGGTGAACGCGGGCACCACCACCTCGTCGCCGGGGCCGACGCCCATCGCCGCCAGGGCGAGATGCAATGCCGTGGTGCAACTCGTCGTCGCCACCCCCGGCGGCACACCGTGAAGCTCGCCGAACACCCGCTCGAACTCGACGACCTTTGGCCCTTGCGTCACCCAGCCGCTTTCCAGCACCTCGCGCACCGCGAGCCATTCCTCGTCGCCCAGCGCCGGGCGCGAGAGCGGGACCGGCGGCGCGCCGCTCATGCGGCACCCGCGTTGGCGCGCTTGCGGTCGACCTGGCCGGTCTGCTCGCGCCGCCAGTCGATCAGCATCCGCAGGCCGTCGCGCAGCTCGACCGTCGAGCGGAAGCCCAGCTCCGCCGCCGCGCGGTCGGGCGAGCCGACGCGATTGGTGACGAAGCCCGGGCGGGCGTCCTGGAATTCCGGTTTGAGGTCGCTGCCGGTCAGGTCGATCAGCATGTTGGCCAGCGTCAGCAGCGACGACTGCACGCCGGTGCAGACGTTGTAGACCTTGTCGACGACGTCGGCCTTCATCGCGGTGACGTTGGCGAGGGCGCAATCCCCGACGTAGATGAAGTCGTAGGCCTGCGAGCCGTCGCCCATGATGATCGGCGGCAGGCCCTGGTCCATGCGGTCGAGCATCTTCATGATCACCGCGATGTAGGTGCCGCGATAATCCTGGCGCGCGCCATAGACGTTGAAATAGCGCAGGCCGACGTAAGGCAGGCCGTAGCGATGGTGGTGGGCGTGGAGCATCGCCTCGCCCGCGATCTTCGACGCGCCGTAGAAGGTGGTGTTGTTGAACGGGTGGTCCTCGTCCATCACCGGGCGCACCGCATCGCCGTAGACCGAGGCGCTCGACGAGAACACCAGGCGCTTCACCCCGGCCGCGACGCAGGCCTCCATCACGTTGAAGGTGCCCTGGATGTTCACGTCCATCGCGGCGCGCGGATACTCGTGGCAATGCAGCAGCCAGAGCGCAGCGAAATGGAACACGCCGTCGACGCCGTCCATCGCGCGGGCGAGCACGTCGGTATCGCGGATGTCGCCGAGGGGATTGAAGATCCGGACCCGGGGGTCGGCGAGCGCCTGCTGGAGATTGTCGGCGCCGCCTCGGGTGAGGTTGTCGAAAACGACGATCTCGCCGACGTCTTCCTTGAGCAGGAGGTCGACGGTGTGGGAGCCGATCAATCCGGCTCCGCCGATCACCAGGAGTTTCTTGCCGCGAATGTCCACCGTGTTCTACGGCCGTAGCCGCCCCTCGTTCTGTGGGTAGGCCTGGCGCCCCGCCTCGCCCTCCTGGCTCGGCAACGAAAGCGCTTCAGCGCATCGAAGACTGAATAGACCACACCACCTTGAGCGAATCAAGCGCTTGGCGGGCGGTGACTCCGACCTCGGTGTCGTTCGCCACTGCATTGATAAAGCTCAATAACTCCATCTGAAGCGGTTCGGCGTTACGCACGAACACCCGCTCCATGCGCATGTCGAAGCGATAGTGCCCCTCTTCCGAATTGCCGATTTCGTGGCCGCTGCGCATCACCAGGAGCTCCTGGCGAACGTAGTCGAGGACGATCATGCCGCTGTCGGCGACGATCGTGAGCTGGCGGACCTTGTCGGGCACGATGCGGCTCGCGGTCAGGGTCAGGACCGCGCCGCCGTCCAGGCGCCCGGTGGTGACCACGTGCCCGGCCTTGGACGCCGTCGCGGTCTTGAACCCCTGGGAGTTCAGGCTCTCGCGGTCGATCCGGTCGACGCACTGGATGATGTCGATATCGTGGATCATCAGGTCGAGGACCACGTCGACGTCCTGGTTGCGTTCGGCGACGTAGCCGAGGCGCTTCGCCTCCACCGCGCGGATCCTGCCGAAACCCGCGAGGATATCGAGCAGCGTCGGCACCGTCGGGTTGAAGCGCTCGATATGCCCGACCGAAAGCTTGAGGCCCTGCCGGGCGGCCAGCGCGATCAATGCCTCGCCCTCATCCTCGGTGACGCAGAACGGCTTTTCCACCAGGCAATGGATGCCGCGTTCGAGCAGCCGCCGCGCCACCGCCGCATGGCTGACCGCGGGCGTGGCGACGCAGGCGAAGTCGATGCCGTCGGGCAGGTCGTCGATGCTGGCGAGCGGCTGGCCGGAATAGTCGTGGGCCGCCGAGCGCGCCAAAGCGATCTCCGTATCCACCACCGCAACCAGTTCGACGTTGGCGAGATGATGCAGGATGCGGCAGTGATTGCGTCCCATGAAGCCGGTTCCGACCACCGCCGCGCGCAGGATTTTCGACACTCGCCTCTCTCCTAGCCGATTTCCGGGTTTGCGCTCGCGGGCGGCTGGAGCCGAGCCGGGCAGCCCCACGCCCGCCCACCCGGGGGAACGTCGCGATTGACCAGGGACATCGCGCCGATCACCGCGCCGTCGCCGATGGTCACGCCTTTCTGGATGATCGTGTTCGGGCCGATGTAGACGCCGTCGCCGATCGTCGTCGGCGCGGTCGCGACCGGCGCCGTGCCCTGCGACGTACTGCGCGCCACGGTATCGTGGGAGTAGATCTGCACCCCCGCGCTCACCGAAACGTGGTCGCCGATCACCAGCCCGCCCGAGCCGTCGAGGATGGTGTGCGGGCCGATCCAGGTGTGCCGACCGACGCGCACTTCGCCGAGGACCAGGGCGCTGTCGTACATCGTCGTGCCCTCGCCGAAGCCGTAGCGGCGCGCGTTGGCGTCGCGCTCCGAAACCAGGTCGCCGAAGGGAACGTGCCGCGCGAACCTGCGCAGTTTCTCCTGCGCCAGACGTTCGTGGGCGGCCTTCAGCAGCGCGATGAAGTCGTCGAGGCCCATCAGCCCATCCCGGAACTCGGGCGTCGCGCGAACGCGACCGCCGCATGCCGACAAATTCTTGAAAACACAGGATACAGGCGCACCCGTTGCGGTCAAGAAATCATCCGCGACGCACGCCGGAAGAGCAAGCCTCCCGGTGCCGGAGGTTCGCGGTTGTACCCCGGGCAGCCATCGGGCATCATCCTGATCCTTGCAGGATCGCAACCGCGGAGATCCCGAATGGCAGGCATCGTCGGCGCATTCGTCGCCGGACCCCGCAGCGTCCACCCCGGACTCGACCGGCTCGGCGACTGGCTCGCAGGACGCCACGGTCTCGCGACGGTGCGGGCCGACGGCGCGGGCGGCGGCGCGCGCCTGGTGGCGCTCGACTGGATGGCCGGGGACGCCCGGAGCGACGCCGACGACGGCCAGGTTTCCTGCCTCGTCGACGGATTTTTCACCAACCGCGAGACCTTGCAGCCGGGATCGGACTCGGCCTCCCGCGCCGCCCTCGACCGCTACCTCTCCCACGGCCCGCGCGCGCTGGCGGATTTCGACGGCCATTACGTGATCCTGGTGATCGACCGGCGCGACGGCTCGGTCAGCCTCGTCTCCGATCCGTTCGCCAACTTCCCGGTGTTCTGGTCCGGCGACGGCGAGCAGTTCGCCTTCGGACCCGAGATCAAATGCGCCGCGCTGTGGCCCTGGGTCCGGCGCGAGGAGAACTGGCAGGCGATCGCCGAGACCCTCGCCTTCGGCCAGCCCTGGAGCGACCGCACCCACCTGCGCGACGTCCGCCTGATGCCGCCTGCGAGCCTGTTGCGCTGGCGCGCCGGATCGCTCGACCTCGAAACCCTGTGGACCCCCGCCTACCCCGCCCAGACCGACGTCATGGACGCGCGCGGCGCGGCGGCGATCATCGCCGACGAGATGGACAAAGCCGCGGCAGCCCTCGCCGCGCTGCCCCAGCCCCAGGCGCTCTACCTCAGCGGCGGCCTGGACTCGCGCCTGATCGCGGGCTTCATGGCCCAGGCGGGGATCCGCTTCACCGCGATCGCCCAGCACTACGACGGCAAGCCCGCCACCGATAGCCCAAGCTCCTGCGAGATCGCGCTGGCGCTCAGGAAGAAATGGCTGCCGATGGATCACCTCGTCGCGCGCCTGCCCGACGCCCTGGCCGAACACCTCGACCGCCACGACGGCACCCATACCTGCGCCTACCTCCCGGCCGCGATGGCCAACGACCGGATCGCCGGGATCGCCCGCACCATCGTCAACGGCAACAACGGCAACCAGCTGTTCGGCGACTACGTCAGCAAATACACCGTAACCCTGGCGCGGATGACCCAGTCGCCGGACTGGGGCGTCGACGTGCAAGCCCTCGCCGCGATGGACGGCGGCGACGGCGTAGCGGCGCAGGCAATCTTCCGCCTGTGCGCCACCGACTGGTGGGCGAACGCGCCGCTCCTCGCGCCGGACGTCCGCAAGCTCTGCGAAGGGCTGTTCCGCCACGGCTTCTTCGACGCCCTCGCGGCGCGGCCCGACCTCACCGGCGCGCGGCGCTACGAGCAACTCGTCCTGCAGCAGTCGGCGCGGCGCTTCGGCACCGTCGACCTGCACTCGCGCGACCACCTGATGCCGGTCAACGCCTTCTTCATCACCCGCATGGCGGACCGCCTGTCGGCGATCCCGTCGGATTGGAAGTTCAGCCGCCTCGCCGAGCAGACCCTGATGGCCGAACGCTTCCCCGAACTCGTCGCGATTTCGAAGACCGGCGGCTATCCCAACATCTTCCGCTATCCCGCGCCGCTCGAAGCCCCGGGCCCCAACGCCGTCGACTATTGGGACGGCGCGCACGCCCTCGGCCAGGCCCTGGCGGCGGAAATCACCCCCCGGATCGCGGCGATCGGCGAACGGCGCGACTGGCTCGACCGCGACGGCCTCGCCGCCGACTGGGCCGCAGTACGATCCGGCTCGGCCGCCCCGGCGCTCAACCGCGTCGGCAACGCGCTCTCCCTCGACGCCTTCTTCGCCCGCTACATCGACGCCGAA
>DBTR01000035.1:11369-34930 GCA_002307145.1 Rhodospirillum sp. UBA1311 | reverse complement strand
TCGTCGACTACGGCTCGGGCAACCTCGGCGCGATCGTCAACGTGTTCAAGCGGCTCGGCATCGCCGCCACGCCCTGCCGCGATCCGGGCGCGCTCCAGACCGCCGAAGGCATCGTCCTGCCCGGCGTCGGCGCGTTCGACAGCTGCGCGCGAGGGCTGCGCGGCGCGGGCTTCGCCGAACCGCTGCGCGCCGCCGCGCTCGACCTCAAGGTGCCGCTCCTCGGGATCTGCGCCGGAATGCAGCTGCTCGCCGACGGCAGCGAGGAGGGCGTCGAGCCCGGCCTCGGCCTGATCCCCGGCTGGGTGCGGCGCTTCGATTTCGCCGCGCTTCCGCCCGAGGCGAAGCGCACCCTCCGGATTCCGCTGATGGGCTGGAACGAAGTGGTGCAACGGCGGCCGCACCCGCTGATGCCCGTCGGCCTCGCCGACGACGCGCGTTATTACTTCGTCCACTCCTATCACCTCGTCGCGACCAACCCGGACGACGTGGTCGCGACCGCCCGCTACGGCTACGACTTCACCGCCATCGCCGGGCGGGGCAACATCCTCGCCGCCCAGTTCCACCCCGAGAAGAGCCACCGCCACGGCATGGCGCTGCTCGCGCAGTTCGGCGCGGCGACTAGGGCCTGGCGCACGGAGGCGGCGCGATGATCCCACGGGTGATGCCGGTGCTGCTGATCGAGGACGGCGTCCTGGTCAAGACCCTCCGCTTCCGCAAGCCGACCTACGTCGGCGACCCGATCAACGTGATCAACATCTTCAACACCCTGGAGGTCGACGAGATCGTCGTTCTCGACATCGGCGCGAGCCCGCGCGGCCAGGGGCCGAACTTCGCCCTGCTGCGCCAGATCGCCGAGGAAGCGATGGTGCCGGTCGCCTACGGCGGCGGCCTGCGCGACGTCGAGACGATGCGCGAACTCCTCGCCATCGGCTTCGAGAAAGTCGTGGTCAACACCGCCCCGGCGGAAGACCCGGACCTGCTGCGCCGCGCCGCCGACACCTTCGGCGCACAGGCGGTGGTCGCCGCCGTCGACGTCGGCCAGGGCATGCTCGGCGGGCGGCGCTGCCGCTACCGCCACGACGGCAAGACCCTCGCGGGCTCGCCGGAAGCGGTGGCGCGGCTGTACCGCGAGCACGGCGCGGGCGAGATCCTGCTCACCTCGATCCGCCAGGAAGGCACGATGGAGGGTTTCGACCTCGACCTGATCGCCGCGGTGAGCGCCGCCGTCGACGTTCCGGTGATCGCGCACGGCGGCGCGGGAAGCCTCGACGACGTAGTGCGGGCGGTGAAGCAGGGCGGCGCGTCGGCGGTGGCGGCGGGGAGCCTGTTCGTGTTCCAGGGCAAGGAACGCGGCATCCTGATCAATTTTCCGGGCTATGCCGAACTGAAACGATTATTCTCTGCGGCATAAGTCCCCTGGAGTGAGAAACACGCCATGACACGACCGAACGTCGTCACCTGCACCCGCTGCCTCAACGACGAATTCATTCCCGGCATCCAGTTCGACGACCACGGCGTCTGCAACTACTGCGCCCTCCACGACGAACTCGAAGCCCAGCATCCGCTCGACGCCTCCGCCGACGCGCGGATCGCCGCCCAGGTCGACGAGATCAAGCGCGCGGGCAAGGGCAAGCCCTACGACTGCGTCGTCGGCGTCAGCGGCGGCTGCGATTCGTCGTTCCTGCTGCACAAAACCGTCGAGCTCGGCCTGCGGCCGGTGGCGGTCCACTTCGACAACACCTGGAACTCGCCGATCGCGACCCAGAACATCTTCAAGGTGACGAAGAAGCTCGGGGTGCCGCTCCACACCATCGTGGTCAACAACACCGAATACAACGACATCTACCGGTCGTTCATCCTCTCGGGGGTCAAGGACATCGAAGCGCCGACCGACATCGGCATCATCGGCACGATGTACCGCGCCTGCGACAAGTTCAAAATCAAGTACATCATCGAGGGCCACTCGTTCCGCACCGAAGGCATCTCGCCGCTCGGCTGGCTCTACATGGACGGCCGCTACATCAAGGAAATCCACAAGCGCTTCGGCACCGTGCCGATGAAGACCTTCCCCAACCTGTCGTTCGCGAACTTCGTGCGCTGGATGGTGTTCTCGCAGGTCAAGCGCATCCGCATGCTCTACGACCTCGACTACAACAAGGACGCGGTGAAAAAATTCCTCGCCGCCGAATACGATTGGGAATGGTACGCCGGGCACCACCTGGAGAACCGCTTCACCGCGTTCTACCACAGCTACTTCCTGCCCCACCGCGTCGGCATCGACATGCGGATCATCGCCAATTCGGCGCTGGTGCGATCGGGCCAGTTGACCCGCGAGGAAGGCTTCGCCGAACTCGCCAAGGTCCCGCACCTCGACGACGACATCCTCAACCTCGTCCTCAAACGGCTCAACTTCACGCCGGAGGAGTTCGACGCTCTGATGAAAGCGCCGGTGAAGTCCTACAAGGACTTCCCGACCTACAAGCCGCTGTTCCAGCGCCTGCGTTGGTTCTTCTACCTCGCCTACAAGATGGACCGGGTGCCGAAGAGCTTCTACGTGAAGTTCTGCTGCTCGGACTACGATTGACCCGGGGACCCACGATGACCGCGTTCACCCATCCCTCCGCCGACATCGACGCCGATTGCACCCTCGGCGACGGCGTCATGGTCTGGAACTTCAGCAAGGTCTGCCAGGGCGCGACGATCGGCGCGGGCACCAAGATCGGCCAGTCGGTCTACGTCGACCGGGGCGTGACGATCGGGGCGCGCTGCAAGATCCAGAACGGCGTCTCGGTCTATCACGGCGTCAGCATCGGCGACGACGTGTTCGTCGGCCCCAACGCCACCTTCACCAACGACAAGGTGCCGCGCGCCCATTCGGCGGATTGGCAGGTTTCGGAAACCCGGATCCGCGACGGCGCGAGCATCGGCGCCAACGCCACCATCCTCTGCGGCATCACCCTCGGGCGGGATTGCATGGTCGCGGCGGGCGCGGTGGTGACCCGCGACGTGCCGGACAACGCGCTGGTGGCGGGCAATCCGGCGCGAGTCGTCGGCAAGGTCGACCGCGCGGGCAACCGCGTCGGATAGGCTTCAGGCGAGGGCCGCGCCGAGCGCGTCGCACGCCGCCGCCACCTGCGCCTCGGTGATCTCGGGAAAGATCGGCAGGCTGAGAATCCGCCCGGCGAGGCGCTCGGTCACCGGTAGCGAAACCGTGCCGTCGGCGAGCGCAGGCTGGAGGTGGCAGGGGATCGGGTAATGCACGCCGGTCGAGACGCCGCGCGCCTTCATCGCCGCCTGCACCGCGTCGCGGTCCGCGCCTGCGGGCAATTCCACGACGTAGAGGTGGAACACCGGCTCCCCGCCGTCCACCGCCTTGACCGAGGTCACGCCGAGCTTGGCCAGGCGCGCGCCGTACCATCCGGCGGCGCGGCGGCGCAGCGCCGTCCAATCGTCGAGATGGCCGAGCTTGGCCTCAAGAATCGCTCCCTGGAGACCGTCCATGCGGTGGTTGTCGCCGATCGCGTCGTGCTCGTACTTGCCGCTCCGGCCATGGTCGCGCATCGAGCGCATCCGTGCCGCGACCGTCGCGTCGGCGGTGACCACCGCGCCCGCGTCGCCATACGCGCCGAGATTCTTGCCGGGATAGAAGCTGAAGCAGGCGGCATCGCCGAGGGTGCCGACGGTGCGGCCGCGATACCCGGCGAGGTGGGCCTGCGCCGCATCCTCGACCACCTTGAGGCCGTGGCGGCGCGCCACCGCGCCGATCCCATCCATGTCGCAGGAACCGCCGTAGATATGCACCGGCACGATCGCCCGGGTGCGCGGCGTAACCGCGCGTTCCGCCGCCGCCGCGTCCATGGTGTGGGTGGCGGGGTCGATGTCGACGAACACCGGCACCGCGCCGAGCTTGAGGATGCCCTCGGCGGTGGCGAAGAAGGTCTGCGCGACGGTGATCACCTCGTCTCCCGGGCGCACTCCCAGGGCTTCGAGCGCCAGCACCAGCGCCGAGGTGCCGCTCGAACAGCCGACGCAGTGGGCCGCGCCGATGCGCGCCGCGAACGCCCGCTCGAACGACTCCACATGCGGCCCCTGGATGAAGGCGCAGTCGGCGATCACCCGCGCGATCGCGGCGTCGATCTCGTCCTTGATCGCGGCATATTGGGCGGCGAGATCGCCGAACGGAACCTCAATCATCGTACGCTCCCGTCTCCGTAACCGGGCGGCTCTCCCGCGCCGGATTGCCGTGCGCCACCATTCCCGGCGCGACGTTCCCGACCACCACCGCCCCCGCGCCGACCAGCGCGCCCGCGCCGATCACGATGCCGGGAAGAATCGTCGCGTTCGCACCGATGCGCGCGGCGCGGCCGACGGTGACCCCCGCGAGCGCCGCCTTCGCTCCCGGCGAGGCGGGATAGCGCGCGTTGGTCAGCACCACGCCCGGACCGATCCAGGCGTCGTCCTCCAGCACGCAGTATTCGGGCACGAACGCCTGGGAGTGGACCCGCACCCGGTCGCCGATCGCGACGTGATGCTCGACCACCGAAAGGGTGCCGATGCTGACGTCGTCGCCAATGCGGTTGTCCTCGCGCAGGTTGACCTTGTTGCCGGTCTGGAAGTTCCGGCCGATCACGTTGCCCGCGTAGATCACGGTGTGGGAGCGGATATGCGCCCCCGCCCCGATCACCGTGGCGACGGCGCCGGCAACCTGGCCGCGCGCGGGCGCGCCGAGAATGCAGAAGTCCTCGACCACCGCGCCCTCGCCAAGCCGCACGCCCGGGTGGATCACCGCCGTCGGGGCGATCGTCGCGCTCATGAGCCGTGCCCCAGCCGTGCCCGTCGCGCCTGGAAGCGCAGGGGGATTTCCCGTCCGGTGGCGATGGATTCGTAGATCGCGCTGATCAGTTCGAGGGACTTCCGTCCTTCGAGACCGTCCACCAGCGACCGTCCGCCGTTCTCGATCGCGTCGATGACGTTGGCGAGATAGGCGACATGGCCGAAGCCGTAGACGTTCGGCGGATTTTCCCGCGCGTCTTCGAGGATGGTGTCGTCGCCGGGCTGGCGATCGACGAAGTTCCAGGTCTTCATCTGGTTGACCGCGAAACCGCCGATCTCGACCGAGCCCTTCTCGCCGAGCAGCGACAGCGAGCCTTCGAGATCCTTCGGCCGGGTCGCGGTGGTCGCCTCGATCACCCCGATCGCGCCGGAGCGGAAGGTGACGATGGCGACGCCGGTGTCCTCCGCCTCGATGTCGACAAGGGCGGTGCGGGCCTTGGCGAACACCGCCACCGGCTCGCCGAGGAACCATTCGAGCAGGTCGACGTGGTGGCTCGCCTGGTTCGCGAACACGCCGCCGTCGAGCGACCAGGTGCCGCGCCAGGAGGCCTGGTCGTAATAGGCCTGGGTGCGGCACCAGCGCACCCGCACCGAACCGGTGACGATCCGGCCGAAGCGCCCCGCCTCGAACGCCTTGCGCATCGCCTGCACCGGCACGTTGTAGCGGTTCTGCTTGACGACGAAGAGCTTGATCCCGGCAAGGTCGCAGGCGCGGATCATCTCGTCGGCGTCCTCAAGCGTGAGCGCCATCGGCTTCTCGACCACGATGTGCTTGCCGTAGCGCACCAGTTCGAGGCAATGCCGCGCGTGCAGGCCGCTTTCGGTGAGGATGCTGATCGCGTCGACGCGCTCCGCCTCGGCGGCCATCATCGCGTGCATGTCGGTGTACCACGGCACGCGGTACTTTTCGCCGAGCGCCTGGGCGGCGTCGGCGCGAATGTCGCAGACCGCGCCGAGGCGCGCGCCCGGAAGCAGCCCGGTGCCGAGGATCTCGGCGTGCTTCGCCGCGATCCGGCCACACCCCAACAAAGCGAACGTGATCATGCCGCCCCCTGTCCCAGCAACTCGGTCAAAACCGGTTCCGCCGCAGCGGAGATGAACGCGCCCGGCATCCTGTCCATCGGCTTCAGTCCATAGGGCGCGAGAATTCCTGCCTCGGCGACGCCGTCCGCCGAGCCGTTCTGCACATAGACCACCGCGACCACCTGTTCCAGGCAGGCGCGGAACGCAGGATCGTCGAGGCCCGCGCCATCGACCAGGAGCAGGGTCCGATCGAGGGTCTCGATCTCGTCGGCGGTCGCGATCCGCACCTGTCCGGCGACGCCGCGCACCGCGAACGCCGCAGCCCGCGCCGCGACGTCCGCCGCGTCGACGACGACGCAGGTGGACAGCCGCGAAAGATCGGCGAGACTCGCCACCAGATCCGCGTCGATGTCGCCGAACGCGACGATCCCGCCACGCGACACCGCGCGATTGAGCGCCTGGGCGATTTCGTAGACGCCGATGTCGCGGAGGAACGCGGTGGCGCTGCGGTCGCGCTGGCGGGCCGCCGGGGCGCGCCGATCGTGATCGCCGTAAAGATAGTCGGGCACCGGTCGCCCGTCGAGAATGTCGAAGAACTGGGCGAGCCGGACCTCGGGTGCATGATCTCGGAGATAGCGGCTGTAGCCGCGATTGGCGATCATCATGCACGCGCCGGGGTCCGCCAGCAGACCCCGGACCTTGGCCGCGAGGTCGTCGATGTCGCCGAAGGTGACGACCTCGCGGTCGACCTTGAACAGGTCGCCCAATCCCGCCTGCGGCTTCAGCGCGTCGGTCAGCAGCAGCCCGCCGTGGGCGGCGACCTCGAAGACCCGCAGATTGACGTCGCCGTTGAGGCTGATGTTGAGGTTGATCTGGGATTCGCCGTAGATCCGCGCCGCGAGATCCTGGGGCGCGGTGCGCACGTACAACGGCAAGCCGCGTTCGAGAAGCCCCTTGATCAGCGCAAGCCGGAGCGGATGCCGCGCGCCGTATTGGCCGATGAACGACAGCGGATAGAGGTGCGGCGACGCGGGAGCGGTTTCGAAGACCGTGAGGTTGATGCCGGGAATCCAGAACGTATTGGCGATCCCGGCGGCGGCGAAATGGTGCAGGACGCGCCGTCCGTGATCGGTCATGACGAAGTCGAACGGCTCGGCGGCGGCATATCCGAGCATCGTCGCAAGCGGCCGGACCATGTGCTGGGTGTCGCCGACGACGAGAACGGTGGTGCAGCCGAGCGCCTTGACGTTCGAGGGGAAGTTGGTGCGCGAGGCGTCCGCCTTGACGATCAGGAGGTCGGGCTTCTGCGCGGCGGGAAGGCGGGCCGCGACCTCGGCGATGTCGTAGTGGCCGATCGGGGTCTTGAGCGACACGCAACGCCCGTCGACGAACGAATCCTCGAAGAACGGACCGCAATCGACCTGGGAGTCGGAGAACCGCTTGGGCGCCATGTAGGCGGGCCGGGTGTGGTAAGCATACAACACGTTCATCAAGGCAACCCCGATCTCCGCCACGCATCCATGCTCAGGCCCTTGAATTTATGCGCCGAAAACTGAAGAAACGGTGAATTCGTCGCGCCAGTATTCCAATCATCCATCCGTTAACGGTTTGCTACCAATTTATGCTATGCTACTCGACCAAGCGGCCCGCGAAAGCGCGGGCACCCCGCATGGCCCCTCAGAATGAGGACGAGCGACATGAGCACCACGGTTCTCTCCAACAACGGCCTCGCCAGCATGGACTGGAAGCAGGTCGTCTATAATCAGATCGTCCAGCGCAAGTCGGACGAGTTGGACGCCACCAGTGCCAAGCTCCAGGACGCCTTCGAATCCAAGTCGGCCTACTACGACACCAAGTCCGACCAGTACGCCAAGGTCAAGGCGAGCGTGAGCAACGCCGAAATCGCCGTGGACAACGGCAAGGAAGGCGTCGCTTCGATCAAGGACATGCTCCTGCAGATGCGCATCGTCGTCGGCCTTTATGGCGAGGCGGACACCGACGAAGCCAAGGCCGCGCTCAAGACCCAGTTCGACGACTACGTCGACCAGATCAATCGCACCGCCGACACCTACGCCCCCGCCTACAACCCGATCGGAAACGTCGTCTCGACCGACTGGACGCCGAACGACATCACCTTCACCAGCGACATCGCGGGCACCGAAACCTCGGTCGGCGGGACCTACATCGGCTCCGACTTCTATATCGCGGCGGACGACGGCACCACCTGGGTTCCCGATCCGGGCTCCTCGTCGATCACCCAGTACACCGTCTACAACACGCAAAACGAACACGACAGCACCAAGGCAGACGGCTTCGCCTCGACCCGCACCGGCCTGCGCCTCGACAGCTACGACCCGGACACCGGCCGGATCACCGTGACCGTCGATCCCGAAAATGCCGCGACGCAAGTGACCGGCACGCTCAAGACCGGCGGCCTCGGGGTGATGCAGAGCTGGTTCTACGACCTCGACACCGAGGAAGGCCGCGCTGCGGCCACCGACGCGATCACCAACGCCGACAACACCGTCGCCGCGGCGGAAGGCCAGCTCGGCGGCATGTCGGTGGCGGTCAAGGCGGCGGGCACCAAGGTCGACAAATCCCTCACCGCGCTCAACGTCGATCGCTCCGACGCGATGAAGGCCCAGTTCACCGCCACCTACACGCTGCAGGTCAAGCAGCAGCAGGAACTCCAGGTGTTGAAGACGACGTTCGAGAACATGTCGAAGCAGCAGTCCTACTACACCTCGATCTTCGCCAACTCCGGCCGCAGCTCGATCTTCGACTTCACCAGCTGACCCCCGGTAGAATCCTCCTGCACAGGGCGGCAGAACTTGCCGCCCTTCGCGTTTCCGGGACCCGGAACGGCGCGGCTTAAAAATCTTTTCTCCGTGAATTCAAAGCCCTGCAGCAGATCTCCGAATTGGCCCGGGGATTGCTGGAAGACTCTTGCGAAACCACTATCCGCAAGAGGACGGTCATGGATCTTACCGCGCTGCTCGCCCAGAAATCCGCCGAAAAGGCTGCGGCCACCACCGCGGCCCGCACCTCGGCCGCGAAAGGATTCACCGACGCGCTCGCTTCCGCCCAGGGCAAGCTCGGAGCCGGCGACGCCGTCGGCGCGCTCGACACCCTCTTCAGCGAACAGGTCGCCGCAACCAAGGACGCGAGCGCCGCCGCCGCCCGCAGCGAGCGCACCAAGGACCGCACCGACGCCGTCACCGCGCCGGACAAGCGCGCCGACCGCACCCGCCGCACCGACGACGCCCCGGCGGATGATGCTGCCAGTTCCAAGCCCGACGTCGCCGCCGACGCCCCCACCAAGGACAAGCCGACGGAGACCGCCACCAAAGCCGAGCCCAAGGACAAGGCCACGGATGCCGCCGGCCCCGACGCCAACGCCGCCGCGCAGGCGCCGCAGGAAGCCGCCGCCCAGCCGGTAGCCCAGCCGGTCGCGCCGGTCACCGATGCCCAGACCGCCGCGCAGCAGCAACTCGCCGCGATGACCGATCCGCTGGTCCAGGCCAACGCCGAAGTCGCCGCCGAGACCGCAGCCGCGCCGATCGCCGCTGCCGCCCAGGCCGCCGCGCCGAAGGCGGCGACCGCGCCGCAGCCCGATGCCGCCAACGCCCAGCCGGTGCAAACGCAGGCCGCCCAGACCGCGCAAGCCGCCCAGGCCGCCGCGACCGAAACGCCCGCCCAGACAGTCGAGGCCCAGACCCCGGCGCAGGACAAGCTTGCCGCCGCCGCCGACCCGCTCGCCCGCGCCCAGGCCGCCGATCTCGCGAGCAAGCTCAGTGCGGGCGACAAGGTCGCGGTGACCGTGGCGGTCAACACCCGCGCCGCCGCCCAGACCGATACCCAGGCCTCCCAGCAGCAGGACGCCGCGCCCAAGACCGCGCAACCGGTGCAGACCGCCCAGGCGGTGACCGCCACCGCGCAGTCCACCGACGGCGAGGCCGGTCGCGGCCAGCAGCAGTCCGCGGGCTTCGGCGCGCAGGCCGCCGCACCGACCCCGACCCAGGCCGCGGCGCCCCAGGCCGCCACTTCCGCCCAGCCGAGCTTCCAGCAGATCGTCGCGGCGCAAGCCGGACTGGCTACCCAGGCCACCCAGCAGCCGGGAGCTCAGCAGGCCGCCGCCCAGGCTGCGACCGCCGCCACCGCAAGCGTCGCGACTGCCGCCGCCACTGCCGAAGCCGCGCCGACCGACGCCGCCCAGCCCGCCACCACCCCGGTCGCCGGGCTCGCGGGCGCAGCCGCCACGGATGAAACCGAAACCGCCCAGGCCGCGCGCGCCGCGGTGCCGAAAACCCCGGTGCCGCCGAAGCAGATCGTCGACCAGGTCAAGGTTAACATCACCAAGGCGGTCGCCGACGGCGAGGACACCATCAACATCCGCCTGCGTCCGAACGAACTCGGTCGGATCGAGGTCAAGCTCCAGGTGTCCGACGACGGCCGGGTGCGCGCGATGATCACCGCCGACCGCCCGGAAACCCTCGACGTGCTGCGCCGCGACGCCGCCGGGCTCGACAAGGCCTTGCAGGACGCAGGTCTCAAGACCGGCCAGGATTCCTTGAACTTCTCCCTCCGCGACCAGAGCGGCCAGGGCGCCGCCGCCGGCGATCAGCGCGGCCGCACGCCTTACGGCGGCGTGGTGGTGCCCGACGAACTCGACATGACGGAAGCCCAGACCCCCTACACCGGATCGATCCGCGCCGACGGCGTGGATATCCGGGTGTAAAGCCGGGAAAGGATCGGAACGATGGCCGATATCACAGCTCTCGCGGCGCTCAACTCCGACTACACCAAGTCGGACGCCTCGAAGACCAAGCTGACCGGCGACCTCAACAGCTTCCTCACGCTCTTGACCTCGCAGCTGAAGAACCAGGACCCGTTGTCGCCGATGGACAGCACCGAGTTCACCAACCAGTTGGTGCAGTTCTCGGGTGTCGAGCAGGCGATCAACACCAACACCAACCTCGAATCCCTGATCGGCCTCTCGCAGGCGAGCATCGGCGCGACCGCGGTCGGCTACCTCGGCAAGGAAGTCCAGGCGGAATCCTCGACCATGCCGCTCCAGGACGGCCAGGCGAAGTACACCTACACCCTGCCGAAGGATGCCTCGAAGTGCCTGATCGTGATCAAGGACGCCTCGGGCGCGGTGGTCAAGACCGAGCAGGGCGAATTCAAGGCCGGCACCTACCACATGAGCTGGGACGGCAAGAACACCTACGGCGAGCAGCAGGACGACGGCGCCTACACCCTTGAGGTCCAGGCCACCGACACCAGCGGCACGACCATGGAAGACATCTATACGACGGTGTTCGGCAAGGCGACGGCTGTCGCAAACGACGGCAACGACGTGATGGTGGCAGCGGGTGCGGTGCTGTTCGGGATGAGCTACATCGTCTCGGTGCGCGAACCCACCACGCCGGTCGCCGAAACCCCGACCGACACCACGACAACCGATACCAACGGCTAAAGCCGAGATCCCTCAACCGGCGTCGTTGGACACCAAGCACTCGCCGGTGCAAGACGTTTAGGAGACGAAACCATGAGCCTCTACGGTGCACTTTTCTCGGGCGTTTCCGGCCTCTCCGCGCAGTCGAGCGCGATGGGCGCGATCGCCGACAACATCACCAACGTCAACACCATCGGCTACAAGGGAACCACGGTCAATTTCAAGACCCTGGTGACCAAGCAGACCTCGCTGACGACGTACTCGGCGGGCGGCGCGCAGCCGAAACCCAGGGCCAACGTGGACATCCAGGGCCTGCTCTCGGCGACCAGTTCGTCGACCGACCTCGGCATTTCGGGCCAGGGCTTCTTCATCGTCAACGAGGCGGCGAACCCGGGCTCGGGCAACGTCTGGGGCTACACCCGCGCCGGTTCGTTCAAGCTCGACGACAACGGCTATCTCACCAACGTCGGTGGCTATTACCTCCAGGCCTGGCCGCTCTCGACCTACGACGGCAGCACCACCGCCTCGCTCGTCAAGGTCGGCGACAACACCTACATGAAGGCGTACCAGGACCAGTACGGCGTCACCACCTACGTCAACGACAACGTCATCGACAAGAACAACCTGCGCCCGATCAACCTCAACGAGATCGGCGGCACCGCGACCGCGACCCAGAACATCCGCGTCGGCGCGAACCTGCCCTCCTCCGACCCGATCTTCGACGCCTCCAACGCGGGCGCGGGCGGCCGCCACAGCCTGTCGACGCTGATCTACGACAGCCTGGGCAACAGCCATAACCTCAACATGCAGTTCACCAAGCAGTCGTCGAACTCTTGGGGCCTCGATATCGAGATGCCGTCCGGCGCGGCCACCGCGATCGTCTACGGCAGCCGCGAAGTCACCACGGATTCGGGCGCGCAGGACGTCTATTCGGCGCGCGGCCAGATGGAATTCTCGAAGATCCCGAGCTACGGCGAATCGATCTCGATCGACGACGGCACGGGCTCCAAGACCTTCGAGTTCACCAACGGCGGCACGACCACGATCCCCGGCGCGATCGCGGTCGACATCAGCTCCTCGACCAGCATTTCCGACGTGGTCAAGGCGCTCAAGACCCAGATCGACAGCAACTTGCGCGACTCCGGCCGCTTCGTCGCCAACGGCACGAAGATGGACGTGATCCAGTCGGCGGCGGGCGATGACATCACCATCGACGCGTCGGCCAGCCTGTCGGTTCTCCAATCGCAGGCCAACCCGAACGCCACCACCGGCATCCCCACCGGCATCTACACCGTTCCGGCGATCGACCCGGCGCTGAAGAACGTCGCGCGCATCGACTTCTCCGCCACTCCGGCGGACGGCAACACCTTCGTCCTCAACGGCATCACCTTCGAGTTCGACAGCAACGGCGCGACCACCGGCACCAACGTCGCGGTTTCCCTCGGCACCACGCCGACGCCGGAATCCGCGATGGCCGCGCTCAAGACCGCGATCGACGCCAATATCGCCGAGCCCAACCGCTTCGTCGCCTCGGGTCGCACGCTGAACATCTACCCGTCGTCCTCGGGCGCGGACATCACCGTCAACGCCTCTGGCGTCACCGGCGCGAGCGGCGTCAAGACCTCGGCCAACAACACCATCACCGGCACGGTGTTCACCGGCGGCAACGCGATCACCAACTCGTTCACCTTCAACGGCATCGCCAACGCGGAAAGCGGCTACATCGTCCCGGCGGTGCGCTTCAACGCCGACGGCACGCCGAAGTACTTCAACGTCGACAGCGTCGACATCGAATGGGCGAACGGCGCGGAAGACATGGAACCGGCGGTGAAGAACGGCCAGAACGTCGATCTCGGCATCGACCTGTTCTTCGGCAACACCTCGACCGCCGACGGCCTGACCCATCTCTCGGGCACCTTCGCGCCGAACTACATCACCCAGGACGGCGCCAAGTTCGGCAACTTCGCGGGTGTGTCGATCGGCTCCGACGGCATCGTCACCGCGCTCTTCGACAACGGCGAAACCCGCCCGGTGGCGCAGATCCCGCTCGCCACCTTCGTCAACCCGAACGGCATGGAATCGCGCACCGGCAACACCTGGATCGAGACCGACGCCTCGGGCCAGCCGACGGTGCGCACCGCCGGCCAGGGCGGCGCGGGCACGGTCAACTCCGCCTCCCTCGAAGCCTCGACCGTCGACCTCGGCACCGAGTTCACCAACATGATCACCACCCAGCGCGCCTACTCGGCCGCCGCCAAGGTGATCACCTCGGCCGACGAAATGCTCGACGAACTCGTCCGGATCAAGCGGTAAAACCCGCCGCTCCGAACGCCGAAAAGCCCCGCGCAAGCGGGGCTTTTTTCGTTGGGGAAGACGGTTAGACCGCTTCGAGACCGAGCCAGGTCCAGCTCACTCCCGCCGCACGGTTCGCCTCCTGGACCGAAGGCGCATCGGCCGCGAAGACGCACCGGAAGCCGGCCTCCTCCGCCCATGCCAGGGTATCCGCTGCGCGCGCGGGGTAGACCTTGCGATCGGGCGCGCCGGGGCCGGTGCGGATCGAGAGAATCATCGTGCCGCCGCGGCGCGACAGGCCTCGCAAGCGTGGCAGCGCCACCCTGCGCTCCGCGTCCCGAAGATGCTGCCAGACCGCGCTCAACACGATGAAGTCGAAGGTTTCCCGCCGCGCCGCCAGCCGGTCGAGGCGCGGCAGGCGGTCGTCCACCCAGGCGATCCGTGGCGACGCGTGCCGCTCGCGCCCCGCACGGCGAAACGCCGAAACCGGCTCGACCGCGACGACGCCGTGCCCCTGGTCCGCGAACCACGCGGCGTCGCGCCCGGTGCCCGCGCCGATGTCGGCGACCCGCGACGGCAAGGTCGGCAAGAGATGCCGCACGGGGGCGAATAGCGCGGCGGACGAGATCGCCTCGAATGCCTCCACCAGCCCGGCGGCGGCGGCCTCGTACCCGTCCAGGATCGCGCGGCTCACGTTCCGCTCCTCAGCATGTTGCCGGAGTTATTGCAGGTGGGTGAGCTGGATGAAGCCGAGACGGCCGTCGGCGAGGCGCACCTGCACCCAGTCCTCGCCCGGCACCAGCGCGGTCAGCGTCACCATCGTGCCCTTGGGCAGGCGGGCCAGCACCGGCGTGTCGTTGGACGGCCCGCCGCGCAGGTCGACGCGGTCGTGGACCGTGGTCATCACCGGCAGCGGCGAGGCCGGACCGCTCGGCAGCGCCACCAGGGTCTTCGCGGCGGGCGGCGCAACCGCGACCGGCGGCGGCGCGGGCGCCTCGATCTCGCGATAGAGAGAAATCGTGATCGCGGTGACGACGATCAAACTCGCCGCGGCGAACGGCGCGAGCTGGAGCCAGAGGGCGCGGCCAAAGCGCGGCCAGCGGCTTTTCAAATGCCGCGCCGCGCTCGCGCCGCCGAGCGAGGCGAGCAGGGTTTCCGCCTCGAAACGCAACGCAGTTTGTGCGGCGAAGGGCAACGCCTGGACGATCGTGGCCCGCGCGAGGTCGATGTCGCCCTTGCCGAGAAAGGCGCGCGCCTGGGCGAGCAGCATCCGCGCGTTGGCCTCGACCGGCTGGTCGCCGCCGAGGAGATTGCGGACCAGCGCCGGAATCGCCCATAACGGTCCCTTCGGCACCGCCACCAGCCCCTTCACCCAGGTGCGCAGCGACGCGTTGATCGCGGCGTCGGCGGCGCAGCGCGGGCAGAACACGCCGGAGATCGTCATCCGCTCCGTCTTGAACGGCCTCCCACCGACCTCGTGGAAGGTGACGATGCGCGGCTGGGCGGAGAGCGTGCCGCAGGCGCGGCAGGCCGAGAACCCCGACTTCGGCGGCTCGGCGCGGCGCGGCTGCGGCTGGGCGGCGCTTGGGCGCGGCTGGGGTTGGGGTTGCGGCTGGGGGTCGGGCTTGCGCGCCGATCCGGCGTCGTAGCGGCGACGGCGGTCCGGGTCGCGCAGGACGCGGTAGGCTTCGCTCAGATGGCGGAACTGCGCCTCGGCATTGACGCTCGCGTTGGTATCCGGGTGCAGGCGCTTGGCGCGCAGGCGGAAGGCCGCCTTGATCGCCTCGACGTCGGCCTCGGGAGACAGGCCGAGCGCGCTGTAGTAGCCCTTGGGGTCGGAAAACGCGCTCACCTCACACCACCATCCCCGGGCGATCGTCGACGGCGCGCACCGTTTCGGGCACGACGAACTCGGGCGTCGCCTTGAGGCTCAGCGTGCCGGCATAGCCGATCGCCGCCATCGCCGTGGCGAATATGCCGCGCAGATCCTCGGGCATCGGCGCGGGCAGGTCGGCATGGGTGCGGACGACGAGGTCGAGGTTGCGCGCCGAGGCGCTCACCAGGCCGTCGATCTGCATCGGCCCGAGGCGCGAGAGAGTGAAGTCGAGAAGAAAACGGGTATCGTCGCCGCGCGCGCGCTTGCCCTGCGGCGCATCGTCGTCGGGCTCGGGGGCGCGCCGCACCAGCATCTGGATACGCTCGATATGGCCTCCCGAGAACACCGGCAGCGGATACACCCGCCATTCGCCAGCCGCGCGCTGGGTGCCCGATGCCGCCTCGTGCATGTCGTCGGCGAGGCGCGCCGCGAGCTTGGCGGCGCGCGGCTCCTCGCGGGTGCGCTGGAGGGCGTCGGCGAGCTTCAACCAGCCGCCCGCCTCGCCGGTGCGGAGCGCCGCCATCGCGCCCGCGAGGTTGGCGAGCATCTGCGGCCCGGGCTGGGGCAGCGCCGCGGTGATCCGCGAGGCGGCGGCGGGATCGACGGCGGCGATGGTCTGGGTGAGGGCGTCGAGCGTGGTCCACGGGCTCGCGCCCGCGAACGCGGCGGGCGGCATCGCGCCGGGCTGGGGCGGCAGGCGCGAGAGCACCTCCACCGCCACCTGGGTGCCCACCGGCAGCGCCGCGCGCACGTCGAGGGCGACGAAGCCGGACTCGGTCTTCATCGTCGGCTGGCCGAGGGCCGAGCGACCGATCACCATGCCCGAAAGCGTCGCCATCGCGGGCGTGGCGGGCGCGCCCGGTGTAACGGGGACACCGGCTTGCGGCAGGGCGGGCGGGAGCGGCGCGGAGGGGGTGCCCGGCATCGCGGGCAGGACCGCCCCCGGTACGAACGGGCGCAGGCCGGGCATCGCCGACGGCGGTGCGGGATTGGCGGGGTTCGGCACGGCGGCAGGGGTCGTCATCTGCGGCGCCATTCCGCCGATCCGCCCGGTCGCGGCATAGCGCGCGGCGGCCTGGCCGAGCGGCGGCGCGACCGGCGGCGTCGCCGGATGGGGCGCGGTCCCGGGCGCTCCGGCGGCGGGCGGCGCGCCGAACGGCTGGGCGGCGCGGTTTTCGGGGAGGACGATCTGGGTGACCCGCAAGTTCAACCGGGTGCCGGGCGCGAGCACTTCCGCGCCCGCCGGATGGTCGGGGATCACGTCGCCGCGCAGCACCAGGGCGGAAATCGGCTTGCCGACGCCGATGGTGCTGACGCTTGCGCCCTGGTTCTGGACAACCTGGCCCGTCTCGGCGGCGACGCCCTGGCCGGAACCGACCGGCTCTGGACCGGCGGCCGCAACCGCGCCCATGCGGAAGGTGACGGCATCGCCGATTTGGGTCGGCGCGACCCGGAGGCTGAGGCTGGCTCCGGCGGCAAGCGCGACCGGGAGCCTGGCGTTGATCTCGACGGTCGCGCCGTCGACCACCGCCTGGAGGGTGGTGAGGCCGCCCTCGACCGGCGGCGTCGCGACGACGCGGGCCTCGACCGGCGTGCCACGCGGCAACAGGATGATCTCCGCCGGGGCCTGGGGCACGCTCACCACCGCCGGGGTCCCGGCCGCCGACGGGGTCGGGGTCAGGATCGACGGCGGCGGAGTGACGCTGCTGCTGCCCAAGGCGGTTTCCCCCGCGTCAGTTGGCGGCGAGCAGCCGGTCCGCGATCGCCTCGACATCCAGCGCGGCTTCCGCGTTGGGGTGACGGGTGAGGATCGGGGTCTGGTTGCGGATCGCCTCGCGCACCCGGGTGTCGCGACGGATCACGCCTGCAAGCGGCGGCGAAATCTTGAGGAAGCCCTGGCACGCCTTCAACAGGGTGTTGTAGGTGCGCTCGCCCTCACGCACTGAATTGGCGGCATTGACGACGATGCGGATATCCACCCCCGCCGCCTCGGCCGCCGAAATCTTGATGAAGGCGTAGGCGTCGGTGAGCGCGGTCGGCTCGTCGGTGGTGACCACGAGAATCGTGCCCGCGCAGCGCGCGAGGCTGCGAATCGACTTCTCCACGCCTGCACCGAGATCGAGGACGGTCTTGTCGTAGCCGTCGGCGGTGAGGCGCAGGTCGTCGGTGAGGGTCTGGAGCTTCGAGAGCGGAATGTTGGCGAGCGAACCCGAGCCCGAGCGCCCGGCGAGCACGTCGAATCCACCGTCCTCGAAGCGCATCGTCGCCTGGTTGAGGGTGAGCTTGCCCGCCATCACCGAGCCGAGGTCGTGCTTCGGCATCAGGCCGAGCTGGATGTCGACGTTGGCGAGGCCCAAGTCGCCGTCGAACAACAGCGCCTTCTGGCCGCGCCGCGCCAGCGCATGGGTCAGGGTGATCGCGAACCAGGTCTTGCCGACGCCCCCCTTGCCCGAGGCGACGGCGAGAATGTTGTGGCTGCGGGCGGTCCCGGCGCGGGCGAGGATCGGTTCGGGGGTGATTTTCGTCGTCATCATGCGGAAACCTCGTTCTCGTCGGCCCACGGCGGCGGCGGCAATTCGGCCGCATCGTCGGGGGGGAGGATCAATCGCGCAAGCGAAATCGGCGTGATCGGGCACAGTCCATCGGCGACATGGGGATTGATCGTCACATCGCAAAATTTCATTCGTCCGGCCTCGGCGGCGGCGAAGATGCCGCCCAGGCGTCGCGTCATGTCGAGGCGGGTGGCGAGCAGCCGGGTCGCGCCGACGTCGGCGAAAGCGCGGGCGATGTCCCAACACTCGACCGGATCGCCGCCCGCGCCCATCACCAGGATCGGCTCCATCTCGGCGCAATCGCAGAGCGACTTCAAATACGCCATGTCGGGGGAGGAAAACGGATTGAGCCCGGGGCTGTCGATCAGGGTGATGTCGGCCTCGGTGCCGTCCTTCAGGAGCTTGGCGAGCGATACCGCGCCGCGCGCCCGCTCCAGCTCGACCTGGAGGATGGTGGTGAACGCCTTCAGCTGGTCGATCGCGCCCGCGCGCACCGCATCCGCCGAGATCACCCGCACCCGCCGCCCGCCGAGGTGCGCCCGTGCGGCGAGCTTCGCCACCGTCAGGCTCTTGCCCGTGCCGGGCGGCCCGACCAGGATCAAGGGCTTGCGCGCGGTTTTCTCGGGCAACGGCGCGAACACGAAGGTAGCGTCGAGGGCCGCGGCACAGGCCATCACCGGGCCTTCGTCGTCGAGGTTGCGCGCCGTCGTGATGAGCTTGTCGACGAGGCGGTCGGGCACGCCATGGTAATTGAGCGCATCCTTGATCCGCGACAGCGAGCGGCTGAGTTCCCCGGGGCCGCGCAGCGCCTCTTCGATCGCGTCGTCCTCGTGGGGCGGGTCCTCGATCGCCGCGGTGATGCGCACGCCCTGCCCGCCCGCGCCGCGTTGGGTGGAGACGATGATCGCGTCTTCCCCAATCTCGGCGCGCACCATTTCCATGGCTTCGGCCATTCCCGGCGCGGTGTAGGTCTTCAAGCGCATGGCTGCGCGGCGCTCCTAATCAAATCAGATTTGGCCGAGAGTGCGGATCTTCGCCTTCGGGTGGATTTCGTTCTGGCTCATGATAACCGTTACCGGACGGAAGCGCTCGATAATCGAGCGCACGAACGGCCGGATTCCCGGGCTGCACAGCAGCACCGGGGTCTCGCCCTGCTTGGCGAAATTCTCGAACGCCTGGCGTACCCGGGAAATGAATTCCTGAAGCTGCGACGGCGGCATGGCGAGCTGGCGATCCTCGCCCTGCCCGATGATGGTGTCGGCGAACGCCTGCTCCCATGCGGGGGAGAGCGTCACCAGCGGCACCACGCCCGCGTGGTCGGCGTAGGAATCGCACAACTGGCGGGCGAGACGGGAACGTACGTGCTCGGTGATCAGGGTGATGTTGCGGGTGTGGGCGCAGGCCTCCGAGACCCCTTCGAGGATCGTCGGCAGGTCGCGGATCGAGACCCGCTCCTGCAACAGGTTCTGCAGCACCCGCTGCATCCCCGAAACCGAGATCTGCGAGGGGATGACCTCGCCGACGAGCTTCTGGTGGCTCTTGTCCAGTTCGTCGAGGAGCTTCTGGGTTTCGGTGTAGGACAAGAGATCCGACATCGCCTCGCGCACCACCTCGGTCAGGTGGGTGGTGATCACCGTCGGCGGATCGACGACGGTATAGCCGCGGAACATCGCCTCCTCGCGGTGGCCGACGTCGACCCACATCGCGGGCAGGCCGAAGGTCGGCTCGGTGGTCTTCTCGCCGGGCACGGTGATCTCGTCGCCGCGCGGGTCCATCACCAGCAGCATGTTGGGGCGCAAATCGCCATGCCCCGCCTCGACCTCCTTGATGTGGATGACGTACTGGTTGGCGGCGAGCTGCATGTTGTCCTGGATCCGCACCGAGGGCATGACGAAGCCCATTTCGGTGGCAAGCGCGCGGCGCAGCGCGCGGATCTGGTCGGTGAGGCGGTAATTGCCGTTTTCGTTGATCAGGGTGAGGAGGCCATAGCCCAATTCGAGCCGGACGTTGTCGATCTTGAGCGCGGACGAGATCGGCTCTTCCGGCGCCTGCGCCGGGCGGCTCGCCGTCTTCGCCACTTCCGCCTCCGCCGCCGCGACCACCTCGTCCTGGGTCTTGCCGACGAAGTACGCGCCCATGCCCGCGCAGATGCCGATCAGCATGAACGGAATCATCGGCGTGCCGGGCATCAGCGCCAGCGCGATCGCGAGGCCGGACGACATGCCGAGCGCCTTCGGCATGTTGCCCATCTGGGAGAACAGCGCCTTGTCGGTGCTTTGCGTCAGGCCGCCTTTCGACACCATGATGCCGGCCGCGACCGAGACGATCAGCGCCGGGATCTGCGACACCAGGCCGTCGCCGACGGTCAGCCGGGTGTAGGTGTCGGCGGCCTTCGAGAACGTCAGGTCGTTCTGCGCCATGCCGATGATCATGCCGCCGATGACGTTGATGCCGGTGATCATCAATCCGGCGATCGCATCGCCGCGCACGAACTTCGACGCACCGTCCATCGCGCCGAAGAAGCTGCTTTCCTCGGTGAGCTCGGAGCGCCGCTTGCGCGCCTCGCCCTCGTCGATCAACCCGGCGGAGAGGTCGGCGTCGATCGCCATCTGCTTGCCCGGCAAGGCGTCGAGGGTGAAGCGCGCCGAGACTTCGGCGATGCGGCCCGAACCCTTGGTGATGACGATGAAATTGACGATCACCAGGATGATGAAGACGATCACGCCGATGACGAAACTGCCGCCCATGATGAAGCCGCCGAAGGCCTGGATCACCTTGCCGGCGGCGTCGGTGCCCTTGTGCCCCTCGGCAAGGATGAGGCGGGTCGAGGCGAGGTTGAGCGACAATCGGAACAGCGTGCCGATCAGCAGCACCAGCGGGAAGGATGAGAACTCGACCGGCTTCTCGATGAAGATCGAGACCATCAGCACCAGCACCGAGAAGGTGATCGAGAGTGCGAGCGCAACGTCGAGCAGCCACGACGGCAGCGGCAGGATCAGCACGACGAGGATCATCACCACCCCGAGCGCGAAGCCGAGATCCCCGCGCTTCGACGCGATGCCGAAGCGCTTCAGCCGCTTGCCGGTGGCCGAGTCGCTAAAGTTGCCCGCAGCGGGCTTCGGGACGGTGGCGGGGAGTTGGGCATCGTCGCGTTCGGCCATGGGTTACGAGCCCGCCGCTTCGCCTTCGCCGGGCGCTGGCACGGCGTGACCTTCGTCGATGTATTGGCGGAGCTTGTTCCGCAGCGTGCGTATCGAAATGCCGAGGATGTTGGCGGCGTGGGTGCGGTTGCCGACGGTGTGCTTCAAAGTGTCGATGATCAAATCGCGCTCGACCTCGGCAACGGTGAGGCCGACGAGGCCCGAGGTGTTGCCTTCGACGCCCTCGTGTTCGGAGCCCGAATCCATCAGGGTGATCGAATCGGCGTCGATCTCGTCGCCAAGCGCCAGCAGCACCGCACGGTGCAGGGTGTTCTCAAGCTCGCGCACGTTGCCGGGCCAGGAATGGCGCATCAGCGCGTCCTTGGCGGCGGCGGTGAGCGGGCGGAACGGCAGGCCGTTGGCCTCGGCGTACTTCTTGATGAAATGGGCGGAGAGCACCGGAATGTCGGCCTTGCGGTCGCGCAAGCTCGGCAGCGGCAGGTTCAGCACGTTGAGGCGGAAGAACAGATCCTCGCGGAACCGCCCGGCCTTGACCTCGGCTTTGAGGTCGCGATTCGAGGTGGCGATGATCCGGGTGTCGATCTTTACCGGCTTGGTGCCGCCGAGCCGGTCGATTTCCTTTTCCTGGATCGCGCGCAGCAGCTTCGCCTGGAGGCGGATATCCATCTCGCTGATTTCGTCGAGCAGCAGGGTACCGCCGCTGGCTTCCTCGAAGCGGCCGATGCGGCGCGACACCGCGCCGGTGAACGCGCCCTTCTCGTAGCCGAACAGCTCGGATTCGAGGAGGTTCTCGGGAATCGCGGCGCAGTTGACGGCGACGAAGCGCTGGCTCGCGCGGCGGCTCTTCTGGTGGACGAAGCGGGCGATGACTTCCTTGCCGGTGCCCGATTCGCCGGTGATCATGATGCTCGCTTCCGAGGGCGCAACCTGCGCCGCAAGCTTGACCATCCGTTCCATCTTCGGATCGGCGTAGAGGAGCGCGTGGCTGTCCTCGGCGATCGCCTCCAGCACCGCCGCGATCAGCTCGGCATCGGGCGGCAACGGAATGTATTCCTTCGCGCCCGCCTGGATCGCGCGCACCGCGGCCTTGGCGTCGGTCTCGGTGCCGCAGGCGACCACCGGCACGCCGATGCGCTCGGCTTCCAGGCTCTGCATGAAGCCGACGATATCGAGCGAAACGTCGAACATCACCACGTCCGCGCCCTTGCCCGCGCGCAACACTTCGAGCCCGGCCGCAACGTCGATGGCGTGCATCACCGCCGCGCCGCGCGCCACGGCGATCCGGCTGGCGGCGCCGATCTGGTTGCTGAGCGATCCGATGATCAACAGGCGCATGGTCGAGAATTCCCCAGGTTATTGGTCGCGGCGCCTCTCGGCGAACCGCGATTAGTCGAAGAAACGAATCCGCTTGGCCGGCGGCATCAAGCTGTTGAGCAACATTTCGAGCCGCCGGGGATTTTCCTGGCGGCCGATCGATCCGGCGGCAACGACGTTGAGCTGGCCGATCAGGGTCTCCTCGGCCGAATTCCGCTCAAGCTTCGAGGCCAGCGGATTCAACACCATATGCGCCAGCACCGCACCGTAAAAAGTGGTGAGCAGGGCCACCGCCATCGCCGGGCCGATCGCCGAGGGATCGCTCAGGCGGCCGAGCATCTGCACCAGCCCGATCAACGTGCCGATCAGGCCCATCGCGGGCGCAATCTCGGCGGCGCGGCGCAGCACGGTCGCGGACTTGCGGTGCCGTCCCAGCATCGCGGCGAGGTCGCGCTGCATCAGCTCCTCGGCTTCCTCCACCTTCAGCCCGTCGACCACCATGGTCAATCCCTTGGCGAGCAGCGGGTCGGCGATTTCCGACTTCGCGAGCGGCGCCTGGAGCGACAGCAAGCCGCCCCGGCGCGTCGCTTCCGCGAGCCGGATCAACTCCATCGCGGTCGCCGAAGGATCGCGGCGCTCGTAGGACACGGTGCGCACCACGGCGGCGAAGGTCACGCCCATGTCGGCAACGGTGAAGCTCGCCATGGTCAGCATCACCGTGCCGCCCAAAACGATCAGGACCGACGGCATGTCGACGAACGCGAGTGGCGCGCCGCCCAGCATCAATGCGCCGACGACCAGCGCGAGCGCGCCCAGCAGACCGATCAAGGTCGCGGGATCGAAGACGTTCCCCGCCGTCCGGTTGCCGTTGCGCTCTTCCGCCATCGCCGCTTTCGCCCCCGTCGCGTCGCGTTCGCTCAAGTCCGCTCGCTCTTGATGATTTCGGTCATGGTCACGCCGAGGCGATCCTCGACCAGCACCACCTCGCCGCGCGCGACGAGACGGTTGTTGACGTAGATGTCGATGGCCTCGCCGACCTTGCGGTCGAGTTC
>DBTR01000035.1:0-11129 GCA_002307145.1 Rhodospirillum sp. UBA1311 | reverse complement strand
GCCTCGCCGACCTTGCGGTCGAGCTCGACCACCGCGCCGCGCCCGAGCTTGAGAAGCTGGCTCACCTGCATCGACGACTTGCCGAGCACGGCGGAAACCCGCACCGGAATGTCATAGACGGCTTCGAGGTCGGCGGCCGAGCGCGGCTTGTCCATGTCGGCGAACTCGTTCGGCCCGTCGGGATCGTATTCCATGGCGTT
The DNA here is from genome assembly GCA_002307145.1 of Rhodospirillum sp. UBA1311. Lineage (GTDB taxonomy): Bacteria > Pseudomonadota > Alphaproteobacteria > Rhodospirillales > Rhodospirillaceae > Oleispirillum. The sequence continues at coordinate 10,929 of DBTR01000035.1, read as the reverse complement.
GCCGCCCGTGCCGCCGCCCGAGAGTTCGTTGAGTTCGAGATCGTCGTTTTCAGCCATCGGTCACTCTCCAAAACCCGGCAGTGCCGGTTGATCGTCGTCGTCCGGGGCCCGTTCCGAGTTCCGCGCGACGATATCCTGAATCCGTTGAAAAAGCCTTTCGACGTCGCGTTCCGCGCCGCCGTTGTCCCATTCGAGGCGGCAATCCGCGAGGCCCATGCCCTCGTCCGCCATCACCACCACCGCACCCTCGAAGCCGCGATCCCGCGCCAACGCCTCGATCCGCCCCTGGATCGCGTCGGCATGCTGGGCGGCGACGCGCAGGATCAGGCGCGGCTCGTTGAGGATGTGAGGCACGCATTCGGCCACCAGCGCCTCGACCTCGCCGACGCCGTGCAAGGCGGCGAGGTTCGGCAGGAGCTTCTCCACCGCCGCCATCGCCAGCACCGCGGCCATGCGGCGGGTTTCGCCGTTCGCCTCGTCCTGGCGGCCGCGCATCGCGACCATCTGCTCGGCGATCGATTCGAGCGCCTGGACGAGGAAGTGCATCGCCGAATCCTCGGCATCCTTCAGGCCTTCGGCGTGGCCGAGCATCCGCGCTTCCTCGCGCACCGCCTCAAGGTCTTCCTCGGTGAACAGCGGCGGCGGCTCGGGCGGCGGCGGCTCGACTTCCTCGACCTGACCGTCGATCACGGCGTCGGGGATCTTCGGCGCAGCCTCGCGGGGTGCATCGAAGTCGTAGGCGAACAGGAACCGGCGCACCAAGGCCTCCGCCGCCACCTCCTCCGCATCGGGAGTGGTGTCGAAGGCGCGGAACGATTCCTCGCGGGTTGAAAACTTCGTCGCCATCGTGGTCCTTGTGCCCAGCGGTGCCGGATCAGTAGATCAGTTCGTCTTCCTCGCGGCCTTCCGAGATCACGATCTGGCCGGAGTTCGCGAGTTCCTTGGCGAGAGTGACGATCATGCTCTGCGCTTCGTCGACCTCGCGCAGGCGCACCGGCCCCATCGCCTCCATGTCCTCGCGCAGCATCTTGCCCGCGCGCTCCGACATGTTCTTGAAGAACATTTCCTTGATCGGGTCCGACGCGCCCTTGAGCGCGAGGCCGAGCTTGTCCTTCTCGACGTGGCGCAGCAGGGTCTGGACGCCCTGCGCATCGAGCCGCACCAGGTCCTCGAAGGTGAACATCAGGGCCTTGATCCGCTCGGCGGATTCGCGATTGCGCTCTTCGAGGGCCGACATGAAGCGGCTTTCCGAATTGCGGTCGAGGTTGTTGAAGATGTCGGCGATCAACTCGTGGCTGTCGCGGCGGTTGGTGCGCGCGAGGTTGCTCATGAACTCGGTGCGGAGCGTCTTTTCGACGCCGTCCAGGACTTCCTTCTGCACCGATTCCATCCGCAGCATCCGCATGATCACTTCCATCGAGAAGTTCTCGGGCAGGAGCGCCAGCACCCGGGCGGCGTGGTCCACCTTGATCTTCGAGAGCACCACCGCGACGGTCTGCGGGTACTCGTTCTTGAAGTAGTTGGCCAGCACCTGCTCGTTGACGTTGCCGAGCTTGTCCCACATCGTGCGGCCCGCAGGACCGCGGATCTCGTCCATGATCAGCGAGACGCGATCCTTCGGCAGCGCCTTCATCAGCAGGCGCTCGGTGCTTTCGTAGGTGCCGACCAGGGAGCCGGTGGCGGAAAGCGCGTCGGCGAACTCGATGAACAGCCGCTCCACCAGCCCGGAGTTCACCGTGCCGAGCGAGGCCATCACCTGCGAGATTTCCTTGATCTCTTCGTCGTCCATCAGGGCGAAGAGCTTCGACGAGTGTTCCTCGCCAAGCGACAGCAGGAACAGCGCCGCTTTTTGCGGGCCCGTCAGGCTGCGGTAGTCTTCTTTTGCACGCGCCACAGTTTACCGTCTCCGTCCGATAAGGTCGCGGGAGCCATCCGGCCCCGCCCTCGTCAGGTTTCCTGATACATCCAGTTGCGGACGATGCTCAAGGCTTCCTCCGGATGCTTGTTGACGATCTCGCCGATCTTCCTGAGCGAGGACGCCTTCACCCGGCCTTCCACCTTGTCGATGTCGATCAATTCCTCGGTCTCAAGCTCGTCGTCCTCGTCGCTCGGCACCATCGAGCCGGTCGGGGCGGCGAGCTGCGGCGCGCCGCTCTCGGTGAGGAGCTGGCGGCTCGCCTGCTCGGAGGGCGAGGGCAGGCTCTCGAAGGCGCGGGTGACGAGCGGCCGGACGATCAGGAGGATGACCAGGATCGCCACCACCGCGACGCCCAGGCCTTCGGCCATGCGCATGATCTCGGCCTTGGTGAAGCCCAGCAGCATCGTCTCGTCCGCCGGCCCGAGGGCGTCGTCCATGCTCTGGAAGCGCATGTTGATCACGTCGACCTGGTCGCCGCGCTGGGCATCGTAGCCCACCGCCGAGCGCACCAGCGAGGCGATCTTGTCCATCTCTTCCTTGCTGCGGTCCTGGTAGTCCTTGGTGCCGTCGGGCTTGGACACGGTCACGCCGTCGACCAGCACCGCGACCGAAAGCCGCTTCACCACGCCGTTCTCGCGCACCGAGTTCGAGCTCTTCTTGGTGATCTCGTAGTTCACGGTTTCGGTCGAACGGTTCTGCGCGCTGGTGGCGCGGCCCTGGTTGTTGTTGAGGTTGGGGTCGGGCACGTTCTGCTGCACCGTCACCGAGTCGTTCTGCGCCTCGTCGGTCTTCGAGTTCTCGTTCTCGGTCACCGTCGAGCGCACCACCTGGCCGTCGGGATCGTAGGTTTCCTGGTTGGTGACGACGCGGTCGAAGTCCATCTCGACGCTGACCTCGGCGCGCACCTTGCCGGGGCCGATGGTCCGCGCCAGCATGTCCTCGATCGACTGCGACAGACGATGCTCCTGCGCCTGACGCATCTCCTCGTGGGTGTTGATCATCACTTCCTTGTCGTCTTCGAAGCCGCGCGCCAGCAGCGCGCCCTTGTCGTCGACGATCGAAATCCGCGAGGGCTTCAACTTCGGCACCGCCGAGGCGACGAGGTACTGGATCGCGCTCACCTGACCCTTGGTCAGCGCCCCACCCTGCACCCGCAGGATCACCGAGGCGGAAGGTTCCTGGGTCTCGCGCGAAAACATCTCGCGCTTCGGCAGCACCAGGTGGACGCGGGCCTGCTTCACCGAGCCGATCGCCATGATCGTGCGCGCCAGCTCGCCTTCGAGCGCGCGCACCAGGTTGACGTTCTGCATGAAGTTGGTCGCGCCCAAGGCATCCATCTTGTCGAACAGCTCGTAGCCGTTGACGATGCCCGAGTTGTGCGCGACCTCGGCGGTTTCGAGCCGCATCTTCAGCATCTGCTCGGCGGGCACGTAGATGTCGCGGCCGTCGGTGCGAAGCTGATAGGGAATCTGCTTGGCGTCGAGCTGCTGGGTGATCGCCCGCGCCGCGCCGGTGTCGAGGTCGCCGTAGAGCAACTCCATCTTCGGCGAGCCCATGCGCATCGTGAAATAGATGATGAACCCGAGCAAACCGACGGAAACCGCCGCCATCGCCATCAGGCGGGCGGGACCAAGGCTGCGCAAGGATTGGATGAAGGCGTTCACGATGCGGCGTTCCTTCGTTCGAGACCCGAACGCCACTCCTCTGCGACGTTCCGGCAGAGCCTAGCCGCCTCGCCTTAAAAAGAAAGTTAACAGGGCGGCAAATTTTGCCCGGCTTGGAAAAACAAGGTCCGGGCGCTGCACGGGCCCGCTGGGCCCGATGTCCCCAGACCCCGTTGGTTTTTCGCCGCGACGCGGCAAGCAGCCATCACGCGGCATGACGGCGCTATCGCGCTCCGCGCAAAACCAACGTTACGGGATTCGGGGCCCTCGGCCCCGAGCGGAGTCCAGGGGCGGCAGCCCCTGTCTTACGCCACTTGGCGACGCCGGTGATTGTTGGCTGCGATTTCGTCCATCGCGATCTGCTCCTTGCGGGAGAGTTCGAGGGCGGTGCGCCGGTCGCGGTTTTGCTGGAGAATCTCAACGGTCTTGAACTCGCGGTAGGCTTCCGCGACGACGTCCTGCTGGCGGGCGATGGCAGCTTCGAGCTTGGCGCGGGCGTCTCTCATCCGGGCGCGGTCGCGCACCACCGACTCGGCGAAGCGGCCGTAGGACTGGGCGCAGATGCCGGTAGGATCGGCGGACGCGAGGGCCTGTTCGCGCTTGACCCCGGCTTCGAGGGCCTGTTCGCGGCGGGTCAGTTCGGCTTCGTGGCCGAGGAGTTCGCCGAGTTTGCGGCGCTCTTCATCGACGGTGAATTTTTTCAGGCGGATCAGGGCACTGATGTCTTGAGCCATGGCGCGCCCTTAATGCGAGAGGATCTGTTCGAGGGCGGCGTAGCCGTCCACGAGGGTGGTGTGTTCGGACTTGCCCTGCGCGAGGAACTGTTCGAGCCCGGCGTTGTAATGGATCGCCTCGTCCACCTCGGGATTGCTGCCCTGGCGATAGGCGCCGAGGCGGATCAGTTCGGCCATGTCTTCGTAGGTCGCCATCAGGCGGCGGGCGCGGGTGACCAGGGCGTTCTGCTCGGGCGTGTTGCAGCCGGGCATGGTGCGCGAGACGCTCTTGAGAATGTTGATCGCGGGATAGCGGCCGCGCTCGGCGATCGCGCGATCGAGGACGACGTGGCCGTCGAGGATGCCGCGCACGGCATCGGCGATCGGTTCGTTCATGTCGTCGCCTTCGACGAGGACGGTGAACAGGCCGGTGATGCTGCCCGTCCCGATGCCCGGGCCCGCGCGTTCGAGCAGGCGCGGCAGTTCGGCGAACACCGAGGGGGTATAGCCCTTGGACGCGGGCGGCTCGCCTGCGGAAAGGCTGATCTCGCGTTGCGCCATCGCGAATCGGGTGACCGAATCCATCAGGATCAGGACGTCCTTGCCGATGTCGCGAAGGAATTCGGCCACCGCCATCGCGGTATAGGCGGCTTGCCGGCGCATCAGCGGGCTTTCGTCCGAGGTCGCGCAGACGACGACGCTGCGCGCCAAGCCTTCCGGCCCGAGGTCGTCCTCGATGAACTCGCGGGCTTCGCGGCCGCGTTCGCCGATCAGCCCGAGAACGGTGGCGTCGAGCTGGGTATGGCGCGCCATCATCGACATGATCGACGACTTGCCGACGCCCGAGCCCGAGAAGATGCCCATGCGCTGGCCGCGGCAGCAGGTGAGGAAGGTGTTGAGCGCGCGCACGCCGAGATCGACCTTGCCCTGGACGCGGTTGCGGGCGTGGGCGGAGGGCGCGGGGGCGCGCAACGAATAGGCGACGTTGCCCTTCTGCAGCGGGCCCTTGCCGTCCACCGGTTGGCCGAAGGCGTTGACGACGCGGCCGAGCCAGGAGGGATGCGGATAAATCACCGGCTCGGTCTCGGCGACCTCGGCGCGGCAGCCGAGGCCGACGCCGTCGAGCGCGGTGAACGCCATCAGGAGCGCGGACCGCGCCCGGAAGCCGACCACTTCGCAGGAGACCTTGCGCCCGCCCCGCGCGACGAGATCGCAGCGATCGCCGACCGAGAGCGCGCCGTGCGCGCCACCGACCTCGACGAGCATGCCCGAGACTCCGGTCACCCGGCCGAAGATTTCGGACCCGGGCAGGCGTTCGATCTCGTGCAGCATGTTCTGGAGCAGAACCGTCATTGCGTCCTTCGACTCAAGGGGCTGACCGATGCCCGAGATTAGCCGTGACCCGTTAAGACCGGGTAAACCCGGAAAAAGTTGCCCACCTGCGCGCGATTGGCTAAGGTAAACCTTCGTTAACCAAGGTTAATATCCGAGGGGTGGGAAGATGCGGGTATTGCTGGTCGAAGACGACACCGCGCAGGCGCGCGCGATCGAACTGATGCTGCGGTCGGAAGCGATGGTGGTCGACACCACCGGCCTCGGCGAGGACGGCCTCGAAATCGGCCGGCTCTACGAATACGACATCATCATTCTCGATCTCGGGCTGCCCGACATGGACGGCCTCGACGTCCTGCGCCAGCTCCGCGCCGGGCGCAATGCGACGCCGGTGTTGATTCTCTCCGGCCTCGACGACACCGACCGCAAGATCAAGAGTCTCGGCCTCGGCGCGGACGACTACCTCACCAAGCCGTTCGAGAAGGGCGAACTGATCGCCCGCCTGCACGCGATCATCCGCCGCTCGAAGGGCCATGCCGCATCGGAGATCCGCACCGGACGGATGACCGTCAACCTCGACGCCCGGTCGGTCTCGATCGACGCGCAGCCGGTCCACCTCACCGGCAAGGAATACGGCATCCTCGAACTCCTCGCGCTCCGGAAGGGCACAACGCTCACCAAGGAGCAGTTCCTCAACCACCTCTACGGCGGCCTCGACGAACCCGAACTCAAGATCATCGACGTGTTCATCTGCAAGCTCCGCAAGAAGCTCTCGACGATGAGCGGCGGCGAGGCCTACATCGAAACCGTCTGGGGCCGGGGCTACGTCCTGCGCGACCCGAACTGAGATTTCTCCGCCCGCCCATGCAAAAAGCCCCCGGATCGCTCCGGGGGCTTTTGGGTTTCCAAAGCGTCGCTCAGACCTTGGCGGGCGTGGCGCTGGTCAACTGATACATGCCGCGCTGCCCGACGATCGGCTTGAACTTGTCGGAAATGCCCAAGACCGTCTCCGCGCCGCCGAGGAACAGGCAACCGTCGGGGGTAAGCAGCTTCGCGATGTCGGCGAGAACCCGGCCCTTGGTGTCCTGATCGAAATAGATCAGCACGTTGCGGCAATAGACCACATCGAAGGTGCCCAAGGGCGAACGGATGTCGGTGAGGAGATTGAGCGGGCGGAACTGCACCATCGCGCGCAGGCGCGGGTCGATCTGCCACATCTCGTCCTTCTTCTGGAAATACTTCACCAGGAGCTGGATCGGCATGCCGCGTTGGACCTCGAACTGGGAATAGAGACCGGCCTTGGCCTTTTCGAGGATTTCGGTGGAGAGGTCGGTGGCGATGATGTCGATCCGCCACCCGGCGAGCTTCGCCTCCATTTCCTTCAGGATGATCGCGAGCGAATAGGGCTCCTGGCCGCTCGAACACGCGGCACACCAGATCCGGATCGCGCGCTTGTCCTTGCGCGATTGCAGCAGGCCCGGGATCACCTGCTCGCGGAACTGGTCGAAGGGTTTGCCGTCGCGGAAGAAGAACGATTCGTTGGTGGTCATCGCCTCGGTCACGTCCTTGACCAGGGCGGCATCCATGCGGCGCACCGCTGCGACAAGTTCGTCGAGGCCCTTCATACCCCGCCGCCGCGCCACCGGCATCAAACGACTTTCGAGGAGGTACGACTTATCCTTGGAGAGGACCAGTCCGGACCGTTCCTTCAGGAGTTTCGCCACGAAATCGAAGTCTTCGGGTTTCATCTGTTACAGCCTTGTCGCCACTTTTTTGATGAAGGCACCGATGTCCTGCAACGGCAGAACCGCCGAACACAGTCCGGCCTGAGCCACCGCGCCCGGCATCCCCCAGACCACCGAGGTTTCCTCGTCCTGAGCGATCACGCTCCCCCCCGCCTCGACGATGGTTGCGCCGCCCTTGGCGCCGTCCGAGCCCATGCCGGTGAGGATCACCGCGAGGACGCGGCGGCCATACACCTTGGCGATCGAACGGAACATCGGGTCGACTGCGGGTTTGCAGAAATTCTCCGGCGGCGCGTCGACGATGCGCACCACGGTTTCGGTTCCCTTGCTTTCGAGGAGCATGTGGAAACCGCCCGGTGCGATGGTGACGGTACCGCCCTTCAGGACTTCGCCATCCTGGCCTTCCTTCGCCGGCCAGCCCGAGACCCGGGCGATGTGCTCGGCGAGGATGGTGGTGAAGGTCGCGGGCATGTGCTGGGTGATCACGATCGGCTGCTTGATCGGACCGCCGGCGCGCAGGTCGGTGAGAACCTTGAACAGCGCCTGCGGGCCACCGGTGGAACTGCCGATGGCGATCAGGTCGGGGTATTCGATCTTGTGCTGACGCAGCTTCAGCGGCTGCGAAGGCGAGAGCAGCGAGGGACGCGCGGCCGCGCCCGGCGTGGCCGCCGCGCCAGGGCGCTGGAACGGCGTCCGCGCGGCCGGCGGCAAGGTGCCCGGGCGCGCGGGAGCGGCTGCGCGGCGCTGGCCACTGCGACGCAGCGACAGCCCGAGCGCCTTCACCTTTTCGAGAAGCTCGCGCTTGAAGTCGACGCCGCCGGTCATCTCGCGGGTGGCGGTCGGCTTCGGGATGTAGTCGATCGCGCCGAGTTCGAGGGCGCGCAGACTGATATCGGCGTTGTTGAGCGTCAGCGTCGACGCCATGATCACCTTCAAGTCCGGACGCTTTTTCAGCATCAACGGCAAGGCGGTCATGCCATCCATCACCGGCATTTCGATATCGAGGAGGACCACCTCGATATCGTAGCGGTCGAGCGCCTTGACCGCCGCGTCGCCGTTCGGCACCGAGGTTACGACCTGAACGTCGGCCGCATCTTCCAACATGCGGGTGATCAAACCACGCACCACAGCCGAATCGTCAACCACCATCACCCGAATCGGATCGGACGACGTACTGCCATGGATTCCGCTCAATGAAGCCCCGCTATCGGACAAACGCGCTCTCCAGTTCTCAAAACCCCAAGCCCCCAACGCCGCAGCGTCACTCCTTGGCGACGAGAAGCCCAACCTGCTCGAACTTGGCTTGGATGATCTCGCCGTCGAAAGGCTTCATGATGTATTCGCTCGCACCCGCGGCAATCGCCTGCTGGATGTGCTGAATGTCGTTTTCGGTAGTGCAGAAGACCACCACCGGCTTGTCGCCTCCCGGCAACTTGCGCAATTCGATCAGGAACTCGATGCCGTTCATCACCGGCATATTCCAGTCGAGAAGAACCGCCTCGGGCAGCGCGCCCTTGCAGTATTCGAGCGCCTTGGCCCCATCTTCGGCCTCGGCGGTATTGAACCCGAGCTCCTGCAGGATCTTTCGCGCCACCATGCGGATGACTTTGGAATCGTCGACAATCAGGCAGGTATTCATTGGATGTATTCCCGACCCTTGGATATGCGGAAGGATAGAGGCAAAAACCCGAACCACTTGCGCGATCTTAGCATAGGCCGCCTGCAAGTTGAGGGAAATTCCCGCACGCGGCGGGACCGCGTGTCTCCCGCGACGCCGACCGGCGTCGCGGGAGACGTCGCAATCAGGCCTCGGTCAAGGCGGAGGTCCGGCCGACCAGCGCCTTCAACACCTGCATCACGGCTTCGCGATCGAATTTGACGACATAGTCGTCGAACCCGGCTTCGCGGCCATGTTCGAAATCGCGGTCGGTGGCGTGCGAGGAAAGCGCGATCATCGGCGTGCTGCCCCACCGCGCATCCTCGTGCACCGCACGGGCGAAGGCGAAGCCGTCCATGCCCGGCATCTCGATGTCGGAGATGATCGCATCGAAAATTTCGCCCTTGTCGCGGAGCGCCAGCGCCTTCTCGGCGGAGTCGACCGCGGTCACCGAGTAGCCGTTGACCGAGAGCAACGGCGAGAGGAGGTTGCGGAAGAACGCGCTGTCGTCGACGAACAGAACCCGCCACGCACCGCTGCGGTCCTCGACGAAGGCCGCCGCGTCGTCGCGGCCGAACCAGTCGCCGAAGGCGCGGGTGAGGTAGTGGCCGGTGTCGATGACGTCGGTCGCGCGGCCGTTGATCACCGCCGTGCCGATCAGGCCGGGCTGCTCGACCTGCAGCTCCATCTTCAGGCGATCCTCGACGATGTCGACGATCTCCTCGACCAGGAGGCCCATCGAGCGCTCGCGATCGGTGAACACCAGGACCGGCTGGCGGCCCTGGCTGGTGATGGTGAAGTCCTCGGTGACGCCGACCAGCGGCATCAACTGGCCGCGATACTGAACCACCGGCTTGCCGAAGGAATACTCGATGGTGCTGGTCTCGATCTCTTCGAGACGCGCGACCAGGGCCAGCGGCACCGCCTTGAGGTCGTCGGCGCGCGAGCGGAAGATGAGGAGCGAGATCCGGTCCTCGTTGCTGGCGGCGGAGGCACGGGCGGCTTCTTCCTTCGCATGATCGGAGGCCATCGCCACCTCGCCGGTCGCCGAGGCGATGCCGTTCGGATCGAGGATCATGATCACGCTACCGTCGCCGAGAATGGTGTTGCCGGAGAACATCGAGATGTGGCGCAGGATCGGCGCCACCGGCTTGACCACGATTTCCTCGGTATCGAACACCCGGTCGACGATGATGCCGAAGGTGTAGGTGCCGACCTGGGAAACGACGATGAAGGTTTCCTCGCCCTGCACCCGGTTCTCGTCGCCGAGGCGGAGCAGGTCGGAGAGGTTGACCAGCGGCAGCAGGCGGTCGCGCAGGCGCAGCACCGGCGCGGCATTGAGGTTCTCGATCTGGTGTTCCGAATTCGCGGTGACGCGAACCAGTTCGACCACCGAGATCTGCGGGATCGCGAAGCGTTCGGTGGCGCATTCGACGATCAGCGCCGAGACGATCGCGAGGGTGAGCGGAATCTTGATCACGAAGGTGGTGCCGCGACCCTGGACGGTCTTCAGCTCGATCGTGCCGCCGATTTTCTCGATGTTGGTGCGCACCACGTCCATGCCGACGCCGCGGCCGGACACCGAGGTCACCTGCGCGGCGGTGGAGAACCCGGCGCGGAAGATGAACTGGCAGACCTGCTGGTCGGACATGCTGTCGAGCTCGGCTTCGGAGGCGAGGCCGTTGTCGATCACCTTCTCGCGGATGCGGTCGATGTTGAGGCCGCGCCCGTCGTCGGCAATCTCGATGATGATGTGACCGCCTTCATGGTAGGCGTTCAGGGTGATCACGCCGGTCTCGGGCTTGCCCGCCATCTGGCGGTCGGCGGGCATTTCGAGGCCATGGTCGGCGGAGTTGCGGACCATGTGGGTGAGCGGATCCTTGATCAGCTCCAGCACCTG
>DBTR01000071.1:1544-3656 GCA_002307145.1 Rhodospirillum sp. UBA1311 | reverse complement strand
ACAGGCCGATCGGCTGGTAGCCCCAACTGCCGTCGAACGGATATTCGTTGATCGGCAGCAGTTCGATGTGGGTGAAGCCGAGATCGCGGACGTGCGGAACCAGTTGCTCCGCGAGTTCGCGGTAGGTGAGATAGCGGTTGCCTTCCTCCGGGCAGCGCCGCCACGAGCCCAAGTGCGCCTCGTAGATCGACATCGGCGCGTCGAAGCGGTTGGCTTCGGCGCGGCGTTCCATCCACGCGGCGTCGTTCCAGCCGTAGTGCCCGATCGGCGCGACGCGGCTGGCGGTTGCGGGAGAACGCTCGCAGGAAAACGCATAGGGGTCGGCCTTCAGCGGCAGGATCTCGCCGCTCGCGCCGATCAGTTCGTACTTGTAGGTCGCGCCCTCGGCGACGCCGGGGACGAAGATCTCCCACACGCCACAGCCCGGGTGCAGGCGCATCGGATGGCGGCGGCCGTCCCAGCCGTTGAACTCGCCGACGACGCTGACCCGTTTGGCGTTGGGCGCCCAGACCGCGAAGGCGACGCCCGCGACGCCTTCGATCTCGGTGAGGTGCGCGCCGAGCTTCTCGAACAGGCGGCGGTGGCGGCCCTCGGCCATCAGGTGGCGGTCGAGCTCGCCGAGGAACGGCGGAAAGCGGTAGGGGTCCTCGGCCTCCCAGCTATCCTCGCCACGAAACATCCGCACCCGATAGGCGACCGGCGAGGGGGTTTCTGGCGGCAGAATGCCGACGTAGCCTCCGGCCGAGTCCACCCCCAGCATCGGCGCGAGCAGGTCGCCGCTCGGCGAGATCAGCTCGGCGCGCTCCGCCCCCGGCGCGAATACCCGCACGGTGACGCCCGCATCGCCGCGGTGCGGGCCGAGAAAGCCGAACGGGTCGGGGTGACGCGCTGCCGCGATCTTCGCGAAACCCGCCGCATCGCGCGATTTCGGAGGGTGGGGGGGATTGCTCATCTGGGGCACCCTTTGCGCAGCGGGAGGAGGATATTCACGCGCCGACCACCGTCAACGCCGATCCGATCGCGGGTCGTCATCTTACCCGCGAACATCACGGTCGGCCAGAGACGGCGGAAGCCGACGCGTCGGCTTCCGTCCGCACTCACATCAGCGGCGATTTCGGCTTTGCCGGGGCCTTGGGCTTTGCCGGAGCCTTCGGCTTGGCGGTCTTCGGCGCGTCTGCCGCGGCGGCGGCCTTCGGCTTCGCGGCGCGGGGCTTGGTGGGCGCGCCCGGCGCAACGCCGGTGGCCGCGTCGCCGAGGATTTCCCGCTCGGCCTGGAGCCAGAAGTTCCAATCCTGGCCTTCGGCGCAGCCGTGCTCGCGCCAGAGGTGATAGGCGCGGTCGCGGATCTTGTTTTCGTTCGGATCGCTCATGGGGTGCTGGTCCTTCTGATCTGGGGGAACAAACCACAACATGCGTCGGGAAAACCGTCCCGCAATCCCCACCCCGCGGGGAAATTCGCTCCCGCCCGTCGATCATCGGCCGGGAGCGCGAAAAAATCCAGAGCGTTGAAGCGCCAAGGGCGTCAGGTGACGACGTCGGGGGCCTTGCGTCCGGTGCGGGCTTCGACGCCCGAAATCGCGCGCGCGGTGGCGATCAGCCCCGCGAGCACGGCCTGGGTCTCGGCATGCTGGCGCTCCGGTTGCGGTTCGTAGTGCTCCAGATACACCCGTAACGTCGCGCCGCTGGTGCCGGTTCCCGAAAGCCGGAAGACGATTCGCGCGCCGTCGTCGAAGCCGATCCGTACGCCCTGGCCGGTGGTGTGTTCGCCGTTGACCGGATCGGTGTAGGCGAAGTCGTCGAACAGGGTGACGGTGCGGCCGTCGAAGCTCTTGCCGAGCAGGTTGGCGGCGCGGAGGTCGGCCATCAGGGTTGCGGCGGCGGCGGAATCGACGCCCTCGTAGTCGTGGCGCGAGTAGTAGTCGCGGCCATACGCGGCCCAGTGCTCGGCGAGCAGCTGCGCCACCGGCTTGTTGGTCTTGGCGAGGATGTTGAGCCAGTAGAGCACCGCCCACAGGCCGTCCTTCTCGCGCACGTGGTCCGAGCCGGTGCCGAAGCTCTCCTCGCCGCAGAACACCACCTTGCCCGCATCGAGCAGGTTGCCGAAGAACTTCC
>DBTR01000071.1:0-1282 GCA_002307145.1 Rhodospirillum sp. UBA1311 | reverse complement strand
GCGTCGAGCAGGTTGCCGAAGAACTTCCAGCCGGTCGGGGTTTCGAACGCGGCGACGCCGAGCTTTTCCGCCACCCGGTCGGCGGCGCGCGAGGTCGGCATCGAGCGGGCGATGCCCGAGATCCGTCCGGCGTAGCCCGGCACCAGATCCGCATGGGCGGCGATCAAGGCGAGGCTGTCGGAGGGCGTGACGAAGCAGTTCGCGCCGACGATCATGTTGCGGTCGCCGTCGCCGTCGGACGCCGCTCCGAAGTCGAGCGGCGTCTTGCCGCGCATCTTCGCCACCAGCTCCGCCGCGTGGACGAGGTTGGGGTCGGGGTGGTGGCCGCCGAAGTCGGGCAGCGGCACCGCGTTGACCACCGTGCCCTTGGGCGCGCCGAGGCGGTCTTCGAGGATCGCCTTGGCATAGGGGCCGGTGATCGCGTGCATCGCGTCGAAGCACATCTTGAAGCTGCCCGAGCGCAGCAGCGCGCCGATCGCGTCGAAGTCGAACAGGCTTTCCATCAGTTGGGCATAGTCGGCCACCGGGTCGACCACCTCGATCGCCATGCCGCCGAGCGTCTGCGTCCCGAGGGTGGAGAGGTCGCAATCGGGGGCTTCGACGATGCGGAACTGGTCGATGCGGCGGCTGTGGGCGTAGACCGCCTCGGTGACGCTCTCGGGCGCGGGGCCGCCGTTGCCGATGTTGTACTTGATGCCGAAGTCGCCGTCCGGCCCGCCGGGGTTGTGGCTGGCGGAGAGGACGAAGCCGCCGTAGGCCTTGTGCTTGCGGATCAGGTTGGAGACCGCCGGGGTCGAGAGCAGGCCGTTCTGCCCCACCAGGAGTTTGCCGACGCCGTTGGCGCAGGCCATCTTCAGGATCACCTGGATCGCCTCGGCATTGAAGAACCGGCCGTCGCCGCCGACCACCAGGGTCTTGCCCGCGACGTCGGGCAGGGCCTCGAACACCGACTGCACGAAGTTTTCGAGGTAGTGGGGTTGCTGGAACACCGGCACCGCCTTGCGCAGTCCCGAGGTTCCGGGTTTCTGGTCGTCGAACGGCGCGGTCGAGACGACCGTCGCAACACGGCTCGAATGCATCGAAGAAGCCTCCATGGCAGGCATATCGGAGCGAAATTTTTCCTAGTCAGGATAGGCGATTGTTGATGGCGCGTCCATCGCGAGCTACCCGATCGGGGAGGTCGAAAATCCCGCCGCCGCCGCACCCGCAGCGCGCCCGAGGGCGAGGCAGGCCGTGAGCAGGTAGCCCCCGGTCGGGGCCTCCCAGTCGAGCATTTCGCCGG
>DBTR01000040.1:5148-20105 GCA_002307145.1 Rhodospirillum sp. UBA1311 | reverse complement strand
CATGAAGCCGAACGAGGTGGTGAAGATGATGTCGTTGCCGGCAGCGGCGAGCTGGCGGATCACCCGCTCGGCGTCCGCGCCTTCGGCGACGTTTTCGACGTAGGTGGTTTTCACCTTGTCGCCGAAGTGCTTTTCGACCGCGAGGCGGCCCTGGTCGTGCTGGTAGGAATAGCCGTGGTCGCCGATCGGCCCGACGTAGACGAACCCGACCTTGAGCGGCTCGGCGGCCTTTGCCGTCATGCCGCCGAACAGCCCCGCCGTCATTGCCAGGACCAGCGCAAGCCCGGTCCGCCGCGTCATCTTCATCGTGGGTCTCCTTAACGACCGTGGATTATCTTCCCGAATGGAACACTTTCCCCAAACACGCGGGGGCGTTCAACTTGATCTTGGTTTCATCGCGCGAAATCAGCACCAGCACGACGATGGTGGCGAGGTAGGGCAGCATCGCGAGGATTTGCGACGACACCGGGATGCCCCAGTTCTGCGCGTGGAGCTGGAGAATCGTCACGCCGCCGAAAAGATACGCGCCGAGCAGCGCGCGCACCGGAACCCAGGTGGCGAAGACGACGAGGGCGAGCGCGATCCAGCCGCGCCCCGAGCTCATGTTCTCGACCCACATCGGCGTGTAGGCGAGCGAGAGATAGGCCCCCGCGAGGCCCGCCATCGCGCCGCCGAACATGATCGCCAGCGTCCGCACCTTGAGCACCGAATAGCCGATGTCGTGCGCCGCGTCGTGGTTCTCGCCGATCGCGCGGAGAATCAGCCCGGCGCGGGTCTTGAACAGGAACCACGAGATTGCGGGCACTGCCAGCACCGAGGCGTAGACCAGGATATCCTGGCTGAACAGCGCGCGCCCGATCACCGGGATTTCGGAGAGCAGCGGAATCGGCAGGGCGGGCAGGGCTTCGATCGGGGTGCCGACGAGCGACTTGCCGACGAATGCCGAGAGTCCGACGCCGAAGATCGAGAGCGCGAGGCCGCAGGCGACCTGATTGGCGCGCAGGCCGAGGGCGAGAAAAGCGAACAGCAACGACATGCCGACGCCCGCCCCTGCGCCCATTGCCATCGCGGCGGCGTAACCCGCGCCCGCGTGGGCGGTGCCGAAGGCGGCGACCGCGCCCATCAGCATCATTCCCTCGATGCCGAGGTTGAGCACGCCCGCGCGCTCGGTGACGAGTTCGCCGAGCGCGGCGAACACCAGGGGCGTCGCGGCGCGGACCATGGCGGCGAGGATCGCGGCGAGGGTGGCGATTTCGGCTTCGTTCATGCTGCGCCTCCGAGGCTGGGGCGGGCGGCGAAGCGCACGCGATAACGGATCAGCACGTCGCAGGCGAGGAGGAAGAACAGGATCATCCCCTGGAATACCTGGGTGACGGCCAATGGGACGCCAAGCGTGATCTGTGCCGCGTCGCCGCCGATGTAGGTGAGCGCGAGGAGCAGCGACGCCAGCAGGATGCCGAACGGATGCAGTCGCCCAAGGAACGCCGCGATGATCGCGGTGTAGCCGTAGCCGGGCGAGACGGTGGGAACGAGCTGGCCGATCGGGCCGCAGACTTCCATCGCGCCAGCCAAGCCCGCCATGCCGCCGCCGAACATCAAAGTGAAGGCGATCACCCGCTTCGGCCCGAAGCCGGCGTAGCTGCCCGCCGCCGGAGTCATGCCGATCACCTTGATCTGGAAGCCGAGGAAGCTGCGCGACAGGATCACCCAGGCGACCAGCGCCACCAATGGCGCGAGCAGCGCGCCGACGTGCAGCCGCGTGCCTTCGAGCAGGATCGGCATCAACGCGCTGTCGGTGAACATCCGCGATTCGGGGAAGTTGTAGCCTTCCGGCGAGCGCCACGGCCCGTGCACCAGCCAGGCGAGGAAAAGGGTGGCGACGTAGTTGAGCATCAGGCTGGTGAGGATTTCGTTGGCGTGGAAACGGATGCGCAGGAAGGCCGGAATTCCGGCATAGAGCGCGCCGCCTGCGATTCCCGCGAGCAGCACCGTCGGTAGCACCCAGGCGCCCGAGACGTCGTAGAGTGCAAGCGCGACGCCGCCCGATGCCACCGCGCCCATGATCAACTGGCCTTCCGCGCCGATGTTCCAGACGTTGCCGCGGAAGCCGAGCGCGAGCGCCACTGCGATGATCGCCAAGGGAGTCGCCTTCAGCAGCCATTCGCTGATGCCGTAGAGATCGCCGAGCGGCGAGAGGAAGAACACCTTGAGCGCGGGCAGGGGCGAGAAGCCCAAGGCCGCGAACAGCAAGCCGCCGGTCGCGACGGTCAGGGCGATCGCGAGCATCGGCGCGACGAACAGCATCGCGCGCGACGCCTCGGGTCGGAGTTCCAGCCGGAGCGCCATGGCTTAACCCTCGCCTTCGTTGAGGTGGAACACGCCGCCCATCAGCATGCCGATCTGCTCGACGTCGGTGGCGCGCACCGCCTGCGCCTCGGAAAGGCGACCGTGGCACATCACCGCGATGCGGTCGCAGATCGCGAAGAGTTCGTCGAGGTCTTGCGAGACCACCAGCACCGCCGCGCCGCCTTCGGCCAGGGTGATCAGGTCGCGATGGATCGAGGCCGCCGCGCCCGCGTCGACGCCCCAGGTCGGCTGCGCGACGATCAAAAGGCGCGGGTTCTGGAGGATCTCGCGGCCGACGATAAACTTTTGCAGATTGCCGCCGGAGAGGCTGCGCGCCGCCGCCTGCGGCCCGGAGGTCGCGACGTGGAAGGTGGAAATCACCTTCTCGGCAAAGGCGCGGGTGCGGGAGAAACGGATCAGGCCGCGCTTCAGCATGCCGGGGGTACGGTGCGCCGAGAGCAGGGCGTTGTCGGCGAGCGACATGTCGGGCACCGCACCGCGCCCGAGGCGTTCCTCCGGCACGAAGCCCATGCCACGCTCGCGGCGGCGGCGCGGACCCATGTGGCCCACCGCTTCGCCGTCGATCTTCACCGCGTCCGGCACCGCCACCAGGGTCTCGCCCGAGAGCGTGCCGAGGAGTTCCGCCTGGCCATTGCCCGCGACGCCCGCGATGCCGAAGATTTCGCCCGCGCGCACGGAGAAGCTGATGTCGGAGAGCGGCGTCGCGAACGGCACCAGGGGTGCGAGCGACAACCGCTCGACGGCGAGCCGCGCCGCGCCGCTGCGGTCGATTTCCTGGGCCTCGCGCACCGGCGGCGCGAAGTCGGCGCCGATCATCAGGCGCGCCAGCGATGCGGCGGTTTCCTCGCGCGGGTCGCAGCGCCCGGCGAGGCGGCCGCCGCGCAGCACCGTCGCGGCTTCGCAGAGCACCCGAATCTCGGCGAGCTTGTGGCTGATGTAGAGAATGCTGCGGCCCTCGGCGACGAGGCGGCGGAGGGTCTCGAACAGGGATTCGGCTTCCTGCGGCGTCAGCACCGAGGTCGGTTCGTCCATGATCAGGAGCTTGGGGTCCTGGAGCAGGCAGCGGACGATCTCGACCCGCTGGCGCTCGCCGACCGAAAGATCGGAAATTCGCCGGTCCGGGTCGAGGGCGAGGCCGTAGCGCTGCGACACCTCGGCGATGCGCGCGCCCAATTCGGGCAGCGGCGACGGATCGCCGGTGCCGAGCGCGACGTTCTCGGTCACCGTCATCGACTCGAACAGCGAGAAGTGCTGGAACACCATGCCGATGCCGAGCTTCCGCGCCGCCGCCGGGCTGTCGATCCGCACCGGCTCGCCTTCCCACAAGATCTCGCCGACGTCGGCCTGGAGTACGCCGTAGACGATCTTCACCAGGGTCGACTTGCCCGCGCCATTTTCACCCAGCAGCGCGTGGCATTCGCCGGGCATCACCGCGAGGTCGACGCCGTCGTTGGCGAGGCATCCGGGATAGCGCTTGGTGATGCCCTTGAGCGCCAGGCGCGGCACGGGAAGCGGGGCGGCGAGCGGAGCGGTCACGAAAGTCCTTTCAGCGTCCGGATGTTTGCGGTTGCCGGGCCGCGCGGTTCGTCGGAAGATCGGAAACCGTCGTGGCAAGGCCCAGGTATTACACCATGCGAGCTCTGGTTTTCCAGCATATCAATGTCGAACATCCCGGCTCCTTCCGCGCGATGATGGAAGAGGATGGCATAACCTGGGATACGGTCGAGTGGGACGAAGGCGAATTGCCCCCCGATCCCGCCGCCTACGACCTCCTGATGGTGATGGGGGGTCCGATGGACGTCTGGGAAGACGCCCGCCTGCCGTGGCTCACGGTCGAGAAGGCCTTCATTCGCAGATGGGTGCGGGATCTGCAAAAGCCCTACCTCGGCCTCTGCCTCGGCCACCAGCTCCTTGCCGCCGCCCTCGATTGCGAGGTCGGGCCGATGTCGGCCCCGGAGGTCGGCCTCACTGCCGTCACCGTCACGCCGGAAGCCGCGAGCGATCCGCTGATGCGGGCGATCGCCTCGCCGATCGTCTGCCTGCAGTGGCACGGCTCGGAGGTCAAGGCGATCCCCGCCGATGCCGTGGTGCTGGCCGCCAATCCGGCATGTCCGATCCAGGCGATGCGCGTCGGGAAGCGCGCCTACAGCTTCCAGTATCACGTCGAGGTCACGCCCGACACCGTGCCCGAGTGGAGCTGCGTGCCCGCCTACGCCCAATCCCTCGAAGCCGTGCTCGGACCCGATGGCGCATCCGAATTCGCTGCCGCCACCGAGGCGGCCCTGCCCGAACTCAGCAACGGCGCACGCAGCTTCTGGCGCGCCTTCAGCGCCGCAGTCGGGCTGCGCTGATCTCCTCGGTTTTCCCAAAAAAAGCGGCGGCTCCTGGTGAAGGAAGCCGCCGTTGAGTTTGGCTGAAGCCTGAAGAATCGACGGCCGAACTGTTGTCGATCCCTCGGCCCCGCCGTCTGGAAGACAGGGGAAAATTCCGTCGCGGTCGCCCGCGCCGGGAACCACTTGACCTAGGCACACGAAGCGCAGCGCACGCCAAACGCGCCGCGCATCTCGCGGGTATACGGGAATCCAATACGGGGATAAGGAACGCGCATCGGGACCGTCCGCAATCGTGACCACACACACCAGCGTCACAAACGGTGTCCCGCGCCATGGGCAACTCCCGACCCACGGACATGACGCATGCGACGGCAGGTCTCCTGACTCGCGGGTCAATGCCTTCGATCCTCCTTCCCAGGGGTCGCCCCCCAGTGGTTCGTGGATCTCGGCTCGCCGCTTACAGTTGCGGGAACAGCGCCGGAATCTAACCGACTTCCCTTTTGGACCCCTGATTGGGGACCGCCACATAAAAAAGAGTTTAACCACGCAGCGCCGCACGCGCAAGCGGCTTTGCAAAATACCCGAGCGCACGCCTCTGCAATTTGCAAAGCATTCCGCGCCGGCCCGGCCCCGGCTCGCAAAACCGGCGCCGCGATGCCGTGCCCTCCGATCTACAGGGGAAACTAATTTCCGTTTGTAATCAGGTTGTTGGTCCGACGTTCCGCGTCTTCCGGAACGTCGGCACGAAGCTTGCGTTGGGGTTGGGTATAAAACCCACGCTTCTCAGGAGGACACTATGTCGCACCGCTTCACCGCCCAGTTCGCCCAGGTCGCCACCGCCCTCGACGGCGTGGTCGCCGATGCCCGCGCCACCCAGGCGCTCCGCGCTCGCGCCGCGGAGATCAACGCCAACCTTGGAAAAACGTCCCAGGGCTTGGCCAACAGCAGCACCCGGATTGCCAACGCTCTCGCCAGCATGGCCGAAAGCGGCGCCCAGCTCCGCGTCGCCGAAGCCCGCCTCGCCTTCCAGGGTGCACGCCTGAAGCGCTCGACCAAGGCGATCCACGCCTCGCTCGTGCAGCTCAAGGCCGCCGGCGACGTTCTCGACCAGCGCGCCCGCGAGGCTCGCGCCGTAGCCGAAACCGCCGACCGCACTGCGGTCCTGATCGCCGCTATCGAGTCCTCCGCCGCGCGCGGCGACAACTTCGAGCACCTTGTCGTCGCCGCACACGAAATCGTTGAGGGTGCTACCTTGGGGCGAGTAAATTAGTCCGCACCTGTCAGTCCTGCATCGGGCCAAGAAGACGGGCGAAACCGCCCCACGACGAGGAGAGAGCAAAATGTCCCTGAGATCCCGTTTCAACGACCTGCCAATCGCGAGGAAACTCGTCCTGATCCTCGGCGTAAGCTGCATCGGTCTCGCCGTGACGATCGGCAAGAGCCTGTGGGACTACCGCGCCACCCTGATCGCCGAGCGTCGTGGCGAACTCCACAGCATGGTGGACATCGCCTTGTCGTCGATCGACCGCAACGCCAACCTCTGGAAAAAAGGCGAGCTCACCGAGGCGCAAGCCCGCGCCGAAGCGATGGCCGACCTCGGCGCGCTGCGTTACGGCACCGACGGCTACTTCTGGGTGCAGGATCGCGCCGCCAAGATGCTGATGCACCCGATCAAGCCCGCGCTCGACAACACCGACCTTTCCAACGCCACCGACGCCAACGGCAAGAAGATCTTCGTCGAATTCGGTAAGGCGGTCGACAACCCCTCGGGCACCGGCTACGTCGACTACGTCTGGCCGCTGCCGGGCAAGGACAAGCCCGCTCCCAAGCTCTCCTACGTCGCTGCGTCCAAGCACTGGAACATGATCGTCGGCTCGGGCATCTACATCGACCGCATCGACGGCATGGTGCTCGACAAGGGGATCGAGATCGGCGGCTTCGGCCTTGCTGCGCTTGCCGCCGTCGCGGCGCTGACCCTGGTGATCACTCGCGCGGTTTCGGTCCCGGTCAAGGCTCTCACCCGCACCACCACCGCGCTCGCCGAAGGCCATCTCAACACCATCGTTGCCGCCACCGAACGCAGGGATGAAGTCGGCGCGATGGCCCGCGCCCTCGAAGTCTTCAAGACCAACCTCGTCACCGCCCAGGCCCGCGAAGCCCAAACCCACGAAACCCTCGAACAGGCGCGTCGCCAGACTCTGCACGAACTCGCCGACGCCCTCGAACTCGAAATGCGCGGCATCGTCGACGGCGTCAGCCACTCGGCCCAGACCCTGCGCAGCTCGGCCGATACCGTGTCCCTCGCGGTTGCCGAAACCTCCGAGCAGACCTCGGTGGTGGCCCGCGCCGCGTCCCAGGCCTCGGAAAACGTCCAGGCGGTCGCCGCCGCCTCGGAAGAGCTCTACGCCGCGATCGCCGAAATCGCCCGTCAGGTCGCCCAGTCGTCCCAGGCTTCGCGCCAGGCGGTGAAGCGGGTCGAGGAAACCCGCGAGAAGGTCCAGGGCCTCAATGCCGCCGCGGTGCAGATCGGCGAGGTCGTCACCCTGATCACCGATATCGCCGACCGCACCAACCTCCTCGCGCTCAACGCTACGATCGAGGCGGCACGCGCCGGAGAAGCCGGCAAGGGCTTCGCCGTGGTCGCCGGAGAGGTGAAAAACCTCGCCCATCAGACCGCCCGCGCCACCGAGGAAATCGGCACCCAGATCGCGAAGGTGCAGAAGGAAACCCAGAACGCGGTCACCGCCATCGGCTCGATCAACCAGGTGATCCAGGACCTCGACGCGATCTCGGCGACGATCTCCGCCTCGATCGAACAGCAAGGCGCGGCGACCCAGGAAATCGCCCGCAACGTCCAGGAAGCTTCGAACGGCACCGACGAAGTCACCCGCAGCATCGCGACCGTCGATGCGGTCGCCCAGGGCACCGGCAACTCCGCCCGCGAGGTGCTCGCCGCGTCCGAACAAATGTCCCGGCAGGCAACCCAACTCCGTACCGTGGTCGACGGCTTCGTCGCCAAGATCCGGGCCGCCTGACCGCAACCTTCTCCTCGTAAACCCCACCAGTTCGGACGGCGGCCCCAAAGCTGCCGTCCGCGTGCGTTTGAGGGGAAGGGAACGGGAAAGAGGAAGGCGCCAGCCTCGCGTAAGGGACTCTGTTTAGTTCGCGTCGCTCGCCGCGAACTGGAGCGCGTGGAGGCGGGCGTAGAGGCCGTTGGTGTCGACCAGGGCGGCGTGGGGGCCGGATTCGATCACGCGGCCTTTGTCGAAGACGTGGATGACGTCGGCATCGCGGATCGTCGAGAGGCGGTGGGCGATGACCAGCGTGGTCCGGCCCTTCATCAGGCGCGCGAGGGCCTGTTGGATCAGGCGTTCGGATTCGGTGTCGAGCGCGCTGGTGGCCTCGTCGAGGAGAAGGATCGGCGCATCCTTGAGGATGGCGCGGGCGATGGCGATGCGCTGGCGTTGGCCGCCGGAGAGGCGCATGCCGTGTTCGCCGACCGGGGTGTCGTAGCCTGCGGGCAGGGCTTCGATGAATTCGGCGGCGGCTGCGGTTTCGGCGGCGGCGCGGACTTCGGCGTCGGTGGCGTCGAGGTGGCCGCAGCGGATGTTGGCGGCGATGGTGTCGTCGAAGAGGACGACTTCCTGGCTGACGATGGCGATGGCGTCGCGCAAGCTCGCGAAGCTCGCCTCGCGGACGTCGACGCCGTTGACCGAGACGCTCCCCGCGCTCGGATCGTAGAAGCGCGGGATCAGGCCGAAGACCGTGCTCTTGCCCGCGCCCGACGGGCCGACGAGGGCGGTGATGCCGCCCGCCGGGGCTTCGAACGAGACGCCGTTCAGGGCGAAGTCCTCGCCGTTGTAGGAAAAGTGGACGCCGTCGAACTTGACCGCGCCCGAGGTGCGCGGCACCGCCGCCGGATTTTCCGGTTCGGCGAGGGCGGGCTTGCGGTCGATCAGGGCGAAGACGCGGGCGGCGGCGGCGAGGCCGGTCTGGATCGAGACGTTCATCTTCGAGAGCGAGCGCATCGGCTGGTAGGCCATCAGGATCGCGGCGATGAACGAGAAGAACGCACCGGGCGTGGTCACGCCCGCGATCACCCGTTCGCCGCCGTAGACGATCACTGCGGTGACCGCGATGCCGCCGAAGGTGTCGATGATCGGCTGGGCGGCGGCCTCGATCCGGGTCGCGCCGATCGCGAGGTTCTTGAGCGAGGTCACCAATCCCTGGACCCGTGCCTGCTCGAAGCCTTCGAGGCCGAACGCCTTGATCACCCGGATACCCTGGAAGGTCTGGCTGAGGCTGGTGTTGAGGCCGCCCATTTCCTCCTGGGTGCGGCGCGCGACGCGGCGCATCCGCTTCGCCAGCCGCTGGATCGGCAGCACCGAGAGCGGCGCGACCACCATGCTGACGCAGGCGAGCAGCCAATCCTGGTAGAAGGTGACGCAGACGAGGAAGATCACCGACAGGCTGTCGCGCCCGATGCCGATGAACGCACTCGAAACCGCGATCCGCATCGCGTTGATGTCGTAGGTAAAGTGGGAGACGAGCGAGCCCGAGGCGCGCTCCTGGAACATTGCCACTTCCTGGTTGAGCACGCTCTTGAACAGGCGGGTCTGGGTGTCGGCGATGATGTTCTGGCCGACATGGGAGAGCAGCACGTCCTGGAGATAGCTCGCGAGGCTCTTGACTGCGAACACGCCGAACACGGCGCCGCCGATTAGCCACAACATCGTGCGATCCCGCTCGACGAAGACTTTGTTGACCACCGGGTCGAGCAGCCACGCGGTTGCCGCCGTCGTCCCCGCGACCAGCGCCATGCACAGGATCGCACCGAGCATCCGCCAGCGATAGGGCCATGCGACTTCGCGGAACAGGCGGCGCATCAGCGACGACGAGCGGGCGTCGGAGAGCGGGATCTTGGTTTCGGTCGGGTTCGGATCGGGCATCTAACGGGTTCCGGTTCTGCGTGATGTTTGATACACCATCCCCCGGAGCCATGGCTAGTGTGGAGGTCCCGCACTATCTAGGCTCCGGACCGGCCTTTGAGGAGGAAGACGACTTGGATTTGCCCACCATCGCACTGCCCGCGCCGGAGTTGACGCCGCCCCAGCGCCGCCGTGCGTTCCTCGACATGTGGCTGGTGGATCATGGATTTATCCGCGACGTCTACTGGAACCTGCACCGCGTCACCGATGGCGTCTGGCGCGCCGCGCAGCCTGCGCCGCATCACCTGCGCCGCGCCCGCGACCTCGGCGTGCGCACCATCCTCAACCTGCGCGGACGCCGCGACGGCTGTGGCGCGTACCAGCTCGAACGCGAGGCCTGCGACCGCCTCGGCCTCACCCTCGTCGACTTTCCGATCCGCTCGCGCAGCCCGCTCGACCGCGGCACCCTGCTTGCGGCGGCGGAGCTGGTCGCGAGCATCGAGACGCCGATGCTGCTGCATTGCAAGTCGGGCGCGGACCGTGCCGGCTTCATGTCGACCCTCTATCTTTTCCTGCGCGAGGGCGTGGCGTTGAAGGAGGCGATGGGGGTGCACCTGTCGCTGCGCTACGGCCACATCCGCCAGGCCAAGACCGGCGTGATCGACTTCTTCTTCGAGGAGTTCCTGCGCCAGACCGACGGCAGCCAGGCGGCGTTCGTGCCCTGGGTGCAAAACGTCTACGACCGCGATGCCCTCGATGTCCGGTTCAAGGAGAACTGGCTGGCGGGCCTGGTGGTGAACAAGATCCTGCGGCGTGAATGAGTTCGGCGTCCGGTCGGGGCTTCGAGCCGGCGACCGTCAGTCGTTGGAGAAGATCGCGATCTGCATCGCCATTTCGCCATCGGTGAGCGGGTAGCGCTTGCCGACGCCGTGGAGGATCGCATCCGGGTTGATCCTCCCCAGGCGGATTTGCGCCTGGATCGTCGCTTCCATCGAGAGTCCGGCGCGCCAGCCGAGGGCGGTGACCGCCTTGGCGCTGGCCGAGGAGAGGATGCGCGCCACCACCGCCGCCGAGAGGTCGGCGCGCACGCCGATCGCGGCGCGGGCGAAGGCGAGGTGGTTGGCGGCGATCGCGCCCTTGATCATGTCTTCCGAAAGCTGGCCGCTTTCCTTCATCAACCGGGCTTTTTCGTATTCGGCTTCGATTTCGAGGGCGTCGCGGTTCTCGGTGGGGATTGCGGGCTTGGTCGCCTTCAGCCGGTCGTGAACGACGCGGCGCACCGCGCTCACGGTGTCGGGCGAGAGGTCGCGGCGTTGCGCCAGCACCTGGAGGAGATTGTCGGCGATGAACGTGGCGAGGCGCCGCGCCGCGCCGTGCGGCAGGTTGGCGCGGCGCACCATCGGCTCGCGCAGACGGGGAATCTGGCGCGAGCGGGCCACCATCGCGTCGAGGGTTTCCTCGCGCAGTTGGGCGCTGTCGTTGCCGAGGAGCTCGGCGATCGCCTCGACATCGGCCGATCCGGCGATGACGTCGGAGACGTCGCCCGAGAGCGCGTTGCGCCGCGCGATCGCGGAGAGCGCGCCCGCCACCGGGCTCGACCGGATGATGTCGAGCAGGTCTTCGTCGGAGAGGATCGGCGAGAATTCGAGGATCGGCGCGGCGACGATGATCTCGATATCGCGCGCCAGCCGGACGATCACCTCGGGCGGAACGTCGGGCTCGGATTTCAGCGCCTCGGCGAGGATGCGGCGGATCGTCGGCGCCTGGTCGCGGGCGAGCAGCGACAAGGTGTCGTAGGTCATGTGCCGGACCTTGTCCTGGTCGGCGGCGGAAAGGCCGGGGGCGAGGCGGGCGATCTTGCGCGCCAGCCCGGCGCGGACCTCGGCATCCTTGTCGTGGGCAAGGTTGTAGTCGGCCTGGCGTGGCGTCTCCGCGTTGGCGGCGATGCGGCGGCGCACCTCGGGGTCGGGGTCGGCGGAGAGGAAGTAGAGGATCTCGGGGACGACGTCGGTGCGCTCCGCCAGGTCGCGGCGCACCTGCGGATCGGCGTGGGTGGCGAGGCGTTTGGCTTCGTCGTAGGTGAACCCCGCCGACGCGCCGTCGGCCGGGTTCGCGGAACCCTCCTCCAGGCGCGCAAGCAGGTGTGACATGTCCACGTTACCAAAGTCCCCGAAGAGCGGATGGCCGTTACATCGTGGCGGGCGCCACGCGATACGACCCCTTGCCTGAATGCTTGGTTTGATACATTGCACTGTCCGCGCGCGAGAGCAAAGCGTCGATGTTTTCGTCGCTCACCGGATCGTATATCGCAATTCCGATCGACATCGAAAGGGTCGTGCCGATGCCGTTGGTGAAGGTTTCGAGCGCGGTGCTTTCCTTAAGCAGGCCACGCGCCTTGGCCACCGCCACGGTTTCGTCGACGCCGTCCATCCACACCGCGAATTCGTCGCCGCCCAACCGCGCCACCAGGTCGCTCGGCCGGGTCGCCGCCTGGAGCAGGCGCTTGACCGCGAACAGCGCGTCGTCGCCGCGCTTGTGGCCGAACAGGTCGTTGACGGCCTTGAAGTTGTCGAGGTCGACGTAGAGCAGCGCGGCGGAGCGGCGCTCGTGGCGCAGGCGCTGGGTGCGGCGCTCCAGTTCCTCGATGAAGGCGCGGCGGTTGAACAGGCCGGTGAGGGAATCAGTGCGCGACAGCGCGAGGATGTGTTCGTGGTTGCTGATCTGCTCGATCGCGATGCCGACCTGGGCGGAGAGATCGGCGAGCAGGATGCGGTCGTCGTCGTCGTAGGGCACGCGGGAGAGTTCGCGCCAGAGCACGATCGCGCCGTTGACGGACTGGCGGTAGCGGGTGACGGCGGCGAGCACGTTCCATTTGCCGATCACGGTTTCGACGAGATCGTTGCCGGCGGAGAACGCCGCGATCACCGCCTTCAAATCGCCCGCCGCGCCGATCCGGCCGAAGGTGGCCGAGGTGCGAAGATCGGCGGCGGTGGTCGGCGTCGCGTCCTCCGCGCCGCGCTCGTCCTGCACCCGGAGCACGTTGCAGCCCGAAACCCCGACGCCTTGCGCCACCGTGGCGGCGGCGATGGCGAGCATGTTTTCCGGATCGACCTCGTCGCGGAACGAGCGGACGATGAAGGAGAGCAGGCGTTCGCGGTTGCGCGAGCGGGCGATCGCGATGTCGCGCTCGCGCACGTCGGTAATGTCGCGGCAGACGCCGCGCGCGCCGGTCCAGCGCCCGGCGTCGTCATAAAGCGGCACGGCGGACACCAGCAGGCAGACCGCGCTACCCTCGGCGCGGCGCATCCAGACCTCGACATCGGCGACCGGCTGGCGCGCCGAGAACGGCAGGGTCGAGCCGCTTTCCAAGGGCTCGGCGAGAAAGCTCCCGGGCTTGCGGCCGACGAGTTCGTCGACGCCGTAGCCGAGAACGCCCTGCGGGCTGACGAACACCAGGGTGCCGTCGGTGTTGGTCTCCCAGGCGAAGGCGGCGGAGACCTCGACCAGATCCTTGTAGCGCTGGCGGGATTCCATCAGGGTGCGGCGCATGCTGGTGGCAAGCGTGACGTCGCGGCCGATCAGCATGATCACGTCCTCGCCGTGCTCGGCGGAGCACGGCAGGGCGGTGAGGTCGAAGACCCGGGAGAGACGGTTTTCGAACGCGCCGACGGTTCCGGCGGCGGCGCGGCCGTTGCGGCGCGCCGAGGCGAGCAGGGCGCGGAGCGTCGTCATCTCGGCGGACAGCGGCGGCGTGTCGAGATCTGCAAGCGCGCCGACCAACGGCGCGGCCAACGGCGACGCGTACAGGCAGCGGTTGTCCGAGCCGACCATGAGGACGCAAACGTCCTCGCCCGCAAGACAGGTGCGCGCAATCCGCACAGCCTCGACGCTGGCGACGAGCGGGCCGCGGTCGGAGTCGGGTACCTGAGGCAACGGCCTCTCCCTCGAACTGCCGGGCTGGGGTAACCGCCCGGCGCATGATTGTGATTCCTGGTGTCGGTCCCCCGGATTTCCTCGTATTGTGGGACCGCCAAGTTATTCGTCAAGCCATATCAGGGATCGACCGTGAGCCCAAGCCCCGATGCCGCCGCGACGCTCCTTCCCGCCCTCGGAACTCCGGCGGATTTCGCCCGAAACGTGCGGGAATGGATCTTCGACCTCGACAATACGCTCTATCCGCCGACCTCCCATCTGTTCGACCAGATCGACCGGCGGATCACCGAGACCATCGGCAAGATCCTCGGCCTGCCCCCCGAGCAGGCCTACGTCGTGCAGAAGGACTACTTCCATCGCTACGGCACTTCGCTCCGGGGGCTGATGGCGGAGCATGGCGTCGACCCCGAGGTTTACCTCGCGGCGGTCCACGACATCGACTACTCGGTCCTCGGCCCCGATCCGGAGCTGAAGGCGGGGCTGGCGGGCTTGCCCGGACGGCGGATCGTCTACACCAACGGCACCACCAGCCATGCGGAGCGGGTGCTGGAACGCCTCGGCATCGGCGATCAGTTCTCGGCGATCTTCGACATCCGCGACGGCGACTTCTGGCCCAAGCCGCATGCGGTCTCCTACGATACCCTGATCGCCCGCGAGGGGATCGAGCCCGGACGCGCCGCGTTCATCGAGGACAGCCTGAAGAACCTCCTGCCCGCCGCCGCGCGCGGCATGAAAACGGTGTGGCTGAGAAACGCGCGCACCACCTCGGGCGCGGATCGTCACGACCCGGCAAGCTGCACCGCGGTGATCGACGATTTGAACGCATGGCTCGCGGCGGTCGTCGCGGCATGCGGGAACGGTTGA
Organism: Rhodospirillum sp. UBA1311; assembly: GCA_002307145.1. Lineage (GTDB taxonomy): Bacteria > Pseudomonadota > Alphaproteobacteria > Rhodospirillales > Rhodospirillaceae > Oleispirillum. The sequence continues at coordinate 5,680 of DBTR01000040.1, read as the reverse complement.
CAGGGCTTCACCCTGGTCTAAGTTCTCAGGACCATTCCGCGCCGAAATTCCAAAGGATTCCGAACATGACCACTGCCGCGTTGTCCGCCGCCGTCGAGGCCGCCTGGGAAACCCGCGAGACGATCACGCCCGGATGCGTCGGCGAAGTCCGCGACGCAGTGGACGCGGCCCTCGAACTCCTCGATCGGGGCGAGGCCCGCGTCGCCGAGAAAGTCGACGGCAAATGGATCGTCAACCAGTGGCTCAAGAAGGCGGTTCTGCTCTCCTTCCGCCTCAACGACATGGCCACGATCCCGGGCGCGCCGGGCGTCAACGCCAGCTGGTTCGACAAGGTGCCGTCGAAGTTCGAGGGATGGGACGACGCCCGCTTCCGCGCCGCCGGCTTCCGTGCCGTGCCGGGCTGCGTCGTGCGCCGCTCCGCCTATGTCGCGCCGGGTGCGATCCTGATGCCCTGCTTCCTCAATCTCGGCGCCCACGTCGGCGCGGGCACGATGGTCGACACCTGGACCACCGTCGGCTCCTGCGCCCAGAT
>DBTR01000040.1:0-4865 GCA_002307145.1 Rhodospirillum sp. UBA1311 | reverse complement strand
TCGGGCGGCGTCGGCATCGGCGGCGTGCTCGAACCGTTGCAGGCGGGTCCGGTGGTGATCGAGGACAACTGCTTCATCGGCGCGCGCTCGGAAGTTGCCGAGGGATTCATCGTCGAGGAAGGCGCGGTGGTTTCCATGGGCGTGTTCCTCGGCGCTTCGACCAAGATCATCGACCGCGAAACCGGCGAGATCTTCCGTGGCCGGGTGCCCGCCTATTCGGTGGTGGTGCCGGGCGCGCTGCCGGGCAAGCCGCTCCCCGACGGCACGCCGAGACCCTCGGTCGCCTGCGCGGTGATCGTCAAGAAAGTCGATCCCGGCACCCGCGCCAAAACCTCGATCAACGAATTGCTCAGGGACTGAGATGCTGAACCCGGTTGAACTCTCCCAGGCGCTGGTGCGCTGCCCCTCGGTCACGCCCGACGCGCGGCCGGTGATGGATGTGATCGCTGGCGTGCTCGAACCGCTCGGCTTTGCCTGCGAGCACCTCCGCTTCTCCGCCGAGGGCACCCCCGACGTCGACAACCTCGCCGCGAGCATCGGCAGCGGCGAACGCCACCTCGCCTTCGCCGGCCACCTCGACGTGGTGCCGCCGGGCGAGGGCTGGTCCTCCGCGCCCTTCGACGGCCAGATCCGCGACGGTGTCCTTTACGGGCGTGGTTCGGCGGACATGAAAACCGGCGTCGCCGCGTTCGTCGCGGCGGCGAGCGCCTATCTCGAAGCCAGGGGCGACGCCTTCGACGGGCGGATCTCGCTGATCCTCACCGGCGACGAGGAAGGCCCGGCGATCAACGGTACCAAGAAGGTGATGGAGCACTTGAAGGCCAAGGGCGACCTGCCCGAGGTCTGCCTGCTCGGCGAACCGACCTGCCGCGAGTTCTTCGGCGAGATGCTGAAGATCGGGCGGCGCGGCTCGCTCACCGCGCACATCGCGGTGGAGGGCGTGCAGGGCCACGTCGCCTATCCCGACGCCGCCGACAATCCGACGCACCGCCTGGTGCGGATTCTCGACGAACTCCTGGCGAAGAAGCTCGACGCGGGCGATGCGCACTTCCCGCCGTCGAGCCTGATGATCACCACGGTGGACGTCGGCAACCCGGCGACCAACGTCATCCCCGGCGCGGCCAAGGCGTCGCTCAACATCCGCTTCTCCACCCACCAGACCTCCGAGGGCCTGGAGCGCTGGATCGAATCCGTGATCGCGCGCCATGCGCCCAAGGCCACGGTGCGGTTCGAGCGCGGTGCGCAGCCGTTCCTCAACCCGCCGGGGGCGTGGAGCGATCTCGTCGCGGCGGCAGTCACCGACGTCACCGGCCTCGTGCCGCAGTTCAGCACCACCGGCGGCACCTCGGATGCCCGCTTCATCAAGGACTACTGCGCGGTGGTCGAATACGGCCTGCCGGGCAAGACCATGCATCAGGTCGACGAAGGCGTCGCGGTTGCCGACATCGAAAGCCTGGCGCAGGTCTATCTCCGCGTCCTCGAACGGTACTTCGGCTCATGAACGCGATTGCCGAAGTGATTTCCGGCCTCAAGGCGGTCTGGGGGGTGATCTGTTTCCGCCCCGACGCCCTCGGCCGCTTCGACAACACGCCCTCGGGCGTCGCGCGCTCGTTCCTTGCGGCGGCGGTGGGCTTTCCGATCTACGCCCTGGTGCTCCAGGCCAATCTCGCGACGATGACGCCGCGCCCTTCTCTCGCTGCGTTGCTGCCGCTGATGATCTGCTACTACGTGATCGAGTGGTTGATCTGGCCGAACGTGATGGTCGGCGTCGCGCGCCGCCTCGGCCGCCAGCGGTTCTATTGCCGCTACATCGCGGCCTACAACTGGTTCGCCCTGGCGCAGATGCTGATCATGCTGCCGTACCAGATCTCGATGACCTCGGGCAACCTGCCGCCCGCGCCCGAGCTGGCCCTGGTCGGCTTCGTCACCACCCTCGCGTTCGGCGTCTACGAGTGGTTCATCGCCCGCCATGGGCTTGAAATTCCGCCGCGCCGCGCGGTCGCGCTGGTGGTGCTGAACTTGATGGTCGGGCTCGCGCTGCTCTGGTTCAAGGCGTTCCAGCTCCAGCTCTAGCAGGCCTAAAACCAAACGGGCGACCCGCGAGGGCCGCCCGTTTTTTCATGCCCGCGAGGGCAGGATCACTTGACGATCTTGATCGTGACGCGACGGTTGCGCGGTTCCTTCGCGCCGTCGGGGGTCGGGACCGCGAGATCGGATTCGCCGAAGGCGCTGATCGTGATCGCCGATTCGGGCACGCCCTGCTTCATCAGCGCGTCGCCCACGGCCTCGGCGCGGAGCGACGAGAGGCGATCGTTGAGCGCCGGAGTTCCGGAGCGGTCCGCATGCCCGGCGAGGTCGGCGCGCGCCGCCTTGTCGGTCTTGAAGGTCTGGGCGGCCTCGCGGATCACCTGGAGGGCGTCGCCTTCAAGCTTGGCGGAGTTGAAGTTGAAGTAGACGACGTAGCTCGGCACGGCGGCCGCGGCGACCGGAGCGGCCTTGGCGGGCTCGGCCATCGCCTTGATCGCGGCTTCGAACTGCTGCTTGCAGGCGGCGATGTCGTCCCACTGCCAGTTCTCTTCCTGCTGCTCCATCCAGCACTCGTAGCCGCCCTGGGCGAGCGCCAGATTCTTCGGCTGCGCCGACTTGTAGGCCGGAGTCATGTAGCGCATCAGCGTCGCGCGTGCGGCGGTGAGTTCGGCGACTTTGTCGTCCGGCAGGTCGCGGGCGGCGATCGCCTCGGGTTCGGGCGGCGTGCCGGCGGCGGCGAGCTTGCCCCGCGCGACGTATGCCGCAGTGTCGCGCCAGTCGTACTGGACACGTTCGTAGGTGGCGAGGCGCACGTATTCGTCCCGCAGCGCCTGATCGAATGCCGATCCGCTGACCTTGCCGGACTGCAAGCCCTCCACATCCCACGCGCCGCTGCTACAGGCGGAGAGCAATCCCGCCATTCCCAGACACGACACGACAGCCAATGATTTGCGCATGACGAATTCCTTTTGATCCTCTGTCTCGGGGGACCTTCGCGAGCCGGGGGCAAAACTTCGCCCGATGCGATCGGCCTGAAACGCAACGAAGAACCCTAACGCGATCGAACACCAAAATAAATTGCTGCTTTCCGAAAAATGTCCAGTAGCGCAAAAATTTTGCGGTTTTTTTCATCGGCGGTTGCGCGTATTAGGGTGCAATGAACGAAATCCAACAGACCGCGCCCGCCGAACCGGCCGGGGCGCCGATCGAACTCGTCGGCTTGAGCCGTGACGAGTTGACCGCCGTGCTCGTCTCCCTGGGCGAGAAGCCGTTCCGCACCAAGCAGCTCTGGCACTGGATCTACCACCAGGGCGAGACCGACTTCGCCAAGATGACGACGCTGTCGAAGGCATTCCGCGACGTTCTCGCGGCGCGCTGCACCGTCGGCCGCCCCGGCATCGTCACCGAGCAGAACTCCGCCGACGGCACGCGCAAGTGGCTGTTCCGCATGCCCGACGGCAACCAGGTGGAAACCGTCCACATTCCCGAGGACGACCGGGGCGCGGTATGCATCTCGACCCAGGTCGGCTGCACCATGACCTGCCGCTTCTGCCACACCGGCACCCAGGCGCTGGTGCGCAACCTCTCCGCCGCCGAGATCGTCGGCCAGTTCATGGCGGCGCGCGACTCCTATGGCGAATGGCCGACCCCGACCGACGAAACCCGCCATCTCTCGAACGTCGTGCTGATGGGCATGGGCGAGCCGCTGTTGAACTACGACGCGGTGGTCAAGGCGATGCGGATCCTGATGGACCCGGAAGGCATCGCGATGTCGAAGCGCCGGATCACGATCTCGACCTCGGGCTACATCCCCAACATGCGGCGCTGCGCCGAGGACCTCGGGATCAAGCTCGCGGTTTCGTTCCATGCGCCGACCGACGAGGTCCGCGAGTCGATCATGCCGATCAACCGCAAATACCCGATCAAGGACCTGATGGCCGCGATGAAGGAGTATCAGGAGATCGCGGGCCAGCGGCAGTACATCACCATCGAGTACATTCTGCTGAAGGGCGTCAACGACAGCCTCGACGACGCCCGCGAACTGGTGCGGCTGTTCGACGCCTCGGGGATCGGGGTGAAGTTCAACCTGATCCCGTTCAATCCATGGCCGGGCTCGCCCTACGAAACCCCCGCGGTGAAGTCCTGCCAGGCGTTCGCCGAAGTTCTCGCCAACGCGGGCTACGCCGCGCCGATCCGCGTGCCGCGCGGCCGCGACATCCTCGCCGCCTGCGGCCAGCTCCGCTCGGCGAGCGAAAAGCAGCGGCTTTCCCGGATGCGCGCCCGGATCGCCGCCGGAATCGACGACGACGCCCACGTTCTCCCGGAAAATTCGTAAGGCTTCCGCGGTTTCGCCTTGTCGCATCGCCCCGGCGTCATATACTGCCGGTCTTTTCGGCTTGCCGCGCGGCCCGGGGAATGCCCCTCGGGACGGCGGTGCTTCCTGTCTTAAGGGAAAGGCATGTGCATATGACGAACGGCGTCAAGAAGGTCGTCCTCGCCTACTCCGGTGGCCTGGATACCTCGATCATCCTCAAGTGGCTTCAAGATGTGTACCAGTGCGAAGTGGTGACCTTCACCGCGGACATCGGCCAGGGCGAGGAGCTTGAGCCGGCGCGACGAAAAGCCGAAATGATGGGTATCAAGCAGATCTTCGTCGACGATCTGCGCGAAGAATTCGTCCGCGACTACGTCTTCCCGATGTTCCGCGCCAACGCGCTCTACGAGGGCCAGTACCTGCTCGGCACCTCGATCGCGCGGCCGCTGATCGCCAAGCGCCAGATCGAGATCGCGATCGAAACCGGCGCCGACGCGGTCTCGCACGGCGCGACCGGCAAGGG
>DBTR01000006.1:23767-23947 GCA_002307145.1 Rhodospirillum sp. UBA1311 | reverse complement strand
GCTGGCCGCCGGAAAGCTGCGAGGGGGTGTGGTCGAGGCGGTCGCCGAGGCCGAGGCGGCCGAGCAACGCGACGGCCCGCGCCCGGCGTTCGGCGCGCGGCTTGCCGGCATAGTTGGCGGGGACCTCGACGTTGTCCACCGCGTCCAGGATGCCGAGCAGATGATAGCGCTGGAAGATGA
>DBTR01000006.1:1819-23516 GCA_002307145.1 Rhodospirillum sp. UBA1311 | reverse complement strand
TGATAGCGCTGGAAGATGAAGCCGAAGTGCTCGCGCCGAAGCGCCGCCAAGGCGTCGGGGGAAAGCTCGCGGGTGTCGGTTCCGGCGACGCGATAGGCGCCGCGCGTTGGCCGGTCGAGGCAGCCGAGGATGTTCATCAGCGTCGACTTTCCCGAGCCCGAGGCGCCGATGATCGCGACCATCTCGCCCGCCTCGATCGCGAGGTCGAGGCCTTTCAGCGCCGCGATGGTCTCGCCGCCCGAGGGGTACTCGCGCCAGACGCCGGAGAGATCGAGAAGCGGCGCGGTCATCGCATCAGCCCGCCCATCGGCGGACGGCGGGAACGGCTCGGCCCGGAATTGGCGGCCTCGGCCGCGGCGGCGACGGCGCGGGTGCTGACCACCCGCTCGCCGGCTTCCAGACCTTCGATGACCTGCGCCTGGATGTTGTTGTTGATGCCGATGGCGACGCGACGGTGCGCGATGCTGCCGTCGTCGTTCATCACGTCGACGCCGTAGAGACCGTCACGCCCCGGCAATCCGAGGATCGACGACGGAATCACCACCGCATCCTTGGCTTCCGAAATCACGATCGAAACCTGCGCGGTCATCTCGATACGCAGAAGATGGTCGGGGTTGTCCACGTCGAACAAGGCGTTGTAGTAGATCGCCGAACTCGACGACGACGAACTCGACGAGGATGACGAAGACGACGAACTGGAACTGCTGGAAGAGGACGTCGAGGTGTTGAACGTCTCGGTCGCGGGCTCGATGGTGCGCACCGTCGCGTGATAAGGGGCGTCGGGCTTGCCGAGGATGGTGAAGGTCACCGCCTGGCCCGGCTTGACCCGGGGGATGTCGGCTTCCGAGACCTCGGCGCGCACCGTCATCATCCCGAGCTGGGCGATTTTCATGATCGTCGGCGCGGTCTGGTTGGCGTTGACGGTCTGGCCCTCGTCCACCGGCAGGGCGACGACGGTGCCCGGGATCGGTGCGGTGATCCGGGTATAGCCCAGGTTCACCTTGGCGGTGTCGACGGCAATCTTCGCCTGCTCGATCTGCGCGTCCAGCACCGCGATATCGGCTTGGAGAACTTTCAAGTTCGCCTCGGCGGTTTCGTAGTCCTCGCGCGAACCCGCGTCCTGCTTCAACAGCCGAGTCTGGCGGGTGAAGGCGAGCTTCGCCTGCGCCAGCGACGCCAGCTTGGCATCGCGCTGCGCGATTTCCGCCGCGAGCGAAGCCTGGGCGTTGCGCAAGGTGTTCTGCTGGGTGAGCGAATCGATTTCGGCGACGAGTTGGCCTTCCGCGACGTCGTCGCCGAGGTCGACCTTGAGCGCGGTGATCCGGCCAGAAACCTGCGCGCCGACGGTGACCTGGCGCTTCGCCTCGATTTCGCCGTCGGCAAGCACGGTTTCGGCGATGTCGCTCCGTCCGACCACAACGGTCGGGGGTGGCGGCGCGTCACCGGCCCGCCACCATGCGAAGCCGCCGCCGAGCAGGGCGATCGCCACCCCGCCGACCGCGAGCCATCGCCAATGCCGACCACACCATGCAGATACCGTTCCCACCGGGCGCTCCTTTCCCGTCTCGACTGAAGCCAAGGCGGCAGAGCCGCGCCGGACATATCGAGAGACTACGCCGCATTTGTCGCGCGCGCATGCCGTAAGCCCCGGAAAACTGTATCAAACTGTCGCGGAAATCAGCGCGGCGGCATCGCGCCTGCATCGAGGCAGGCGCGGACGGTATCGACCCGTTTCTGGAGCGCATCGGCAAGAGCCTTGCGCTCCGGCTCCTCAAGAATGTCGGCGAGTTCGGCGAAGATCTTGCGCAGGTTTTCGGCCTCGCGGCGGCGGCGCTGCTCGAACCCGGGATCGAGGAAATCCTGAAGCTTCGGCACGTCGCCAGCGACGAAGCGGGCGAGGAGTTCGTCGGGGCGCGGACCCGGCGGCGGCTTGGCGAAGTCGTCGGAGTTGCGGCGCACGATTTCCATCGCCTGCTCGCGTTCCGGCCCGGTGAGGCCGTTTTCCACCGCGCTCATCAGATCACGCTGGATTCCCGGCCGGGGCCCGAGCGGCGGCAACGGCCCAGGCCGCAGGAAACCGCCGACGAGAAAGCCCGCGCCAATCCCGAGCAAAAGCAGATTGCACGCGAGCGAACCGATCAACCAACGCTTCATTATCACCTCATCGGCAAGGCTCAGAGCCCGCCGTATACCGCCAAATGTTCCACCCAGCCAGCTTCGGCTGCCTCGGTCGCGGGGGCGGGGGAATGGCCGAGGGTGAGAATAACCCCGACAATCATGCCAAAACTGAGGCATGCGACCCACAACGGCGTCAACGGCCGCAGGATCGCCGCACCAAAGCCCGTATCGCTACGCCGCGCCGCCGCCTCGGGCTCGCGCGCCACGCGCCGGGTGGCCGGTTCGTCGGGGAGATTGTCGAGGATCGAATCCGTGAGCCGCCGCCGCCGCGCGTCGGAAAGCCCGGGCTCGCGAATCCTCAGCACCGAGTCCAGCATCTGCGCGTCGGCGAACGCATTGCGCGCCCATTCCGAGACTTCCAGCAACCGTTGCGCGCTCCGGCGGTGAGCATGCGGCCACCGCGTCAGATCGGCACCGTAGGTATCGAGCAACGCCGTGAATTCTTCGGGCGTCATGATCCCTCCAGATTGTCCACGTCCTGTGGACTCTTATTTAAGCACTGTTCTCAGCTTTTGCCGCCCTCTCTTCAGGAGGGACTCCACGGCATTCAACCGCAGGCCCATAATCTCCGCAACTTCAGCCGCCGTCAAACTTTCGTGATAGTAAAGGGTGATGGCGGTGCGTTGCTGTTCCGACAGATGCTCCATGGCGGAGTGCAGACGATTCGCATCCTCGTTGCGCTCGCAAGCGTCGAGCGGGCCCGGAGCGTCGTCTTCGATTTCGGGAACGTCGTCGATCGAGGCGGGCCGGGCGCGGCGGGTGTGGTCGATGCAGCGGTTGACCGCGACCCGGTAGAGCCAGGTGCGGAACCGCGCCTGGCCCGGCGCCCATTGGGCCCGGGCGGTCCAGACGCGCAGGAACACGTCCTGCGCCACGTCCTCGGCGTCCGCCGCGCCGACGATGCGGCGCGAGGTTCCGACGATGCGGTCGATGTGCCGGCCGACGAGAAGGCGGAATGCATCCTTGTCGCCGCCCTGCACACGAAGCATCAAGGCCTCGTCGGTGATATCCTCCGAGGTCACAGCGGTTTGTCGGGTCTCGGCGAGCGTGTCCACCCACGTCTCCGTGGCATGACGATTATCGGCGTCTGCGGTTCTGGTAAATCCACCCAAAGGGGCCACCCGAGTATCATTGTGTTTTAACAACTGCAGTGCGCCACGTCACTCGGCAGTATCTGCCTATAACTAGGCAGATTTTTCCGCCCGACGCGCGACCAGCGAGGGAACTCCCGCAATACCCGCGAACGCCTCGCGCATCGCCAGGATCTGGCGCTGCACGCTGGCATAGCGGAGCTCGGCATCCGGCGACTTCGCCTGCTTGGCGCGATGGAGTTGGACCATGGTGGTTTTATAGTAACCATGCAGGGTGTCGGCAATCGGCTTGGCGCGCGGCTCGTCGTTGAGCGCGCTGTCGAGGCTCTGGATGATCTTGCTGGCCTTCTCCACCGCGTTGAACTCGCTCTCGGGCTCGCCTTCGAGCTTCGCCTGCTTGGCATGGGCAACCGAGCACAGCATCGCGTCGTAGAGTTCGACGATCACCCGGAGCGGTGTCTGGGTACGGCGCGCCGCGCCATAGGCCTTGGCCCCCAATTCGTGAATGTTCTGGCTCATGAAAACCCCCTTCTGGGATGTGTGAGAAATCAACTGTCGTCGTCGTCGGTGTTGAACAGCGCCTTGACCAGCGCGAGGTTGGTGGCGGCCTCTTCCATCGCGGTTTCGATGCGGGCGTAATATTCGGTGAGGTAGGTTTCGTAGTCCTCGGCCTGCTCGGCGATGCGGTCCCGGCGTTCCTGTTTGTCGTCGATGGTGTCGCTCAGGGAATCGATGCGGTTCTGGATCACGCCGTCGTCGGTATCGACGTAGTTCTCAAGCGCCGCGACCATCTGGTCGCCGAGGCCAGCTTCGACGGTCAGGGTGACCGTGGCAGTGGTGCCCGCCGCCGCGCTGCCGCCGGTGTAGACCAGGCGCATGCCTTCGTAGGCGGTGCCGTCGGCGCCGGAGAGGGTCTTGTTGCTCACCTCCAGCGCGGTCCCGTTGATCGACGCCGAGGTGATGTTGCCGTCGCTGTCGACCTCGATCGAGACCGTGTAGTCGCCCGCGGAGAGGTCGCCGGGGGTCTCGGCGACGTAGAGCGTGCTCGAACTCGATGTCACGCTCTGCTCGAAGAGCGCCTGCACCACGTCCGGGTGCTGGATCAGCATCTCCTCCAAAACATCGTCGTCAACCTCAAGGTAGTTGTCGTCGTCGTAGCTGAAGCCGAGGTCGGCCATGGTGTAGGTCGTGCCGTCGACCTCGATCGTCATGCTGAGAACGCTGTAGAGCGCGGAATTCGCCGAGCGCAGGGTGCTGTCGCCGAACAGCACGGCGTCGTCCACCGCACCATCCTCGTCGGTGGTCTGGTTGAGGACGGCAAACTCGCGATAGGTGTTGTAGGCGTCGACCAGGGCGGTGATCGCATCCGCCACGGAATCCAGGTCCTGGCCGACTTCGAGCGTGATCGTGCCGCCTGCGCTGTCGTCGTAGAGACTGAGCGAAACGCCGGGCAGGACGTCCTCGATATCGTTGGACGAACTGGTGATGGTCACGCCGTCGATGGTGATCTCGGCATCCGAGGCAGCCTGGAGCTCGTCGGCGAAGCTGCCGTCCGAGGAGAGAATCCCGAGGCTCTCCAGCACCGACCCATCGGAATCGGTCGCGGTGATGCTCTGCCCGGTGTCGGCAGAGGCGAGGACCAGGGTGTAGCCGTCGTCGCTCGACTTCATCAGCGTGGCGGTGACGCCGGTCGTGCCACTGACGTCGTTGATCGCCTCGGCGATGTCCTCAAGGGACATGTCCTCGGTGATCGTAATATCGGTCGCCGTTCCGTCTTCTTCGTTGAGCGAAAACGTTCCCGACAGTCCCATCGCACTGGTCGAATCCGCGATCTCGTCGGCGGTGGCGACCTTGTGGCTGGTGGCGAGGCTGATCACCTCGATGGTGTAGATCCCGAGCGCGGCGCTGGAATCGACGGTCGCAGCGATCACGTCGTCGGGATCGGAAACCGTCGACGACGAAAGATACGCGGCACGGTCGTCGAACACCGATTCGTCGGCCTGGGACGAAAGGGTTTCCGCCGCGTCCGAAATCGCGGTGAGATCGGAGAGCATTTCCTCCCACGCCGTCACCTGGGTATCAAGAACGTCGATCTGGTCGTCGATCAAATACGCGCCGGCCATCTTGGCCTCGACCGCCGCCTCGATCAGCGCGGACGAATCGAAATCCGACGTCCCCGACCCGCTGATGTAGGTGGTCCCACTCGCACTCGTCACGGTCGTCGACATCGCGCCACTCTCCGCAGCCTGAAGGAAAGTCCGCGCTCTTCGCCGGGGCGAAGAGCGCGGTTAGCGGATTACTGCAACAGCGACAGGAGCTGCTGCGGCATCGAGTTGGCCGACGCCAGGGCCGCGATTGCGGCGTTGGTCTTCACCTGGGCGGAGGAGAACTCGGACTGCGCCTCGGCAACGTCGGCGTCCATGATCGCGGACTGGGCGGCGTCGAGGTTTTCTTCCGACGAAGTGATCTGGGTCGAGTGGTAGTTGAAGGTCGATTCCGCCGCACCGACGGTGGCCCGCGCCGCCGCGACCGAATCGATCGCCGCGTTGACCAAGTCAAGAGCGCCCGCCGCGTCGGTGGTGACGTCGCCAGCAGCAACCGCCGTCTGGATCGTGGTCAGGTCGACCGTGCTGAGATCGACCGAAATCACGTCGGTGGAAGCCGTGCCGACGAGGAAATCCTTGTTGTAGGAGCCATCAAGCAGCGACGTGCTGTTGAACGTCGTGGTGGTGTTGATGGTGCTGATTTCCGTCGAAAGCGCGTCGAATTCCGACTGGATGTAGGTCAGCTCGTCGGAACCGACCGCACCCGAGATCGCCTCGGCGCACAGAACCTTCATACGTTCGAGAACGTCGGAAACCGACGACAGGCCACCGTCGGCGGTTTCCAGGACCGACACCGCATGCGAGGCGTTGGTCGAGGCCTGGCCGAGCACGGCCACGTCGGATTGCAGCTTGGTCGCGACCGCGAGGCCGGCGGCGTCGTCGGAAGCGCGGGTGATGCGCGAGCCGGACGCCACCTTGTTGAGGGCGCTCGACTGCTCGTCGGAGTTGATATTGAGGTAACGCAGCGCGGAATTCGCCGACGTGTTCGTGGTGATGACAGGCATGAGATATCTCCTTCGTTGATCTCGACGGAGCCATTCGGGCTCCGCTGCTGACGTGCCGGGCGAGTACCGCTCCGACTACCGCCTACACCGCCTATACGGGCCCACCTTCCCGACACTGGCGCACCGACCGCCAAATTTTTTCCGGCGTTTTTTTTCGCCAGTGTTTGGCCGCTCGCCCCGTTTCTCGCTCAAGCAAGGACGATCTCGTCCGAGGCGCGATTGCGTGGGAGAGCCCGGAAATGACGACAGTCAGCAGCACGACAAGCACCAGCGGCCTGTCTTCGACGACAGCCAGCTCGGTCGAATCCCTCTCTGAAAATTACGAGCTGTTCCTGAGCGTCCTGACCGCGCAGCTGCAAAACCAGAACCCGCTAGATCCGACCGACACCGACGAGATGACCAGCCAACTGGTCAACTACGCGCAGGTCGAGCAGCAGATCCTCTCGAACTCGTATCTTGAGAACCTGGTGCTCGCGACCAACAACGAGAGCGCCTCGGTGGCGCTCGCGCTGGTCGGAATGGAGGTCACCTACACCGCCGACGATCTCGCCTTCACCGACGGCGACACCCTGTCGTGGTCCTACGATGTCCCCGACGACACCGAGAGCCTCACCGCCCAGGTCCTCGATTCGGATGGCAACGTCGTCTACTCGAAGTCCGTGGACACCACGTCCGGCACCTACACCTTCACCTGGGACGGCACCCAGACCGACGGCAGCACCGCCGACGACGGCGACTATTCGCTGCAGTTCGTCGGAACCGATAGCGACGGCGAGGACGTCTCGATCAGCCCGTCCACCACCAGCGTGGTCAAGCAGGTGGATTGGTCCGACGGCACCGCGCAGTTGATCATGACCAACGGCGCCACCGTTTCCCTCAGCAATATCGTCTCGGCGACCTCCGCCAGCGATTCGTAACCCCAACGTCTTTCATGCGGAGGCTCGAAACATGAGCGCCTTGGCCAGTTCCATGAACATCGCAGTGTCGGCCCTGCTGTCCCAGTCGGCAGCGGTGTCCAACATTTCGAACAACCTCGCGAACTCCAGCACCACCGGCTACAAGTGCACCACCGCGTCGTTCGCGACGATGGTGTCGGGGTCGGGGTCGTATTCCAACTTCACCGGCGCGGGCGTCACCGTCGATCCCAGCCAGAGCCTGCTGACTCAGGGCACGCTGGTCGGCACCGAAAGCTCGACCGACCTCGGCATCGACGGCAACGGCTTCTTCGTCGTCGCCGACAGCGCGAACAGCGACATTTTCTACTACACCCGCGCCGGCGACTTCTCGACCGACGACGACGGTTACCTGGTCAACAGCTCGGGTTGGTATCTCCAGGGGTATCCGACCGACCGCGACGGCAACATCACCTCGTCGACCAGCGCTTCCGGCCTCGAAGCGATCAACGTCAACGATTATTCGGGCGCGGCCTCGGCCACCACCGAGATGTCGATCCAGGCGACCCTGCCCGCCGAAGCCGAAGTCGGCGACGCATTCACCGTCGATGCCGAAATCTACGACAGCCTCGGCGTCGCCCACACGGTCACGTTCACCTACACCAAGACAGCCGCCAACGAATGGACGGTGGGCGCCGCGCTCGCCGACACCACCGAGGCGGCGAGCCTCACGCTCAGCTCGACGGCGATCACCTTCGACACCGACGGCACCCTCCTGACCCCGACCGACGCAATCACCGTCGCGGTCACCGGATGGACCTCCGGAGCGGCGGACAGCAGCATCGCCTACGATGTCGGCACCGTCGGCACCACGGACGGGCTGTCGCAGTACGCCAGTTCGGATTCGGGCGACGACCCGGCGATCTCGGTGGACGAAATCACCCAGGACGGCGTGATCTACGGCGAGTTCACCTCGGTGGACATCGACGAGGACGGCACCGTCTACGCCAACTTCGACAACGGCATCAGCTACGCGATCTACAAGGTGCCGCTCGCCACCTTCGCCAACGCCAACGGCCTCGAAGCCAAGACCGGGACGGTCTGGGCCGCGAGCATCGAATCCGGCGCCGCCAACCTCACCGAGGCGGACTCGGGCTCCACCGGCGCGATCATGTCGGGCGAGCTCGAATCCTCGACCACCGACACCGCCACCGAGTTCTCGTCGCTGATCGTCGCGCAGCAGGCCTATTCGGCCGCCTCCGAGATCATCAGCACGGTGAGCGACATGTACGACACCCTGATCGCAGCGAAACGATAATGGCTCCGAAAACCGACCTCGCCTATCTCGATACCGCGCTGAAGCGCCTCGACGTTCTCTGCCGCGCCGCAGCGCGGATGGGAAGCGAGGCGTCCCGCGCCCAGCGTATCGCCATGATCGTGGACCTCGAAGCCGGGCTCCGGTTGATGCGGATCGCGCGCGCCGACATGCGCGCCCGTCTCAGCCGGTCGCGCCAGTCCCGGTCCGTCGCCACCGCCTACGGACGCGCCCAGTCGCTGCGTCTGTCACCCCGTTGAGGAGCGCTACGCCATGACCGAACCTTCCATCGCTTCCCTCGACCGCAAGACCCTCCATAACTTTCTCGCCGTCCTCAGCGAGCTGATCCAGGTGATCGACCAGGAGAATGCGCTTCTCGCCACTCCCGGCGAGGTGTTGCCGCAAGAGCTGGTGCGCCGCAAGGAAATGCTCGGCTCCAACTACGCGCGGTTGACCTCCGCGCTTCGCCCCCGGACCGCAGCGCTGCATGCGGCGGGCGAGCTTGACGTCGTCGCCATGGAATCGGGCATTCGCAGCCTGGTGCGACGGCTTAAGGACAACCAGGCGCTGCTCAATGCCCGCAAGGCGGCCACCGCGCTCCGCGTCGAGGCGGTGATGACCGCCCTCGCCGAGCGCGAGCGCCGCGACAGCCTGGGCTATGCCGCGAACGGCGATACTCGGCCGCGCGGGGCGCGTTCGGCCGGGGGCCTCCACCTGAGCGCCTGATCTCCGGGGGAGTTCCCGCAATGTCGATTTCCAGCATTATTTCCATCGCCAACAGCGGCCTGTCGGTCGCCCAAACCCGGATTTCGCTCGCTTCGACCAACATCTCGAACGCGGAGACGACCGGATACACGGCGAAGACCGCCGACGTCACGACCCGCACTGTCGGCGGCGTGGGCACCGGCGTACAAGTCATCGGCACCGGCAGCGACGTGGACGAAAAGCTCCACGAGAGCCTGGTTTCCGCGATCTCGACCGCGTCCTACGATGCGACGATCGCCTCCTACCTCGAAACCATCTCCGCCGCGCTCGGCACCACCGACGACGGCGGCGACCTGACCAACGCGCTCTCCGACCTGCAGACCGCGCTCTCAGACGCGATTGCGGATCCGGCCGACACCAGTGCCGCCGACGCCCTCACCGAGGCCCTCGCGACTTGGGCCAGTTCGGTCAACGACATCACCGATTCGATCCAGTCGGTGCGCACCTCGGCCGACCAGTCGATCTCCGAATCGGTCGAATCGGTCAACGATCTCCTCAACCAGATCGACGACCTCAACGACCAGATCACCAAGGCCACCGCCAACGGCACCTCGACCTCGGACCTCGAAGACCAGCGCCGGGCAGCCCTTGAGGAACTCGGCCAATACATGGATATCAACACCTTCACCACGTCGGCCGGCGCGGTGCAGATCTACACCAGTTCGGGAACCGCGCTGCTGACCTCCTCGGTCCACGAACTGAGCTACTCGGCGGGCGGCACGCTGACCTCGGACTCGGTCTACGCCAGCGACGGCAGCGGTTCGATCTCCGGGATCATGATCGACGGAAAGGATGTCACCGCCAGCCTGACCGGCGGCACCATCGGCGCGCTCGTCGAACTTCGCGACGAAACCCTGCCCGGGATTCAGGATGAGATCGACGCGCTCTCCGACGCGGTGCAGTCCGCCGTCAATGCGGCCGCCAACGCCGCGACGCCGGTGCCGCCGCCCAATTCCCTCACCGGCTCGGCAAGCGTCGCCGCAACCGACGCGATCGTCGGCTCGGGCACCCTGACCGTGGTCCTGACCGATTCCGACGGCGAGGTCACCGCTTCCGCCGACATCGACCTTTCGGGCTGCTCGACGATGCAGGACGTCCTCGACGAGCTCAACGCGGTTTCCGGGATTTCCGCATCGCTCGATTCCGACGGCCACCTCGTGGTGACCGCCACCGACAGCGACGCCGGGGTGATCCTCACCGGCGACGGCACCCTCGACGGCACAGGGTTCAATTCCGCCATGGGGATGTACGACATCCTCACCGGCAGCGCCGGAACCCTCGGAGTATCCGAGACCCTCTCGACCCAAGGCATGGCGGTTGCCGCCGTCGCCTCGACCACGGTCGGCGACGCGGCCTACGCGGTGGACGACACCACCGCGCTGCAGGCGATCTACAACGCCATGGACGATTCCCAGAGCTTCGCAGCGGCAGGCAACCTGTCGTCGACCAAGACGAGCATCTCGGGCTACGCCCAGATGATCATCGACGACACCGCCGACCGGGCCGAGACCGCGAGCGACACCGCGACGACCAGCTCCGCGACCTCCGACACGTTGTCGACGAGTTTCTCCAACACCTACGGCGTCAACGTCGACGAGGAAACCGCGCGATTGACCACCTACCAGCAGGACTACGAAGCCGCCGCCCAGATCCTTACCACCGCGCAGGCGATGTGGGATTCCTTGATCACGATGATGAACTGACGGAGCCCCGACCATGCGTGTATCCACCGCAGGAATGAACACCCAGATGATCAGTCAGGCGCTTCGCGTGCAGAGCAGCTACGCCGAAGCCCTGCAGCAACAATCCTCCGGGGTGAAATCGTCGTCCTTGAGCGGCCTCGACGGCCAGGCGGGCGCGGCATCCGGACTGACTGCCGACATTTCCCGATCCGAGCACCTGTCGAGCCAGGCGGAAAGCGCGACGAGCGAACTCGAAGTCGCGTATTCGGCGGTCGGCAGCATCGTCGACCTGGTCCAGGACATGCTCACCGACGTGACCGCCGCGATCGGCGAATCCGACGACGGCACGACCCTGCAGGCAACCGCCCAAAGCGCGCTGGAAAACATCGTCAGCCTGCTCAACACCCAGTATGCCGGCAGCTATGTGTTCTCGGGCGGCGCGACCACGACCCAGCCGGTCGACATCGACGACACCGATTACGTCGCGGGCACCAACACCGAGTACTACCAGGGCGGCAGCAACCTCCGCACGGTGATGCTGGACGGCGGCGCGAGCGTCACTTTCGGCGTTGCGGCGGACGCCGATGCCTTCGCGGATGCTCTCGAAGCGCTGCAAACCCTCGCGAACACCACAGACCCCGACACCGCGACCCTGCAATCCGCGTTCGACCTCCTCACCTCTTCGGTCTCCGGTCTCGGCGTCATCCAGGAAAACCTCTCCAGCCAGACCGACACATTGAACGCGGTGATCGACAGCCAGACCGACTTCCAGCTCTACGCAGGGGAGATGCTCGACAGCCTCACCACCGTCGACGTCGCCACCGCGAGCGCCGCCGCGTCGCAGCGCGAGACGCTGCTCGAAGCGTCGTTCGCCGCGCTCTCCTCGCTGAAGAGCGTGAGCGTTCTCAACTACCTCTGAATTTCCTTTTGCAAAAAAGAAGGCCGCCCCCGGGGGAGATGGGGGCGGCCATGCGATGAGGCCAGGGAGACGCGAGCCTCATCGTGTTCGGCGAAGCCACGGGGGAGTCGCTTCACCGACGGACGACGAGATTAAGGGGGGGAAACCTCGCCGTCGTTCCGAAATTGCGTTTCGTTCAGCTGCCGATCTGCACCCAGGTTCCGTCGGCCTTCTGGCAGGCGGTGCTGGTGACTTCGGTCTGCTTGCCGTCGATCACCACCGTCTGCTTGAACTCGCGACAGGCATTGTTCTGCGCGTCGCGGCCCTCGCGGGTCGGGGTGATCGTGCCCGAATGCGCGGTCGAAGGTGCATTCCAGGTAATCGTCTGGCCGACCGGCGCGGTATAGGCCTGTTGCGCCGCCTGTTGCGCCGCCAGCGCATCGGCGCGGTCGAGCGAGGCGCCGACCTCGTGGCCGACGAACGCGCCCAGCACCGTGCCGAGGATCGCCGCCGCGACCCGGCCCTGACCCTGGCCGAACTGCGCACCGGCGACGCCGCCGCCGACCGCGCCCAGGATCGTGCCGCCGGTGGTCTTGACCGACGAAGTCGAGGTCGAGGGCGCTGCGTAGACCGGCGCGCTCGGAGCGACCACCACCGGGGCGGGCTGCACCGCGACCGGCACCAGTTGCCATGCGACGAAGCACTGCGCCACGGCGGGATAGTAACCGGCGGGGTTGCCGCAGTAGTAGGCGTTCTGCGGCGGCGGCGCGGCCACCATGCCGGGCGGGATCACCGCGCTTGGGTAGGGATACACCGGCTCGGCGAAGAAATACCGCGCGCCGCCGACCACCCACCACCACCCGTAGCGACCGTCCCACCAGTCGTGGGCCCAGTGACCGCCAGCCCAGCCGTCGGGGGCGAAACCCGGGCCATGGCCGCCGAAGCCATGTTCGAAGCCGCCATGACCCCGTCCCGGGCCGTCGCCGCCCCATCCGCCGGGCGGACCGGCGAATGCGTCCGTGGCATGGAGACTGGCCACAGCGACAAATGCGAGAACGAGCGTCTTCCGGTACGACATGATCCTGCGTTTCATCCTTGGTTGCGCCGTGGAGCAGGCCCGGAAGGGTGGGCTTCGCATCAGCGACCGCCCACCTTCCGTCCTTGAGGTGTCCCGCTCGCCACGGATACAGGATGAAGGATGCTCCCCGCATGTCTCAGGGATATGTCGGCAATCCCGGGAAAGTGTATCAAAATGTGTCGGTAATCTGGCGCACCATGAACCACGCTTCGCCGCCGTAGCTGCCGAGATCGGGGGTCGCGTCGGTCGCCACGTCGAAGCCTTGCGCCTCCCAGATCGGCCGCGAGGCGTTCACCGCCACCAGCGAAAGAGTGGCGAAGCCCAGCCGTTCGGCGAGGGACGCCAGATCGGCGACCAGCACTCGCGCCCCCCCTCGCCCGCGCACGCCGGGCAGGAGCGCGATGTCGTGGAAGTAATACGTGTCCGCATTGGGGGCGAGCGTGCCGAGCAGGGTATTGAGCTTGGGCGGCCGGCCGTAGACGCCGGGATGGGTGATCGCATAGCCCACGAGGCCGCCCGCCCGTTCGAGGACGCGACAGCCCTCGGGCCAGAGCGCGAGGCGCTCGGCAAACACCCCACGGTCTTCGGGATAGCCCGGGTGGATCACTGCGGCGGCGGCCTCGACCGCGTCGAGGTCGGTCTCGGTCATGGCGCGCCAGATCATCGCGGCGTCTCCGCGCCGAGATAGCGCGCCGTGTCGACGCCGTCGATCTGTTCGGGCGTGAGAAAGCGCCGCGCATAACGGTCGCAGACGCCGCTCGACAGGAACAGCGCGAACACGTCGGGGTCGATCGCCCGTTCCTCGGCCATGCAATGGAGGATCTCCACCGCCTCGGAAAGCGGCTTGGCCTTCTTGTAGGGTCGGTCGGCGGCGGTAAGCGCTTCGAACACGTCGGCCACCGCCATGATCCGTGCGGGAATCGAGAGGTCGGCGGCGGTGAGGCCGCGCGGGTAGCCGGAGCCTGTCAAGGTTTCGTGGTGGGTGCCTGCGTATTCGGGAACCCGGCGCAGATGCGGCGGGAAGGGAAGGCTTTCGAGCATCATGATGGTCTGGACGATATGCTGGTTGATCACCGCCCGCTCCTCGTCGGTCAGGGTGCCGCGCCGGACCGAGAGATTGTGGAGTTCGCCGAAGTTGTAGCGGAGCAACGGAACCTTGAGGTTGAACCCCCACGACGGGTCGACGGCCGGATCGTCGCGGCCACGCCGCACGATGTGTTCCGGCCGGTCGGCGAGCAGCGGCTCGATCGCGGGCACGGGCGCCACCGGAATTCCTTCGAGCCGCGCCATCTCGGCCTCGGAAAGTCCGAGGCGATCGTCGAAGTGGCGTTCCCAGGTGGTCGCGGCGATCCGCACCAGACGCGCGATGTCGGCGTCGCTCACCGATTCGGTGCCGACGTTGCACGCCGCGACGAACGCAAAGTCGCCGTGAAGCTGGGCGGAGCGTTGGGCGAACGTGGCGGCGGCCGCTTCCGGATCGTTGCCCGCCGCCACCGCTTCGAGGCGGGCGATTTCGGCGTCGCGCAACAGCACTTCGAAGCGGGTGCGAACCTCGTGGATGCGATTGGCGATGGTTTCGAGCTTGGTCGCCTTGTCGACGACATGCTCGGGCGTGGTGACCTTGCCGCAGTCGTGCAGCCACGCGCCGATGCGGAATTCCCGCCACTCCTCGACGGTGGTGAACGCGAAATCGGCGAACGGACCTTCCCTGGCGTCGCTCGCCGCCTGCGCCAGCATCATCGCGAGTTCTGGCACGCGGGCGCAGTGACCGCCGGTATAGGGGCTCTTGGCGTCGATCGCGCCGGCGACGAAGCGCACCATGCCGTCCATGATCCGGTCCTGCGCGTCGAGGAGCAGGCGGTTGTCGAGCGCGGTCGCCGCCTGCCCGGCCAACGCCTCGACGAAGCGTTGCACCTCGGGCGAGAACGGGATCGGGTCGCGGCCGTCGGGGCCGCGCGCGTTGATCAGCTGCACGGCGCCGATGACCTCGCCGCCGTGCGGCTTCAAGGGCACGGTGAGGAACGATTGGGAATGGTAGCCGGTGCGCGCGTCGAAGGTGCGGGTGCCGGAAAAGTCGAAGCCTTCCGCCGCGTAGGCGTCGTCGATCGCGATCGCGCGTTCTTCATGCACCGCGAGGCTGACGACGTTGTTGCGGTTGGGCTGGCCGTCGGGGCCGAACAGCGCGACGCCCGGCAGCGAAGGCGGCGGCGCGCCGGGGCCGCCCTGGCGGATGCCGAGGCGGTCGTTGTGGATGATCTCGAAGCGGAGAATGTCGTCGGCGTCGCGCAGGTAAAGGGTGCCGCCCTCGGCGTTGGCGATCTCCTTCGCCCCCACCAGGATGGTTTCCATCAGGTGCCCGGTGTCGCGCTCGGCCCCCATCGCGATGCCGAGGTCGATCAGGCGTTCGAGCTTCGCCTGCACCCCCGCGAACTCGCGGTCGCGCTGGCGCAGCGTTTTGCGCAGCAGGCCGATTTCGAAGCCGAGGGCGGCGGTATCGGGATCGAGCTCCGCCTCGCCGGACCGGACGAAATCGAGGGCGCGAATCCGCGCGAGTTCCACGCCGATGCGCTCCAGGCTGCGCTCGCGACGCTTCAATGCCGCGAGCGCCAGGGGCACGGCGGCGGCCAGCACCAGCACCGCCGCGAGCAGGACTCGTTCGAGGAAATCGGAAGGCCCGGGATCGCCGGGGAACGTGCCCGCATCGCTCGTCAGGGCGATCAGTCCAATCGCCGCAGAGAGTCCCCCGACCGCCAGAATCACAATCGCGAGAACCGCGACACGCAAACGCTTAAACCGCAGCAAGAACTTCCCCCAAATGCGACGCAAACCGGCTTCGCGCTTTCTTCCTTCTCGCGCGTTCCCGATGTATCGGGAAGTGCGCGCCATCACCCTCCGATAATTCCGATCAAATTAATCGGATATTCCCACTTCCGCGTTGCGTGGCCCTATGTGAAAGTGAGGATGTCGATTGAAGGTGAAACGAAAGCTCATTCCTCGGTTCTCCCACGCAAGTGGGTATCCTAGCGGTTACGGCAGATAAAGGACAGCAACCCCACATACGGCAACGACGCTTCCCCCCAGACATGGTCGTTGCCGGACGAGCCGGAAAGCGGAACTCCTTAGGGTTCCAATTCTCGAAGCGGTTTCCCTCCCCCTCTTGGACCGCAAGAGATTTCCGGTCAGCCCCGAAAGGAGCCCTTCCCCCCAAGGGCTCCTTTCTTATTGTCCGGAGTTCGGCTCACTTCTGGCCGACGGCTTCCACCTTCGCCCGCACCAACGACAACCCGATCGCGCTGCCGAGCAGGCACACCGTGACGCCGAGCGACACCAGCGGCGGCACATGGCCGATCGCCTGTTCCCAGAAGATCTTGCAGCCGATGAACACCAGCACCGCCGAAAGGCCGTAGTGCAGGTACTGGAAGCGCCCGACCATCACCGCGAGCACCGAATAGAGCGCCCGAAGCCCGAGGATCGCGAAGATGTTGCTGGTGAAGACGATGAAGGTGTCGGGGGTGATCGACAACACCGCCGGAATGCTGTCGAGCGCGAACACCAGGTCGGCGGTCTCGATCACCAGAAGCGCGGGAAGCAGCGGCGTCGCGACGCGACGCAGCCCCTTGGCCGTCGTCACCTGGGTGATGAAGTCGTGGCCGTGGAACTCCTTGGAGATCGGAATCACCCGACGCACGAGGCGCACCAGCCGGGAATCCTCCGGATGGGCCGGCGGTCCGGAATGGGAAATCGCCATCCGCACCCCGGTGAACACCAGGAACGCGCCGAAGACATAGAGAATCCAGTCGAAGCGCTCGATCATCGCGGCGCCGACCGCGATCATCACGCCGCGCATCACCACCACGCCCACGATTCCCCAGAAGAGCACGCGGTGCTGGTACTTGGCCGGAATCGCGAACGCCGCGAAGATCGCCGACATCACGAAGACGTTGTCGAGGGAGAGGCTCTCCTCGACGAGGTAGGCGGTGACGTAGAGAATCGCCGCCTCATGCCCCATGTACCACCAGACGAACCCGCCGAACGCAAGCGCGATCGCGACATAGAGGGCGGTGGTCCTTAGACTTTCCTTGAAACCAATCGCATGGTCGTGGCGGTTCAAGACCTTGAGGTCGAATGCGAGCAGCATCGCGACCAGGATCAGGAACAGACACCAAACCATAACCGGATGCCCCATGAACGGGGTCCCGGCCAACGGCCAGATCTGATCAAACATTATGAGATTCGGGAACGGGCACGCTACGTCAGCGCGGTTACAACGCGATCCGACATCGTGGCGAACGTCTTCGCCACCAGAGGGGCCCGGACCGGGTGAGAGGCAAGGATTTTACTCCTACGCCCCCAAAAAACAAGACGGAACCGAGGGGGGCCGGTTCCGTCTGACAAGGCTTCTTGGTCGATGGATACGAAGAATATGGGAACGCTTTTTCGCCACCGCCAGGGAAATTATTCGGTCAGCGCCTTATTGTCCGCCACGGCTTTGTCCGCCGCGCGGCCGGTGAGTTCGGCCAGGTGGTCGAACACCCATTCGAAGGTGCCCACCCCCATGGTCAACGAGCGCAGTTCAAGGATCAGGTCGTGGACCTCCATCTGCGGCACCTGCGCCTTGACCACGTCCCAGCCGGTCCAGCCGGGGCGCTTGTCGTAGCCCAAAATCTGCGCCCGGCGCTGCGACAGCGCCCGCTGCGCCTTCGACGTCCACTCCGACGGCACCGCCACCGAAACCGCCCAGATCGGCTCCAAAAGGATCGGATCGCACTTCGGCAATGCTGCACGCATGCCGATCCCGGCGGCGGTCTTGAACGCCATTTCCGAGCTGTCGACAGCGTGATACGAGCCGTCCACCAGCGTTACCGCGAGGTCGACCACGGGGAAGCCCAAGGGCCCGCGCGCGAGGCTTTCGCGCACCCCGGTTTCCACCGCGCCGAAGTAGTTGCGCGGCACCACGCCGCCGACGATCTTCTCGATGAAGGCAAATCCCTCGCCGCGCCCCTGCGGCCGGATTTCCAGCACCACGTCGCCGAACTGGCCGTGGCCGCCGGTCTGGCGCTTGTGGCGGCCGCGCTCCGAGCAGCCCTTGCGGATCGTCTCCTTGAACGGCACGGTCGGCCGCTCCGCCTTGACCTCGACGTTGTGCAGGCTGCGCAGCCGGTCCACCGCCGTCATCAGATGAATCTCGCCCATCCCCCAAAGCAGCAGTTCGCCGGTATCGGAATTGGGGCCGAAGGTGAGCGAAATGTCGTCGGTGGTGAGCCTCGCAAGCGCGGTCGAGAGCTTGACGTCGTCGCCCGACTTCACCGTCGAGAGCTTCAATGCGAACAGGGCCTGCGGCGGGCGCGGCCACAGTTCGGGCGCAAGCGCCTCGGCCTCGGTCAGAACATCGCCCGGCCGCACGGTTTCGAGTTTCGACACCGCCGCGATCGCACCGATCTCCGCACGCGGGATCTTGTTCACCTCGGCGCCCTGGAGCGCATAAAGGCCGCCGATCTTCTGGCCGCCCAGGGTCATGCCGTCGGTCAGGCCCTTCTCCCACACCCGCACCCACGACAACCTGCCGGTGTGCTGGGCGTGCTGGGTCTTGAACACCTGGGCGATGCCCTTCGGCGTCACCGCCTGCCGCCGCTCCCAGGTCGCCTGCGGCGTCGGCGCGTCGTGGCGCAACGCCTTCCACAGGCGGTTGACGCCGTGGTCGCGCTCGGCCTCGCCGAACAGCACCGGCACCACCAGATTGGCGGCGATGTCGCGGCTGAGCGAGTTGAACACCTCACCCTTGGCCGGAACCGCGTCGTCCAGCAGCTTTTCCATCAAGGCATCGTCGAAGTCGGCGAGGCTCTCCAGCAGCCCCTGGCGCGCGCCCTGTTCGAGGTCGGCGACCGCGGCGGGCATCTTGATCAGCGACGAGGCCTTGCCCTCCTCGTAGTGGTAGGCCCGCTCGTGGATCAAATCGACGTAGCCGGTGACCGCCTCTCCCTCGACGATCGGGATCTGCTGCATCACCAGCGGCCGCTCGGAAACCGCCTGCAACGCTTCGAGGATTTCCGCGTGCCCGGCCTTCGCATGCTCCATCCGGTTGATGAAGATCAGGTGGGGAATGTCGTGGTCGTCGAGGAACTTCAAATACGGCGAAACCATCACCGCGCGCGCCGGGTCGGGGTCGCAGACCACCACCGCGATATCCGCCATCATCAGGGCGTGCCGCGCGTCCTGGAGGAATTCCACCCAGCCGGGGCAATCGAGCAGGGTCCAGGTATCACCGAGGAATGTGGTCGTCGCCGCCACCGCCTCCACGCTCATCTCGCGGCTCTTCGCCTCGATCGGAGTGTCGCCCAGGCGCGAGCGGTCCGCCGCCGACCCCTTGCGGGTGATCCCGCCGGAGACGAACAACAGACTCTCCATCAACGCAGTCTTGCCGCTGGTATACGGGCCGACGATGGCGGCGACGCGTGTCGCACGCCCGGTGGTTTCCACGTTGTCAGGCATTATGGTTCCTCCCGCGGTTCGCGGCCGAAAAGCCGGAAGGAGCCAGTGGGAACCTTTGCTGAGTCCCCGGATCGGCTGGTCCACTTCGGGTCGAGTGCGTCCCCGACCTCGGCCGTTCGGCCAGTGGTCCCCTGATACGGGAAAGGCGCTTCCATCCCCCCGTCAGGGGTCATTGAGTGCCATCACCATCGTCACAGGACGGCAACCCCGATGCAACAAAAATCCCCGCCCGAAGGGGCGGGCCGAAGGTTGAAAAACACGAGGGCGCTGCCCTCGCCCGCCAAGGGTCGAAGACCCTTGGATCCCATAACTTTTGTTTTTGCGCGAAGCGCGAGACAACCATCACGCGGCGTGATGGCTGATTGCGCTAAAGCGCGAAAAAACAAATGAGGTCGAGGAGGCGAGCCTCCTCGCAGGCCCGGGCGGAGCCCGGACCTTCCAAAGCAAAACCCCCGGAGCTTTCGCCCCGGGGGGTTCGGTTTGCGGCCCGGCTGCGGTCAGCGCAGCGAGTTGCAGAAGGTCTGGATGCGGGTGCAGGCGTCGACGAGGTTTTTCATCGAGGTCGCGTAGGAGATGCGGAAGTAGGGCGAGAGGCCGAAGGCCGCGCCCTGGACCACGGCGATGCCGGTCTTCTCCAGGAGCTGCGCGACGAAGACGTTGTCGTCGGTGATCGTCACGCCGTCTTCGGTCTTCTTGCCGATGCAGCCCGCGCACGACGGATAGACGTAGAACGCGCCTTCCGGGGTGCGGCAGGTAAGGCCGGTGGTCTGGTTGAGCATCGAGACCACGGTGTCGCGGCGCTCCTTGAAGGCGGCGTTGCGCTCCTTCAGGAACTCATGGCTGCCGTTCAGCGCCTCGACGGCGGCGTACTGCGCGATCGAGGTGGTGTGGGTCGAGCTTTGCGACTGGATCTTGTTCATCGCCTTGATCACCGCCACCGGGCCCGCCGCGTAGCCGACGCGCCAGCCGGTCATCGCGTAGGCCTTGGAGAGGCCGTTCAAGGTCAGGGTGCGGTCGTAGAGTTCCGGCACCACTTCGGCGATGGTGGCGAACTTGAAACCGTCGTAGACGATGAATTCATACATGTCGTCGGTCATCACCCAGACGTGCGGATGCTTCAGCAGCATCTGGCCGATCGCCTTGAGGTCGTCCGCGGTGTAGGCTCCGCCCGAGGGGTTGGACGGCGAATTCAGGATCAGCCACTTGGTCTTCGGCGTGATCGCCTTTTCCACGTCTTCGGCGGTGACCTTGAAGCCGGTCTCTTCCTTACCCATAACAAACACCGGCTTGCCGCCCGCGAGCAGCACGATGTCCGGATAGCTGACCCAGTAGGGCGCGGGGATGATGACTTCGTCGCCGGCATCCACGGTGGCCATCATCGCATTGTAGATGCTCTGCTTGCCGCCGCAGGCGACCTGGATCTGGTCCGGGGTGTAGGTCAGGTTGTTGTCGCGCTTCAACTTGGCGCAGATCGCCTGGCGCAACGGCAGGATGCCTTCGACCGCGGTGTACTTGGTGTAGCCCTTGTCGAGCGCGGCCTTGGCGGCGTCCTTGACGTGCTGCGGGGTATCGAAGTCCGGCTCTCCGGCGGAGAGGCCGATGACGTCGGCACCGGCGGCCTTCATTTCGGCGGCCTTGGCGGAGACGGCAAGCGTGGGCGAGGGCTTGATCGCGGACAAACGCTCGGCGATGATCGACATGGTTCCTGACCTTCTTGGATCGTGGATTGAGGGGCGAGACGACCCTTGGACGATACCGACGGACCCCAGGCGGCGCAAGCCTCTTAGGCCGAAAGACCTACCCATTTTTAGCTATCGAAACCGTGGCGCGCACGGCACCCCCACCCCGTCGCCCAAAGGACCCCGATGAACAGCATCCTGCCGATGTACCAGCGCCCGCCAGCCGGCCCGCCAGCCGATTTCAAGCTGGTGAGCGACTTCGCGCCCGCAGGCGACCAGCCGACCGCGATCGCGAAGATGACCGAGGGGCTGGAAGCCGGGCTTGCCGACCAGGTTCTCCTTGGCGTCACCGGCTCGGGCAAGACCTTCACCGTCGCCCACGCGATCGCGACGCTGAAGCGCCCGACGCTGGTCATCGCGCCGAACAAGATCCTCGCGGCGCAGCTTTACCAGGAGATGAAGTCGTTCTTCCCCGAGAATGCGGTGGAGTACTTCGTTTCCTACTACGACTACTACCAGC
>DBTR01000006.1:868-1559 GCA_002307145.1 Rhodospirillum sp. UBA1311 | reverse complement strand
TACCAGCCCGAAGCCTACGTGCCGCGCACCGACACCTTCATCGAGAAGGATTCGGCGATCAACGAGCAGATCGACCGGATGCGCCATGCCGCCACCCGCG
This sequence comes from Rhodospirillum sp. UBA1311, assembly GCA_002307145.1. GTDB lineage: Bacteria > Pseudomonadota > Alphaproteobacteria > Rhodospirillales > Rhodospirillaceae > Oleispirillum. The sequence goes on along the minus strand of DBTR01000006.1, from coordinate 1,459 downwards.
CGATTCTCGAACGCCGCGACGTGATCATCGTCTCCTCGGTCTCCTGCCTCTACGGCCTCGGCAGTTCGGAATCCTACGCGCGGATGGTCTTCGACCTCGCCGAGGGGCAGAACGTCGACCCGCGCGACGTAATGCGCGAACTCGTCACCCTGCAATACAAGCGCAACGACATGGCGTTCGCACGCGGCTGCTTCCGCGTGCGCGGCGACGTGATCGAGATCTTCCCGGCCCACTACGAGGACCGCGCCTGGCGGGTGAACTTCTTCGGCGACGAGATCGAGGGCATTTCCGAGTTCGACCCGCTCACCGGGCAGAAGACCGCGACCCTCCCCGCGATCCGCGTCTACCCGAACAGCCACTACGTCACCCCTCGCCCCGCGCTCTCCCAGGCGATGGTGAAGATCAAGGCCGAGCTCAAAGCCCGCACCGCCGAATACCTCGCACAAGGCCGCCACCTCGAAGCCGAGCGGATCAGCCAGCGCACCGCCTTCGATTTGGAAATGCTCGAAGCCACCGGCCACTGCAAAGGCATCGAGAACTATTCCCGCTACCTCACCGGCCGCAATCCGGGCGAGCCGCCGCCGACCTTGT
>DBTR01000006.1:0-618 GCA_002307145.1 Rhodospirillum sp. UBA1311 | reverse complement strand
GCCGCCGCCGACCCTGTTCGAATACATGCCGGAAGATTCGCTGCTGTTCGTCGACGAAAGCCACGTCACCGTGCCGCAGATCGGCGGGATGTACAAAGGCGACTACAGCCGCAAGTCGGTGCTCGCCGAATACGGCTTCCGCCTACCCAGCTGCATCGACAACCGGCCGCTGAAATTCGAGGAATGGAATGCGATGCGGCCGCAGACCGTCTACGTCTCCGCCACCCCCGGCCCGTGGGAGATGGAGCAGTCGGGCGGCGAACTGATCGAGCAGGTGATCCGCCCCACCGGCCTCCTCGACCCGGTCTGCCACGTCCGCCCGGTGGAAACCCAGGTCGACGACCTGATGGCCGAATGCAAGCTCGCCGAGGCCCGTGGCGAGCGCGTCCTCGTCACCACCTTGACCAAGCGGATGGCCGAGGACCTCACCGAGTACCTCGACGAAAACGGCATCCGCGTCCGCTACCTCCACTCCGACATCGAAACCCTCGAACGCATCGAGATCATCCGCGACCTGCGCCTCGGCGTGTTCACCGTCCTCGTCGGCATCAACCTCCTGCGCGAAGGCCTCGACATCCCCGAGTGCGCCCTGGTCGCGATCCTCGACGCCGACAAGGA
>DBTR01000094.1:21895-22138 GCA_002307145.1 Rhodospirillum sp. UBA1311 | reverse complement strand
CCCTTCGGGCCCAGCGTCACCTTGACCGCATCGGCCAGGATGTCGACGCCGCGCAGCATGCGCGCGCGGGCGTCCGTGGAGAATTTGACTTCTTTGGCAGCCATCTTGAATTCCTTCAGTCTGAGAACGGATGTCGGATCGGGGAAGCCTAGCTGATTAGCCCAGGATGCCCAGGATGTCCGATTCCTTCATGATCAGGACGTCTTCGTCGTCGATCTTGACTTCGGTGCCGGACCACTTGCC
>DBTR01000094.1:5139-21638 GCA_002307145.1 Rhodospirillum sp. UBA1311 | reverse complement strand
GTGCCGGACCACTTGCCGAACAGAACGGCGTCGCCAACCTTGACGTCGAGCGGCGTGACCTTGCCGTCTTCGCTACGGGTGCCGGTGCCGACGGCCAGGATCTTGCCCTGCATCGGCTTTTCCTTGGCGCTGTCGGGAATGATGATACCGCCCGCGGTCTTGGTTTCGACCTCGACGCGCTTGACCAGAACACGGTCATGCAACGGCCTGAATTTCATAGTGCCCTCCAGATTTTTTGACCACGAGAGAACCCCGCCCGAACTGGCACGGGGGCGCCGAGACAGTGGTTTGGCACTCTCTCGCCTTGAGTGCTAACGAGGTAAGCCGAGGGGGGACTCGAGTCAAGTCCGATTAGGAGGGAATTTCCGCTTCGTCGTCGACGAAGTCGCGCGCGCGGCGGGTCTGCCGCAGCAGAAAAATCCCGAGCGCCGCCGAGGCGACGAACAGAACCGCGCCGAGGCCGATGCGGAAGGTCGGGTCGATCTGGACGCCCGAGCCGATCAGCACGAAGACGACGGTCTGCGGCAGGTAGCCCGCTATCGAACCGAGCACGAACGGCACCGTCGGCACCTTGCTCACCCCGGCGACGAGGTTGGTGACGACGTTGCTGCCCACCGGCAGGAAGCGGATCAGGAGGGTGGTGAGGAACGGGCGACCGGCGAGAAATGCGTCGAAGCGCGCTATGCGTTTGCCGAAGTGGCGCTGCACCAGGGCACGCCCGAGAATCCGAGCGTAGGCAAAGGCGAGCACGCAGCCGAGCGTCGCGCCCGCCAGCGCCAGAACCGAGCCCTCGACGAAGCCGAAGGCGTAGCCGCCGAGGAACGCCACCGCCTGGCGGGGGAAGCCGACGGCGGTGATCAGGGCGCTCATCGCGACGAAGATCATCTCGCCCGAGATGCCCTTGCCCTTGACTTCATGGTCGACCCAGTTGGTGTCGAACATGTCGGAGAGGCCCATCGCCTTCAAGGCATAACCGATGCCGACCAGCGACACGATCATCACCAGGCCTTTGACATAGGGCTTGAGGGCGCGGACGCGGCTTTCAGGCATCGCCGGAGTCGATCTCGGGCACCGAGGAGCGGCGGATCAGCCACATCACTCCGAGGAGATCGGAAATTCCCACCAGGGCACGGTCGATGGTGCCGTATTTCGACACGCCGCGCTCGCGCGAGCGGTGGTTGACCGGCACAGAGACCACCGCGCCGCCGTTGCGCAGATAGAGCGCGGGGAGATAGCGGTGCATGTGGTTGAAGCGCGGCAGGTCGAGGAAGCCGGCGCGCGAGAACACCTTGAGGCCGCAGCCGGTGTCCGGCGTGTCGTCGTTGAGGAGCGCGCGGCGCAGGGCGTTGGCGAAGCGCGAGGTGTAGCGCTTGACCGCGCTGTCGCGGCGCTTGTGGCGGAAGCCCGCGACGATGAACAGGTCGGGGTCGGCAGCGGCGCGCAGGCGCTCCAGGAGCGCCGGAATGTCGGCCGGGTCGTTCTGGCCGTCGCCGTCGAGCGTCGCGATGAAGCGGGCGCGCGCGGCCTTCACGCCACTCGCCACCGCCTGGCTCTGGCCGCAGCTTTCGCGATGCCTGAGGCTGCGCACCCGCGGGAACTTCTGCTTCGCCTCGGCGAGCTTCTGCGGCGTGCGGTCGTCCGAACCGTCGTCGACGTAGACCACCTCGAAATCGACGACGCCGTCCAGCGCAGCGTGGATTTCCGCGATCAGACTCAGGATGTTGTCCTGCTCGTTCTTGACCGGGACCACCACCGCGAGTTCCGGCACCGCCTGCTCTGTTTGCATCTTTTCCGCCGTCCGGCTTCGACCAACGCTTTCGCGCGCTTTGTTAACATGCGCGCTCCGGCTTCACAACGCCTTCGTCGGCGTGGCGGTGCCGAGGTAGGCGCGCCGCACTTCGGCGTCGGCGCGCACCGTCTCCGGCGCGCCGTCGGCGATCATCCGGCCCCGGTCCAGCACCAGAACCCGGGCCGCGAAGCCGAACACCGTGGCCATGTCGTGCTCGGTGAACAGCACCGTCATCCCCCGTTCCGCCGAGCGCTGCCGCACCAGTTCCATGAATGCCACCCGTTCGCCCGGGGCCATCCCGGCGGTGGGTTCGTCCATCAGCAGCAGGCTGGGGCTCCGCGCCAGCGCCATGGCGAGTTCGAGGCGCTTGGCGTCGCCGTAGGAGAGCGCCGCGCTCGGCGCGTCGGCGAGATCGGCGAGGCCGACTTCGTCCAGCACCGCCAGCACCGCCTCGCGCGGCCAGCGACCGAGGGGTTTGGTGAGGCGGCTCCATGCGGAGGAGGAGCCGGATTGAATCAGCAGCAGCGAATCGATTACCCGCAACGAACGGTAAGGCTGGGAGGTCTGGAAGGTGCGTCCGACGCCGCGCCGCGCCACCGCCTCCGGCGACAGCCCGAGAATCCCTTCGCCGTCGAGCAGCACGGTGCCGCCATCGGCCTTGAGCGCGCCGCTGAGGATGCCGAACAGCGTCGACTTGCCCGCGCCGTTGGGGCCGATCAGCGCGGCGATCTCGCCCCGTGGAATGTCGAAGGCGATCTCGTTCAGCACCAGCGTCGCGTCGTAGTGCTTGCGCAGGTCGCGCACCGAAAGATGGGCGAGGCCGGTCATCACACCCCTCCCGCGCGGTTGCGCAGCAGGCCGCCCGGCAACGCCTGGGTCAGCACCAGGATCGCCGCGCCGACGATCATGTGCCATGACGGCGTGAGCGTTGCGATTACCGTGACACCCAGGGTGTAGGCGACTGCACCCGCCACCGGCCCGAGCGGATTGGCGATGCCGCCCAGGAGCACCATCACCAGCCCGTCCACCGACTGCTGCACCGCGAACAACGAGGGAAACGCCGAGCCTTTCAAAAACACCAGCAGCGCGCCCGCCAGCCCAGCGACCGCGCCCGAAACCGCGAAGGCGAGGATGCGCGAGCCGTCCACCGGCAGCGCGTCGGCGCGTGCACGAGCCTCGGAATCCTGCGCCGCGCGCAGCGTGTAGGCGAAAGGTGTACGATACAAATATGCCAGTCCTACGAGACACAGAACGCTCAAGCAGAGGGTCAGTGCATACCAGCCGCCTGCCGTATCCCACGGCGGATCGGGCCAGAGCCCGAGAATGCCGTTGTCGCCGCCGGTCAGGCTCACCCATTGGAACGCGGTGGCGAACAGCAACTGCGAGAACGCCAGCGTCAGCATCGCGAGGTAGACGCCCTTCATCCGCCGCACCAGTACGCCGAACGCCGCCGCGCCGAGCGCAGCCACCGCCACGCCGCCCACCATCGCGAGGCCGAACGGCAGGTGCTGGCCGAGCAGCGCCGCGCCATACGCGCCGAGGCCGAACAGCGCCGTGTGGCCGAACGAGATCAATCCCGCCCAGCCGATCAACAGATGCAGGCTCACCGCAAATAACACCGCGATCAACGCCTGGGTGGCGACGTCGAGCGCGAACGGCGAACCGACGAAGCCGAAAGCCCCGAGCGCCGCGACGCCGCCGAGCACGCCGAGCTCCGCCTTGCGCCCGTAACCCGCCAACGGCGGCGAGGGTAGCGCCAGCGGCCGGTGCGCGCCGGGCAGCGCCGGGCGGCCGAACAATCCCTGCGGCCGCGCCACCAGCACCACCGCCATGATCACGAACAGCATCGCCAGCGTGCCCTGCGGCCACACCACGATGCCGAATGCCGACACCACGCCGACGATCGCCGATGCGACGAACGCGCCGCCCAAACTCCCCATGCCGCCGATCACCACCACCACGAAGGCGGAAACGATCACCTGGGTATCCAAACTGTGGTGCAGTGTCTCGCGCGGCAGCCGCAGCGCCCCGCCCAGCCCCGCCAGCCCGCAGCCGAGCATGAACACGGTGGTGAACAGCCGGTCCTGCCGGATGCCCAAGGCGGCGGCCATCTCCGGGTCTTCCGTCGCGGCGCGCACGATCCGTCCGAAGCGGGTGCGGTTGAGCATCAGCCACAAGCCTGCCAGCACTACCGGAGCGACGAGAATCAGGAACAGGTCGTAGCTCGGCAGCAATCGTCCCGCTACCGCCACCGCCCCGGTCAGCCCCGGCGCGCGCGGCCCGATGATGTCCTGCGCGCCCCAGATCAACGGCACCAGATCGTGCGCCACCAGCACCAGGGCGAAGGTCGCCAGCAGCGGCAACAGCTCGTGCCGCCCATACAGCCGCCGCAACACCAGAACCTCGATCGCGCCGCCCAACGCCGCCGTCGCCAAGGCCGCCAACGGTGCGGCCAGCCAGAAGTTCACCCCCAGCCGCCCGATCAGCGTCCACGCCAGATACGCGCCGACCATGAACACCGTGCCATGCGCGAAGTTCACCACCCGGCTGACGCCGAAAATCAACGACAACCCTGCCGCTACGAGAAACAACGAACTCGCGCCGGCCAAGCCGTTCAGTGCCTGTATGACGATGAAATCCATGCGCTCCGCGTGGGGTAGGGCGTTTGCGGCGATCATAGGCGGATGCACGGGGCGCAGAAATAAAAAAGGACAGTCCAGGGGCGCTGCCCCTGGACCCTGCGAGGAGGCTCGCTTCCTCGACCTCGTATGTTTTTGTTTTTCGCGCGGAGCGCAATCAACCGTCACGCCGCGTGATGGTCTTATGGCGCTACGCGCGAAAACCAGAGTTATGGGATGCAAGGGGCCGAGCCCCTTGCCGGGTCCGGGCAGAGCCCGGCCTTAGAACGGCGCGTCGATATCGACCACGTCGATGAGCTTGTGGTTGACGAACTCCTTGAGGCCGAGGCCGATGAGTTCGCGGCCGTAGCCGGAGCGGCGGATGCCGCCGAACGGCAGGTCGGCCTTGACCATCGTCGGGTGGTTGACGAACACCATGCCGGTGGAGATCCGCGCCGCGACCTTTGCGCCGCGCCGGGTGTCGGCGGTGAAAACCGAGCCGCCGAGGCCGAAGGGCGTGTCGTTGGCGATGCGCACCGCGTCGTCCTCGTCCTTGGCGCGGAAGATCATCGACACCGGGCCGAAGAATTCCCAGTAGCGCGCCGGGTTGTCCTCGCCGACGTCGGTGAGGATGGTCGGCTGGACGAACGCGCCTTGGGCCGGGACCTTCGGGCCGATTTCCGTCGCGGTCGCGCCGTGGGCGACGGCGTCGCGGATCTTGGCCTTGACCTCGTCGGCGGCAGCCTGCGAGGAGAGCGGCGCGAGGGTGGTGGCGGCGTCGAAGGGGTCTCCGGCGCGCAGGGCGGCGACGCCTTCGATGTAGCGCTTGAGGAAGTCGTCGTAGACCGCCTCGACGACGATCATCCGCTTCGACGAGACGCAGACCTGCCCGCCGTTCCAGTGCCGTCCGAACACCGCCCATTTGACGGTCTTGTCGAGTTCGGCATCGGCGAGCACGACGAAGGCGTCGGCGCCGCCGAGTTCGAGGGTGGATTTCTTCAGCGCCTTGCCCGCCTGCGCGGCGACGGTCGCGCCCGCGGCTTCCGACCCGGTGAGGGCGACGCCCTGGACGCGCGGATCGTCGATGATCTTTTCGATCTGGCTGCGGGTGGCGTAGAGGTTCTTGAAGCCGCCGTCCGGCAGGCCGGCTTCGCGCATCAGGGTTTCGAAGATCGCGGCGCTCTGCGGCACGTTGGAGGCGTGCTTGAGCAGCATGGTGTTCCCCGCCGAGAGCTGCGGCGCAATGATCCGCGCGATCTGGTAGTAGGGGAAGTTCCACGGCTCGATCGCGAGCAGCACGCCGAGCGGTTCGTGGACCACGACCGCCTCGCCTTCGTCGGCGGATTTCACCGGCAGCGTCTCCGGGGCCAGCAGGGTTTCGGCGTTGTCGGCGTAGTATTCGAAGATCTCGGCGGAAAGCTCGACCTCGGCGCGGGCCTCGGCGATCACCTTGCCCATTTCGAGGGTGAGCAGGCGGGCGTAGGTGTCGACGTCGCGGCGGAGGATGCGCGCGGCATTGCGCATCACTTCGGCACGGGTCGCGAACGAGGTTTCGCGCCAGCCGAGGAAGGCGGCGTGGGCGGCGGCGATAGCGGTTTCGATCTCGGCGTCGGTGGCGTCGGGAAAGGTTGCGACGGTTTTACCCGTGTACGGGTTGACGGTTGCGTAAGCCATGATCGGGAAATGTCCTGGTTTCCGGAGCGCCGGGAGGGCGAAGCCTCCGGCGTCCGTGTGGATATTGGGAAAAGCTTGGGAAGGTGTCAGGCGAGCGGCAGCCACGCGGGGGCAATGCCGGTGCCGAGGCCCGCGCCGAAGCCGAGGTAGATGTTGAGCCCCGCCAGCGGCTCCAGATACCGGGCGTTCTTGAGCGGACCGGCGTCGACCACCGGGAAGCCGAACGAAGTGGCGAGGCTCGAAACCTTGGCCTTGGCGTCGGCGTCGTCGGACGCGAGGAAGACCGGCGGCACCTGGCCGTTGGAGACCGCGCCCGCGCCGAGCACCGGAGCGAACAGGGTATTGAAGCCCTTGACGATCCGCGCGCCCGGAACCGCGCGGGCGATTTCCTCGGCCGCCGAGGTGGTTTGGCCGACGGTCAGGCTCATGTAGTCGGCGCTCAGCGGATTGGTGATGTCGACCACCACCTTGCCCGAGAGGTTGCCGAGGGCGCGCAACGCGTCGACGGCACCGGCAAACGGCGTGGCGAGGATGATGATTTCGGCGTCCGCGCCTTCGGCGGCGGAGACGGCGGAAGCGCCAAGCGTCTTGGCAAGGTCGGCGGCCTTCTGCGCATCGCGTCCGACGATGCGCGCGTCGTGTCCGGCCTTGACGAGCTGCTTGACGAAACTGGACGCCATGTTTCCGGCGCCGACAACGGTAACTTTCATGATCAGGTGTCCTTCAGAGGCTTGCCGAAGGGCTCGAAGCGAACCCATCGCGTTGTGTCTGAAGGAAACCTAATCGTTGCAGGATTCGAGAGGTAGACCGGAAGCTGGCGATTCAAAGTTGCTGATCTTGCAACAATCCGAGCTTCCGGCCCGATTCGATCCCTTATTTTGCCGGGCGCAGCGCTTTCACCGCAGCGGCGTCCGGCAGCACGTCCGCGCCGTCGACGTAGCGCCAGTCGACCATCTTGCCCTTGCCGTCGACCAGGGCGGTCTTGCCGACCCACGCGCCCATCGTGGACTGGTGGTCGGAGGCGCGGAAGGTGATCTCGCCGGTGGGGGCTGCGAACTTCAGGCCTTCGAGGGCCTTGATCAGGTCGGCGGACTTGGTCGATCCGGCGCGGTCGAGGGTCGCCTTGATCGCGAGGCCCATGTTGTAGCCGACCAGCGAGCCCATCGTCGGGTTCTCGTGGAACTTGTCCTGGTAGGCCTTGACGTAGGCCTTGTGTTCCGGGCTCTCGATCGCGTCCCACGGATAGCCGGTGACGATCCAGCCTTCCGGGGTTTCCGCGCCGAGGGGCACGAGGTAATCCGGCTCGCCGGTGAGCAGCGAAACCACGGTGCGGTTCTTGAACAGGCCGCGCGCCGTGCCCTCGCGCACGAACTTCGACAGGTCGGAGGAGAACGTGACGTTGAAGATCGCGTCGGGCTTGGCCTGCTCCAGGGCTTCCACCGTCGGCCCGGCGTCGAGGCCGAACTGGGCGGGCCACTGCTCGGCGACGAATTCCACATCGGGCCGCGCCGCCTTCAACAGCTCCTTGAAGTTCCGCACCGCCGCCTGGCCGTATTCATAGTTCGGCGCGATCGTCGCCCAGCGCTTCGCCGGGAGCTTGGCCGCCTCGCGCACCAGAATCGCGGTCTGCACGTAGGTCGAGGGGCGAAGCCGGAAGGTCTCGGTGTTGCCGTTGCTCCAGGTGAGCGCGTCGGTCAACGGCTCGGAGGCGAGGAAGACCACGCCGCGCTTCGCCGCGTAATCCGAAACCGCCAGCCCGACGTTGGAAAGATACGTCCCCGCCAGCATCACCACGCCCTCGCGCCGCACCAGCTCGTTGGCGGCGGTCAGCGCTTGCTCCGGCGTGCCGGCATCGTCGCGTGCGACGATTTCGAGCTTGCGCCCGCCCAGGACCCCGCCCTTTGCGTTGATCTGCTCCACCGCCAGTTCCCAGCCGTTGCGATAAGGCAGCGTGAACGCCGGAATCCGGGAGTACGAGTTGATCTCACCCACCTTCACCGGTTCGGCGGCATGGGCGGACGCCAAAGGCAACGCGGCAAAAACCGCCGTGAACGCAGCAGCAAGCAAGCGACGGGACAACGGCCGATCCTCCAGAAATGTCGGGAATATGCCCATGGATATAAAGACCCGCACCCGAGTGAGGTCAAGCGCGCTGGCGTGAAAAAATCGGGAGGGGTGGGAAAAACGCCGGGCTCTGCCCGGGCCCGCGAAGGGGCTCGGCCCCCTCGACCCCATTGCTCTGGTTTTTGCGCGTCAGCGCAATCAACCGTCGCGCCGCGTGATGGCTCTATCGCGCTTCGCGCAAAAACGAAGGGGAGGTCTGGAGGGACGAGTCCCTCCAGTGGGGTGCGGGGCAATAGCCCCGCCTGTTACGGCCGCTTGCCGAGGCGCTTGAGCTCCCGGTCGATCCACTGGCGGGTCAGGTTTTCCTGGACGGTATTCTGGCTCAGGCGGTCGTGCAGGCTGGCGAAGTCGACGCGTTCCAGGTCCTGGTCCTGTCCGGCGCAGGTATAGACGACGAGCTCTTCGCCGGTGGTGGGGTCGGTTTGGCGTTGCAGGCACTGGGCGCAGATTTCCTTCATCATGCACTGCATCGGCGAATTGATCGATCCGATCGCGGTGTGGCAGGGCTTGAGGAAGGGTTCGAGCACGCCGTGGCGCGCCGCCTTGACCGCCGCCATCATCCGGTCGGAGCCGATCACGATCATGCGGTCGACCTCCTGGAGGCGGAGGTCGGTTTCGCCGAGTTTGCCCGAGGCGTAGGCCGCCATCGCCTGGACGATATTGCCGGTGAAGGTTCTGTCGCCGGGGCGCTCGGGGGCGAAGTCGGCGGGTTCGTCGCAGCACCAGACCACGGTGTCCGACGCGGCGAGGATGTCTTCGACCTTGAAGCGATCGCCGCCGCGCTTGTAGCCCGCGAAGTAGAGGACGCGGCAGCCGTTGTCTTTGAGCGCCTTGCCGATCGAGAACAGCACGGCGTTGCCGAGGCCGCCGCCGACGAGGGCGACGGTCTGGTTTTTCGGGAGTTCGGTGGCTTCGCCGGTGGGGCCCATCACCACCAGCGGCTCGCCAGGAGAGAGGTGGGCGCAGAGATCCGACGACCCGCCCATTTCGAGAACGATCATCGCGAGTTCGCCGATCTCCGGCTTCACCCACGCACCGGTCAGCGCGATGCCTTCCATCGCGAGCAGCGTGCTTTCGGTCTGCGGCGCGTTGGCGGCGTAGTTCTGCAGGCGGAAGAACTGCCCCGGCTTGAAACGCCGTGCCGCGAGCGGCGCGTGGACCACCACCTCGACGATGTTCGGGGTGAGGCGGATGACGCGCTTCAGCGTCGGGCGCAGGTCGTGGTCGAGCTTGGCGAAGCGGGCTTTCCAGTCGGCGTCGACCGGCGGAGCCTTGGCCAGCGTGCGCCCGATCACCGGCGCGCCGGCGCGGGCGCTCGCCATCGCGGTGACGACGTTGCCGCTGAAGCCGGGGTGCAGGTCGCCGAAAAACGACACCGGCATCTCGGCGGCGGACGCCGCGATCAGGACTTCGGCGCGTTCCGGCTTGGCGGTGGATTCGGGGCGGACCGGCTGGCCGTCTTCCGAGAGTGCCTGGAAGTACTTGCCGTCCACCTTCAGCCCGCCGACGCCTTCGCGCGCCAGCGTGGTGTTGGGGATGGTGCCCGCCGCGACGATGATCGTGCGTGCCGGGAAGGCGATCTGGCGGCCGTCCGCGCCCTTGAGCTGGAGGGTTTCGGTCCAGCCGTGGGCGTCGGCGTGCACCGCGACCGGAGCCCATTCCTCGGCGACCGAGATCCCTTCTTCGAGGGCCTTAATGATTTCCTCGTGGTTGTTGCGGTAGGCCGGGGATTCGGTGAGCTTGCGGCGATAGACCAGCGTCACGCCGCCCCACGACCGCAGCAGTTCGAGGATTTTCGGGGCCTGCCCGGTGGTCTTGGCGCGCTCCCGCTCGGCGCGGATGGCGCGGGCATGGGCGAGGAATTCCAGCGCGGTTTCCCGCTCGGCCAGGCTCCACGCGGCTTCCACCGCCGCCTGGCCTTTTTCTGCGACCAGGGTTTCGTGGCGGGCGAGGAACTTCTCCACCTGCACCGGATAGTAGGCGAGCGCCTCGGTGCAGCTGTCGATGGCGGTCAGCCCGCCGCCGATCACCGCGACGGGCAGGCGAATCTGCAAATTCGCGACGGTGCGGGGGTGCGCCGCGCCGGTGAGCTGCAGCGCCATCAGGAAGTCGGAAGCCTGACGCACGCCGGGCCGGAGCTTGCCGCCCATCGGCACCAGGGTCGGCTTGCCCGCGCCGAGGCAGAGCGCGACATGGTCGAAGCCGAACGCCTTGGCGTCGTCGAAGTCCATGGTCGAGCCGAAGCGCACGCCGCCGAACATCCGGAAGCGCCGGTCGCGTTCGAGGATCAGGCGGATCACGGTGAGGAAATTCTTGTCCCAGCGCACCGTGATGCCGTATTCGGCGACGCCGCCGAAGCCTGCGGTGACGCGGTCGCCGAGGTTCTTCCAGAGTGCGCGGATGTCGCGGATCGGGGCGAACGGCACCTCCGACCCGTCGGCGGCGACGCCCGAGATTGCCGCGTCGATCGGCTCGATCTTCAAGCCGTCGACGGCGGTGACGCTGTGACCGTCGCGCAGCAGGCGCTGCGCGAGGCTGTAGCCCGCCGGGCCGAGGCCCGCGACCAGCACCGCGTAGCCGGTTTCCGGCGCGGGCAGCGGCTGGCGGATAGAGAACGGGTTCCAGCGCGTCATCAGCGCGTAGATCTCGAAGCCCCAGGGCAGGATGAGGATGTCCTTCAGCACCCGGGTTTCGATCTCGGGGATGTTCACCGGGTCGCGCATCTGGTTCTGGTAGATGCAGGCGACCATGCAGTCGTTGCAGATGCGGTGGCCGGTTCCGGCGCAGAGCGGGTTGTCCACCGTCACCAGCCCGAGCGCGGCGGCGGCGTTGCCTGCGGTCTTGGCGGCGATCATCTCGGAAATCCGCTCTTCGAGCGGGCAGCCCGCCATGCGGCGGCCGAGCGGGTTGACCGCGATTGCGCCGGTGGCCTTGTCCTTCATTCCGGTGGAGCAGGAATCCTTGCCCTGGTTGTGGCAGGTGATGCAGTAGTTGCCCTGGTCGAGCGCGTGCGCGAGGTCCGCGCCGGGGTCGGTGAGGTCGAAGCCTTCGCGGCGACGCCAGCCGTGCGGCGAGGCTTCCTTGACCGGCACCGGGCCGTCGGCGCGGTCGACGGTCGGCACCAGTTCCATCGGGTCGTGCTTGCCGGGTTGGGTGAAGAGGACGCTGTGGGTATGTGCGCACCGCCCCTCGGGCGCGAGGCTCGCCCAGGCGGCGAAGCGCGCGAACAGGTCGAGGTCGTCGGCATGCGCCTCGGCGTCGTCGAGCCACGCCATCACCGCGGTGGCGAAGCCCATCTCGGTGAAGCGGCCGCCGAGGCGCGCCTCCACCGCTTCGGTCAACGCCTCGCCGTCGAAGCTTGCGGCGGCCTCGGGTTTGTAGGTTTTGAGCGCGCGACGCTGCACGAACAGGCGCTTGGCCGCGAACAACGGGCCGAGCGCATCCTGCGCGGCGCGCAGGTCGGCGAGTTCGGCTTCGACGCCGAAGAGTTCGCCGACGAAGGCGTCGAAATCGCCGCCGATGCCGAGAAGAAGCTCGGCCTCGGCCTTGCGCGCGAGAGTCTCGGGCGCGGCGCGGGCGGCGAGCAGCGCCTCGGCCCGCTCGGGCGCGCGGGCACGCAGAAACTCAACGAACGCGGCATCGAGCCGCGCCAGGCCGTCACGCGAATAGAGGTCCGCGAAGTCCAGGCTGAAGCCGAGTTTCAAGGCCGAACCGGTTACGCTGTCCATGAAGTGGCCCCCGGAAAATGTCATCACTCGGTTTGCAGTCCAGCCGACGAAGAGGATTGGCTTCGCATCGGGATCGAGCCCGTGCGCGCTTTGCGCGAAGTCATACACATCCGGCGCATTGCGAAGTTTCGGTCGCGACGCGGTGGGAGGTATGCGTACAATGGGCCGTGGCGTCTCGCCGTTTTGGCGCCCATGCGACTTGCGTTTTCGCACCCCGGACGCGATTTGAAAAGCGTTAAATGCGCGGTTCCAGCCCCTCGTTTCTGCAGTGCAGGAGTTTTTCGATGCCCGACGCCAGAGCCCTTTCCGCCACCCCCGACGAGCTGTTTTTCGCTCCCGCCGGCCTCGATTCGGCGAAGGCCGCGGCGATCGTCGCGGGCGCGCTCGAAGGCTGCGACGACGGCGAACTGTTCCTCGAATCCCGCCGTTCCGAGGCGATCGCGCTCGATGACGGCGTGGTCAAGACCGCGAGCTACACCAGTGGCCACGGCTTCGGCCTGCGCTCGGTCGCGGGCGAGGCCACCGGCTACGCCCACGCCGAAGGCTTCAACGAGGCGCTTCTGAAGCGCGCCGCCGCGACGGTGCAGGCGGCCAGGGGCGGCCACTCGGGCAGCCTCCAGGTCGCGCCGCCCAAGACCAACCGCCACCTCTACGCCGAGATCAACCCGCTCGAAGATCGCGAATTCGCCGAGAAGGTCGATATCCTCAAGGCGATCGACGCCTACGCGCGGGCCAAGGATCCGGCGGTGAAGCAGGTGATGGCCTCGCTCGCGGCGTCCTGGCAGGCGGTGGCGGTGCTGCGCGCCGATGGCTCGCTCGCCTTCGACGTCCGGCCGCTGGTGCGGGTCAACGTCTCGGTGATGATGGAACGCAATGGCCGCCGCGAAACCGGCTCGTTCGGCTGCGGCGGGCGCGAATCCTACGCCCGCTTCGTCACCCCCGACGCCTGGAAAAACGCGGTGGACGAAGCGGTGCGGCAGGCGGAAGTGAATCTCGCCTCGATCGACGCCCCGGCGGGCGAAATGACCGTCGTCCTCGGCCCCGGCTGGCCCGGTATCCTGCTGCACGAAGCCATCGGCCACGGCCTCGAAGGCGACTTCAACCGCAAGGGTACCTCGGCCTTCGCGGGTAAGATCGGCGAGCGCGTCGCGGCCAAGGGCGTCACCGTGGTTGATGACGGCACCATCGCCGACCGGCGCGGCTCGCTCTCCATCGACGACGAAGGCACCCCCTCGCAGCGCACCGTGCTGATCGAGGATGGTATCTTGAAAGGCTACATGCAGGACCGGATGAACGCCCGCCTGATGGGCGTCGCCGCCACCGGCAACGGCCGCCGCGAAAGCCACGCCCACGCCCCGATGCCGCGCATGACCAACACCGTGATGATGGGCGGAAGCCAGGACCCGGCGGAAATCCTCGCCGGGGTGAAAAACGGCCTCTACGCCGTCAACTTCGGCGGCGGCCAGGTCGACATCACCTCGGGCAAGTTCGTGTTCTCGGCGTCGGAAGCCTACCTGATCGAAGACGGCAAGATCGGCGCGCCGGTCAAGGGCGCGATGCTGATCGGCCACGGCCCCGATGTCCTCACCCGCGTCTCGGCGGTGGGCAACGACCTCGCCCTCGACCATGGCGTCGGAACCTGCGGCAAGGAAGGACAGGGCGTTCCGGTCGGCGTCGGTCAGCCGACCCTACGCATCGACGGCATCACCGTCGGCGGCACGCGGGTGTAAGGCGTCCCACGCCTTCGCCTCCTCGCCGATCGAAATGTCCACGATCGCGCGATACATCAAGGCAATCGCGGCGGGATCGGCTCCCGCCGCTTCCGCATGCGCGGCAGCCTTCGCCACCACGTCCTCGATCCGCCAGGGCACCACCACCGCCTCCCGCGTCGGCTTGAATGCCGCCGCACTCCGTACCCGCGCGGTGCGCTCCACCAGCAACGGCACGATCCGCCGATCCAACTCGTCGATCGCGGCGCGCAGTGCGTCCATGTCGGCAGGGGCGTCGAGGGTCATCGCGGCGTCTCCGGTGGTGGAAGGGAAGGGTTATGGACTCCGCCCACGCCCGCCAAGGGCCTCGGGCCCTTGGATCCCTTATGTTTTGTTTTTCGCGCGAAGCGCAATCAGCCATCGCGTGGAAGCGGTGATTCTATCCCGCTACGCGCAAAAACCAAGTTGCGGGTTCCAAGGGCCTTTCGGCCCTTGGCGGGTCCAGGGCAGAGCCCTGGCCTTGTTGTTTCAATACGAGAACGTCTCGAACGCCGGGTCGACCGACTGCTTCCACGGGCCGTTGTAGAGGTCGAGGAGTTCGTCGGCCTGGGTTTTGCCGGTATCGACCATGGCGTGGAGGACGCGGAGGAATTTGGTTTCGTCTTCGCCCGAGGCATTGAGCTTTTCGCGGCGTTCGAGGCCGTCGTCGGCGATGGCGAGGACGTCGCGGGCGATATCCTTGAGCGGGCGGCATTTGAACGTGGCGTCGAGGCCGTCCTTGCGGGCGACCGCGGCCATGGCGAAGTGGTCGGCGGCGTCCCAGCGCTTGGCGATATCCCAGGCGGCGTCGAGGGCGGTGTCGTCGTAGAGCAGGCCGACCCAGAGCGCGGGGAGCGCGCAGAGGTGGCACCAGCGGCTGCCGTCGGCGCCGCGCATTTCGAGGTAGCGCTTGAGCCGGACTTCGGGGAAGGCGACGGTGATGTGGTCTTCCCAGTCCTTGATCGTCGGGCGTTCGCCGGGGAGCGCGGGGAGGCGTCCGGCCATGAAGTCGCGGAACGACTGCCCGGCGGCGTCGATGTAGCGGCCGTCGCGCTTGACGAAATACATCGGCACGTCGAGGAGGTAGTCGACGTAGCGTTCGAAGCCCATGCCGCTCTCGAAGACGAATTCCGGCGTGCCGGTGCGGTCGGGATCGGTGTCGGTCCAGATGTTGGCGCGATAGCTCTTGAAGCCGTTGGGCTTGCCCTCGGTGAACGGCGAATTGGCGAACAGCGCCGTCGCGATCGGCTGGAGCGCGAGGGAGACGCGGAACTTCTTGATCATGTCGGCTTCGGAGGCGAAGTCGAGGTTCACCTGGACGGTGCAGGTGCGGATCATCATGTCGATGCCGAGGTTGCCCTTGGTCGGCATGTAGCGGTGCATGATGTCGTAGCGGCCCTTGGGCATCCACGGGAACATCTCGCGCGGCCACTTCGGGTGGAAGCCGAGGCCGATCATGCCGATGCCGAGGGGCTCGGCGATCGCCTTGAGTTGCGTCAGGTGGGTCGAGGTCTCGACGCAGGTGTCGTGGACGGTCTTGAGCGGCGCACCGGAGAGTTCGAGCTGGCCGCCGGGCTCCAGGGTGATCGAGGAGCCGTCCGGGTGGCTGAGGGCGATCGGGTTTTCACCCTCGAACACCGGGGTCCAGCCGTGCGGAATCATCGCTTCCAGCAAGTGACGGATGCTCTTCTCGCCGTCGTAGGGCAAGGGCTTCAGGCTGTTGCGGCAGAACACGAACTTTTCGTGCTCGGTGCCGATGCGCCATGCGCTCTTGGGCTTGTTGCCGGATGCCAGGTATTCGGCAAGGTCGGCGACGCCCGCGATCGCAGGGGAGTCCGAAACTGTGGTGGTCATGATCGAACTCCGGTCGTCCAAAAAACGGGTGTCAATGCCCCGGGAGTCGGGCCCCGTCGCCGCGAACCGCTTGCCAAAGCGCGAGGGCGGCGAGGGCGGCGGTCTCGGCGCGCAGAATGCGCGGCCCGAGACCGACCCCACTAGAAAAGGAAGCGGCGGCCAAAACGTCAAGCTCCTGGGGTGAAAATCCTCCCTCGGGCCCAACCAGAAGCGCATCGCCTCCAACGCCGCGCGGTGCGGAAAATGCTGCAAGCGCGGCTGCGCCGTTGCCGGTTTCATCGCCGTAGAACAGCCGTCGCGAAGGCTCCCACGCGCCCAGAACTCCGCTCAACTCGGCGAGCGGGCGGACTTCCGGGAGGGTGAGGCGTTCGCATTGCTCGGCGGCCTCGATCACCTGGGCTTCGAGGCGCTCGGCGTTGATCCGGCGGGTTTGGGTGCGCTGGGTCAGCACCGGCTGCAATACCGAGACCCCCAACTCCACCGCCTTCTCCACCAGCATGTCCTGGCGCTGCGCCTTCAGCGGCGCGAACAGCAGCCAGATTTCCGGCTCGGGGCGCTGCGGCGCGATCAGGCTCTCGACGCCAAGCGCGCCCTTGCTCTTGCCGAGCGCGGCGATCGAGGCCAGCCACATGCCGTCGCGGCCGTTGAACAGCCGCACCGCGTCGCCGACGTTCATCCGCATTACGTCGCGCAGGTAATGCGCCTGCGCCGGGCTCAAGAGCGTCTCGCTGCCTTCCGAAAGCGGGTCGGGAACGAACAGGCGCGGCGCGGTGCTGGCGATGCGGGTCATCGGGCGAAATCCAATTTTGCGGGCGAAGGTTCTGACGTAGTGTATGCCTCATGGACACGCCCGAGGAAACCCGCTTCACCGACATGCCGAAAGGCGACTGGACCGACCGCGCCCCGGCAAAGGCGCGGCCGTACCTGAAGCTGATGCGCCTCGACCGGCCGATCGGCACCTGGC
>DBTR01000094.1:0-4892 GCA_002307145.1 Rhodospirillum sp. UBA1311 | reverse complement strand
CTCGACCGGCCGATCGGCACCTGGCTGCTGCTCCTGCCATGCTGGTGGAGCGCGGCGCTGGCGGCGGACTCTGCGGCGGATTGGCGGATCTACGGCTTCGGCCTGCTGTTCGGCATCGGCGCGGTGATCATGCGCGGCGCGGGCTGCACCATCAACGACATCGCCGACCGCGACTTCGACGGCAAGGTCGAGCGCACCGCCACCCGCCCGATCCCCTCGGGGCAAGTCTCCATCCCCGCCGCCATCGTCTTCGTTCTCGTGCAGATGCTCGCCGGGTTCGCGGTGCTGGTGCAGTTCGACCTGTTCACCATCCTCGTCGGCGCGGCGTCGATCCCGATCCTTAGCGCCTATCCGTTCATGAAGCGCATCACCGACTGGCCGCAGGCGTGGCTCGGCCTCGCCTTCAATTGGGGTGCGCTGGTCGGCTGGAGCGCGATCACCCACAGCCTCGGCTGGCCCGCCTTCCTGATGTACGCGGGCGGCATCTGCTGGACGCTCGGCTACGACACCATCTACGCCCACCAGGACAAGGCCGACGACGTCAAGATCGGCGTGCGCTCCTCCGCCCTCGCCCTCGGCAGCCGCACCCGCCCCTTCCTCGTCGTCATCTACGGCCTAACCATCGCCTTCCTCGCCGCCAGCTTCGTCGCCGCCGACTCCGGCCCCTGGGCGTGGCCGCTGCTCGCCCTCGCCGCCGCCCACCTCGGTTGGCAAATCGCCACCGTCGACATCGACGACCAACCCAACTGCCTCGCCCGGTTCAAATCCAACCGCGATTTCGGGCTTTTGGTGACGCTGGCGGCCTTGGCGGCGCACGTGTGACGCGTGGCTGCCGCCCCGGTCCTGCTTGGGGCGATGCCCCAAACCCCCTTTTCTTTTTTTTCGCGCGGAGCGCTATCCTCATGGTCTGAATAGCGCTTCGTGCGTAAAACCAGAAAACTCATGGGATCAAAGGGGCGAGCCCCTTTGCGGGTGCGGGCAGAGCCCGCGTGTTTTTTCGGAGTCCCGACATGATCCACCCCGGTCCCAAGAACCTGATCACCGACGTCCCCGGCTTTTTCGTCGGCAACGCGCACGACGTCGCGGCGATCACCGGGGTGACCGTGGTGTTGCCCGAGGATCGGGTGGTGGCGGCGGTGGACGTACGCGGCGGCGGGCCGGGAACGCGGGAGACCGACGTGTTGACGCCCGGCTGTCTGGTCGAGCGGATCGACGCGGTGGTGTTGAGCGGCGGGTCGGCGTTCGGGTTGGCGGCGGCGGATGCGGCGATGCTGTGGCTGGCGGCGCGGGGGCGCGGCTATGCGGTGGGCGGTACGGTGGTGCCGATCGTGCCGGGTGCGGTGATTTTCGATTTGGCGAACGGCGGGGACAAATCCTGGAGCGAGCCGCCGTATCGGAGTTTGGCGACGGCGGCGTGCGACGCGGCGGTGCTGGAGTTCGGCCTTGGCAACGTCGGTGCGGGGATGGGGGCGAAGGCCGGGGATTTGAAGGGCGGCCTGGGATCGGCGTCGGCGGTGGACGACGGCGGGCCGACGGTGGGTGCGCTGGTGGTGGCGAACCCGCTCGGTGCGGTGACGTATCCGGGGCAATCGACGCTGTGGGCGTGGAATTTGGAGCAGGGCGGCGAGATGGGCGGCCAGGCGCCGCCGCGTGGCCCGGTGGGACTGGAGCCGGAGATGCCGATGCTGGCGCGATTGGAGCCCGGCGCGAACACGACGCTGGCGGTGATCGCGACCGACGCGGACCTGACCCGCGACGAGGCGCTGCGCGTCGCGATCATGGCGCACGACGGCTATGCGCGGGCGATCCGCCCGGTGCACACGCCGTTCGACGGCGACACCGTGTTCGTGCTCGCCAACGGCCGTCATAAGCTCGGCAGCCCGCGCGCGGGGTGGGTGGCGCGGCTCGGCGCGATGGCGGCCGACTGCGTCGCACGGTCGATCGGCCGCGCGGTGGTGTCGGCGGAGAGTGCGGGTCGGTTCCAGAGTTGGCGGGAACGCTTCGGGAAGTGAGGCGGGTCGCGAGGATATTGGATCGCGACTAATACGCATTATTAACTCATTGATTTTCCAGCGTTGACGGGTGCGGCGGTTCGGCGTAATCAACCGGGATCGGGGAGTAGCCACCGCTGATCCAGCGGGGTCGCATCAACATGCTCGCGGGTTCCGCGTGGTGCGGCCAACCGACATCCAGTCGGTCCGGCAAGACCGTGGCGACACCGCGCTTTGGGCAACGCGGAGCGATCGCCCGGCGAACCCGTCCCCGTGGTGCAGTTTCCATGTCTCCATTTTCCATTGCCGTGCTGGCGTTCGGCATGTCGATCGACGCCTTGATCGTTTCGGTCGGCCGTGGCGCGGTGCGCACGCCGCGTTTGGGCGAGGCGGTGCGCGCCGGTTTCGTTTTCGGCGCGGTCGAGGCGACGACGCCCTTGGTCGGCTGGTTCGCGGGCATGGCGGCGGCGCGTTACGTCGCCGCGATCGACCACTGGATCGCGTTCGCGCTGCTCGGCGCGGTTGGCGGCCAGATGTTGCTTCAGGCGCTGCGGAACGATGCCGCCGAGGCGGTCGCGGGCGGGCGAACCTCGCTCGTCGCGCTGCTGGCGACTGCATTCGGCACCAGCATCGACGCGATGGCGGTGGGGGTTTCGTTGGCGTTGCTCGATGTCGACATCGTGATCATCGCGGCGGCGATCGGCGCGACGACGTTCGTGATGTCGACTGGCGGGATGATCTTCGGCAGCCTGATCGGCCAGCGGTTTGGCCGGTGGGCGGGCGGCTTCGGCGGAATCGCGTTGATCGCCCTCGGGACGTCGATTCTCGGCGAACACCTGTCCTGGATCTAGGGGTACGGCCAGGGGATTTCGTCGTCGCGGAACAGGTGGCTGATCTCGGGCTTGGCGAACAGATATCCCTGGAAATAGCGGATCCCCTTGTCCTCCAGGATGCGGAATTCCTCGATCCGCTCCACGCCTTCGGCGATCAGGCCAAGGCCGAGGCGTTCGGCGATGAGTTGAACCCCGGCGAGAATCGCCTGCCGCGCCGGGCTTTCGTCGATGCGGGAGACCAAGGCGCGGTCGAGCTTCAGCACGTCGGGCTGGAAGCTGGCGAGCATCGAGAGCCCGGCGAAGCCTGCGCCGAAGTCGTCGAGCGCGGTCTGGAAGCCGTGGTGGCGGTAGGTTTCGACGATCGCCTTGAGGTGGCCGTGGTCGACCACCCGCTGGTTCTCGGTGAACTCGAAGGTGATGCGGTCGAGCGGCAGGCCGTATTTCGCCGCTGCTTCCAGGGTGAGGCGGAGGCAGGATTCGGCGTGGTAGATCGCCTGGGGGAAGAAGTTGATCGTCAGCCGCCGGTCGAGGCCGAGTTCCATCGCCGAACGGATCGCGATGACCCGGCACGCCTGATCGAAGGCGTAGAGGGATTTTTCGTCGATCGCGCCGATCACCTTGGCCGCGGATTCGCCGTTGGCGCCGCGCACCAGCGCCTCGTAGCCGTGGATTCGCCGCAGCCGCGCGTCGACGATCGGCTGGAAGGCCATGACGATGGAAAAATCGCGCGTGTCGGAGCAGCGTCGTCCGCAGTCGAGGGTCACGTCGGTTCGCCTTGGCCAGGGGGAGCGGAACTCGATTGATGACACCATGTTTGACCTTGCCGCGCCACGACTTTCCGCACACCTCCAAGGCTTGACGGCGATGCGTGAAAACGTCCTTATGGGGCGGGGCGCAGTGCGCCTGGAATAGCCGAAGGAAAACCACATGCCGTTCGCCTCGCTCAGGGATTTCATCCGCCGGTTGGAAGCGGAGAACAAGTTGGTGCGGGTTGCGGCCCCGGTTTCGCCCGACCTCGAAATCACCGAGATCCAGACCCGTCTGCTCGCCGAGGGCGGGCCCGCGGTGCTGTTCGAGAATCCGGTGCGCGCCGACGGCAGCCCCTATGGCGTGCCGGTCCTGGTCAACCTGTTCGGCACCGTCGACCGCGTCGCGATGGCGATGGGGCGCAAGCCCGAGCAGCTGCGCGAGGTCGGCGAGACGCTCGCGTTCCTCAAGCAGCCCGAGCCGCCCGGCGGCCTGCGCGAGGCGCTCTCGATGCTGCCGCTGGCGAAGACGGTGTTCGCGATGAAGCCGAAGGAGGTCTCCCGCGCGCCGTGCCAGGAGGTGGTGCTCACCGGCGACGACATCGACCTGTCGCAACTGCCGATCCAGAACTGCTGGCCGGGCGAGCCCGCGCCGCTGATCACCTGGCCGCTCGTCGTCACCGGCGGGCCGAAGGAAGGCCGCGAGGTGTTCAACCTCGGCATCTACCGCATGCAGGTGACCGGCCGCGACACCACGCTGATGCGCTGGCTCAAGCATCGCGGCGGCGCGCAGCACTTCCGCAAGTGGCAGGAAACCGGGCGGCCCGAGCCGATGCCGGTGGCGGTGGTGATCGGCGCGGATCCTGGAACGATCGTCGCGGCGGTGACGCCGGTGCCGGAAAGCCTCTCCGAATACCAGTTCGCCGGCCTGCTGCGCGGCAAGCCGGTCGAGCTCGTCGCGTGTAAGACCGTGCCGCTCAAGGTGCCGGCGGAGGCCGAGATCGTGCTGGAAGGCCATGTGCTGCTCGACGAATACGGCGACGAAGGGCCGTACGGCGACCACACCGGCTACTACAATGGCGTCGAGCGCTTCCCGGTGTTCAAGATTTCCGCGATCACGCGGCGCAAGGACCCGATCTACCTCTCCACCTTCACCGGCCGCCCGCCGGACGAGCCTTCCGTGCTCGGTGAGGCGCTCAACGAGGTGTTCGTGCCGCTCTTGATCCAGCAATTCCCCGAGATCGTCGACTTCTGGCTGCCGCCCGAGGGCTGCAGCTACCGCATCGCCGTGGTGTCGATGAAGAAGGCCTATCCCGGCCACG
>DBTR01000001.1:3262-3839 GCA_002307145.1 Rhodospirillum sp. UBA1311 | reverse complement strand
CACGCCTGGCCGATGACGATCGGCCCCGCGCCGATCACGAGGATGCTGTGGATGTCGGTACGTTTTGGCATTTTTGGGTCTCTGAAAAAGTCTCGGCGGCGGACGGATGGGCGGAAAGCGGCACGCCTCAGCGGCGCTTGGCGATCATCTCGATGAAGCGGTCGAACAGGTAGTGGCTGTCGGTCGGGCCGGGCGAGGCCTCCGGGTGATACTGAACCGAGAACACCGGCAGCCTGGTCGAGGCGAGGCCCTCGACCGAACCGTCGAACAGCGAGCGGTGGGTGATCTCGACGTCGGCGGTCAGGCTCTCCTCGTCGACGACGAAGCCGTGGTTCTGGCTGGTGATCTCAACCTTGCCGGTGGCGAGGTCCTTGACCGGGTGGTTCGCGCCGCGATGGCCGGTGGCCATCTTGTGGGTGCGCATGCCGAGGGCGCGGGCGAGCAGCTGGTGGCCGAGGCAGATGCCGAAGATCGGCATGTCGGCCGCGATCAGCCCCTGGATCACCGGCACCGCGTATTCGCCGGTGGCCGCCGGGTCGCCCGGGCCGTTGGAGAGGAACACGCCGTCGGGCTTGTG
>DBTR01000001.1:432-3026 GCA_002307145.1 Rhodospirillum sp. UBA1311 | reverse complement strand
GGAACACGCCGTCGGGCTTGTGGCGAAGGATGTCTTCGGCCGATGCGTCGGCGGGAACCACCGTCACCTTGCAGCCCGCGGCGGCAAGGCAGCGGAGAATGTTGCGCTTTGCGCCGTAGTCCACCGCGACCACGTGGTATTGCGGGTTTTCCTGGCGTGCGTAACCGCCGCCCAGGCTCCACAGCGCTTCGTCCCAGGTGTAGGTCTGGCTGCAGGAAACTTCCTTCGCCAGATCCATGCCGTTCAGGCCCGGCCACGCCCTGGCCTGGGCCAGGAGCGCGTCGAGGTCGAACGTGCCGGACTCGGAATGGGCGATCACGCCATGCGGCGCGCCGGCGGCGCGGATACGGCGGGTCAGCTGGCGGGTGTCGATGCCCGAGATCCCGATCAGCCCATGCGACGCGAGCCAGCCGGTCAACGGCGCGATCGCGCGCCAGCTCGACGGCTCGGTGACGTCGGCGCGCAGGATCACGCCGCGCGCGAACGGCGTCGGGGACTCGATGTCCTCGGCGTTCGCGCCGACGTTGCCGATGTGGGGGAAGGTGAAGGTGATGATCTGTCCGGCGTAGGAGGGATCGGTCACGACTTCCTGGTACCCGGTCATCGCGGTGTTGAACACCACTTCGCCGACGGCGCGGCCTTCCGCGCCGAGTCCCTTGCCCCAAAGCAAGGTTCCGTCACTCAGGACCACCACGCCGGTCGCGCCGGCCGGGCGCGGGAAAGCGCCGAAATCCGGGGCGAACGAAGCCGTTTCGGTGGGCTCTGTCGTGCTCATCGAGGTATCCATCCTTCCTGTCATCGCGTGGGAACTTGGCAAACCGCCGTTACCTAAGCCAAGCGGCGACCCCAGTCAAGGATTCCCTCGGAAATCCGGGAACCCAATGATTTCAACCCTTTGAGAATAGAGTAAAAAATTGAAATTTTGACGCTTTTCCGCTACCGTCGGTCGCTTCAAACGTCATGCAATGATACCGCGGGGGGCGGACGGAATCGTGTCACTTCGAATCGCATTGAACGAGGCGCTCAAACAGGCGGTGCGCGGCCGCGAAGCCCTCGCCACCTCGGTCCTGCGCCTGATCCTGGCGGCGCTCAAGGATCGCGATATCGCGCAACGCACCAACGGCGTCACCGACGGCCTCTCCGACGTCGAAATCGTCGGCATGCTCCAGTCGATGATCAAGCAGCGCCGCGAGAGCATCAAGATGTACGAACAGGGCGGCCGCCCCGAACTCGCGGAAAAGGAAGCCGCCGAGATCGTCGTGATCGAAACCTTCCTGCCGAAGCAGATGTCGGATGCGGAAATCCGCGCCGTCGTCGATGCCGTGATCGCCGAAACCGGCGCTGCCGGGCTCAAGGACATCGGCAAGGTGATGACCGCCCTGCGCGACCGCCACCCGGGCAGCATGGACTTCGCCAAGGCCTCCGCGATCACCAAGGCCGCGCTGTCGGCGTAAGAGGCAGGGCGCTGCCCTGCACCCGCAAGGGGGCGCGGCTCCCTTGACTCCTTTTGTTTCTTCCGCGCAGCGGCATAATTCACCTTGTCGAAGACGAGGCGATTGCGCTTCGCCCGAAAACAAAAGAGAAGGAGGTCTGGAGCATCGCTCCAGGCAGGGTTCGGGGCGGCAGCCCCGATGCCTTCACCATCGGGTACCGGATCATGTCGCTGCCACGGGGATTTCTGGACGAACTGCGGACGCGGGTGTCGATCGTCGACGTCGTGTCGCGCAAGGTGCGTCTGGTGCGCAAGGGGCACGAGTATTCCGGGCTGTGTCCGTTCCACAACGAGAAGACGCCGTCGTTCACGGTGAGCGCCGAGAAGGGCTTCTACCATTGCTTCGGCTGCGGTGCGCATGGCGACGCGCTGTCGTTCGAGATGCAGGCCAACGGTCTCGCGTTCATGGAGGCGGTGGAGCGGCTGGCGGCGCAGGCGGGGATGGAGGTGCCGCAGGCGAGCCCGGAGGAGGCGGACCAGGCGCGGCGCTCGGCCTCGGTGCTGGAAGCGGTGGAGGCCGCGTGCAAGTTCTACGAGCAGCGGTTGCGGATGCCCGAGGGGCGCGAGGCATTGGCCTATGCGCAACGCCGGGCGTTGTCGGAAGAGACGATCTCGCGCTTCCGCCTCGGTTATGCGCCTTCCGGCAATGCCTTGAAGGCGGCGCTGGTGCGCGACGGCTGGGAAGAATCGACGCTGATCGAGGCGGGGCTGGTCGGCCGCCCCGACGACGGTCGCAGCACCTACGACATCTTGCGCGGGCGGCTGACCTTTCCGATCGCCGACAAGCGCGGCCGGGTGATCGCGTTCGGTGGGCGCATCCTCGGCGAGGGCCAGCCGAAGTACCTGAATTCGCCGGACACGCCGCTGTTTCATAAGGGGCATGTGCTCTACGGTCTCGCCCAGGCGCGGGCGGCGGCGTTCGAGCGCGGCCGGGTGGTGGTGGTCGAGGGCTACATGGACGTGATCGCGCTGCACCAGGCCGGGTTCGGCGGCGCCGTGGCCCCGCTCGGCACGGCGCTGACCGAGGAACAACTGGGCGAGTTGTGGCGCATGGCGCCGCTGCCGGTGCTGTGCTTTGACGGCGACGCCGCCGGCGCCCGCG
>DBTR01000001.1:0-168 GCA_002307145.1 Rhodospirillum sp. UBA1311 | reverse complement strand
CCCCGCGCCCCCCCCCGCGCCGCCGAGCTGGCGCTGCCGCTGATCGACGCCGAGCACAGCCTGAAGCTGGCCACCGTGCCGGCCGGCGAGGACCCCGATTCGCTGGTGCGCCGGCACGGCGCCGGCGCCATGCAGGCGGTACTCGACGCCGCCCGGCCGCTGCACCTC
>DBTR01000045.1:31623-31859 GCA_002307145.1 Rhodospirillum sp. UBA1311 | reverse complement strand
AAGCGCATCGACACCTGCGCGGGCGAGTTCCCGTCCGACACGCCCTATATGTATTCGTGCTACGAGGGCAACGGCCTCGTCCCCGGAGACTGCGAATCCGACCCGACCGAACGCACCAAGGTGATGATCCTCGGCGGCGGCCCGAACCGTATCGGCCAGGGCATCGAGTTCGACTACTGCTGCGTTCACGCCGCCTTCGCGCTTGAGGAAGTCGGCTACGAGACGATCATGGTCAA
>DBTR01000045.1:30963-31333 GCA_002307145.1 Rhodospirillum sp. UBA1311 | reverse complement strand
CGGAGACCGTCTCCACCGACTTCGATACCTCGGATCGCCTCTACTTCGAGCCGCTGACCGAGGAAGACGTGGTCGCGATCGCGCGCAAGGAGCAGGAAAAGGGCTACCTCAAGGGCGTGATCGTGCAGCTCGGCGGCCAGACCCCGTTGAAGCTCTCGAAGGCCCTCGAAGCCGCGAAGATTCCGATCCTCGGCACCTCGCCGGACGCGATCGACGTCGCCGAGGACCGCGAGCGCTTCCACGACCTGCTCGTCCGCACCGGCCTGAAGCAGCCGGTCAACGGCACCGCCCGCTCCGCCGACGAAGCCCGCGCGGTCGCCACCCGGATCGGCTACCCGGTGGTGATCCGCCCGTCCTACGTGCTCGGCGG
>DBTR01000045.1:30312-30704 GCA_002307145.1 Rhodospirillum sp. UBA1311 | reverse complement strand
CTACGTGCTCGGCGGCCGGGCGATGCGAATCGTCTACAACGAACTCGCGCTCAACGACTACATCGCCACGGCGGTGAAGGTGACGGGTGACAGCCCGGTGTTGATCGACAGCTATCTCCAGGACGCGATCGAGGTCGACGTCGACGCGATCGCCGACGGCCAGACCGTGTTCGTCGCCGGGATCATGCAGCACATCGAGGAAGCCGGCATCCACTCGGGTGATTCCGCCTGCTCGCTGCCGCCGTATTCCCTCTCCGACGCGATGATCGAGGAACTGAAGCGCCAGACCCGCATTCTCGCGAAGGAACTCCAGGTCGTCGGCCTGATGAACATCCAGTTCGCGATCAAGGGCGAGGACGTCTACCTCCTCGAAGTCAATCCGCGCGCCTCGC
>DBTR01000045.1:8633-30056 GCA_002307145.1 Rhodospirillum sp. UBA1311 | reverse complement strand
GCCTCGCGCACCGTGCCGTTCGTCGCCAAGGCGACCGGCATTCCGGTGGCCAAGATCGCTTCGCGGGTGATGGCCGGAGAATCCCTCGCCTCGTTCAACCTGGTCGAGAAGATGCCCGCCCACGTCGCGGTCAAGGAGGCGGTGTTCCCGTTCGCGCGGTTCGCGGGCGTCGACATCCTGCTCGGGCCGGAGATGAAGTCCACCGGCGAGGTGATGGGCATCGACAGCGATTTCGGCCGCGCCTACGCCAAGGCGCAGTTGGGCGCGGGCACGGCGCTGCCGCTTGCGGGCAACGTGTTCATCTCGGTCAAGGACCACGACAAGCCGATCGCGGTCGGCATCGCGCACGACCTGATCGAGCTGGGCTTCACCGTCGTCGCCACCCGTGGCACCGCGAAAGTGCTTCAGGAAGCCGGACTTTCCGTCGCCATCGTCAACAAGGTGATGGAGGGCCGGCCCCACTGCGTCGACCTGATGCTCTCGGACGGCATCCAGATGGTGATCAACACCACCGACAGCGCGATGTCGGTGGCCGACAGCTTCTCGATCCGCCGCACCGCGCTCACCAACAACATCGCCCACACCACGACGATGACCGGCGCGAAGGCGGTGATCGCCGGGATCCGGGCGTTGAAGTTCGAGGGGCTTGATGTACGGTCGCTCCAAGGTTATTTTAGTTAACCTTTGCCGACCGAGTTTGAATCACGGCGTTAACCGAACGCCGCGGCAATTTCCCCTATGGCTAAAAGGTCTCGGGCATGGAGCAGATCCCCATGACTCCGGACGGCTACACCCGTCTGGAAGATGAATTGAAGTTTCTGAAATTCACCGCGCGTCCGGACGTGATCCGGGCGATCGGCGAAGCGCGCGAGCATGGCGATCTCTCGGAAAATGCCGAGTATCACGCCGCGCGCGAGAAGCAGAGCTTCATCGAGGGCCGGATCAAGGAACTCGAAGACCTGGTGAGCCGCGCCCAGGTGATCGACATCGCCCAGATGTCCGGTGACCAGGTGCGGTTCGGCGCGAAGGTTCTCCTCGCCGACGAAGATACGGACGAGGAAAAGGAATACCAGATCGTCGGCGCGCACGAAGCCGACATCAAGATCGGGCGGATTTCCATCGTCTCGCCGCTGGGCAAGGCCCTGATCGGCAAGAAGGCCGGGGATTCCGTCGACGTCGCGACGCCGGGCGGCCGCAAGTCGTTCGAAATCATCGGCGTCAAATACGCCTAAAACGCGAATTTCTACCGCGAAACCTCGAAACCGCCGCGCCTCGCGCGGCGGTTTCGACTCGTTTGCTCCCCTGCGAAAGATATGCCCGTGAAAGGCTTCGGCCGAAGCCGGGAGCTCCCATATCAAGTCTAACGGAAGCGCGACTTCCGACGACCGTCGCCCCAGGCGACGGCTGGCTCAGGGAGAGTTGGGTATGACTGCAGACAGGATCGCGCCGCCGGCCCGGCGACCGCAGGACTTCGACAACGTTCGGTTGATCGCTTTCCCGCCAATGGCCGACTCTCCGAAATCCGCCCGACGTTCCGACGCGGGGCATTGCGCCGTGACCGCGAACCCGCGCGAAGCGCGGTGCGCCGCCTGACGCCGACTGGATATGCTCTCTCAGGGGGCAAGCCGCCCTCCGCCGACGCGAGGCACGTTCGTCGGCAAGGTTCCGGGACGACCGGAGCCTGGGAACCGGCGCTTCGGCTCGCCACGCGAGGCCGTCGAAGCGCCGGGTGCCACCAAACCCGCGAACTAAGACACCTCCGCCCCGATCAGGCCGACGGTGAACGGCAGGCCTTCGATGCGCCGGGTGCCGAGGTGACGAAAGCCGTTGGCGAGATACCATCGGCGCAGGCGGAAATTCTCCTCGATGATTCCGGCCTCAAGACGCGTGGCGCCGAGCTTTGCGGCCTCGGCCTTCGCCGCGTCCAACAGCAACCGCCCGAAGCCGCGATGCCGGAACTCCGGTGTGACGGCGAGCTTTTCCAGCTTTCTTGCGCTCTCGTCGATCGGCGAGAGTTCGAAAAAGCCGATCACCACCCCGTCTTCCCGGAGCGCGAACATCCGGCTGCCCCGCGCCCGCGCACGGGCGAGCCGGTCGAGCGTCAGGAACGCCGCGTTCGTCGGGCAATTGGCCTCGGTGAGGGCGAACTCGGCGGCCACGGTGGCGAAGGCCGCGCGAATCGCAGGGACGCACGCGGCAAGATCGGCTTCCGCCACCTCCACGACGCGCGCGGTCCCCATCGTTCGCGGCTATTCGGCTTCGGGGACGACCGGCGTGGTCGGAATCGGAACCCCGGGCTCCTGCTTCGCCGAGCGGATCGCGAGCGCGGTGGTGACGTGCCCGACGTTGGGCGCGGCGGTGAGCTTGGTGGTAAGGAAGCGTTGATAGTCTTCCCAATCGCGGGCGACCACCTTCAGGAGAAAGTCGGTTTCCCCGGCGAGCATGTAGCACTCGCGCACCTCGGGCCAGCTGTTGACCCGGTCCTCGAAGGCACGCAAGTCGACCTCGGCGTGAGAATTGAGCGCGACCTGGGCGAACACCGACACGTTGTAGCCGAGCGCACCCGGGTCGATAGTGGCGTGGTAGCCCTTGATGATCCCGGATTCCTCAAGCGCCCGAACCCGGCGCAGGCAGGGCGGGGCGGAAATCCCGGCGCGGCGCGCGAGATCGACGTTGGTGATTCGGCCGTCCGCCTGGAGATCCGCAAGGATCTGGCGGTCGACGCGGTCAAGCTTGACCCTTTGCATGGACGAGGCGTCCCCCAATTGTCTGCGGACATCGCAGTTCTGGCGTGAGTTTGAAATTTTATTACTCGTTTTCCGAATGAGACACAACGGAAATGCGATGAATTCGGGATTCGCCAACGTGCAATTTCGGCAACCCCGACCCACGCCACGCCCCCTCGCGCGCACGCGTTTCGCACCTTATATGCGGGGTTGAAAATATGCGCCACCCCGGCAACGGCAAACGCGCTTCGGGTTTGCGTCCGGGCGCGGGGTTTTCTATCCTCTCGGGCGACGAACTCCGCCCTTATCCTCTCCTCGAAAGTCTCCTCATGGCTACGCACCACACCAAGGTCCTGATCATCGGCTCCGGCGCGGCTGGGCTGACCACGGCGATCTACGCCGCGCGCGCCAACCTGAAGCCGATCCTGCTCGCGGGGCTCCAACCGGGCGGCCAGCTCACCATCACCACCGATGTCGAGAACTTCCCGGGCTTCCCCGACGGCGTCCAGGGTCCCGAGTTGATGGACCGGATGCAGGCCCAGGCCGAGCGCGTCGGCGCCGAGATCGTCTACGACCTGATCACCGAGGTCGATTTCTCGAAGCGGCCGTTCCGCTGCGTTTCGGATTCGGGCGACGAATACTTCGGCGAGACCGTGGTGATCGCCACCGGCGCGACCGCGCGCTGGCTCGACATCCCGAGCGAGGTCGAATACCGGGGCTTCGGCGTCTCCGCCTGCGCCACCTGCGACGCGTTCTTCTTCCGCGGCAAGGACGTCGCGATCGTCGGCGGCGGCAACACCGCGGTCGAGGAAGCGATCTTCCTCACCAACCACGCGAGTTCCGTCACCCTGATCCACCGCCGCGACACGCTCCGCGCCGAGCGGGTGATGCAGGACCACCTGTTCGCCAACCCCAAGGTCAAGGTGATCTGGGATTCGGTGGTGGACGAGGTGAAGGGGGCCGAGTCGCCCAAGGCGGTGACCGGGCTGCGCCTGCGCAACGTCAACACCGGTGAAACCAGCGACCTCGCCGTCGCCGGGCTGTTCGTGGCGATCGGCCACACCCCCAACACCCAGATGTTCAAGGGCATTCTCGACATGGACGCCGAGGGCTACCTCGTCACCAAGCCGGGCTCCACCGCCACCAACGTGCCCGGCGTGTTCGCGGCGGGCGACGTTCAGGACCACATTTTCCGCCAGGCGATCACCGCCGCCGGCACCGGCTGCATGGCCGCGATCGAGGCGGACCGCTTCCTCGTCGACCACGGCAAGGTCGCCTGATCCGTCACAAAACCTTCGGCTGCCTGCGGGCGCGTCTTGCCGCGCCCGCAGGGTTCGTCATAGTCTTTGACGGGGAACGATTTTTTCCGACAGGACGGCCATGCCCGCGCGCCAAGCCACGACACTCGACTGGGACAAGCTCCGGATCTTCCACGCCGTCGCCGAGGCGGGCAGCTTCACCCGTGCCGGGGAGGCGCTCAACCTCAGCCAGTCGGCGGTCAGTCGCCAGGTCGGCGCGCTCGAGGAGAGCCTCCACATCCCGCTGTTCCACCGCCACGCGCGCGGACTTTTGCTCACCGAGCCGGGCGAGGATCTCTATCGCACCGTCCACGACGTGTTCGCCAAGCTCGCGATGGCCGAGGCCCGCCTGACCGAAAGCAAGGTCCGCCCCGAAGGCCCGTTCAAGATCACCACCACCGTCGCCTTCGGCGCGATGTGGCTCGCCCCCCGGATCAAGGAGTTCATCGAACTCTATCCCGAGATCCAGGTCTCGCTGCTCCTCGACGATTCCGAGCTCGACCTCGCGATGCGCGCCGCCGACGTCGGCATCCGCTTCAAGGCGCCGCACCAGCCGGACTTGATCCAGCGCAGCCTGTTCACCGTCCACTACCAGCTCTACGCCTCGCCCGAATACCTCGAAACCCACGGACGGCCGCAGGTGGTCACCGATCTCGACGACCACCGCCTGATCGTCTACGGCGACGACGCCCGCGCCCCGGTCGAGAACATGAACTGGCTTCTCACCTTCCATTCCTCCCGTTCCGGCGGCCGCCGCGCGATCCTCAGGATCAACAACGTCTATGGAATCCTCCAGACGGTGCGCAGCGGATTGGGCATCGGCGCCCTCCCCGACTACTTCTCGTCCGAGATCGATGGGCTGGAACGGGTCCTACCCGACCTCGAAGGCCCCTCCTTCGACGCCTACTTCGTCTATCCGCAGGAAATGCGGCACTCGAAGCGGGTTGCGGTGTTCCGCGACTTCCTGTTGAAAAAGATCGCAGAATCCGCCTGATCTGGCGTTGAGCTATAACCAAAGTGATGGTGAGCATAGCCAGCCACGCGTTTGACGCATGCCTGTTACTTGGAATTGATTGTGGTTAGGTGCCGCGGATTTCCTTAGATCATCTCCGCGAACCGATATTGTCGGTTTTCAACCTTCAGGTCGGACGGCAGCCTTTAAGTGTCGTCACGGGTCGTTTCGACGGTCCGACGTCTCCTTGACGTGAAGCCTCCCTGTTCAAACTTTCGCCCCCGGGGTTTTCCCCGGGGGTTTTTTCTTGTGCCGCTTACGCGCCGGTGAAGGTGGGTTTGCGCTTGCCGGCGAAGGCAGCCACCCCTTCCAGCCCGTCGGCCGTGCGCGAGAGGCGGGCGATGCTCCGGCCTTCCCGCGCCATCTGGCTTTCGAGCGTATCCGCGTCGGCGGCGGCGAGCAGCGCCTTGATCGCACCAAAGGCCTTGGTCGGCCCGGCGGCGAAGCGCGCCGCCTGCTCAGCCACCGCACCCTTCAGATCGGCGGCGGGCACCACCCGGGTAAGGATACCCCACTCCAGGGCCTCGGCGGCGGTAAGCAGCGGATTGTTGAGGTAGAGATCCGCCGCACGGCGCGGTCCGATCAGGCGGGAGAGGAACCAGGTCGAACCCGCATCCGGAGAAAGTCCGATCTGGGTGTAGGCGCTGGTGAACTTGGCGGTGTCCGCCGCGATCGCGATGTCGGCGCATGCCACGAGACTCAGCCCCGCGCCCGCTGCAATGCCGTTCACCGCCGCGATCACCGGCGCGTCCATCGCCCGCAGGCGCGATACCGCGAGGTTGAGAAAACCGGTGATCTCGGAGAGGAAAACGTCGACGGTCGCGGGTTCGGCCGCGAACGCGCCGACGTCGCCGCCCGCGCAGAACGCCTTCTCGCCCGCGCCGGTGATCACCACCGCACGCACCGACGCATCCGCCGCCAGCCGCGCGGTCGCACCGGCCAAGGCCTCGGCCAGCGCCATGTCCATGGCGTTGAACGCCTGCGGGCGGTTGAGGGTGATCGTGGCAACGCCGCCCTGGACTTCAACGAGAACCGGATCGCTCATGGGTCTTCTCCTGGAAAATGCCTGCCTTGGTCTTAATCCCTCTCGGACGAGTCCGGCAAGCGTGCCGGTGGGCAGTGCATGCCGCATGAATATCGTCCCGAATCTTGCAACAATGATGTGCATGTTGCATGGATTGTTGATCATCGCACCATGGCCCAATCTCTTGCGCATCATCACCGCAACCGATTTGGAGTTCACGCCGATGTCCGAGAGCCGCAGCTTCACCCCCAGCCACATCGTCCCCGCGTTCGCGCCGCTCTACAGCGCGTTCTCGCCCCTCGCCGACGCCCTGGTACGCGCCGCCGCCGGAGCCTTCCTGGTGCCCCACGGCGCGCAGAAGCTGTTCGGCTGGTTCGGCGGCTACGGCCTCGAAGCCACCGGCCAGTTCTTCGCCACCAAGCTCGGCCTGCCCGCATCGCTCGCCCTGGTCGCCGGCACGATCGAAGTCTTCGGCGGCATCGCCCTCGCGCTCGGCTTCGCCACCCGCATCGCTGCCGCCCTGGTGTTCGGCCTGATGGCGGTCGCGGTGGTCCAGGTCCACCTCGGCCTCGGCTTCTTCTGGACCTCGGGCGGCTACGAATATCCGCTGCTCTGGGCGATCGTCGCGCTCTCCTTCGTCGTCAAGGGTGGCGGGCGCTACTCGGTGGACGCCGCGATCGGCCACGAAATCTGACCGAACCGCGCGCCATCCTCGCACCCGGCCGCCGCTCTCCCCGGCGGCCGGGTTGCTTTGTCTGCCGGGAACGTGAAATCATGGGCCGTATTTCCTTCCCGAAAGAGAAACCACCATGAAGCCCACCCTTGCCGTCATCGCCCTGCTCACCTTCTCGGCCCCGGCCACCGCCTTCGCCGAATGGGAGAACCTGGACGCCGACGAAATCGTCGAAGCCTGCTGGACCTCCGGACAGGAGGACATCGATAGCGGCGTCACCGCCCGGATGCAGCGCGGCATCGCCGTCACCGCCCAGTGCCTGCGCACCCGAATCCTCGAAAATGCCGCGCCCTTGTTCGCCGCCACCGGCTACACCGCAAAGCAGCAACTCGCCGACCTCGACCGCATCACCCAGAGCGCGGGCAGCTTCTACGCCCACCTCTACGCGCAAAACCGCGCGTGCGCGCCCGCCTGCGGCACTCTTCCCCGCATCCAGGCCGGAGCGGAAATTCCCGACCTGCTCGAACGCGTGCTCCGCAACGTCGTGGAAACCCGCAACCAATATCGCATGTGACCGCGATGCTCGATCGGCTGCGCAAAATCCTGCTCTGGAGCGCGCTCGGCATCCTCCTCGCGCCGCCGATCGGCCTCGTCGCGTTTCGCATCGTGCCGCCGCCGGTCACGCCCCTGATGCTGATCCGTTCCGCCGAGGGCGAGGGCCTCACCCGCACCTGGAAGCCGCTGGGCGAAATCTCGCCCCAGCTCCGCGCGGCGGTGATCGCGTCGGAAGACAACCTGTTCTGCACCCACAACGGCTTCGACATCGGCTCGATCCAGGACGCCATGGAAGACCGCGAGGCCGGACGCGGCACCCGGGGGGCCTCGACGATCTCGATGCAGACCGCGAAGAACCTCTTCCTCTGGCCGGGCCGCAACCTCGTCCGCAAGGGCCTCGAAGCCTACGTCACGCTCTGGATGGAATTCCTCTGGCCCAAGTCGCGCATCGCCGAGGTCTACCTCAACATCGCCGAATGGGGCCCCGGCCTCTACGGCGCCGAAGCCGCCGCCCAGGCCTACTTCCGCAAGCCCGCCGCAAGCCTCACCCGCCGCGACGCCGCGCTCCTCGCCGCCGTCCTCCCCAACCCGCGCGCTTGGTCGCCCGCCAAGCCCACTCCCTACATCCAGGGCCGCGCCCAAATCATCCAACGCCGCATGACCCAGGTCGGCCCGGCGCTGCTCGATTGCGTCGGCGGGGAGCCTTGAGACCGCGCCAGGAGCGTGCCCCGGCGCGGATCTCTGCGCGTCAGAACCGCATGGTCATGGTCGCGACGTAGCTGCGCCCCTCGCCGTAAGTGCCGACGCCCCAGCCGCCCGACACCAGATCGGCGCCGCCGAGAGGCATGTGATAGCGGCGATCGAACAGGTTCTCGACGCCGACGCCGACGCTGACGCTCTCCCAATCGTAGGACGAGCGCAGATTGACGAGCACGTAGCCGGGCGTCTGCGCCTCGTTGCGGACGTGGGACACCGCGGTCTTGGTGCTCGCGCCGGTGACCTCGGCGATGTTGGTCCAGCCTTCCTGGCGGTGCTCCAGTGCGATCCGTCCCGAAAGCGGCATGACGTTGTAGAGGTTGTCGCCGGTATCGAGGTTTTCGCCGTTCACCCAGCCCAGCGACGCCTTAATCATCCCCCGCCCGTAGGCGGCGGAATCCCAGGCCTGAAGTTCGCCGCTCATGTCGACGCCGTAGAGTTGCGCATCATGGTTGGCGAGGCGGAGGCGGACGAAGTCATTGGTCGTTCCGGAGCTGACCGCCAGGCGGTCGGCGTCGATGTAGTCCTGAACGTAGGTGTAGTAAGGCGTCACCTTGAGCCCCCAGACGCGCCGATCCGCATCGTGCCAGTCGGCGCCGATGCTGAAGGTATGCGCGACTTCGGGCTTGAGGTCGATGTCGCCGACGTAGCCGTTGCCGTCACCGAGCCAGTTGTTCATCGACATGCCCATCGCGCTGGTGGACCATGTGTAGCGCTCGTAAAGGCTGGGCGAGCGCGTCTTGCGGGCGTATCCGCCCTCGTAGATCACGGTTTTGTCCGCGGTATAGCGGGCAAGCGCGGTGACGTCGAAATTGACGTCGGTCTTGGAGCGGTCGGCGGCGTTGAAGGCTGCCGCGTCGGTCGCATAGGTGGCCCCGGCGTTATAGCCCTGAACCTCGCCTGCGTCGCTCCAGACGGTGTCGTTGCGGACGCCGAGCAGCGTCGTCCAGCGCTCGGAAAGCCGCGTCTCCCATTCGGCATAGGTGCCGAGGCGCGACCGCAGGCCGTCGTTGACGTTCCAGAACGCCTCCGGTCCCATCATCATCGAGCCGTCGACGGCGGGCCACCAGTCGTCGAGACGGAAGCGATCGAACTCGTTGCCGAGGCGCAGGGTATCGCGATCGGAGAGGGGAATTTCCGCCTTCACCGAGTAGCCGAGCTGCCGCGACCGGGTGTTCATCGGCATGTCGTCGCCCTTCACGCCGTCGAGAAAGTTCATCTCGTGCTCGACATCGCGCCAATACGCGCGCACGTCGAGGCTCCCCCAGGCAAGATCGCCGCGATAGCGGAGGTTGGCGTAGGGAGACTTGTTTTCGGTCGAATCCATGACCTGGTTGGCGAAGCCTTCGTAGGGGCTGTAGTGCCACCCGCCTTCCAGCGAGACCACCGCGTCGTCGGTGCGCGCCGCAAGGGTGAGGGCATGGTTCTCCACCTGATACGCCGTAGCCCGCACCGGCGCGCCGTCGCCGCCGCGATGGTAATCGCCCGCCTGCGACCACGATCCGTCGTAGGCGATCGAGAGCCGCTCGGTCGCCGCCGCGACGTTGCCGGAAAGCGCGAAGCCGTGGGTGTTGCTGCGATAGGTGACGCCCGCCTCGCCACCGGAGCGGAAGCCGTCTCCCGGCGCGGCGAATTCGGGCTGCGCCTTCTCCACCGAGATCGTGCCGCCGATGCTGTCCCCACCCGCACTGACCGGAGTGATCCCGGCGATCACGTCGATGCGCGCAACCGACGCGAGGGAGATCGTCGAGAGCGCTGGGTTCATGTGGTTCGGGCAGGCGGCCGCGATCGGCACGCCCGACACCAGGGTCTTGATCCGATCGTCGGCGAGCCCATGGATCACCGGACGCCCGGAAAAGCCGCCGCCCGCGGCCACGCCGAGCCCGGGCAGGTTCCCGAGGCGCGCGGCGGTGTCGTCGCTCCCCGAGACGGAGTCGTTGCCGAAAAGCGTGGTAGAGCCGAGCGGCAAGGTCAGCCCCGCGTCGGGCTCCGATCCGACCACGGTCAGCGACGGCAGCGGGATCGCGGTCTGGGCGAGAGCTGCGGAAACGGGCGCAGCCAGGGCGCACCCGACAGCGAACGAGGCAAGCCGCGACGGCGCACGGCCGCGCAAGCGGAATGTCGAGGACATCTGCGATACTCCTGCGAAATGACGAGACGGACTGCGGGCGTCAGATCGTGGAGGGTGGCGCGCGGGGCGCATGGGCGCGCGGAATCGGAGGAAGCGGCGGCGCGGCGATCAGGGCGGGCGGACGGTGCTCCAGCGGCTCTGCGGCTTCCTGACGCAGAGCAAACAGCCGCGGTGCCTCGCCGAGGGCGGGCGCTCCGAGGGCGCAATGAAACGGGCACTCCGCCGCCCGCTCCCGGCCGTCATCCGCCGACGAAACCATATCCGCGCAATGCTGCTGAAGTACGGCGGAGATTTCCGCCTGCGCCATCTCGGGGGCCGCAACCGAACGTTCGCCGGCAAACGGGTGCGCGAGCGCGATCCCCACCGCCAAAATCACCCCCAGCAGACGCCCGACGAGCGGCCTAGTGTTTCCCCCACGGCGCATTGCCCCTCTCCCCCGAGCCAGGCGAAGCTTGGCTCGGGGGAGGATAAGTCAATCGAGGTCGGAGTGCAATCGCGTCTCATTTGCAACAACGGCCGCCGGAAAGCAACAAAACCGGCGCTGCCCGGACCTTACTTCCCGAGCAAATCCGCGCACTTGGCATCCAGCGCCCGGATCAAATCGGCGGGGGCGAGCTTGGCCTGGAGGCCGCGTTGGCCGCCGTTGACGAACACGGCGTCGAAGTCCTGCGCGGTGGCGTCGACGGCGGTGGGGACCTTGCGTTTCTGGCCGAGCGGGCTGATGCCGCCGACGTGGTAGCCGGTGAGGCGTTCGGCGGCGGGCGGGGTCATCATCGCGGCGTGCTTCGCGCCGAACAGGGCGGCGACCTTTTTCAGACTCGCCTCGCGGTCGGAGGGGAGGAGGACGCAGACCGGCTTGCCGTCGGCTTCCATCATCAGGGTCTTGAACACCCGCGCCGGAGATTCGCCGATGGCGCTGGCGGCCTGGAGGCCGACGCGCTCGTCGCCGGGGTCGTAGTCGTAGCTGACGAGGTCGAAGGCGACGCCCGCCTTGGTGAGGGCGAGCGTCGCGGGGGTGGTCTTGGCCATTGTCGGATGCCTTTAAGCGAACTTCGCCATCGCGGGCAGGGTCTTGACCGCGTAGCCTTCCTTGGCGAGGCCTTCCTTCACCAGGCGCGCGGTAGCTTCCGCCTCCGGCCCGTCGCCGTGGACGCAGACACTGTCCACCGGGGTGTCGATGCGCCCGCCGCTAAGCGGGAACAGCGCCTGTTCGCGCACCATCTTGAGCACGTGCGCGAGCGCTTCCTCCGGGTGGTGGATCATCGCGCCGGGTTGGCCGCGGGTGACGAGTTGGCCGTCGGGGGCGTAGGCGCGGTCGGCGAAGATTTCGATCGCGGTCTTGAGGCCGAGCTTTTCCGACGCGCGCGCCATCGCCGAGCAGGCCGGGGCGAGGAAGATCAGGCCGGGGTCGACCGCCTTGATCGCGCGGGCGATGGCTTCGGCGAGGACGTCGTCCACCGCCGCGATGTTGTTGAGCGCGCCGTGCGGCTTGACGTGGGTGACCTTGCCGCCCGCCGCCGCCGCGACCGCCTGGAGCGCGCCGATCTGGACGATGGTGATCGCCTCGACCTCCTTGGCCGACATGTTCATCTTGCGCCGTCCGAAGCCTTGGAGGTCGGGGAAGCCCGGGTGCGCGCCGACCGAGACGCCGTTCTGGAATGCGAGGCCGACGGTGTCGCGCATCACCAGCGGGTCGCCGGCGTGGAAGCCGCAGGCGATGTTGGCGGAGGAGACGACTTCGAGCATCGCCGGATCGTTGCCGATAGCGTATGCGCCGAAGCTCTCGCCCATGTCGGCGTTGAGGTTAATCTCTTTGGCCATGATGGCGCTCCTGTTCTATTCGACCGCGACGGCAGCCGCCGCGAGGTCGCTCAAGGTGGTTTCGAACTGCCGCGCCGCGGCTTCCGCCTCGGCCACCGAGACCTGGGCGAAGCGCACCTCGGCGCCCGGCTTGAGGCGGGCGAAACGCGGCAGGTCCGCGCCGATCACCGCGCCGATCTTGGCGTAGCCGCCGACGGTGGCGCGGTCGGCGAGCATCACGATCGGCTCGCCCGAGCCCGGCACCTGGATCGCGCCCGCGACCATCGCGTCCGACGCGATGTCGGCGGTCTTGCCGGGGGCGAAGGCG
Source organism: Rhodospirillum sp. UBA1311 (assembly GCA_002307145.1). GTDB lineage: Bacteria > Pseudomonadota > Alphaproteobacteria > Rhodospirillales > Rhodospirillaceae > Oleispirillum. The sequence continues at coordinate 17,753 of DBTR01000045.1, read as the reverse complement.
AGGGCTTCGCCGGTGAGGCGCTTGCCCATGCGGTCGGACTGCGGCGAGATCGCGAACGGCTGGCTGAAGAAGCGGGCGATGGCGTCGGCCGCGAAATAGTCGTCCTGCGGCCCGAGAACGACGCGGAACGGCCCCTCGCCGTCCACCGGAGCCTCGACCAGCGCGCGGTTGGCCGATGCGGGATCGACCGCCGCGCCCACCGGGATCACGTCGCCGGTCTTGAGCGCGCGGCCCTCGAAGCCGCCGAGCTTGGCGCGGACGTAGGTGGAGCGGCTGCCCATCACCTCGGGCACGCTAAAGCCGCCCGCGACGCAGGCGTAGCCCACCGCGCCGCCGACCGTCGGGCCGAGGGCGATCTTGTCGCCCGGCATCAGGGTGACGGTGCGCCATGCGGGCATGGTCCAGCGGCTGCCGTCCGCCGCGCGGGTGAGGGTGCCGCCGCCCGCCACCAGGGCGACGCGTACCGGCTCGCCGACCGCCTCGATCTCGGGGCCGAGAATCCAGTATTCGATCGCGGCGGCATTGTCGGGATTGCCGAGCAGGCGGTTGCCGAGGCGGAAGCTGAAGGCGTCGGCGGCCCCGGCGGTGGGAATGCCGAAGGCCTGGAGGCCGAAGCGGCCACGGTCCTGGATCGTCGAGAGCGGGCCGGAGCGATGAATGCGGAGATCGGGCATGGTCAGTCCTCCACCCGCAGGGCCGAGACGTCGTAGGTTCCGGCGGCGGCCTGTTCGGCGATGCGGGCGCATGCGGCGGCGTCGATCGCCTTGAACTTCACCCGGTCGCCGGGCTTGAGGAACACCGGCGGATCCTGCCTCGGATCGAACATCGGCACCGGGCAGCGCCCGATCAGGTGCCAGCCGCCCGGGCTGGTGAGCGGATAGACGCCGCTCATCTCGCCCGCGATGGCCACCGACCCGGCGGGCACCGCAGTACGCGGGTCGGTGCGGCGCGGCAGGCGGATCGCCTCGGGCACGCCGCCCAGATACGCGAACCCCGGCACGAAGCCGAGGATGTAGACGCGGAAGTCGGCTTGGGTGTGCAGCGCCACCACCTCGGCGGGGGTGATCCCGGCGCGCGCGGCGACGTCGGCGAGGTCGGGGGCGAACTCTTCGCCCTCGTAGCACGCGGGCAGGACCCAGGTGCTGCCGACCTTGGCTTCGGCTTGCGCCGCGGCAATGTAGGGCGCGAGCGCCGCCTCGATCGCGTCGCGGGAAATCCTGAGCGGGTCGTAGTGCACCGCCAGCGCGCGGAACGACGGCACGGTCTCCAAGAGGCCGGGCAGCGCGCCCTCGGCGTGCGCGGCTTCGAGCGCGGCGAACAGTGCCATCACCCGGGCATTGACGGCGGGGTCGATCGCGTCGCCGAACTCGATCGAGAGCGCGGCGTCGCCGAGGGATTTGATTTCAGGTGCTTCGGCCATGGAAAACTCTTTGGTTGGTCCAGTTCAAAATGGACCGCCATGTGACGGCGCGTCAAGGCGCGGGGGGCATTCGGGGTCGGCTTGCGAGCTCTGGATGCTCTCTCCCAGGGGCCGGATCAATCATCCGGGCGCTGGAACATCCAGAGCTCAACTATTTCCGGATTTATCAGGTCCCTTCCGATTTGTCCGAGCCAGTTGCGGAAACGTTTGTCGTCGGGCGAGGAATTCGGCCGGATCGAGCCGTTGACCCAGGAGAGGATTTCGGTCTTGCGGCAGAACACCGCCACCATCCGCATCGGGTCGGCCTCGGTATCCATGCGCGGCGCCTCGCCGTCGCACAGGCTCTGACCGTCGAGCGCCTTATGCGCGCCCAACACCACGATGATCCGGTATTCGGGGCGGAACGCCTTCTCCGGGTCGGTGGTGAGGTGCACGCCCTTGATGTAGGTGATGGTGTCCTCGAATTCCTTGGCGACGATGTCGTCGAGGAATGGCTTGCTGGTGACGAACGGATTGCCGTGAACCTGCACCAGCATCGGCCCTTCGGCCGAAGCGTAGCGCAGGTACGTAATCACACCGTTGCCCTTGACGTAGACTTGCTGGGTCATCGGGGCGCCGTCGCACGCAGCCGTGAGGGCGGTGAGCGCGCCGATGCCGAGTCCCAGCCAGCGTTTCAACATGGCGGCTGTCCTTCAGAACGGATGTCCTGACACGATGATGGGACAGACGCGCGCAAAAATCACCCCCCGCACGCGGAAAATCGTCTGCCGTCGCAGGCGGATGACTCGAAACCGATGGCGGGTGTATACTTGCAGGCACCGGGCCAGCACATCCATCCGGAGGGCGGGTCGATGCCGATGCGCACCCTTCTTTGCCTGCAAGACCAGGCGCCGTTCGTCGCCCCGCGCGCCGAAAGCGACGCCCTCGCCGCCGTTGCCGACGCGCTCGACGACATCGACGCGCCGCCGCTGCCCGGCGATTTCGCCCACTTCCTCTCCGAGGCCAATGGCTTCGTCTGGAACGGCATCGAGATTTTCGGCACCGAGCATATCGTCCTCGAACGCGACCACTCGATCGTCCCCGCCCTGATCGAGATCAACGACAGCTACCACGGCAAATTCGACGAAATGGACGGGCGGCTCCTCATCGGCCGCTCGGAAGAAGACCTGTACGTGTTCGACGAGGCCGCCGACGCCTACCTCATTCTCGACCGCAAGGGCTTCGAACAGATCGCCTGCTTCGACGCCTTCGCCGACCTGCTGCGGCATATCGTCGCCGAGCGGAAATAAAACAAATCATTATCGGGAGAACCCACCGTGTCGATTCCACGCCTCCGCACCATGATCCTGGTGTCGGCCTCCACGCTTGCGATGACGGGCGCCGCGCTCGCCGCCGACGGCAAGCCGCCCCGCGATGAATTCTTCTGGTTGGGCGAGATGAACAAGGCGACGGCGGTGATCAACACCGACGAAGGCCTGCTCGACAGGAAGCTCGCCCCCGAGATCGCCGCGGGCGTCGCCAAGGTGATCGCCGACGGCAACCAGCCGGGGGCCCAGCGCCCCTCGGCGGTGATACGCTTCGAGCCGCTGCTGATCAAGGCCGCCGGGCCCGAGGTCACGCTGCTCCACGCCGGACGCTCCAGCCAGGACATGCACGCCACCTACCGCGCCGCGATCCTGCGCGAAGACCTGCTGAAGCTCGCCGAGCAGCTCAACACCACCTCGAAGTCGCTGATCGCGCTCGCCGAGAAGAACAAAACCACGATCGTGCCGAACTACACCAACGGCGTCGCGGCCCAGCCCAATAGCTATGCCCACCAACTCCTCGGCCACTTCGCCGGGATCGAGCGCGACGCCCAGCGCCTGCGCGAGGCCTATGCCCGCGTCGACCGCAGCGCGATGGGCACCACGGTGCTGAACGGCACCAGTTGGCCGCTCAACCGCAAGCGCATGGCCGACTACCTCGGCTTCGCCGCGCTCGTCGACAACGCCTACGACGCGGCGCAGATCTCCTCGATGGACGAGCCCGTCGAAGTCGGCGCGGTGATCACCGGCATGGCGCTGCACACCGGCAACTTCATCGAAGACATGATGACCCAATATGCCGAGGCGCGGCCCTGGATCCTCCTCCAGGTCGGCAAGGACACCACCTACGTCTCCTCCGCCATGCCGCAGAAGCGCAACCCCGGGATCTTGAACGACACCCGCCGCGACGCCTCCACCGCGATCAGCCTCGCCATGGGCCCGGTGATGCGGATGCACAACATCACCCCCGGCATGCCCGACCCGAAGGAAGTCTCGGACAACAGCGAGATGGTGGCGAGCGCGGTCAAGTTCCTCGCCGGGTGGGACAAAATCCTGAACTCGCTGGTGATCCGCCCCGATCGCGCGCTTGAGGAATTGAACAGCGACTGGACCGCCTCGCAGGAGTTGGCCGACGTCCTGATGCGGAAGTACAAGCTGCCCTTCCGCGTCGGCCACCACTTCGCCTCCGAGGTCGTCGACTTCGCCAAACAGAACAACATCAAGCCGCTCGACTTCCCCTATGCCGAAGCCCAGCGGATCTACAAGAACGCGGTCAAGGATTTCAACGAATCGGGCGAGCTGCCGATGTCGGAAGCCGAGTTCCGCTCCACCCTCGACCCGGTCGCGATCGTCAACAACCGCGCCACCGTCGGCGGCCCCCAGCCCGCCGAGGTCGAGCGAATGCTGAAGGACGCCAACGCCAAGATCGCGGCGCAGGATGCCTGGATCAAAGCCCGCCACGAAAAGATCGACGGCTCCCTCGCCAAGCTCGACGCCGACTTCGACAAGTTGCTGAAATCCGGTAAATAAACCCAACCCACCGACGGAGGGGACACCCCCTCCGTCGCCCTCGCACCTCCCCCGACATTGCAAAGGACTTGGCCGTGGCGCGCGACGAATTCTTCTGGCTGGGCGAAATCAACAAGGCGACGGCGGTGATCAACACCGGCCAGGGATTGCTCGACCCCAAACTCGCGCCCCGCATCGCCGCAGGTCTGGCGAAAGTCCTCGCCGACGCCGAAGCGCCGGGCGCACCTCGCCCCAACCGGGTGATCGCCTTCGAGCCGCTGCTGATCGCCGCCGCCGGGCCGGAAGTCACCCTGCTCCACGCCGGGCGTTCCAGCCAGGACATGCACGCCACCTTCAACGCCGCGATCCTGCGCGAGTGGATCCTCGACATCGCCCGCAACCTCGCCACCGCGCAGACCTCGCTCCGCGCCCGCGCCGCCGAGCACGTCGCCACCATCGTGCCCAACTACACCAACGGCGTCGCCGCCCAGCCCAACAGCCTCGCCCACCAGTTCCTCGGCCACTTCGCGGCGCTCCAGCGCGACGCCGACCGCCTGCGCGAGGCCTACGCCCGCGTCGACCGCTGCCCGATGGGCACCACGGTGCTGAACGGCACCGGCTGGCCGCTGGACCGCGACCGCATGGCCGCCGCGCTCGGCTTCGCAGCCCCGATCGACAACGCCTACGACGCCGCCCAACTCTCGCCAAAGGATGCCCTGGTCGAACTTGGCCAGATCGTCACCAGCATCGCGCTCCACGTCGGCGGCTTCATCGAAGACCTGATGCCCCAATACTCCCAGGCCGAACCCTGGATCCTGCTCAAGCCCGGCAAGGACACCACCTACGCTTCCTCGGCAATGCCGCAAAAGCGCAACCCGGGCCTGCTCAACGACACCCGCCGCGACGCCTCCACCGCCATCGGCCTCGCCGTCGCCGCCACCCTGCGCCTCCACAACCTCCCCACCGGCATGCCCGACGCGAAAGATCTCCAATCCAGCGCGCCGATGCACGAAACCATCCGCAACGTCCTCAAAAGCTTCGACACCATCCTCAACGCCCTGGTCATCGATCCCGACCGCGCCCTCGCCGAACTCAATGCCGACTGGACCGCCTCCCAGGAACTCGCCGACGTCCTGATGCGCAAATACCAACTCCCCTTCCGCATCGGCCACCACTTCGCCTCCGAGATCGTCGACCACGCCAAGGCCCACGCCCTCACCCCGCTCACCTTTCCCTATGCCGAAGCCCAACGCATCTACGCGCAAGTCGCCGGAACCGCCCTCCCCCTCACGCAAGCCGAATTCCACGCCACCCTCGACCCCGTCGCCATCGTCAACGCCCGCGCCACCAAGGGCGGCCCCCAACCCGCCGAACTCGCGCGCATGCTCGCCGACGCCGAACGCGCCCTCGCCGCGCAAACCGCCTGGATCGCGGAGCACCAAGCCGCGATCGACACAGCGCTCGCCAAGCTCGATGCGGAGTTTGAAAAACTGTTGAAGTAAGGCCGGGCTCTGCCCGGACCCGCAAAGGGATTGGAGCCCGGTCGCCCTCGGCGACAGAAACGCCCGGTGGGCGTTTCTGAGGGCGGAAATCCCCCGGAGGTAGGGGCCCTTTGATCCCGTTCGTTTTTTGCGCGTAGCGCCATAAGACCATCACGCAGCGTAACGGTTGACCGCGCTGACGCGCGAAAAACCAAAACTTATGGGAGGTGCGGAGGGACCGAGTCCCTCCGCGACTGTCTTCCTTACCCTTCTCCCTACCCCAGCAGCGCCGCGCAGCGGGCTTCGACTTGCTGGCAGAGGAGGTGGTAGATCGGGGTATGGATTTCCTGGATCGAGGGAGTACTCGGCGCGGCGGGACAGAGAAGGATGTCGCAGGCGCCGGGTTGGGCCATTTTGCCGCCCGTGCCGCCGGTCAGGGCGATGGTGGTGAGGCCGAGTTCCTTGGCCTTGGCGAAGGCGGCGAGGACGTTGCCGGAGTTGCCGCTGGTGGAGATGCCGAGGAGGACGCCGCCCGGTTGGCCGTAGGCTTCGACCTCGCGGGCGAAGAGGGAGGCGTAGTCGACGTCGTTGGCCCAGGCGGTGAGGGTTGCGGCATTGCTGCCGAGCGCGATCACCGGCAGGCCCTTGCGGTTGAGGAGGAAGCGCGCGACGAGTTCGCCCGCGATGTGCTGGGCGTCGGCCATCGAGCCGCCGTTGCCGCAGATCAGCAAGGTTTTGCCCGAGGCGAGGCAGGCGACGATCGCCTCCACCGCGCGATTGAACGCCGCGTCGAGTTCGAAGGTCGCGGCGGCGCGCATGCGCTCGGCGCAGGTTTCGAGGTAGGCGCTCAAACTCGGGGTTTCGGCGACGACGCAGGACATGGAGGCTCCTCGGGAAACGAAAGACTTCGTTTCCCGAGGAAAGCCGCCGGGCGGGCGTGTGTCAATCGGTTTCAGCCCGCGAAGATCGCGCCGCCGAGGCCGAAGAAGACGAGGCCGCAGAGCGCCGCCGGAAGTTTCCACTTGAACCGCACCGCAAGCAGGAACGCGAGCGCCACCGCCGCGACGCCCCAGGCCATGCCGAGGGTTTGCAGTTCGGGCGTACCCGGGTGGGCGAAGGCGGCGCGACCGGTGGCCAGCGCGTTCTGCGCGACGATGCCGCCCATCACGCCGAAGCCGGTGCGGTCGAGGATGTCGCGGAAGCGCCCTTCGCCGATGTCGCGGAACGCGAGGATCGGCGCGGCGCGCAGCGCGACGGTGACGAGGCCGCCGCCGAGGGCGACCGCCCAGATCTGCCAGGGTTCAAGCATGCTTCGGCCTCCGCGCGGCGAGGGTGGTGAGGGTGGCGAAGGCGAGCGGCACGACGAGCAACGCCGACGAGCCGAGGTAGGGTGCTGCGAGCGGCACCAGCACCGCGCCGACGCCCGCGTTCAGCATCAGCACGCGGCTTTTCCACTGCGCCGCGATCAGCACGGCGAAATAGACCGGGATCACCGCCCCGAGCGTCGCGCCGACCAGCGGCGAGACCGCGCCCGACATCCGGTTGCCGATCAGCGCGCCGATCACCGCCGAGAGCGAGCACATCGCGCAGATCGTCCCGGCGTAGAGGGCGGGGCGGCGCGGCGGGTCGTCGATCAGGCGGGGGAAGATCACCGCGAACGAACTGGCGGAGAGCAGGCCGAGGGTGGCGAGCGCGCGGCCGATCGAAAGCTTGGGCAGGCGCGCCAGCACCGAGGCGACCATCACGATGAAGCGGAGGTTGATCACCAGCACCGCGGTCAACGCGGTGATCCAGGCGGCACCCGCCGAGCCGCCCGCCGAGATCAGGATCGACATCGCCGCCGCCTGCGCCGGAGCGGCGAGGGTGAGCGCGGTCATCACCACGGTTTGCAGGGCGTCGAGACCGGCGCGCGAACTCATCTGGCCGACGCCGATGAACATCACCACGAAGGTCAGGATCACGAGATAGGAATCGCGGAAGGATTCACGCAGCACCGCCCCGAAGGACGGTGGAGACACGTTGGGCGTCATGGCCAAAACACACCTTTTGCCAAGTCACGCCAGCCCGCTCGTCGAAAACCGCGCCGACCGGGCGCGGGCATTCCCCGACCCGGTTATAGCACACCGGGTGGGGAAAGCACCGCCGGTTTGCGAAACGCTGCGATGCGTCAGAGGGGATGCTGGGCGACCCAGCGCGCGGCGGCGGCGAGGTCGTCGGCGACGAAGTCGGCGAGCTTGGCCACGGCAGGCTCTTCGGCGAGGCCGTGGCCGGTGCGCACCAGCACCGTGCGCGCGCCGATGGCGCGGCCAAGGCCGAGGTCGACCCCCTTGTCGCCGATCATCACCGAGCGTCCGAGGTCGAGGCCGAGGTCGGCCGCGGCTTTCAGCGCCATGCCCGGCAGCGGCTTGCGGCAATCGCAGGCGTCGGCGGGCCCGTGCGGGCAGAGGTAGACGGCATCGAGGGTCACGCCTTCGGCGGCGAGCATTTCGGCGAGGCGCGCATGCACCGCCGCCACTGCGTCGAGGGTGAAGTAGCGCCGCGCCACCCCCGACTGGTTGGTCAGCACCACCAGGGCGAAGCCTTGGCGCTGCAGGTCCTTCAGCCCCGCCGCCGCGCCGGGGATCAGTTCCAGTTCGGCGGGGCTGCCGAGGTAGTGGCGTTCGACGTTGATCGTGCCGTCGCGATCGACGAACGCCGCCGGACGCAGGCCGCTCATCCGGCGGTTTCCCGGGTCTTGAGGAAGCGGACGTCGGGGAATTCCTCTTCCGCCTTGCCGAGGTGCCAGGCATTGCGGGCGAGGAACACCAACTGGTCGTCGTGATCGTCGGCGAGCGCCACCATGTTGCCATCGGTGAAACGCTTGAGCGCGAGCGGGTCGTCGGAGGCGACCCAGCGCGCGGTGTAGAGCGAAGTCGGCTCGAAGATCACCGGGATGCCGTATTCGGTGCGGATCCGGTCGGCCATCACTTCGAACTGCAGCGGCCCGACCACGCCGACGATCCAATCCGCGCCGAGGCGGGGCTTGAACACCGCCGCCGCGCCCTCTTCGGCGAGTTGCTGCAGCGCGCGGCCGAGGTGCTTGGCCTTGAGCGGGTCTTCCGAGCGGACCTTCTGCAGCAGTTCCGGAGCGAAGTTGGGGATGCCGGTGAAGCGGATGTCGTCGCCTTCCGAGATCGCATCGCCGATGCGCAAGTTGCCGTGGTTGGGGATGCCGATGATGTCGCCGGCCCAGGCTTCCTCCGCCAGCTCGCGGTCCTGCGCCAGGAACAGAACCGGGTTGTGGAGGTTGAGGGTCTTGCCCGAACGCACGTGTCGAACCTTCATGCCGCGCTCGAAGTGGCCGGAGGCGAGGCGGACGAAGGCGATGCGGTCGCGATGCTTCGGGTCCATGTTCGCCTGGATCTTG
>DBTR01000045.1:7833-8379 GCA_002307145.1 Rhodospirillum sp. UBA1311 | reverse complement strand
TTCGCCTGGATCTTGAAGACGAAGCCCGAGAGGTTGGTTTCCTCGGGCGCGATCGGGCGCGGTTCGGCGGGCTGGGGACGCGGGCTCGGCGCGTAGTCGGCCAGGCCCTGCAGCAGTTCGCGTACGCCGAAGTTGTTGATCGCCGAGCCGAAGAACACTGGCGTCAGGTGCCCGGCGCGATACGAGTCGAGGTCGAACTCGGGGCAGAGGCCGCGCGCCATGTCGACCTGCTCGCGCAAGGTGGCGACGGCGTGGTCGGGCAGCAGCGCGTCGAGCTTGGGATCGTCCAGGCCTTCACAGGTTTCGCCGGGCTCGGGCAGTTCGCCGCGGCCCTTGCGATGCAAGAGCGCGAGGCGGTCCTTCATCAGGTCGTAGCAGCCGAGGAAATCGCGGCCCATGCCGATCGGCCACGACGCCGGGGTGACGTCGAGCGCGAGCGCCTGCTCGATCTCGTCGAGGATGTCGAACGGGTCGCGCGCCTCGCGGTCCATCTTGTTGATGAAGGTGATGATCGGCACGTTGCGCAGGCGGCAGACTTCGAACAGC
>DBTR01000045.1:7286-7508 GCA_002307145.1 Rhodospirillum sp. UBA1311 | reverse complement strand
TCGACGGCGGTCAGCGTGCGATAGGTGTCTTCCGAGAAGTCTTCGTGGCCGGGGGTATCGAGGAGGTTGAATACCCGCCCCTCGAACTCGAAGGTCATCACCGAGGACGCGACCGAGATGCCGCGCTCCTGCTCCACCTTCATCCAGTCCGAGCGCGCGCGCCGTGCGTCGCCGCGCGCCTTGACCGCGCCCGCGGCCTGGATCGCGCCGCCGAACAGCAGC
>DBTR01000045.1:4742-6979 GCA_002307145.1 Rhodospirillum sp. UBA1311 | reverse complement strand
CGAGATGATCGCGAAGGTGCGCCGCTTCGAGACGGCATCAACGGCTTCAGTCATGAAAACCCATTTCGATTTCGTTTCGCGGAATGTCGGCATTTTCGGCGCGCGGAGCAAGGAGAAATCGGCGAAGCGTGCCCATATGCAGGAACGAAGCGCTGAAACCAGGAGGCCAAGACCATGCCGATTCTCTACCGCACCCAGGCATCCGCGTCCGGCGGACGCAACGGCCGCGCCCGTTCGTCCGACGGCGTCCTCGACGTCAAGCTCTCGATGCCGAAGGCGTTGGGCGGCCCGGGCGAGGCGGCGACCAATCCCGAGCAGCTGTTCGCCGCCGGCTACGCCGCCTGCTTCGACAACGCCCTGCTCTACCTGATCGGGCAGAAGAAGATCGCAGGCGTCGACACCTCGGTGAGCGCGGATGTCGGCATCGGGCCGGGCACCGGCAAGGGGTTCGCGCTCGACATCGAGCTGACCGTCCACATCGCCGGATTGCCGCGCGGCGAGGCCGAAGCCCTGGTCGCGGAGGCGCACGAAGTCTGCCCCTACTCCAATGCGGTGCGGGGCAACGTCGACGTCCGCCTGAATGTGGTCACATAGCGGCCAAAACCCGCCCATTTGGGCATTCTTCGTTTGCCGATTCCCACCCTTCCATCCTAGGATGGGGGCAGGAAAATTTGCTGCCTCGTCATCGGGGATGCCGATGTTTCGTTACGCCGTCCATAGGCCCTTGCCGTTCGCGGTCGAAGACGTCTTCGACATGGTCGCGGACGTGGAAAGCTACCCGGAGTTCGTCCCCGGGTGGGTTGCCGCGCGGGTGGTGGCGCGCACCGACAACACCTACGGCACCGAACAGACGGTGCGCATGCGGTTCCTCCGCCAGACCTTCCGCACGTTGACCACGTTGACGCCCTACGAGGCGATCGACGTCACCGCGAACCAGCCGCCGTTCCTCCGCCTGAACATCCTCTGGCGCTTCCGCCGCCAGGAGAGCGGCAGCTTCGTCAGCCTCGAATTCTTGTGCGAGATGCGCTCCCGCACGCTTCAAGCCTTACTCAATCGTTTCGGTCCAGACGACGTCGAGGCGATGATCGCCGCGTTCGAGCACCGCGCGAGAGAAATCTTGCCCCGGCGCGCCTGAACGGTTACGAAAGTGCAACCTTCGGACCTGATGTCCGAACCCAATCGCGCCGGGTAGAGAACCAGAGAGGCGCCGGAAAAAAGTGGGATCCGCTGTGTCAGCCTGGGGGGCGACACGAACGCGCACATGTCGCACCGATCCCCTGTCTTTCTGAACCGCCACTCCCCCGACCGGAGAACTCTCACCATGGACGCCCGCCCGCTTTTGTCTGACGCCGTAGACGCGCTCGATCTCGCCCCCAATTCCGAGGCGGAGCGAGAATCCCACGCGACGGCGGAGCGGTGGCGACTGCCGGTGCCGCGCTACCTGCGGGAGGTCTACACCTGGGCCTACATCGCACCGTTCGCGCACTGGCTTTTCGACCGCCAGTGGATCGTCGCCCTGATCCTGTGGTTCAACGACCGCCCGCTGATGAAGGGCGTCCTTGAAGACATCACCCCCGGCGACCGGGTCTACATGCCCGCTTCCGTCTACGGCCACTTCTGCCTCGACCTTGCCGACAAGGCCTCGCCCGGCAAGGTGACGATCTCGGACATCTCCACCGTCCAGCTCGACGGCCTGCGCAAGAAGCGCCGCGCCCGGGGGATCAAGAACCTGTTCGTGCGCCGCGCCAACGCCGCCGAACCGATCAAGGGCCCGTACGACGTGGCAATCAGCTTCCTCCTGCTCCACGAAGTGCCCGAGGACTACAAGACGATGATCGTCAACCACCTGCTCGACCAGGTCGAGATCGGCGGCAAGGCGATCTTCATCGACTATCACAAGATGGTCTGGTGGCAGCCGCTCTGGCCGATCATGGCGTTCATCGCCTGGACGCTGGAGCCGTTCACCTTCGCGCTGTGGAAGCACGAGATCGCCGACTACGTCACCAACGACCGCCGCGCCCGCTTCTCCTGGGCCAAGGCGACGAGCTTCGGCGGCCTGTACCAGAAGGTGGTGGCGGTGCGTCAGGCCTGACCCACCCTCCTCTTTCGCGGCAAATCAAAAAGCGGACCGTCCGAGGACGATCCGCTTTTTTCATGTTCACCGTTATGACGCCTTCTCGTGAGAGAAGTGGCGGGAGTGACGGGGCTCGAACCCGCGACCTCCGGCGTGACAGGCC
>DBTR01000045.1:517-4494 GCA_002307145.1 Rhodospirillum sp. UBA1311 | reverse complement strand
GCGTGACAGGCCGGCACTCTAACCAGCTGAGCTACACCCCCGCAAGCGGTGAGGCGCTTATGTACCAATGCCCCCAATCGGATGCAAGCACTATTTCGGCAGTCGGCCCTAGTTTTTCCGACACCTCCGCGAAACCCGAATCGACGGCCTCAACCACCCGCGACGAGGGGCGGCGCGGGCTGCAAATCCGCATCCCAGGGGAACAGGAGCCAGATTCCCTGGTCGACGCCGACGACGAAATCGTCGACCACTTCGCGGCCCTGCGGCTTCGCGTAGACGGTGGCGAAATAGGCCTTCGGCAGGAGCTCGCGGACGATCTTGCCGGTGCGGCCGGAATCGACCAGGTCGTCGATCACCAGGAGGCCGGTGCCGTCGCCCTCGGGGCGCTTCAGGATCGTCGCCGCGCCCTGGCTGCGGTCGTCATAGCTCGATACGCACAGGGTTTCGACGAGGCGCAGGTTGAGTTCGCGGGCGACCACCGCCGCCGGCACGAGGCCGCCCCGGGTGATCGCGACGATGCCGTCGAACGGCCCCTTGGTGATCAGTTTCGCCGCCAGGGCGCGCGCGTCGCGGTGAAACATGTCCCACGAAATGCCCATGTACCGGCTGCCGGTGTAATCCTTGTCCGCCAAGGTTGTCGTCCTTTTCGGTGATGGTTCTGGTGCGGTGCGAGCACGCGCGATCCGTCAAGATAACGAAAACGGCGCCCGAGGGCACCGTTTTCACGTCGTCTGATAGCGTTTTCGGCGGCCGAGGTCAACGCACGTAGAGATGAACCTCGTTGCCGTGCGCCTGGGCGCTGGTCGTCGCGGAGAGATCGACGCGATCGGCGGGCAGGCCCATACCGGAGAGCGAGCGCATCACCGCCTCGGCGTTGCGGCGCGCGGCGTTGGAGCCGAGCGCGGTCTGGCCCGGCGAAACCTGGGCCGGCGAAACCGCGACGAGGTCGAAGTGGGCGTTCGGGTTGCGTTCGAGCGCCTGATTGACCGACTGATAGAGCGCCTGCTCGTAGGGCACGTTGGCGCGGTCGAAGCGGATCACCACCAGCGGGCGACGCTCGGTGAGGTCCATCGGCGCGACGCGGGCGGCGCCGGTATCGGACGCCGAGGCCGGGCGCATCGACAGCGCCGAGGCGCCGGTGCCGTAGAGCTGGCCGCTCTGCACCGAGGCGGAAAGGACGTTGAGGTTGGCCCGTTCGTTCGAGACGTACTGCTGCTGGCGCGCGGCGTCGGCGTTCAGTTCCTTCGACAGGCGGTCGATCAGGACCACGGTCTGGTTGGTGTCGTCTTCGAGGACGCGGAGCTGGCGATGGTCTTCCTCGATCGCGCCGGAGAGGGCATACGACGAACGGATCGAGTCGAGCAGGTAGGCGGCCATGGCGGAGTCGGACGAGACGTCGGCGGAGAGCTGGTTGAGCTTCGCGACGTCGGCGCTCATCCCGTTCATCAGCTCCTGCGCGCGGCGGAGGTTGGCGACGAGAATCGGGTTGCCGGGAGTCGAGCCGACCTGGAGCCGCGCGGTGATCGCGCCCACGACTTCGTGGTACTGGGCGGCGCTGCGCGAGGTCTGGTTCCGCAGGCCCTGGAGCGTCGAATTGTGCTGGCCGACGATGGTCTTGAGCGCGGAGAGATCGCCGCGGAAGGCCTGGACCTTCTTGCCGACGTAGGTGCCGGTCGGCGAGCCGGGCGTGACCGGCGCGGGCTCGAAGTTGGTGGTGCCGAGCGCCGGCCCCTGGGTCTCGGTGCTCGCGGCGGCGCTATCGGAGGTATCCCCTGACCCCAAAGACGGGAAAAGTGAATCGGAGGTGAAGGAGCAGCCGCCGAGAAGCAGGGCTGAGCCCATCAACAAAGCACGAATTTGCGAGAAGGCCATCGTCGCGAACTACCTTTTTGTATGATCCCCGAGCGTATCGCCCGCTCCGAAGTGGTATTGCTGGAATAATCCCTGAAAAGAAGCCCCAAACCGGCACATGCCCCCCGCGCCCGGAACTCCACCCGCCGCAGTGTAGCCAAACGCCTATGCCGCGACAACCGGGAATGACGCCGTCCCGGGCATCGCAGGCGACTATTTTTTGTCGAATTTCTAAGGAATGAGGGGATTTCAGCTAATCTTGAGGCAAGTCAGGGGTCGCCGATGACGATATCGATTTCCGCCTGCGACATTCCCTTCTCCGATCCGTGGATGATTCCGGAGGCGACGTCGATCAACTTCTGGAGAATCTGCGAAGCGCTGGCCCCGATCATGGCGATCCGCTCCGAATCCCCGGCTTCGATCGCCGGGCCGAGCAGCGCGACCGCGTGGGCGACGACGGTTTCCGCCTGCACGATGGTGTCGTCGAACGGGCGGCGATAACGCTCGGGTGCGAGCCCGTAGGCCTCGATCGCGATTTCGCGGTCGGCGATGCTGCTGTCGCGGAAGTGGTCGACATAGGATTTGGGAGCCCAGGCCGCCACGTCCTCGAACATCTCGGGCATGTCGGAGAGCATCCCGAGGAGCATCACCACTTCATTGAAGTGATTGAGATAATCCGTCGCAAGGAAGGTCTGCGGGCTGACATTGGTGCCCTGCAGACGCTCGGCCATGGCGGCGAAGGCGTCGGCATCAAACGCGGTCACTTCCGATCCCTCTCCCTCGCCGCCGATTCGGGACGCGCTCAGCCGAGCGCGGCGACGCCCGGCAGGGTTTTGCCCTCAAGCCATTCGAGGAACGCGCCACCCGCCGTCGATACATACGAGAGGGTATCAACCACGCCCGCATTGGCAAGCGCGGAAACCGTATCGCCGCCGCCCGCCACCGAAACCAGAACGCCCTTCCGGGTGAGATCGGCCGCGCCGCGCGCCACGCCGTTGGTGCCGGCGTCGAACGGCTTGATCTCGAACGCGCCGAACGGGCCATTCCAGAGCAGGGTCTTGCACTCGGCCAGGCGGTTGACCACGGTGCGCACCGAGACCGGGCCGATGTCGAGGATCATCTGGTCGGCGGGCACGGCGGAGACCGCGACCACGGTCGACGGCGACCCGGCGGCGAACGCCGGCGCGACCACCACGTCGGTCGGCAGGATCACCGCGCAACCCTTGGCCTCGGCGGTCTTCAGGACTTCGAGGGCGGTGTCCTTCATCTCGTGCTCGCAGAGCGACTTGCCGACGTCGATCCCCTGGGCGGCGAGGAAGGTGTTGGCCATCGCGCCGCCGATCACCAGCACGTCGACGCGGGAGACGAGATTGCCCAAAAGGTCGAGCTTGGTCGAGACCTTGGCGCCGCCGACGATCGCGGCGACCGGACGCTCGGGCTTCTCCAACACCTTCTCAAGCGCCTCCAGTTCGGCCTGCATCAGGCGTCCGGCGGCGGCGGGGAGATGGTGCGCCATGCCTTCGGTCGAGGCGTGCGCACGGTGCGCGGAGGAGAACGCGTCGTTGACGTAGACGGCGGCGAGCTTGCACAGCGCGGCGACGAATTTCGGCTCGTTCTTTTCTTCCTCGGGGTGGAAGCGGAGATTTTCGAGCAGCAGCACTTCGCCCGGCTTCAGCGCCTTGGCCGCGGCTTCCGCCACCGGCCCGACGCAGTCGGACGCGAACTTCACCGGCTTGCCCAAGGCTTCCGCGAGCGGCGCGACTACCGGCTCAAGCGAAAACACCGGATCGACGCCCTTCGGACGGCCGAAATGGGAGGCGACGATCACCGCCGCGCCCGCCTTCAGCAGGTCGAGGATGGTGGAGGCGGAGCGGACGATGCGAGTCGCATCCGTGACCTTGCCGTCCTTCACCGGAACGTTGAGATCGGAGCGCACGAACACCGTCTTGCCGCGCACGTCGATATCGTCGAGCGTCTTGAAAGCCATAGGATATTCCCCCGATTGCGGCGCCACCCCACGCCCGCGCCCGGTGATTCGGGCGCGGACGGGAAGCGTCGGCCAATATTAGATCAGCTTCGCGATCGCCGCAGCGGTATCGAGCATGCGGTTCGAGAAGCCCCACTCG
>DBTR01000045.1:0-222 GCA_002307145.1 Rhodospirillum sp. UBA1311 | reverse complement strand
AAGGTGCCGTCGATCACCTTGGTCTCGCCGAGGTCGAAGGTCGAGCTCGCCGGGTTGTGGTTGAAGTCGACCGAAACCAGCGGACGGTCGTTCACCGCGAGAACGCCCTTGAGCTCGCCGGCGGCCGCCTTGGCGATCGCCGCGTGGATCTCGTCGACGGTGACGCTGCGCTTCACCACGCACTTGAAGTCGATCATCGAGACGTTCGGGGTCGGCACGCGA
>DBTR01000009.1 GCA_002307145.1 Rhodospirillum sp. UBA1311 | reverse complement strand
TGCTGCTGGCGGAAGCCAACGTGCCCTATGACGAAGTCTTCGAGTTGGAGGAGATCAACCACGAGTTCTCCACCGCCGACGTCGTCTACGTGATCGGCGCCAACGACGTCACCAACCCGTCGGCGAAGAACGATCCGTCGAGCCCGATCTTCGGCATGCCGATCCTTGAAGTGGACCGTGCCAAGACCGTGCTGTTCGTCAAGCGCTCCATGGCGTCGGGCTACGCGGGCGTCGAAAACCCGCTGTTCTATGCCGACAACACCATGATGCTGTTCGGCGATGCGAAGAAGATGACCGAACAAATCGTTCAGTCGCTCTAACGCTTTCAGCGCGTTGAACCAATATCAGGGCGGCCTTCGGGCCGCCCTTTTTGCTTCCTTGAGGAGAGTAGCGTGTCCGTTTCCAAGCCATCGTCGTGGCTGATCCTTCTGCTCGGCGTCGCGTGCGGCGCGATCGTCGCCAATCTCTACTACGCCCAGCCCCTGGTCGGCCCGATCTCGGCCTCCCTCGGCCTTGCTCCCGACGCGGCGGGGGTGATCGTCACCCTCACCCAGGTCGGCTACGGACTCGGCCTGCTGCTGATCGTGCCGCTTGCCGATCTGATGGAGAACCGCCGACTGATCGTCGCGGTGGTGGGCCTGAGCGCCGTCGCGCTCGTCGGCGCGGCGCTGTCTGGTAGCGCAGGAGCGTTTCTCGCCGCCTCGCTGACCATCGGCTTGTGTTCGGTCTCGGCGCAGGTGCTGGTGCCGTTCGCGGCACATCTCGCACCCGAGGCGGTGCGGGGGCGGGTGGTGGGCAACGTGATGTCGGGTCTGTTGCTCGGGATCATGTTGGCGAGGCCGTTCGCGAGCTTCCTCGCCGACCTCGCCTCGTGGCATGCGGTGTTCTGGGTCTCGGCGGGCTTGATGGCGGGACTGGCGGTGCTGTTGCGCGTCGCCCTGCCGCTCCGGCAGCCGACCGCCGAGCTGACCTATACGACGCTGTTGGTGTCGATGGCGTATCTCGTCGCATCGACCCCGGCGCTCCGGCGGCGGGGCTTCTACCAGGCCTGTCTGTTCGGCGCGTTCAGCCTGTTCTGGACCTCCGCGCCGTTGTATCTGGCCGGGCGATTCGGCTTGAGCCAAAGCGGCATCGCGCTGTTTGCGTTGGCGGGGGTGGCGGGCGCGATCGCCGCGCCGGTCGCCGGGCGGGTCGCCGATCGGGGGCATATCCGTTCGGGGTCGGCGGTGTCGATGCTGGTCGCCGCCGCCGCATTTCCGCTCTCGCTCGTCGTCGCCGACGGATCGAATCTGGCGCTCGGGCTATTGGTGACGTCCGCGATCCTGCTGGACTTCGGCGTCTCGGGCAACCTGGTGCTGGGGCAACGGGTGATCTTCGGGCTGCGGCCGGAGTTGCGCAGCCGCCTGAACGGCCTGTTCATCGCCGCGTTCTTCGTCGGCGGCGCGGCGGGCTCGGCCTTGGGCGGCTGGGTCTATGTTCACGCGGGGTGGACGGGAACCGCATGGTGCGGGTTCGCAATGCCCCTGGCGGCGCTCGCGATGCTGCTCTTCCGGCGGGAGCCGGACTGAGCGGACGAAACAATTCGGGCCCGACCATGAGGTCGGGCCGTCGCATTGGTGAACCTGGAAAAGACTTCCTTAGAAGCCTTCGCGTTCCAGACGCTTGCGCTCAAGCTTGCGGGCGCGGCGAACCGCTTCGGCGGTTTCGCGAGCCTTCTTCTCGGACGGCTTTTCGAAATTCCGACGCAGCTTCATTTCACGGAACACACCTTCGCGCTGCATCTTCTTCTTGAGCGCCTTAAGGGCCTGGTCGACATTGTTGTCGCGAACGAGAACGTGAACTATCTGACTATCCTCCGGTTTAGGGCGGCGCGACGGCTGCGGGTCGCTGCCTGCCATGTCTCACCAATGCGCTTCAAATCGTGCCGAAAGGCCGCCGGTGCGGCCGATTTCTCGGCTTCGGGCGCACTAGGTAGCATATCGTTGGTAGGTTGTGAAGTCGTAATCGCCCGAATTTCCAGTGTCAAGCGGGCGGGGCGATTCACTTTTCGGCGGCCGCCAGGGCGCGGCGGCTCTGGCGGATTGCCTGGATGCGGCGAAGGCGCTGAATCCGGGGGTCGCGGCTGCCGCGAACCCGGTTGATGAGGATGCTGATGACGCTCAAGGTCACCACCAACCCCAGCACGCCAAGAAGAATCGCGCCGTGCATCCGGCCGATGAAGTTCTCCAGGGTCTTGCCGAGAAGATAGCCGCCGCCCGCGAAAATCGTCGCCCAGACGAAGGCGGCGATGAAGTTGAGGGCGGCGAACCGCATCCACTTGATCCCGTTCATCCCGATCACGAACGGA
The DNA here is from genome assembly GCA_002307145.1 of Rhodospirillum sp. UBA1311. Lineage (GTDB taxonomy): Bacteria > Pseudomonadota > Alphaproteobacteria > Rhodospirillales > Rhodospirillaceae > Oleispirillum. Next base: position 20,487 of record DBTR01000009.1, on the reverse strand, counting down.
CTGACGTTGCGCAGGCCGTAGATGAAGCGGAACGAAAGGATGAATCCGGTCTCATATTTTTTCAGGAGGCGGAACACCGAGCGGGTTTTGCGCTTTAACGTTGGGTGGGAGTAGAGGAGCCGCGAGCCCCAGCGTTTGCCGATGGAAAAATAGATCTGATCGCCGAAGAAAGTGCCGAACAGGGCGAAGCAGAACACCAAGGGCAACGACATCATCCCTTGTGATGCGAAGACCCCCGCGAAAATCACGATCGTCTCGCCCTCAAGGAAGGTCCCTATCAGAATCGCTACATACCCCCAGGATTGCAGCAGTTCTTCGAGCGACATATTGAGGGAGTTGAGAATAAAATCCACTGACCTCTGCCCGTTTACGCCATTCCCCCCAAGGCATTCGCAATGCCTGGCGACGGCAAGGAAGCTCCGTAGTTATAGTCTTATTTCGGTTCGTTTTTCCAGCGCGGAAACACACGGGTCACGTGGCCCATTTTACGACCGTCGCGGGCCTCCAACTTCCCGTAAAGATGCAACTTCGCCTTCGGATCGGAGAGAATCTCCGCCCATTGTTCGATGCTGCGCCCGAGAAGATTCTTCATTTCTGCGTTGCAGTGCCGCTCGGTCGAGCCGAGGCGGAGATTGCACACCGCGCGGACGAACTGCTCGAACTGGTCGGTGATGCAGGCGTCCATGGTCCAGTGCCCGGAATTGTGCGGGCGTGGTGCCATTTCGTTGACCAGGATCTTGCCCTCGTGGTCGACGAACATCTCGATCGCGAGCAGGCCTTCGAGGTCGAGCGCGACCGCTGCGTGATGTGCGATCGCCGCCGCGCGCTCCGCCTGATCCTGCGTGATCTGCGCCGGCGCGCGGGTGGTGTCGAGAATATGGTCGACATGGACGTTCTCGACCACGTCGAAGGTGTTGACCTCGCCGCGCGGCGAGCGGGCGACGATCACCGAAATCTCGCGCGAGAAGGCGACGAAACCTTCGAGAATCGCCGGCGCGCCCTTCATCGCCTCCCAGGCCTCGGCGGCCTGGGCGGCGCGGTCGATGCGCACCTGGCCCTTGCCGTCGTAGCCGAAGCGGCGGGTCTTGAGGATGCACGGCACGCCGAGGTCGGCGATCGCATTCTCCAGCGCGACGAGGTCGTTGACCTCGCGCCAGGGCGCGGTGGCGGCGCCGATTCCGGCGAAGAACTTCTTTTCCGAGACGCGATCCTGGGCGGTGTCGAGCACCTTCCACGACGGCCGCACCAGGGTTTTGCCCGCGAGGCGTTCGGCGGAGGCCGCCGGGATGTTCTCGAATTCGAAGGTCACCACGTCGACCGCCTTGGCGAAGGCGTCGAGGGCCTCCGGGTCGTCGTAGGGCGCAACGGTGTGCGCGGCGGCGACGGCGAAAGCGGGAGCATCGGCCTCGGGGCAATAGATATGGCAGCGGTAGCCAAGCCGCGCCGCGGCAAGGGCGGTCATCCGCCCGAGCTGGCCGCCGCCGAGAATGCCGATTGTCGAACCCGGTGCGATCACCGGCGAAGTCTCAATGCTCATTACGATACTCTTTCACCAACTAACATACCGGGGCAGGGTCGACCGGCGCGGTCGCGACCGCTTCGGTTTGCCGCGCCCGCCAGGAATCGAGCCGAGCGGCGAGAGCCGGGTCGGAAAGCCCGAGAATCGCGCCGCTCAACAGCGCGGCGTTGATTGCGCCCGCCTTGCCGATCGCGAGCGTGCCGACGGGAATCCCGCCGGGCATCTGCACGATCGAAAGCAGGCTGTCCATGCCGTTGAGGGCATGGCTTTGCACCGGAACGCCCAGCACCGGCAGCGGCGTCATCGCCGCGGTCATGCCGGGCAGATGTGCGGCCCCGCCCGCGCCCGCGATGATCACCTTGATCCCGCGGTCGCGCGCGGTGCGGGCGTATTCGCCCATCCGGTCGGGCGTGCGATGGGCGGACACGATCCGGGTTTCGAACGGAATTTCGAGGGCCGCGAGGGTCTCGGCGGCATGGCGCATGGTGTCCCAGTCGGACTGGCTTCCCATGATGATGCCGACAACGGGTTCGGTCATGACGTTCCTCGACGTTTCATCGCCCCACTGCGAGGGCCGGAGTTTAGTGCATAACCGGATGCGACGGAACACCGATTCGGTGTGCCTTGCGGCCCGGCGGAAGGTGGGAATTCAAGCGATGATATCGGGGTACATAAGTGCTTCCAGACGCACGATTTCGTCCTTCAGCCCGAGCTTACGTTTTTTCAGCCGCTGAACCTGAATCTGGTTTGCCGCGGTTTCGGCCTCCAGGCGCAGGATCACGTCGTCGAGGTCGCGGTGTTCGAGGCGGAGAGCCTCGAGGCGGCGGCGGATATCGTCTTCCGAAAGGTTCATCGTCCCCAAGTCGGCAAAATGATCTAAGATGCCGACAATACCAGATTTTCCGGTGCAGGGGTATGGATTGCCTCGGCCGGGTTGGCAAAAATCGCGGACTCATGCCGCACCCGAGTAGCCGAGGGAGTTACGCCATGTCGAAGTCGGTTGTCAAACGCATCGGAGTTTTGACCAGCGGTGGCGATTGCGCCGGGCTGAATGCGGTGATTCGCGCCGTGGTCTCCCGCGCGGTGCGCGCTTATGGAATGGAAGTTTACGGAATTTCCGACGGCAGCCTCGGCCTGATGAGCCGCCCGCTGCAATACCAGAAGCTCGATCTCTCGGTGTTCTCGGGCACGGTGCTGCGGATGGGCGGCACCATGCTCGGCACCACCAACAAGGGCGATCCCTTCGCCTTCCCGATGCCCGACGGCACGCTGCAGGATCGCTCGCAGGACTTCGTCGATGGCGTCAGGGAGCTCGGACTCGACGCGCTCCTGGTGATCGGCGGCGACGGCAGCCTCGGGATTCTCAAGCGCCTCTGCCGCCAGGGCAACATCCCGATGATCGGCATCCCGAAGACCATCGACAACGACGTGCCGTTCACCGAATCGGCGGTCGGCTTCAATTCGGCGGTGCGGGTGTGCGTCGATGCCCTCGACCACCTCCAACCCACCGCCGCCTCGCACCACCGCGTGATGATCTGCGAGATGATGGGCCGCGACGCGGGCCACATCGCGCTGCATTCGGGCATCGCGGGCGGCGCCGACGTGATCCTCATTCCCGAGATTCCCTATAGCCTCGACGCGGTGGTGGAGAAGCTCCGCGCGGTTCACGACGAGGGCCGTCGCCATGGCCTGGTGGTGGTGGCGGAAGGGGTGCGGATGGAGGACGGCAACTCGGCGACGATGCGCATGGCCGACGGCCAGCGGCGCTACGGCGGCATCGGCCTTTACCTCTCCGAGGCGCTCGCCGAGCGCATGGACACCGAGACCCGCGTCACCGTGCTCGGCCACGTGCAGCGCGGCGGCACGCCCTCGGCGACCGACCGGGTGCTCGCCTCGGCGTTCGGCGTGCATGCCGTCGACCTCGCGGCGCGCGGGCGCTTCGGCCGGATGGTGGCGTGGCGGGATCGCGGCGTGATGGACGTTTCGATCGACGACATCGTCGCGGTCGGCGCGCGCCAGCTCGATCCGCGCGACCCGCTGGTCCATACCGCGCGGGGGCTCGGCACCTACGTCGGCGATCTCTGAGCTTCAGGCGTACAAACGCAATCCGCCGACCGCGAGGTCGGCGGAGAATTCCCGGCCGATGGCAACGAGGCCGATCCGGCGCAGCTTGGCGAGGTCGAGCGGCGTTTCGGTGCGGTGCGGCGCGAAGTCGGCGAACGGCAGCCGCACCGTCGTCCAGTCCGGCCCGGCGAAGAAGCCCTGACGGTAGGACTGCCAGGATTGGGTGAGGTCGGTGGTGCGCAGCCGCAGGCTGTAGTCTTCGCCGCGCCCCAGCACGTCGATTTCGATCCCGGTCCAGGCGCTTGCGTCGGCGGCGTCGCCGGTCGGCGCGAGGTCGAGGGAAATCTGGATGAATCCGCCGCTGTTTTCGAGGCTGACGTCGCCCCGCATCCGGATCGCGTCGCGGCCTGCGACGATCTCCCGCGTCATCGTGCCGTTCGAGACGCCTCCCATCACCCGATCGGTGAATAGGTTCCATTCGCCCTGGGCGGGGGTCGGGTCGGCGAGGATCGGCGCAACGAGTTTCATCGGGTGGCTCCTATCGCGGCGGCAGTGGGCCGACGTCCTTGCCCCAGCGCTTGAGCTTGCCGGTGTTGAGGCCGAAGAGGTCGAGGGTGCGGCCGACGGTGTGGTCGACGATCTCTTCGATCGACCGGGGGCGGTGGTAGAAGGCGGGCAGCGGCGGAGCGATGATCGCGCCGATCTCGGTGACGGCGGTCATCGCACGCAGATGCCCGAGGTGCAGCGGCGTCTCGCGCACCATCAGCACCAGGCGGCGGCGTTCCTTCAGGGTGACGTCGGCGGCGCGGGTGAGGAGGTTTTCGGTGATCCCTGCGGCGATCTCGGACAGCGTGCTCACCGAGCAGGGCGCGACGATCATCCCGAGAGTGGGAAAGGAGCCCGACGCGGGCGCGGCGGCGATGTCTTCCGGGCGGTAGACGACGTCGGCGCGGTCCTGCACGTCCTTGACCTTGAAGTCGGTTTCGTGCGCGAGGGTAACCTCGGCGGCGCGGCTCATGATCAGGTGGCGCTCGACTCCGAGCTCGGCGAGCGCGTCGAGCAGGCGGATGCCATAGATCGCGCCGGAGGCGCCAGTGATGCCGACGATCATCGCGGAGGGCATGGTGACTCCTTGAAAGTGGCGGATTCCTTGGAGGTCAAGCCGATAATTTACAGTTTCATGACGGCCAAGGGTGGCAGGATCGGACGCGAAGTCTTACACTAAAACTACGTCTTTGGAAGTGTTTCACGGAGGTAAGCAATGAACTCTGCCGCGCACATCGAGGCCCTGAAGGACAAGCACTCCGCATTGGAGGCGGCGATACACCAGGAGGCCCGTCGCCCTCAACCCGACGAAGACGCCATCAACACCCTCAAGAAGCAGAAGCTCTTGCTGAAGGATGAGATTCAGCGCGCGATGTAAAACCCGCGGATATGCAGCTTGGCTACACGAACGGCGCGCCTCCTGGGCGCGCCGTTCGCCGTTTCAGACCGAAGCGGCGAGGGCGCGGATTTCGGCGGGAGCCTTTTCGAGCGCGCCGCAATCGAACGGCGGCTGGGGGTCGTATTCGATGCGGAGCTGGATCGCCTTGGCGATCTCCTCGCCCGCGACCCGAGCCGCGAGCAGCAGTGCCATGTCGATCCCCGAGGAGACCCCGGCGGCGGTGATCAGGCGCGGGTATTCGACGATCCGGCGCGCCACCGGTACCGCACCGGTAGTGGCGAGGAGTTCGCGCGCCGCCCAGTGGGTCGTGGCCTCCATTCCGGCGAGCAGGCCTGCGCCGCCGAGAATCAGGCTGCCGGTGCAGACCGAGGTGGTCCAGGCCGCATGCGTCGCGATCTTGGCCACCCACGCGGTGACCGCTGCGTCGTGCATCAGGATGCGCGCGCCGGGACCGCCCGGAACCACGAGGATGTCGGCGGCGTCGAGGTCGGCGATGCCGCAGTCGACGCCGAGGGTGAGCTTGCCGCCCGAGGCCGAGATCGCCTTGCCAGTGGGCGAAACGACACGGGTGTGGGAGCCCGGCAAGCGGGAGAGAACTTCGAACGGCCCGACGAAATCCAAGGGCGTCAGGCCGTCGAAGATCAGGAACGCGATGGCCGGGGCATCGCGCATCGGCTTATTCTTCCGGAGCGGAAGTCGGAGCGGCGACCGGAGCACCGCCGCCGCTGCGGCCCTGGGCGATCACCACCGCCTTTTCGAGGTCGGCTTCGCTGCAAAGCCCGAGAGTTACCGGATTGCGCGCCTTGATGTTGGTGGCGTTCCAGTGGGTCTTCTCGCGCACCGCGGCGATCGTGGTCTTGGTGGTGCCGATCAGCTGGACGATCTGCGCGTCGGAAAGCTCGGGGTGGTGCTTCAGCAGCCACGAGATCGCGTCGGGGCGGTCCTGGCGCTTCGAAACCGGGGTGTAGCGCGCGCCCTTGGAGCGCGACTGCGGCGTCGGGATATCGGTGATCCGGGCCTGGAGCTTGTTCGCGGCGTCGGCTTCGCAGCGCGCGATTTCCTCGCGCGTCAGCTGGCCCGCGACGATCGGGTCCTGGCCGACGATGCTGCTTTGCACGTTTCCGTCGGCGATCGCCTGGATCTCAAGCTCGTGCATGCCGCAGAATTCGGCGATCTGCCGGAAAGTCAGGGCGGTATTGTCGACCAACCAAACGGCGGTGGCTTTCGGCATCAGTGGCAGAGCCATGGCGTTCCTCTTTGTTCTTGTTTTGAGCGGTCGAGCCCCGGCCGTCGCCCTGCCGCCCGGGAGGGCGATACGGCGGAACCGGGACGGTCGCGGCAGTCCCGGTCAAGGGACTAGCATGATTTTACCGATATGCTGCGAAGATTCCATCAGTTGATGCGCAGCGGCGGCTTCATTGAGCGGGAATGTTTTGTAAATCAGCGGCTTCATCGTCCCGGCGTCGAGCATCGGCCAGATCGTCTCCCTGAGACCCTTGGCCATCCGCGCTTTCTCCGCCGTCGGTTGGGAGCGGAGCGTCGAACCGGTGAAGGTGAGGCGCTTCAGCATCACCGGCATGAAGTTGAATTCGACCTTCGAGCCCTTGAGGAAGGCGATGCTGACGTGCCGCCCGCCCGGCGCCATCGCCTTGACGTCGCGGGCGAGATAGTCGCCGCCGACCATGTCGAGGATGACGTTCACGCCCTTGCCGCCGGTCGCCTCGCGGACGACTTCGACATAGTCCTCCTCGCGGTAGTTGATCGCGCGATCCGCACCGAGTTCGGCGCAGGCGGCGACCTTTTCCGCGCTGCCGGCGGTGGCGAACACCTTCGCGCCGAGGGCCTTGGCCATCTGGATCGCGACCGAGCCGATGCCGCCCGAGCCGCCGTGGACGAGGAAGCTCTCTCCCGGCTGGAGCTGGCCGCGCTCGTGGATGTTGTGCCAGACGGTGAAGAAGGTCTCGGGCAGGGCGGCGGCGCGGATGGCGTCGTAATCCTTCGGAAACGGCATGCAGAGCGCCGCCTTGGCGAGGCAGTAGTTGGCGTAGCCGCCGCCGGTGAGGAGCGCCGCGACCTTGCTTCCGAGGAGTGCCGCGTCGACGCCCGGGCCGAGCTTGACCACCGTCCCCGAGACTTCGAGGCCGGGAATGTCGGTCGCACCGGGCGGCGGCGCATAGTTGCCTTCGCGCTGCACCACGTCGGGACGGTTGACGCCCGCCGCTTCCACCGCGATCAGGACTTCGCCTTCGCCGGGTTCGGGCATTGGGCGTGTCGTCGGGACGAGGCCTTCAGGTCCGCCGAATTCCTTGATCTCGATACAGGTCATGAATTCGGGCAATGGGGTCGACATGAATATTCTCCTCGTGGGACGTGATCCGGAACCGGCAACGGAAAGATGGCGGTCGATGTGGCGCGGCGAAACCCCCCGATGCTAGGATATCGCATGAAAACCGATGCCCTGCGGCATCCTAGGGAATACGACATGGACGACGACGATGACAAGAGCGGTTCGCGCCCGCCGACGGTGATGCCCGCCGACCTTTCCGCGCTCTCGATCTCCGAGCTTGAGGACGGGATCCGCCGCCTCGAAGCGGAGATAGCCCGCCTCAAGGCCGGGATCGCGGCAAAACGCGACGTGCGCGGCGGCGCGGACGCGCTGTTCCGCTTCAAACCCAAGGACGAGTGACATGACCGAGAAACCCATGAACGAAATGCCGCTGACCGAGGCGGTGAAGGTCGCGGCGATCGGCGGCGGCTGGAACAGCTCGGGCTCGCCGTTCTCGGTCGACCACGAGCGCCGCGACGCCTACACCTTCCACGCCGAAATCGCGCTGCGCTGGTCCGATTTCGACATGATGGGCCATGTCAACAACGTGCAGTACATGCGCTTCCTCGAATGCTGCGTCGTCGAGTTTTTCCGCACCCACGACGTATTTCCGCCGTCGAGCCCGGTGACCGCGTTCGCCGCCGAGAACATGTGCCGCTTCATCCGCCCGCTGAACTATCCGCTGCACACGATCTCGTGCGGCATGCGCGTCGAGCGTCTCGGTACGTCGAGCGTGCGGTTCGGCTTCGGCTTGTTCCGCCATGGCGAGGAGACGCCCTCGGCGGTGGGCTACTGGGCGCACGTGTTCATCGATCGCCAGACCCTGCGCGCCGCGCCGATGCCGGATCAATCCCGCGCGGTGTTCCAGAAGTATCTCGTCACTGGCGCGTGGACCATGCCCGGCGCATGAGGGGATTGCGAAAAACGGGTGGCTTGAAAGGCTGACATCGGGGCACCCGCCGTGGCATGCTTTCCCCATGGAACGCACCCTGACCCTCGTATCGTCGCTTATTATCCTCGGCCAAACGGCGGTGGGTTAGCGCGCGTCCATTTTTCGAGACGACACACCCGCCGCAAGGCGGGTTTCTTTTTATGACCCGTCTTCCGGCGCAGCAGGAGACGAAGATGTCATCGCACCCCTTGAGACAGGTCATCGAAGCCGCCGACCGCGCGATCAGCGCGGAGGATTTCGACGGCGTGGTGGAATTCTACGCCGACGACGCCAAGCTGGTCGTCCATCCGGGCCTCGTCGCCACAGGAAAGGCGCAGATTCTCAAGGCATTCCTTGCGATCGCCGATCACTTCGAGCATCGGCTTTCGGTGAGCCAGGGGAAGATCGAGGTGGTCGAATCGGGCGATACCGCCCTGGTTCTGGCGGAAACCATCCTCGCCAGCGAGGACGCCTTCGGTGCGCCGGTCTCGACGACGCGGCGGGGCACCTACGTGTTCCGCAAGACCGCCGACGAGCGTTGGCTCTGCATCGTCGACAACTCTTACGGCACCGATCTCCTCGGCGGCTGCTGGTAAAAAGGGCGCGGCCTCGCGGCCGCGCCCGTCGTCTGGGCATGCAGTGGGGTTACGCGGCCTTCGGGCCGCCGATCGCCTTCGCGCCGTCGCCGGCATCGATCGCGATCTTGCGCGGCTTCAGCTCCTCGGGCACCTCGCGCTCAAGGTCGATATGCAGCAGGCCGTTCTCCATCGAGGCGGCCTTGACCTTGATATGCGCGGCAAGCTCGAACCGGCGCTCGAACGCGCGCGACGCGATGCCACGGTGCAGGTAGGTCGAGGAATCTTCCTCGTCGGTCTTGCGCCCGGCAATCGTCAGCGTGTTGTCCTTGAGCGTGATGTCGAGATCGGATTCGGTGAACCCGGCCACCGCCATCGAGATCCGATAGCGGTCTTCGCCGAAGCGTTCGATGTTGTAGGGCGGGTAGGCCATCGCCCCTTCGTCGAGGCGGCTGACCGCATCCATCAGGCGGCTGACGTTGTCGAAGCCGACGGTGAAGCGGTGCAGGGGCGTGAGATCGTAGTTCCGCATGGTAATCCTCCGTTGAGCGATTTCCAGAATTCGCGGATGCGCCGAGACGCCATCCGCTTGCCAATGCGTCCGGCCCCACGGGAGCGGCAACCGGCGCAGGAAGGATATGGGTGACCGCTCCGGCCCCTGTCAAGGCATCGGGTCGGGGGAGGTCGCGGGAACGGCTTCGGGAGTTTCGGCGGCGGGAATCGGGGCGGATTCCGGAGCGTGCGCGACGGGCTTCGGTGCCGACCCGGCGGCCTGGAGTTCCGCCCATTCGACGCTGTAGAGCACGTGCGGTTCGTTGAAACCGCGCAGGATCCGCGCCGGCAGGCGCTGCATCGGGAAGCCCTTGGAGGCGACCAGTTCGCGCACGACGTTGGCGACGAGAATGCCGTCCGGCCCGGCTTCGGCGCAGATCCGCGCGGCAAGCTGAACCGCCGCGCCGAACAGGTCGTCGTCGGCGAGGATCGGTTCGCCCGCGTTGATGCCGATGCGCAGGTGGAACGCCTGCTCGGGCATCGCGAGGTTGTGGTCGCGCACCGCGCACTGCACCGCCGCCGCCGCTTCCACGGCCTGCGAGGGCGCGGCGAACGACGCCATGATGCCGTCGCCGGTATGTTTCACCTCGACGCCCTGATGGGCGGCGAGCGCGGAGCGGACGATGGTGTTGTGGGCGAGCAGGGTGTCGAAGGCGGCGGTCTCGCCGCGATCGTGGGTGAGTTGGGTCGAACCCACCATGTCGGTGAACAGGATGGTGACGATGTTGCTGCCGCTGATCCGGTCGCCGGGCGTGGTCCAGCTCGCCATCGCCTCCGCCACTCCGGCGAACGGGGAGATCGCGCCGTCGGCGTAGTTGCCGAGGGCTTCCGCCCCCTTGGCGATCATCGCGGCGTAGCGCGGGTCGGCGGCATGCAGGTCGAGCTTGCGGCAGAAGGTCGCGGCGAGGGAGGGCTTGGAGCCCAGCATCGCGATTGCCTCGGCAGTGAGCGCGAGCACCTGAGCTTCGGTCATGCCGTCGCGGCGGCCGATCTCCGCGCAGGCGCCCGCCATGATCAAGTTGAGGCCGAATTTGTTGAACGCGTCGAGCTGCGGCACGACGTCCTTCAATACAGTGAGGACGCCGGTGAGGAACCGCATCATCGAAATCCGCTGGCGCTCGATCGCAGCGGCGGCGATTTCCTCGCGCGAGAGCGGCGTTTCCGGCGCGGGTTCGGGCGTGGGCGCCGGCGCGGCCTTCGGCGGTGGCGGCGGTGGCGGCGGCGGAGGAGGGGGCGGTGGTGGTGGTGGTGGCGGTTCGGGAGCGGGCGGCGGCGCGGGCGGCTCTTGAGCCATCAGGCCGGGATCGTCGGCAAATAGCGCGGATTGCGTCGGCGGTTGCGCGGTCTCTGCGCCGGCATCCTTGGGCGGCGGCGGCGTGTGGCCGGGCATGTCGAGGAACGCGCGGGAATCGCCCTTCGCCGCTTCGGGGTCGATCTTCGCCTTGAGTGCCGGGAGATAGCGGCTGACCAACGGCAGGGCGGAAAGCAGGAACACCAGGATGAATGTGGCGAACAGAATCTGCGGCGCGACCGACGACGGCACATGCATCACGATCAAGGGCGAGCGCAGCACCAGCGAAACGATCCCGGTGACCGCCGCCGCGATGACCAATGCACTCAACACCATCATCGTCATCCGCGCGACGATCTGAGGCGTGCCGAGGGGCTTTTCCGGCGCGGCGTCGCCGTCGAGGAAGTCGAGATCGCGGGAAGCGAAGCCCTTGGCGGCGACCTTGCGCTGGCGGCTCTCCACCATGCGGCGCTTGAATTCGGCGATGTTGGGGCTGATTCGCACCACCGCTTCGTCGGTGGTGTTGGTCTCGGTGTAGTAGGTTTCCCGCACCACCTTGGTGGCGCGCTGCATCGTCGCCTCGATGCGCTTGGCTTCGTCGATCGCGTCGTCCAGCTCCGCCCCGGTGAAGCGGGTATGGAGGGTCCACCCCGAATAGTCGAGGGTGTAAAGCTCGTAGGCGACTAGCTTGGCGAGCGCCATATCCACCGATCCGTTGTGCGCCGGGCGTAATTCGCTCCGCGCCACAATTACACCGCCAACGGGTTAATAAATGGTTCCTGCCGACGCTTCCGTCGTCCGCGAAAAAAAACGATGCCGCCCGGAGGGGCGGCATCGTTTGTCGTTCCGGGCGGAGAAATCAGCCCTTGCGGCCGAAGCCCGCGAAACGCTTGTTGAACTTCGCCAGCTGGCCGCCCTGGTCGTTGAGGCGGTGGACGCCGGTCCACGCCGGATGGGACTTGGGATCGATGTCCAAACGCATCACCGCGTCGGCACCGCCCTTGGTCGAGCGAGTCACGAACTCGGTCCCGTCCGTCATGATGACCTTCAGTTCCTGATAGGCCGGGTGAATGTCTTTTTTCATCGTCATCTTGCTCCCGAATGAGGGCGTAGTCGGTATCAGAAACCGTATCACGTGTCCAGACCTAACGTTCGGTCAGCTTGAATTCGATGCGGCGGTTGCGGCTCAGGGCCTCGGGGGTGTTGCCCGGCGCGATCGGCTGGTACTCGCCGAACCCGGCCGCGACGAGGCGGTTGGGCGGCAGACCGGCGGCGATCAGGTAGCGCACCACCGAGATCGCGCGCGCCGACGAAAGCTCCCAATTCGAGCGGAACTGCGCCGTCGCGATCGGCACCTTGTCGGTGTGGCCGTCGACGCGGAGCACCCAATCGATGTCGGGCGGGATTTCCTTCGAGATGTCGATCAGGGTCTTGGCGAGGCTTTCGAGCTGCTTCTTGCCGGTATCTTCGAGGTCCGCCGAACCCTGTGGGAACAGCACTTCGGACTGGAAGACGAAGCGGTCGCCCTGAATGCGGATGTCGGCGCGGGTGCCCAGGATCTCGCGCAGGCGGCCGAAGAACTCGGAGCGATAGCGCGCCAGCTCGGCGACCTTGCTGGCGAGCGCCTGATTGAGCCGCGAACCGAGGTTGGAGATCTGGATCTTCTGCTCCTCGGAGAGCTTTTCCGACGCGTCGAGGGCGGCATTCAGGCGCGCGATCTCCTCGCGCAGCACCGAGAGCTGCTGGTTGAGCAGGGCGGCCTGGGCGCGCGCCTCCTCGGAGAGCTTGCGCTCGTCGGCGAGCGCCGAGTTCTGTTCGCCGAGGGCGGCATCCTGTTGCTTGATCTTCTTTTCGAGTTCGTCTTTCAGGGCCTGGAGCGCCGCGACGTCGTTGGCGAGGCGGTCGGCTTCGGCGCTCGCGCCCTGCAGCCGCTCGGCCTTTGCCGAGGCATTGGCAAGCTCGGTGGAGAGTTGCTCCAGGTTGAGGCGGAGCTTGGCGTTGGAGTTACGCTCGATCGAGAGCAACTGCGCCAGTTCATCGACCTGATGGCCGAGGCGGCCGAGCGCGGCGTCGCGGCCCGAGAGCGCCTGGCCGAGGAAGAACTGCGCCAGGACGAAGATCAGCAGCAGGAACAGAATGACGATCAGCAGCGTCGACAACGCGTCGACGAAGCCCGGCCAGATGTCGACCGGCGCCCGACGGGCTCGCCGCACGCTCATGGTTCGCGGCCCTGCTTACCCGCCTCGCCGACCGCAGCGATGGTGCGCGCGAGCATCTTGATTTCGGAGCGGACGTCGCGCGACAGTTCGGAGCGGCCCCGGGTCATTTCGTCCAGCACCGCCGAGAGGCCGTTTTCGAGCGCGCGGGGCAGGGCCTTCAATGCGGCGCGGGTGTCGCCGTCGAGGCCGCCGTCGGCCTTGGCGAGCGCATGCACGCCCGCGAGCATCGACGATTGGTTCTCGGCGAGTTTCAGCATCACCTGCTGCTGGGTGTGCATGTGTTCGGTGAGGAGGTCGAGCCGCTGCGCCAGTTCGCGGATTTCCCGCATCGCCGAGAGCGAGCTTTCGTCGCCGCGGCTGGTGAGGCGCTGGAGTTCGGTGAGGCTCTCGGCGGTCTGCTCCAGGAGCGCGCCGATATAGGCAGGAACCGAGCCGTCGCCCTCGCCGACCGGCGAGGCGCCGCTCGACACCCGGGTGACGCCCGACATCCAGTCCTCGATCTGGTTGAAGAACGAGTTCTGCGCCTGCCCGAGCTGCAAGTCGAGGAAGCCGATCACCAGCGAGCCCGAGAGGCCGAGCAGCGACGACGAGAACGCCGTGCCCATGCCCGCAAGCGGCGCTTGCAGGCCCTGCTTCAGGTCGGCGAACACCTGGGTGATGTCGCCGCCGGAGACCTGGAGGTTTGAGATCACTCCGCCGATGGTGCGGACCGTTTCCATCAAGCCCCAGAAGGTGCCAAGCAGGCCGAGGAAGATCGTCAGGCCGGTGAAGTAGCGCGAGATGTCGCGGCTTTCCTCCAGCCGGTCGGAGAGGCTGTCGAGCAAGGAACGGGTCGACTGGGCGGAGAGGGTCAGTCGCTTGCCCTCGGGGCGCGCCGCGAGAATCCGCGCGGTCGGAGCGAGGAGGTGGGGTTCGGCGGTGCCCGAGAGGGGCACCTGGTCGTTCTGGAAGGATTCAGCCCAGCGCAATTCCGGCCCGAGGGCGAGCACCTGCCGCAGCGCGAACGCGACGCCCACCAGCACCACGCCGCAGATCAGTCCGTTGAGCGCCGGGTTGACCATGAAGGCGTTGCTGAGGACCGGGAATAGCAGCCCTGCCGCGGCGACGACCGCGACGAGGAACAACACCATGCGGCGGAGATAACGACTGGGCGACTGCATCTCGGGGCTTCCTTGTGATTTCCCGTGAAGGAGTTTGCCGCCGATGCCGCCCCCAAACTAGTGCCGTTCGAGAACCACATCGACGCGGTCCGGCTTGCCGCCGGGGATCTGGTCGCCAAGGGCGCGGACCTCGATGCGGGTGTTGCGGACGTCTTGGCTTAAAAGATAGGAGCGCACCGCCAGGGCGCGCGAGAGGGAAAGCCGTCGCGCCTTGCTGCGATTTTCCGCCTGGGCATAGGCGAGGAGCTGCACCGAGGTGTCGCCGTCGACCGACAACTTCGCGACGATGCTCTTGAGCAAGGCGCGATGGGTCTCGTTGAGACGCGCATCGTCGGGTTCGAACGCCAGGGCGACGGTCTGGATCGGGGTTTCCGCCTTGATCCCCGGCGCGGGCTGCGGGGGCGTGGCGGGATTGGCGGTGGCGACGCGCGCGGGCGGAACTGCCGGAACCTGGGTCGGCTCGGGGATCGCGCTCATCGCGGGCGGAGCGGGGATCTCGGGGACCGCCGGAATCGCGGGTGCTGCGGGCGGCATGATCGGCGTCGGCGCTGCGGCAACCGGCGCGGGAGCCTGGGCAGGAGCAGCCGGGGCAGGAGCAACCGGGGGCGCGACGGCTTGCGGCGCGGGGGTGATCTCGACGGGAGCGGGCGGTGCGTCGGCGATCAGGGGCGCCGCCGGCGGTGCCGCCTGGAGCGGCGCGACCGGAGCCTGCGCCCTTGGTTTTGCCGGGGTCGGCGCGGGCGTGGGAGCGGGCGTCGGGGCCGGGGTCGCGGGATGGGCGGTGGCGCTGACTTCCGCTTCGATTTCGGCGGCGGTCGGAAGTTTCGCCGGCTTTGACGGCAGCGCGGCGGTGCGCTTCGGTGGCGTCAGGAGCGGCGTTACGCCGGGCGGCGGGGTCAGCACGATCCGCTCCGACTGCGGCAGGAGCAGGGGTTTGCCGCTGCCCGGCGGGGTCAGCGAAGCCTTGGGCTGCGTCAGGGTGAGGCGCTTGGTTCCCGGCGGCACGAGGTGGATGCGCTCGGCGCTTGTCTTCGGCTGGCCGGGCATCAACAGTCCTGGAGCGGTGAAGGCGTCGAAATGGCGGGTCTTGCCGCCGTCGTCGAGAACCGAGGCGTCGACGATGACGTCGGGGCCACTGCCGCCCACCACCAAGGCGAAAGCCTGGCCAGGCAGCGCAAGCGTCAGCGCCGCACCGGTCAAGATCAACCAGTCCTTCATCGAGCGTTGCGCCAAGTCGAACTCCCCCCGGTTTGTCGGCAACTTCGTGCCGACGACCACCCACGTTGCGCTACCATACCCAATCCCCGCACGCCTCGTAAAGCCCGAGATCGTGGTGGCAAAACCTTGGCGTGGCGGGATTCGGAGGCTAGGCGCCGCGCAGCAGGCGCGTCATCGGGCCCTGGAGCTTGCGATTGCTGGCGAGCGGGCTGCCGGTGCGCATCGCGTCCTGGCTGCCGTCGGTGGCCATCGCCACGCCGCCCGCCTCGGTGACGAGGAGCAGGCCCGCGGCCATGTCCCAAGGCTGGAGGCCTTCTTCCCAATAGGCGTCGAAGCGGCCGGCCGCGACGTAGGCGAGGTCGAGCGATGCCGCGCCCATGCGGCGGACGCCCGCGACCTGTGCCATCACCCGGGAGAGCTGGCCGGTGTAGCGCTCGTGATCGCCCCGGCCGCGATGCGGGATGCCGGTGCCGATCACCGCGAGATCGAGCTGCGAGCGGGCGGAAACCCGAAGGCGGCGCTCGGTATACGGGGCGATCAGGAACGCACCCTGGCCGCGCTCGGCGAAGTAAAGCTCGTCGGTGATCGGGTTATGGATCACGCCCGCGACGATCTGGCCGTCGCGTTCGAGCGCGATCGAGATCGCGAAGTGGGGGATGCCGTGGAGGAAGTTCGTCGTGCCGTCGAGCGGGTCGATGATCCAGCGGTTGGCGCTGTCCTCGCCGACGATCTCGCCGCCCTCTTCCATCAGGAACCCGAAGCGCGGGCGCGCCTTCTGGAGTTCCTGCTGGAGGGTGCGTTCCGCCTTATGGTCGGCGGTGGAAACGAAGTCGCTCGGGCCCTTGACCGAAACCTGGAGGTTCTCGACCTCGCCGAAATCGCGCGCGAGGCCGCGAGCCGCCTTACGGGAGGCGGAAACCATGACGTTCAAGAGGGGAGACAAAGCGACCATCGGCCCGCCGTCCTTTCAAGGGAAGCGAAAACAAAACGAACTTAACAACAAACAAGAGCGGTGGAAGAAGGGGGTTAGCCCTTCGCCCGTTCCACATAGCTGCAGTCGGTGGTGTTGACGACGATCTTGTCGCCCGCGCCGACGAACGGCGGGATGAGGATGCGCAGGCCGTTTTCGAGGAGACCCGGCTTATAGGAGGAGGAGGCGGTCTGCCCCTTCACCACCGGCTCGCATTCGGTCACGGTCATGATCACGGTCAAGGGCAGGGTGCAGGACACCGGCTTGCCTTCGATGGATTCGACCTGGACCTGCATGCCGTCCTGGAGGAAGGCGGCGGCGTCGCCGACGGCGTCGCGCGGCAGGCCGAACTGCTCGTAGGTCTCGTTGTCCATGAACGTCAGCATGTCGCCTTCGGCAAACAGATACTGGCAGTCGCGCTCTTCCACCATCAGCTTTTCGACGGTGTCGGCGGTGCGCCAACGTTCGTTGGTCTTGTTGCCGCTTTCGAGGTCGCGCATTTCAACCTGGATGAAGGCGCCGCCCTTGCCCGGCTGGATCAGCTGGATCTTGAGGATCGACCACTGGCGGCCATTGTGTTCGATGACCATGCCGGGACGGATCGTGTTGGCTTGAATTTTCATGTGCGTTCGCTATCGGTTGCGTCAACGGGCGGGAGACTTGCGAATCCCGCGGCGGCGCGGAACCTATCACTTTGTCGGTGGCACGGCAACAACCGCGTCGGCGTCCGCCGGGTAGGGGTGCCGCGAGCCGTCGATGGCGCGCGCCGTCCAGCTGCCGTCGGCGGCCGGGGTGACGTAGGCGTCGGTCGCCCAGACCTTGCCGTGGCCGCCCGGGATGTCGAGGACGTACGTCGGTTGCGCGAGTCCCGAGAGGGTGCCACGCAGGGTTTCGACCAGCGCCCGGCCCCGGGCGAGCGGCACGCGGAAGTGTTCGGTGCCTGCCGCGCGGTCGGGGTGGTGGAGGTAGTAGGGCTTCACGCCCTGCCGCACCAGGGCGCGGAACAGGGTGGCCAAGGTCGCTGCGTCGTCGTTGACCCCGGCGAGCAGCACGGTCTGGCTCACCAGGAACGCGCCCGCTCCATGCAATGCCCGGATTGCCGCCTTGGCTTCGGCGGTGAGTTCGTCGGCGTGGTTGACGTGGAGCGCGATCCAGAGCGCGGCGCGGCGCTCGGGCGCGAGGGCTTGCGCGACGCGGACGGCGCGTGCCGGATCGTGGACCGCGAGGCGGGTGTGGATGCGCACGGTCTCCACGCTGTCGATCGCGTCGAGCCGAGCGAGGAGGTCGGCGAGGCGCGCCTGCGGCAGGGTGAGCGGATCGCCGCCGGAGAGGATCACCTCGTGGATCTGCGGCCGCGCGGAAACATAGGCGAGTGCCGCGTCGAGCTGGCCGTCGCTCATCCTCCGCGCGCCGACGCGATCGCGGCGGAAGCAAAAGCGGCAATGGGAGGCGCAGGCCATGGTGGGGAGCAGCAGCACCCGGTCGGGGTAGCGATGCACCAGGCCGGGCAGCGGGCTGTGCGCGGCGTCGCCGATCGGGTCGGCGAGGTCGTCGGGCGTCGCCTCGGCTTCCGCCGCGACGCCGAGAAATTGCCGCGCCACCGCCGGCGAGGTTTTTGCGAGCGCGCGCAGGTAGGGCGTGAGAAGCTCGGTGAGCGGATGCGGCGGCACGGGCATTGGACGGTCCTTAACACTACGGTAGGCTCGCGATACATAGTCCAACCCAACGCGCGACACAACGGAGGCCGCCTTGACCCGAACCCAGCCCTGGTGGCACCCCGACCGCTTCGCCGCGAAACTCCCCAACCTGAAGACCCGCGCCGCGATCGTCGTGGCGCTGCGGGCGCACTTCGCCGCGCGCGGCTTCACCGAGGTCCACACGCCGATCCTTCAGGTCTGCCCCGGGATGGAGCCGCACCTGCGGGTGTTCGCAACCGAACTCGAAGACGCCTTCGGCCAGTCCCGCGTCACCCGCTATCTCCATACCTCGCCCGAATTCGCGATGAAGAAGCTGCTGGTGGCGGGGATGCCCCGGATATTCCAGTTCGCGCGGGTGTTCCGCAACGGCGAGACTTCGGCGACCCACCACCCCGAGTTCACCATGCTCGAATGGTATCGGGCGGGCGCGGACTACGCCGAACTGATGGACGATTGCGCCGGGCTGCTGGCCAGCGCCGCCGCTGCGAGCGGGCGGAAGACGGTGGAGTTTCGCGGCATGACCTGCAGCCTCGTTGCTCCGCCCGAGCGCCTCACCGTGCCGCAGGCGTTCGAGACATTCGCCGGGATCGACCTGATGGCGGTGTTGGGCGACCAGGACGCGGCCGAGCCGGACCCGGAGCCGCTCGGGGCGGAAGCGCGGCGCATCGGCATCTCGGTTTCGCCGTCGGATCGCTGGGAGGACGTTTTCTTCAAGGTGATGCTGGACAAGGTCGAGCCCCGCCTCGGCGCGGGCGCGCCGACGATCCTCTGCGACTATCCGGCCTGTCAGGCGGCGCTGTCGCGGCGGAAGCCGGGCGAGCCGCGCCTGGCCGAGCGCTTCGAGCTGTACGCCGCCGGGGTGGAACTGGCCAACGGCTTCTCGGAACTCACCGACGCAGCCGAGCAGGAACGGCGGTTTCTCGCGGATGCGGCGCTCAAGCAGAAGCTGTATGGCACGCAGGTTCCGATCGACCGCGACTTCCTCGACGCGCTCGCCTTCGGCATGCCCGAGAGCGCCGGAATCGCGCTGGGCGTCGACCGGCTGGTGATGTTGTGTTGTGGCGCGGATGCAATCACCGACGTGATCTGGGCTCCGGTGACCTGACCACCCCATATAGAGGCGAGAGGCCGCTCACGGCCGCGTCGGAGGACTCATGGGCCAACGGGTTTTCATCAACCGCATCGCCACGGCGGTGCCGCCCTTCGACGTGCACCCTAAATTCGTCGACTACGCACCCCGGCTGCTCTCCGATTCCCGCGCACGCAAGCTGTTCGGGCGAATGGCGGAGCGCTCGGGAATCGACCATCGCTATTCGGTGATCGAACCCGGCATCGCCGCCGCCGATCTCGACCGCGCCGGGCGGTTCGAGAGCGGCGCGTACCCCGGCACCGCCGAACGGATGGCGCTCTACGAACGCCACGCCGCCGACCTCGCGATGGAGGCGGTGGCGGGGCTCAGCCTCGAACGCGACGAACGCCCGACCCACATCGTCGTCGCCTCCTGTACCGGGCTCTACGCTCCGGGGATCGATCTCGATCTCCAGCGCCGCCTCGGCCTCGACGGCAACGTCGAGCGCACGGTGATCGGTTTCATGGGCTGCTACGCCGCGATCAACGGCCTCAAGGCCGCGCGCCATATCGTCCGCTCCGAACCCGATGCCCGGGTGTTGCTGGTGTGCGTCGAGCTTTGCACTCTCCACATGCAGGAAACCGACGACCTCGATTCCGTGCTGTCGTTCCTGCTGTTCGGCGACGGCTGCGCGGCGGCCCTGGTCAGCGCCCGGCCGCAAGGCTTCGAGATCGCCGGATTCCACGCGGCGGTGATGCCGGACAGCGCCCAGCACATCACCTGGCGCACCGGCGACCAGGGCTTCCTGATGCACCTCTCGGGCGCGGTGCCCGCCGCGATCGCCGACGGCTTGCCGCGCGCGCTGGCGGCGGTACGAGCGCGCTTTCCCGAGGATTTCCGCCTGTGGGCGGTGCATCCGGGCGGGCGCTCGGTTCTCGACGCGGTGGAGCGGAGTTGCGGCCTTGGCCCCGACGCCCTCGCCGTCTCCCGCGAGGTGTTGCGCGCCTACGGCAACATGTCGTCGCCGACGGTGCTGTTCGTGCTGCGCCGGATGATGGACGACGCGCCGCCGCCCGGTACTCCCGGTATCGCGATGGCGTTCGGGCCGGGCCTCACCGCCGAGATCATGGTGTTCCATGGTTGATCTCGGCCGGCGCAGCCCCGCGCTCGAACTGATGGACACCGAAACCGTCTCGTTCGCCGAATTCGACGAATGCCTGCGCCACATCGCCGCGATCAATCGGATTTCGCTGGCATATCGGCCGACCCTCGCCTGGCTCGACCGCCTCGTCGCCGCAAAGCCGAAGGCCGCGCCGCTCACCATCCTCGACGTCGGTTCGGGACAGGGCGATATGCTGCGACGGGTTGCGGCCTGGGCGAAGAGGCGCGGGGTGGCGGTGCGGCTCGTCGGCGTCGACCTCAATCCCTGGTCGGCGCGGGCGGCGCGGGCGG
>DBTR01000097.1 GCA_002307145.1 Rhodospirillum sp. UBA1311 | reverse complement strand
GTTGAGCGCGAGAAGGTTGGTCTGCGCGGCAATGCCGTTGATCAGCTCGACCACGGTGCCGATCTGCTCGGCGCTGGTGGCGAGACCCTGGACGACGTCGCGGGTGCGGCCCGCCATCTCGATCGCCTCGTGGGCGACTTCCGACGACTTGGTGACCTGACGGCCGATTTCGTCGATCGAGTTGGAGAGTTCTTCGGCAGCGGCGGCGACGGTCTGCGCGTTGGCGAGCGCCTCCTCGGCGGCAGCGGCGGCGTTGGCGGCTTCCTCGGTCATCCGCGCGGCCGAGGCGTTCATGTCGACGGCCGCGCGCGACATTTCGTCGGCACGGTCGGTGACGGTCCCGACGGCACGGTGCGCCTCGGCCTCGATCCGGTCGGCCATTTCCTTCAGCGCGGCGCGCTTCTGGTCGCGCACCACTTCCTCGGCCTTCAACTGTTCTTCGCGCATCGCCTGCATTTCGACGGCGTTGTCGCGGAAGGTGACGAGCGCATTGGTGAGCGCGCCGAGCTCGTTCTTCGAGGTCGTGGCTTCGACCGCGATGTTGGTGTCGCCCGAGGCGAGGCGACCCATCTCGCCGGTGATCCGGTTGAGCGGGCCGGTGATGCTGCGGCTGATCCGGTAGGCGGTGAGACCGACGAGGAGCAGCGTCGCGCCGATCCAGATCGCCATGGTCTTCAGGTTCTCTTCGAACACGTCGTCGACGTCGTTGACGTAGATGCCGGTCGCGATCGCCATCCGCCAGGGCTCGAACGCGCCGACGTAGGTGACCTTGGGCGAATCTTCCTTGGTGCTGCCCGGCGCGCGTCCGGTGTAGTGGACGAAGCCGCCGCCCGCCTTGCCGGCGTCGGCGAACGCCTTGTAGAGCGGCGTGCCCTGGATGTCGGTGAACAGCGTGCCGTCCGCCTTCTTCGCGTCGAGCATGCTGGTGCCGACCTGCTTGGCACGGAACGGGTGCATCAGGAGGATGCCGTCGTAATCGTTGATCCAGAAGTAGTTGTCGCCCTCGTAGCGGAGGTTGGCGACGTCTGACAGGGCGCGCTTTTTCGCGTCAGCCTCGGAAAGCTCGCCCTTCTTGAAGAGGTCATAGTTGTGGACCACGATGCTCTTGGCCGCCTCGACCAGGTTCTGGGTCTTGGCGTAACGATCTTGCAGCAGATTGTTCCGCAAGTTGTTCAGGCTGATCGCCCCCACCAGCATCATGCCGATGAGCGCCAGCGCCACGATCGACAAAAGTCGCGTGGTGATCCGCAGTTTTCCGAGCATCGCGAGTCTCCCCAGCCTCCGATCCGCGCCAACCCGCGAGCCGGAATAATCTTGCCCCCACTTGAGCAGCGCAGTCGCCATGAATTTCATGGCTCGGTATACGACCCTCGGAGCCCCAAAATCCTCCACCGCAAGAAACGCGCGGCGCAAAATCAGGGGATCACAAGGATAAAATGCGCCAACACTTTACAAATGAATGCCGGATTGACGCAACACCTTTAGTTCCGGCACGCCAACAACCGCCGAGGTTAATGGGCCGACTCCGGATTTTTTACGCCCGGTTGCACCGCCCGGATGCAATCCCGGGCCCGAGGCTCGTCTTAGCGTTGCGTCGCCAGTTTGTTCACCGTGCGGGTGGTGGAAAATCCATCCTCAAGCGCCGCGAGCACCACCCGGCCGCCCGCCGCGATCACCACGTCGCCGCCGACCACGGTCTCGACCGTATAGTCCGCACCCTTGACCAGCACGTCGGGCATCACCGCGCGGATCAGTTCGATCGGCGTGTCCTCGTCGAACACCACCACGGCGTCCACGTCCTCCAGCGCCGAGAGCACGCGGCCGCGCGCGAATTCGTCCTGCACCGGGCGGGCCGGGCCTTTCAGCCGCTGCACCGAGGCGTCGCTGTTGAGCCCGACCACCAGCTTGTCGCAGGTCGCGCGGGCCTGGCGCAGGAGCGATACGTGACCGGGATGGAGGAGATCGAAACAGCCGTTGGTGAAGCCGACCTTGAAGCCTTTCTCGCGCCACGCGGCGACGGTCGGCAGGAGCAGGGCGCGATCCATTACCTTGGCGTTGTCGCGGCCTTCGACGAGCGCGCCGACCGCGGCGCGAAGTTCGGCGAGCGAAGCGGTCGCGGTGCCGACCTTGCCGACGACGATGCCACCCGCGAGATTGGCGAGCCGGGCCCCGCCCAAAAGGTCGCCGCCCGCCGCCAGCGCCGCGGCGACGGTGGCGACGACGGTATCGCCCGCTCCCGAAACGTCGAAGACTTCCCGCGCGCGCGCCGGGATGTGGTGGACGCTGCCGTCCTCGCCCACCAGGGTCATGCCGTCCTGCGAGCGGGTGACGAGGAGATTGCGGATACCGCAGGTCGCGATCACATGACGCGCCGCCGCAACGATCGCGTCGTCGTCGCCGACCGGCATGTCGGTGGCCTCCGCCAGCTCGGCGCGGTTCGGCGTTGCGAGATATGCGCCGCGATACTTCGAATAGTCGCGGCCCTTGGGGTCGACGATCGTCGGCACGCCCCGCTCGGTCGCGAGCGCCAGCACCTCGGCCAGGACCTTGCGGGTGAGCAGGCCCTTGCCGTAGTCGGAAAGGGCGAGCACGGCGCACCCGACGAGGTTCGCCCGCACCGCCGCCAGAACCTGCGCCTCGGCGAGTCCGGCCACCGGCTCCACCTGTTCGCGATCGGCGCGCAGAAGCTGTTGCACTCCCGCGACGAACCGGGATTTCTCGGTGGTGGCGCGGTCGGGAAGGATTTGCAGGCAGGATTCGACCCCGGCCTCGGCAGCGAGCAGATGCGCCACCTCGTGCCCGGCGGCGTCGTCGCCGACGAAGGCGACGAACACCGAGGTCGCGGTGAGCGCCGAGAGGTTGCGCGCGACGTTGCCGGCCCCGCCGAGCATCAGGCTCTCCCGCAAGATCCGGAACACCGGCACCGGCGCCTCGGGCGAAATCCGCGTGACCTCGCCGTAGAGGAAATGGTCGAGCATCACGTCGCCCAGGCACATCACCCGCGCACGCGCGAAATCCTTGAGGAGTTGGGAGGAGGAATCCGAATTCGTCATGGTCGCCGTGCCCCGAATGAACCGCATCGCCAACGCCGAAACCGCCGCTCCGGCCGGGCGATACCTTATGCGGCGGCCGATGCGAAAGCAACGCCGCGTCACGCGGCGCGGCCTGCCGTGGTTGTCCTCTTTCGCCGACCCGCTTCCGCCTGATACACTTCGCCCGCGCCGTTGCCGCAGGCGCGCGCCCCAAGACACGGTTGGACCGGTTGATGCAGCCCGAATTCGTCACCCCTGAGAGCCTGCTTCTCGACACCGCCGAGCGAATCGGCCGCGTCCGCGCCGGACGCGTTGCGCTCCGCGTGCACCTCTCGCGCCTCACGCCGCGCTTCGCCGACCCCGCCTATGGCCG
Source organism: Rhodospirillum sp. UBA1311 (assembly GCA_002307145.1). GTDB lineage: Bacteria > Pseudomonadota > Alphaproteobacteria > Rhodospirillales > Rhodospirillaceae > Oleispirillum. The sequence continues at coordinate 9,272 of DBTR01000097.1, read as the reverse complement.
GATCGCGGCACGAATGTTCGATGGCCTGGTCGCCAACTTCCGCTGCCAGGTGTTCCCGCTCTCAAGCGGCGACATCGTCGCCACCGGCAAGGACATGCCGTTCGGCGACGTCGACGCGGTGGTCTACAAGCTCCGCACGCTGTTCGACGCCGACCCCCTCGTCCACCACGATCCCTACGGCCCGCGCGACCGCTTCTGTTCCTGGTACGATCTCGAAACCGACTACGACGCCTTCCTCGCCGCCTGCACCGAGGCCGCCGCCACCCTCCAGCCGCGCCAGCCACGCCTGCCCGCCCTCGTCCCCGCCGACGTCGACCGGATCGTCGGGCTCCTGAGCGACAAAGTGGTCAAGCCGTTCATCGCCGCGCAGGCCGCCGTCGCCATCGAGCCGGGCAAGGGCTCCCATCTCGCGTTCCAGGAGATCTTCGTTTCGGTCGCGGACCTGATCCCCCGCCTCGCACCGGGCAAGGACTTCGCCCGCGACCGCTGGCTGTTCCAGTTCCTCTGCCAAACCCTCGATTCGCACCTGTTGAACGGTATCGAAGGCCTCTCCCTGTTCGGCCGCGAACTGCCTCTCAACCTCAATCTCAACGTCGGCACCGTGCTGTCTCCGGGGTTCACCGAGTTTCTCGACCGTTTCCCGAGCGCCCGGGTCTGCGTCGAGTTCCAAACCATCGACGCCTTCGCCGACCTCGGACGCTTCGACCGCGCCTGCGCCCGCCTCCACGAAACCGGCCACACCGCGATGATCGACGGGCTCACCCCCCTCGGCCTCTGGCTGCTCGCCGACGCGGCCTTGCCGGTCGACCGGTTCAAGCTGATGTGGGCGGCGGACATCGCGAGCCCCCAGCCCGACACCGAGCGCCACCCTGCAAACACGGTGAAAGCGATCGGCGCGGAGCGGATCGTCCTCGCACATTGCGACCAGCTTGCCGCCATCGACTGGGGCGTGCGCCAGGGAATCAGCACCTTCCAAGGTCGTTTCGTGGATGAAACATTGATTGGCGGCGCGACCGCCGACGCGGGAGCCGCCCGATGATCCCTCCGCTTACCCGCAAGGCGCCGACCCTCGCGCAAACCCCGGAAGCCGAATTCAGCGACGCCGCCACCGAGCGCAAGCTGATGATGCAACTCCAGGAAGGGTTGCTGCTCGATTACGCCGAACGCCTGGAGAAATTCCGCAAGCAGCGCCAGGCGCTCCACCTCTATCTCTCGCGCCTCACGCCGCAGAACCGCCGCGACGTCCAGATGCGCGCCGTCGCCGCCGCCTTCGACCCGCTGATCCTCGACAACCGCGCCCAGGTCTTCACCCTGTTCGGCGGCGACGTCATCGTCGTCTTCGCGTCGAAGCACCGCGACGAGGTCGAGGCGGCGCTGATCCGGGTGCGCTTCCTGTTCGCCGATGACCCGCTGCTCGACGACGACTCCGAAGGCCGGGATCCCCTCGCGACATGGTACGTCCTCGGTTCCGACTACCCCGCCTTCCTCCACCTCGCGCAACAGTTCTATGCCGAGCAGGAAGCACGCCGCCGCGCCGACATCGCCGCCGAACGCGCACCCGTAAGGCCGCCGCCGTCGCGCCACGCGCAAACCAAGCGGCTTCACCCCCTTTCGCCCCTGGTTCTCGACAAGCTCGAATACGCGCTCGGCCGCACCGACCTCGCCAACCTGATCCGCCACCAGTCGGTCGCCGCGATCGTCGGCCGCTCGCACCCGCAGCACATGTTCTCCGAGGTATTCGTTTCGATTCCAGACCTGCGCGAGATCTTCGTCCCCGAAATCGACGTCGCCTCCGATCCCTGGCTGTTCCAGCACCTGACCGAAACCCTCGACCGGCGCGTCCTCGCCCTCGTCGGCGCGGGCCATGACCGCAGCCTCTCGGGCGGCTTCAGCCTCAACCTCAATGTCCGCACCATTCTCAGCGAGGAGTTCCTCGACTTCGACGATGGCATCGCGGGCGGCCTGCGCGGAACCATCGTGCTGGAAATCCAGTTGTACGACGTTCTCGCCGACGTCGGCGCATACCTCTTCGCCCGCGACTTCGCCCGCGAGCGCGGTTACCGCATCTGCATCGACGGCGTGCAGTCGAACACCCTGCCGCTGGTTGACCGCGCCAAGATCGGCGCCGACCTGATCAAGCTGATCTGGTCGCCCGACCTCGACCAGACGCGCGCCGACGAAGGCCACCCGGTGCAGGATGCCCTCGCCCGCTGCGGCCGCAAGCGCGTCGTCCTCGCGCGGGTCGAGAGCCAGGAACAGATCCGCGTCGGCCAGGACCTCGGCCTTTCGATCTTCCAGGGCCGGGGGGTCGAACGCCTGATCCAGCAGCAGGGCCAGCGCCGCCCGCCGGAACGCCCGGTCTCGTGATTTTCGCTTTCAGGTAAGGTTCCGTACCCGCGCCATGACCGACCAACCCGCCATCCACGTCTCCAGCCTGGTCAAGGACTACGGCGAGGTGCGCGCCGTCGACGGCATCGGCTTCTCCGTCGCGCCCGGCGCGGTGGTCGGCCTGCTCGGCGGCAACGGCGCGGGCAAGACCACCACGATCAGCATGCTCCTCGGCCTGCTCCTGCCGACCTCGGGCAAAGTCGAAGTGCTCGGCCACGACATGACCTCGGGCGATCGCTTCGCCGTGCTGCCGCGGATGAACTTCGCCTCGCCCTACGTCAACCTGCCCTACCGCCTCACGGTGTTCCAGAACCTCAAGGTCTACGGCCTGCTCTACGGCATCCGCGACATCGGCGGGCGCATCCGCGGCCTCGCCCGCGACCTCGACCTCGAACCCTTCCTCGACACCCCGGCGCGCAAGCTCTCCTCCGGCCAGAAGACCCGCGTCACGCTGGCCAAGGCGCTCCTCAACCAGCCGGAAGTCCTGCTCCTCGACGAACCCACCGCCTCGCTCGACCCCGACACCGGCGACTTCGTCCGCACCTACCTCCAGGACTACGCGCAGGACAGCGGCTGCGCGATCCTGCTCGCCTCCCATAACATGCAGGAGGTCGAGCGCCTCTGCAGCCGGATCATGATCATGAAGCAGGGCCGCATCCACGCCGAGGGCACGCCCGCAGAGCTTGGCCGCCGCTTCGGCCGCGCCAGCCTCGAAGAAGTCTTCCTCGACATCGCCCGCGCGCCGCGCGAGGTGGCGTCATGATCGAGCACACCACCCGAGTCGCCCGCAGCGCCTTCGCCGGGCACCGCGTCGCCGCGATCATCCTCCGCCACCTCTACGTGATGCGCACCTCCTGGCCGCGCGTCCTCGAAATGGCCTACTGGCCGACGGTGCAGATGCTGGTCTGGGGCTTCGCCAGCCAGTTCTTCGCCCAGCACTCCTCCTGGGTCGCCCAGGCGGGCGGCGTGCTGATCGGCGCGGTGCTGCTGTGGGAGGTGATGTTCCGCTCCAACCTCGGCTTCTCCCTCTCGTTCCTCGAAGAAATGTGGGCGCGCAACCTCGGCCAGCTCTACCTCACGCCGCTCCGCCCCCACGAGCACATCGTCGCCCTCACCGCGATGAGCCTGATCCGCACGATCATCGGCCTCACGCCCCCCTCGCTGCTCGCCATCGCGCTCTACAAGTTCAATATCTACGGCCTCGGCCTGCCGCTGCTCGCCTTCTTCGCCAACCTCATGCTCACCGGATGGTGCGTCGGCCTGTTCACCTCCGCCCTCGTACTGCGCTTCGGCATGGGCGCGGAAAGCCTCGCCTGGGTGCTGATCTTCGGCCTCTCGCCGCTCTCGGGCATCTACTACCCGATCTCGATCCTCCCCCACTGGCTCCAAACCGTCGCCTACGCCCTGCCCCCCGCCCACGTCTTCGAAGGCATGCGCGCGGTGATGTTCGACGGCGTGTTCCGCTGGGACCTGTTCACCAACGCCCTCACCCTCAACGCCCTCTACTTCACCGCCTTCACCGCCTTCTTCCTCTTCATGGTCCACGTCGCCCGCAAGAAGGGCCTGTTCCTGAACATGGGGGAATAAGGGATGGAGGAAGAGGGAGGTCCGGGCTCCGCCCGGGCCCGCTGGGGTCGCGGACCCCAGACCCCTTTAGTTTTCGCGCGCAAGCGCAATCAGCCATTACGCGGCGTGACGAGCTTATGGCGCTACGCGCAAAAACCAAACTAATGGGAGGTCTGGAGGGACCGCGTCCCTCCAGTCTTAAGCCTTCAAAACCCTACCGCTCGTTCCGAGCCACCGCCGCTTCCTCGAACGTCGCCATTTCGGTATGGCAGGTGACGGCGGCGCGGAGGAGGTGGACGGCGAGGACGGCGCCGGTGCCTTCGCCAAGGCGCATGCCCATGTTGAGCAGCGGGCGCTGGCGGAGGATTTCGGTGAGGCGGGCGTGACCGGCTTCGGCGGAGGCGTGGGCGATACGGCAGTGGTCGAGCGCGCCGGGCTGGGAGGCTTCGAGGAACGCGGCGGAGGCCGAGCAGGGGAAGCCGTCGAGCAGGACCGGCACGCGCTGGAGGCGTCCCGAGAGGGTTGCGCCCGCCATCGCGGCGAGTTCGCGGCCACCGAGGCGCTGCGCGATCGCGACCGGGTCGGGATTGTCCTTCATGTGCAGGGCGACGCCGTCGGCGACCACGCGGATCTTGCGTTCCATGATCGGCCCGACAGCGCCCGCGCCGTAGCCGACCCAGTCGGTGGCCTTGCCGCCGTAGAGCGCCATCACCATCGCCGAGGCGGGGGTGGTGTTGCCGATGCCCATTTCGCCGGGGCAGAACACCGACATTCCCGAATCGACCGCCGCCATACCGACGTTGAACGCGGCGACGAAGTCGTCCTCGTCCATCGCCGGACCTTCGAGGAAGTCGCGGGTGAAGCTGTCGATGGCGATGTCGTAGACCTTGTGCTCGGTGCCGGTGGAGCGGCAAACGGCGTTGATCGAGCCGCCGCCCTCGGCGAAGTTCTTCGACTGCTGCCAGGTGACCTCGACCGGGCAGGGCGAGACCCGATGCTTCATGATGCCGTGGTTGCCGGCGAAGGTGGCGCAGGCCGGGCGGTCGATCACCGGCGGGTGGCGGCCCTGCCACGCCGCGAGCCAGGCGGTGAGTTCTTCGAGGCGGCCGAGCGAGCCTTTCGGCTTGATCAGGTTGGGCTCGCGCGCGATCGCGGCGGCGCGGGCGGCTTCGTCCGGGCCGGGGAGGTTGCGGAGAATGTCGCGGAGGTCGTCGAGGGACGAGATTTGCGGCGGAGACATCGGCTTCAGCATGGGTCAGGCCACCGGTTTATTGCGGGTGACGCGGGCTTCCTCGAAGGTGAGGAGCTCGGTGTGGACGGCGACGGCGGTGCGCAGCACGCCGGAGGCGAGGACCGCGCCCGTAGCTTCGCCGAGGCGCATGTCGAGATGCAGCAGCGGATTACCGCCGAGCTTTTTCATCAACGGCGCATGGCCGGTTTCCGCCGAGGCATGGGAGAACTGGCAGTGGTCGAGCGCGTCGGAGCGGATCGCCGCCAGCACCGCGCCCGCTGCCGAACAGAGAAAGCCGTCGATCAGCACCGGCACCCGCAGGATCCGGCCCGCAAGGATCGCGCCCATCATCGCGGCGAGCTCGCGGCCGCCGAGGCGGCGCAGGATTTCGAGCGGATCGGGGTCGTCCTGGGTATGGCGGTCGACGCCCGCCTGCACCACCTCGATCTTGCGCTTCATGTGCTCGCCGGAAACCCCCGAGCCCGCACCGGTCCATTCCGCCGCCGTACCCTTATAGAGCGCCGCAAGGATCGCCGCCGCCGAGGCGGTGTTGGCGATGCCCATTTCGCCGGGGCAGAACACGCTCATGCCGGGCCGCACCGCCGCGAGGCCGACGTTGATCGCGGCCACCACCTCAGCCTCGGTCATCGCCGCAGCCTTGGTGAAGTCTTCGGTCGGGCGGTCGAGGTCGATCGGGTAGATGTCGTAGGGGACGTCCATCGCCTTGCACATCGCGTTGAAGCCGGCGGTGCCGTCGAGGTAGCTCTGATACATCTGCCGCGTCACCTCCATCGGGTACGCGGAAACGCCGAGCTTCGCGATGCCGTGGTTGGCGACGAACACCGCGGCGTGCGGCTTGTCCATTTTCGGCGGATGCTGGCCCTGCCAGGTGGCGAGCCATTCCGAGATGCTTTCGAGGCGTCCGAGGGAACCGGGCGGCTTGGTGAGATTTGCTTCGCACTCCCGCGCCGTTGCGGCTGCGGTCTCGTCAGGGCCGGGCATCGCGGCGATCAGCGCGCGCACGTCGGCCAGAGAGGAGACGATGAGGGCCTTCACCATCCGTCGGTTTCTCCCTAAAGTGTGGAAGCCCCGTTCATAGACGATCGCTTGAAAGAAATCATCCCTCGAATGTCCGCGCAACCCAGCCCTGCACCCACCGCATCCGCCTCCGGCCTCGCCGCATGGTTCGACGACCTGCTGTTCGCGATGATCTTTTTGACCCGGATTCCGCTTCCCCCGGGATCGGCGGCGAAGACCCATCCGCTCGCCACCGCGATGCGCACCTTCCCTGTCGCGGGCGCGATCATCGGCGGCCTCGGCGGCACCGCGTTCGTCCTCGCCACCGCGCTCGGCGCGCCGCATGCGCTGGCTGGCTCGATCGCGATCGCGACCACGGTGCTGATCACCGGCGCGCTGCATGAGGACGGCTTCGCCGACGTCGCCGACGGCTTCGGCGGCGGCTACGAGCGCGAGCGCAAGATGGAAATCATGCGGGATTCGCTCCTCGGCACCTACGGTGCGACCGCGCTGGTGCTGAGCCTGCTGATCCGCGTCGTCGCGGTCGGCACCCTCGGGCCCGCAGACGCGCTCGCCGCGATGATCGCTTCGGGCGCGCTCGGGCGCGGCTTGATCCCGGTATCGATGACCCTCAACTTCTCGGCGCGCTCCGACGGCGTCGCCGCCTCCTCGGGCTATCCGACCGAAGGCTCGACCTGGACCGCCGTGCTGCTCGGCCTGCTGATCGCCATCGTCGCGCTCGGGCCGGGGGAAGGATTCCTCGCCTTCTTCGTCGCCCTCGCCGGAGTCGCCGGGCTGGCGGCGCTGGCCAAACGCCACATCGGCGGCTATACCGGCGACGTGCTCGGCTGCGGCGCGCAGTCGGTCGACATTCTCGTGCTGGTCCTCGTCGCACTTCTGCGTGCGCCGGTATGAGCTCGCGTGGAAAGGGTCTTGCGGTGAAGTTGAGAGGCGAGAAAACCCGCTGGTGGTGGGTGCGCCATGCCCCGGTGCCGGTGGTCGGCAAGATCGTCTACGGCCGCCACGACGTCGAGTGCGACTGCTCCAACACCCCGGTGTTCGCCGCCCAGGCCCAGTACCTGCCGGAAGGCGCGGTGGTCCTCACCAGCGGCCTTTCGCGCACCCGCCTCACCCTCGAAGCCCTCGGCCAGTGCGGATATCGTTATGATCCCGCAACTGTGATCACCGAACCCGCCTTCGAGGAACGCTACTTCGGCGATTGGGAAGGCCTGACCTGGGAACAGATCGAGGCAGGCGACCCCGGCGCGCCTGAGCGCTTCTGGCAGGATCCCTACGGCTTCCGCCCGCCGGGCGGCGGCGAGAACGCCTTCGACCACGCCGCGCGAATGCAGGAAGCGGTAGACCGGATCAGCGCGCAATACCCCGAGCGCGACGTTGTCGCGGTGGCGCACGCGGGCAGCATCCGCGCCCAGCTCGCCAACGTACTGAAACTGCCGCACATCGACGCGGCGGTGCTCGACATCGACTTCGTCTCGATCACCCGCATCGACCACTACCACGGCGAACTCCAGGGCATCGCGCGCATCGGCGCGGTGAACGTCCTCCATGTTTGAGAGCGCCCCCCTGCCGCCGCTCACCCTCGTCCTCGGCGGCGCCCGCTCGGGCAAAAGCACGCTGGCCGAACGCTGGGTCGAAGCGGAAGCGAAACGACGTGGCGTACGGGCGATCTACCTCGCCACCGGCCGCGCCTGGGACGGCGAAATGGCAGAGCGCATCGCGATCCACAAGTCGCGGCGCGGCGACCTCTGGGAAACCTTCGAGGAGCCGGTCGCGGTCGCGGCGCTGCTCCCGACCCTGCCCGCCGGCCGCCCGGTGCTGCTCGACTGCCTCACCCTCTGGCTCACCAACCAGATGCTCGAAGAACGCGACGCCGCCACCGAAGCCGAAGCCGTCGCCCAAGCCCTCGCCCACGCGCCCGGCCCGGTGGTCTGCGTCTCCAACGAAGTCGGCCTCGGCCTGGTGCCGGAAACCCCGCTCGGCCGCGCCTTCCGCGACGAACAGGGCCGCCTCAACCAGCGCATCGCCCGTATAGCCCAGCGCGTCGTGTTCACCGCCGCGGGCCTCCCCCTCACCCTCAAGTCCGAGGCCGCCCAATGACCGAGCCCGACGACCTCGACCGCCGCCACACCGAAAAGATGAAGGCGCGCAAGGCCGCCCGCGACAAAATCATGGCGGGCAAAACCGTCGAAAAAGGCCTGCTCATCGTCCACACCGGCCCCGGCAAGGGCAAGACCACCGCCGCGATGGGCATGGCGCTGCGCATCGTCGGCCACGGCGGACGAGTCGGCATCATCCAGTTCATCAAAGGCTCGGGCAACTGGGACACCGCGGAACGCCGCGCCCTCGAATCCTTCGGCACCCAGGTCGACTTCCGCATCATGGGCGAAGGCTTCACCTGGGAAACTCAGGACCGCAGCCGCGATATCGCCGCCTGCAAAACCGCCTGGGACCTCGCCAAATCCTGGATTCTCGACAGCGACTTCAGCATGGTCGTGCTCGACGAACTCAATATCGCACTCCGCCACAGCTACCTCGACCTCGCCGACGTCCTCGAAACCTTCAGCCACCGCCCCGACGACCTCCACGTCGTCGTCACCGGTCGTAACGCACCCGAAGGCCTGATCGAAGCCGCCGACTTGGTGACCGAAATGACGATGGTGAAGCACCCGTTCCGTGCCGGGGTGAAGGCGCAGGCGGGGATTGAGTTTTAAGGCCAGGGCTCTGCCCTGGACCCGCGAGGAGGCTAAGCCTCCTCGACCTCATAAGTTTTGGTTTTTGCGCGAAGCGCGATAAAGCCTTCACGCCGCAATGATGTGATTGCGCTTCGCGCGAAAAAACAAAGGGGGTTTGGGGCATCGCCCCAAGCGGGGACCGGGGCGGCAGCCCCGCGAGAACGAACACACGGACAAAAGGACGCACACCGAAATGACCGCGATCATGTTTCAGGGCACCGGGTCGGATGTCGGCAAATCGATGCTGGTGGCCGGGTTGTGCCGGGCGCTGGTGCGGCGGGGGATGTCGGTTCGGCCGTTCAAGCCGCAGAACATGT
>DBTR01000048.1:39081-57862 GCA_002307145.1 Rhodospirillum sp. UBA1311 | reverse complement strand
GCTTGCGGCTTTGCAGCGTGACCGTGCCCGCCGACTGATTGACGATCGGCGAGCAAACATACTCGCCAGCCGAATCGGTGTAGATCGTCTCCTGGGTGAACACGCGCCCGGTGTCGGCACAGGGCGCGGCCTGATAGGTCACGCCGTCGCGCACGTAGGTCCACATCGACAGTTCGTAGGACTTACCCGCCGCATAGTCGTGGCGCAGCGGGCACGCCGTTGTGCTTTCGGTCATGGGCAGCGCGGCGGTCTTGGTCGAGGTGTCGCAGCCACGCGCCTGGACGATCGCACCACTACGGTTGGTATAGACCAGCGCCGATTGTGGCACCGCCTGGCCCGCGTTGAAGTCGAGGAAGACGCTGCACTGGCCCTCGTCCTCGGCGATCGTGTAGGGGGTTTCGTCGTCCTTGGTGCATTCGCTGACGGTGTGATTTTCTGCGCTGCCGTCGGTGTAATAGATCGTGTATTGGGCCAGAGCGGTCATGGCGCTGAGGTCCACCACGTCCGGACAGGCGAGATAGGACTTCTTCAGCGGATAGCTGACCTCGGAATCCGAGCATTCGGTTTCGGCCGAGAGCGCACCGTCGCTGAAGGTCTGTTCCTTCGACTGGACGAACGCCTTTTCCTGACTGAGATCGACGCGCACCGGGCAGCCGTCCGTGGTCGAAGACACGGTGATCGTCGGCTCATCCTCGGTGGCGGTCGCCGCTGTTGCACTCGGGGTCTTGTAGCTCGAAGCGAGATCGTTGCCGCTCGCGTTGCTACCAACCGCGTTCTCCTGAGTGGTGTCCTTGACCTCTTTCTTCTCGTCGTCCTTCTTGTCGGCGGCGGCGAGCTTTTCGAGCGCGGCCACCAAGGCGGCCTTGCTGCCCTCGACGGTGATGTTCTTTTCCGGGAACAGTTGGCTCGTCTCGGTCGCGTCGAACTGCGCCGTCAGGCCCTCCGAGGCGATCGCCTCTTCCTTGCCGTCCTTCGCCACCGACATCACCAGAACTTGGCCGATTTTCTGATTCTCGACGGCGACCTGGCGCGCGTAGCCGTTCGCGGTCACTCCCGAAATGAGCTCGGGCTTGATCCCCTCGATCTGCCCGAGGGCGAACGAAGTGGCGACCGGCTGTTGCGACTCCGGCAGGGTCACGGCCATCTTCGGCCACACCGGCACGGTGACGACATCGGCCTTGGTCAAGGGCTCGGCCGAGGCGGTTGCAGTCGTTGTTTGGGTGGGGGCCGTGGTCGGCGCCGACTGCGCGTCGGCGACGGCCGAGAGAAGGGTTAAGGAGACGACGGTACACGCCGTCATGAGCTTGATGCGCATGGCGCTATTCCTCTTCGGAGCCGATTTTTCGGATGTACCAATCCGTGTCCGGACGGATCTGGACGCGGGTGCCCTGGGCGATCTTGAGGATCGGATTGAGATTGATGGTCTGCTCGAGCGCCGAGGCCGTGACCTCGCCGAGCCGTTGCGAAAGCTCCTCGCCGCCGGTCTGCAGGGAGGAGCTTTGCGAAGCGAGGGATTCGTTCGTCGTCGTCGAGGTGGTGGCGGCACGCACTGCCGTGCTGATGCCAGCAAGGATGAAGGCGGTGCCGTACCGCTCGAAGAAGCGGTTGTCGACCTCACCCGAGACACCCAACGCACCCTGCATGTCGGTGACGTTGGCCTTCATCCCGTAGATTTCCGCGCGGTCGCCGCCGCGCAGGATCCGCGAGCAGCGAAACGGCGCGCGGCTGCTGCCAACCTTGTCGAGCGGCTTGAAGCCGCAGACCAGGCGCGAGCCCTTCGGCATCAGCAGATTGCGGCCGTGGTAGCCGAAGACGTCGCGCGTCACCTGCAGCACCACCGGGCCGCCGGTACCGCCGTCCAACTGCGTGTTCACGCCGGTTTCGACGATCGCGCTGATGTAGCGGTCGGTGGTGATGATCCGGCTGTTGTCCACCGGCAGTGTCGAGGTGATGGATTTCTCTTCGTACTCCGCCGATCCCTCCGCCTTTACCACGGCAGCGAGATCGAGCGGCTTGGCGGGCATCGCCGGAATATTGCCCTTCGCACCGAGCGCGGTGGCGGAGCCGGTACGCGGCAGCGAGGCCGGGATCGCCACCGACTGCCAGGACGGCAGACCGTGGGAGCGGCTGGCGTATGCCGCGCGCGCCGCGAGTTCGTAGGGATCGGGCTGCTTCGGCGCTTCGACTTTGGGCGGAGGTGGTTGGACCGGCGCGGGCGCGGGGGCCGGTGCCGGTTTTTCGATGTAGACCGTCTTCTCGACGACGACGGGAGGAAAGGCCGGAGCCGGCGCAGGCTTCGGCTCCTCCTTCCGGGGGGCCGGCGGAATCGCCCACGCGGCCGGGTCGTCCTTGGGCACGAGATCGGCGGCGGCGGGCGTCGTCTGGCAGTTGCCGCCCAACGTCACCCCGACCGCCACCAACAGATCGCAGAGCGCCGAGGCCATCAGGGATTCTCCCCGGTGTACTCGACGCACATGAACGACTTGCCGTTCTTCAGGCTGATGACCTTCGCGGTGCTTTCGACGATGAAGGTGTTGCCCTGGACGCGGCTGTTGACCAGCTCGTCGATCCCGTCGCGTACCACGTAGGCCGAGGGGAGTTCGAGCTGGTCGAATTTCCGGCCATACTGAAGGTAGGTGAAGAAGTCATCGCGGTAGACCATCACCGGCTTCAGTTCGCGTTCGGCGTCGCCGCCGCCCCACAGCTTGTAGTCGTTCCACCCGCGCAGTTTCGACGGATCGAACGGGACGTTGCGCACGAAGTCACCGGCCGGAGGCTTCGGATTGGTCAAGTCGGCGACTGCAGCCGCCACCTTGTCGGCGGGCTTCGCGGCACCAAGTGTGCCCGCCTGCGGATCGGGCGCGGCACCAGGCGCAGCCGTGTTCATCGGCAGAGCGCCGCCGATCGCCTCGGGCGTCTCGCGACCGAGGATCCGCACCATCAAATCCGGGACATTGATCGAGTTGAAGGATTCGGCGCGGAGGTAGAACGGATAGACCTTGCCCGACTTGGTGTAGACGTTGAGATTGGTATCGACGCCGTAGGTCGCGGGGCGCACCGCAATCATGTTCGAGAACTTCACCGTCGCCTGGAAGCCGGTCGGATCGCCCAGGTCGGGAGAACCGACAATTACTGCGTCGGGTGGGAGCATGATCGTGGTGGTCATGAACTCGCGGACTCGGACCTTGTAGACGCAATCGTCGCACATCCGCACCGCGTACACGCCTTCACGCGGCTCGCTGACGTTCCAGCTTTCCTGCACCTGGCCGCCAGCCCCGGCGCGGGCCATCTGCGGGAAAATCCCCTCCGACTGATCGACGGCCTGGAACACCGCGCTCGCCGGCATCGGCGGCGCGGCGGGGATGTTCTGCGCCGCCTGCGCACCCTGATTGCCGGCGTTGCCCTGCGGCGCAGTCGCCTTTCCGGGCGGCGACATCGGCACCCCACCCCGATTGCCGCCGATCGCGGTTTGCGCCATTGCGGGTGTGACCAACGACGAGGACAGCAGCAGCGCCAGGGCGAGAACGCGGAACGTCAGCGGCTTCCAGTCCGCTGCCTTCGGTTCGAGGGGTTTTTCCCCGTCGTCATGCTTTTCGACGGCGGCGACGTTGCCGAAGTCGGGAAGGCGGGAGAGGAACAGGCTTTCGCTCTGTTCCCAGGCTTCGGACAGCGGGGATGACCCGCCAATAAGGTTGCGGGTCATCAGTTCCCCCTTTCTTTCAAGGCAATGTCGAGCACCCGCAGGCCGAGCGGGTTTTCAAAGCGTTCGCTTTCGCGCACGACGGCCGGGCGCGAAGTGACGGCGTAATAGGCGTGGAGCTTCTTGCTGGTCGGCGGGTTGCCCTTGCGGCTATCCACCTGCTCGAACGCGACCATCCAGCGTTGCACGCCGTCGCGTTCGGAGAGTTTGCTTGCACTCTCGACGATGACGCTGCGCTCGAGGCCGCTGTCGATCGCGGCGCGGATCTCCTTCGCGCGCTCGCCCATGAAGCGTTCCCAGAACTTCGTGTCCGACGCGGCGTTCGCCTGCTGCATCCGGTCGTCCTGCGATACCGCGTCGATCTCGAGCAGTTGGCGGGTGTACCGACGCACGAAGGACTCAACCATGATGTCGAAGCCGGGCGTGTCCTTGGTGATGGGGATCACCCGCACCTGGGACGCCGGATCCACCTTCACCGTGCGATCGGTGGACGGTTCGACCCGGACCAGGCCGAGTTGGACCTTTTGCAGCGGGACCAGCGTCGAGATCGCCGAGGCCTCGATGACGACGACCGCGAGCAAGCCGATGTTGGTCATCGCCGAAAGCCGGAACATCCAGGCGAGGCGGCGGTGCGCCACCTCGAAGGCGTAGGGGTCCGCCGCCCGCGCGGCACTGTGATCCGTCGGTGGCGGCGGATCTCCGCCGCTGGCGGCCACCAACTCAGGAGGATCGTAGGAACGTCGGCCGAGCATCGACCGGCGCCCCTTCGGCGGCGCGTCGGCTCCGGCGGCTTTGCGCGAGAATAACATCAGCCGCGCCCCCACTCGAAGCCGCGCACGGTGTACGGGATCGGGCTGCAGGGACTGCCGGCAGTACCGACGCACGGCGACGGGCGAGGCTCGTCGGTGCCGGAGCCGTCCTTCTGCAACTCAACATCGGAGGAGGTGCCGCACGCGCTCAGGGCGAGCGCCAGGCCAAAGACCAAAAGAAGCTTATTCATGGGATCCCCCAGGGTTTGACACGACGGATCGGGCGGGCGCGTCAGGACGGGCCGCCGTCGGGCTTGTTGATGTTCTTGAACTTGTCCACGAGGCTCTTCGCGGTTTGGCCCATGGCCTTCCAGCCACCGATTTCTTCGGCGGTGCTTCTGGCTGCCTCGGTGAAGCGACGGCCTGCAGTAAGAGGATTAGTAAAGCTGCCGAGCTTCTTGCCCGCCGCCATCATTCCTCCTGCGGTCGCAGCAGTACCGGCCGTCAACATGCCGGCGGCGGTGTTGGTCAGGGCGGTTTGCGCGATGCTGTTGGCAATGCTGGTACCCTCGGTCATCAGTGCCGAGCCCATCCAGCCAAGGAACAAGATGACGAGGAAATCCGGGTTGCTGGCGCTGACGAAGTTGTTCAACGCGTCGCCGGTGAGCGAGCTTGGATCGATCGGGATCTGCTTGACACCGTAGATCGTCAGAGCAAGCGCCGAGGTGCAGGCGAACAGCACAAGCACAGATGCGAGCAGTGTTTTCACACCAGCGTAGGACATCTGCCGCCCCCACCCGAACGCGAAGGCCATGAACAGGAACGGTGCGAAGATCGCCACCATCATCGCGCGGAAGATCGCAACGACGACCTGGCTCGAGTACATCACGACGAGAAGGAAGTACGGCAGGATCAGGAGGAAGGCGTAAATGTAGTTCGAGAGGTTGTAGAGAGCGCCGGCACGGGCGATTGCCGAGGAGGCCTGGATGATCTTGGCGAACGCTGCCTCGCCGTTGGCTGCGAGCGCGACGAGCCCCGAATACCCGGAGCTATCTAGAGAACCACCAGCGACAGCGAATGCCGCCTCCGAAGAACCGGCCATCACTGTCAGTGCCGTCGAATACACCCAGGAAATCAAGCCGTTCTGTTGACTTCCGAGTATCGCGCCAGTTACGATGATGTAAATTAGATCGCGCCCAAGGTCGTGGATTTCACATTGCTTGAGTGCAAGTTTGGCTCCGTTAATGACCGCCCAGACGCCAATGAGAGAGGTGAATAAAATGAGCATCGGCGTGCCGAGGGCATTGCTCAATTCACTGGCAAAATCCGTGGTCAACGCCACGTACCTTTCCAACGGAGCGCAAGTGAAGCAAGTGCTGGCGAGATCAGTGGTCGCCATGGCTTTGCTCCTCCTGTCTGCGACACCCGTCCGAGCCGACGCTTGGGACGTGGTTAGCCGCTATTCCCATCAGTGGTTTGGAATGCACCCCCTCATGCTCTTGCTGTCTGCAGGAGCGACCATCGCCGGGATTTCCATGGCGTTGAGCTTGCTGCTTTCGATCAGCAGCCTTCTGATGGTGCTGCTGTATGTGTTGTATCTGGTCGTTTGGGTGGTTTGGACGGTGGTCCGTGGAGTGCTGCGACTGATCACGTTCCGTCTGGTCAAAATCCCCAAACTGCCTTTCGTCGCGCCCGATTTTCTCGCCGCGGGGAATACTTCCTCGGTGGATTCCTCGCCAAAGCCGGAGAAGAAAAAGAGCGGGCCTCTGGGCGGATTTCACGCTACGGAAGCTATGCTGCTGGGCGATCAGTACGAAAATCCCGCCGTCCGTAAGGCGGCTCGGAAGGCGCGCGACCTCATACTCTGGAGATAGCAGCCCGCTCATGGGTTGCCCTCCTCTTCGTCCACGACCCCGGTGGTTGCCGCCACCTTGTTGACCGGCAACCCCTTCTTGATCTCCGCAATGCTATTCAGCTTCAGCTGCTGCGCCATCATCTGGTTCTGGCTGATCGTCGCCCGAACCTGCAGCAGCTGAAGCTCGTCCATGATGTGCTGGCGTTCCTGCAGGGTCTTCGCCCGCTTCAGCTGCGACTGCAGCTGATCGGCGGTCTTCGACAGGCGCTCGGATTGCTTCATCTGGATGTCGCTCTGCGCCATCGCGCGGACGGCGGTGTCCTGAAGCAACGCGTCGCGGCGCTCCTCGACCTTCGACCAGGCCGCTTCCGACTTTGCGAATGCCTGCCCCTTGAGCTCGTCCTGATTGATGAACAGGGCGTCGCGGTACTTCGAGGAGGTTTCGCAGATCGACGACAGGTTGAGGTCGGAGAACTTGATCCCCCACCCGGCACCATCCGGCGTCAGGCAGCGGATATCCGACTTGATTTGTGCGACCGCCTGCAGCGCATCGGGTAGCGGAATGTCGATGGTCGCGATCTCGCCGATCGCGTCGGCGACATCGTTGATGAAGCCGGTGATGTCCTTGATGAAGCCCAACTGCTCTTTCAGAGCCGACAACTGCTCGAGCTCCGCCGCCAACTGCGCCTTGGCTTCCTTGATCTGCTCGATCGCCTTCCCCACCAACGTGCCGTCGAACACCGCCATTGCGGCATTCGCCGTTGTCGGCGCGGCGACCGTCAGACACGTCGTCACCAGCAGCACCGCCCCTAGACGTGCGCGAGCCATTCGCTCCCCCATTTCGCTTGAATGTTCAGAAGATCTCGCACCGCCTCCGGGCCGGAGCGGTAGAACCGCGTCGCGGCACCGCGCGGGGCGAGGTCGATGTTGAGAATCACGGATTCCTCGAACCCGGTTGCGGCGTCGCGCTTCACCACCAGCACCCGGCGGCCTTCATGACCGCCGCCGAAGATGAATGCCTTCTGTTCGTCGTTGAGGTTGAACACCTCGTAGGCGGCGCGATTGCCCTGGGGATTCGGGAAGAAGAAGAACGTCGCGGTGTTCTCGATCACCGCATCCGCGATGCCGGCGGCGTGCAGTGCGCCGGGATCCTGGAACGCGAGGCCGATCGCGCCGCGCAGCTTGCGGCACTCGCGGTACTGCTCCTTGATCCAGTCGGCGAAGGTCCGGTTCGCCAACAGTTTCGCCGCCTCGTCGATGAACAGCAGGTAGCCCCGCGACCGCTCGCTTTTCACCAGGCGTTCGATCGCGTTCGAGATGTGCGCGACGACCGGCTGCGCGAGGACCGGGTCGTCCAGGGCCTCGTTCATGTTGATGCCGACCATGAACGACTGATTCAGGAACCCGGCGAGGCTGTCGCGCGGAGCGTTGAAGATCCGGGCGTAAAGCCCTTCCCTTTCCTTGTCGTCGGTCACCCACCGGGCGAAGGCCCGCTGCGCGTCGGTGTCGGCCGGGAAACAGGTCGGATAGATCTCGTTGAAGGTCCGCTCGTCGATCGGCAGCGTGAACGCGGTTTCGACCGCGTGCGCGAGGATATCTTCGACGCCCGGTGTGTGCCCCACGTCGCCGAGCATCGCGCGGATCAGCATCGACAGCCGTTGCCGGTTGATCGGCGTGTCCTCGGCGTCGAGCGGATTGAGCTCGAGCTTATCGAACGACTGGTAGAGGCCGCCCATCGCTTCGACCATGAAGCGGGCACCTTCCTTTGAGTCGCAGACGTAAGAGCGGACGCCGGCGAACTTCGCGACGCCACCGAGCAGATCCATGATCAGGGTCGATTTGCCCGACCCGGCCGGAGCGACAACGAGGAAATTCCCCAAGGCTTCGTCGCGAGACGTTGCCTGGAATTGCATCGCGTAGGCTTGGCCCGCGCCGGTCTGGTAGATGCGCACCGGCGCATCACCCCACTGCGAACGTGTCAGGCCGGTCGGCGCGCCCTCGAGCGGCCACAGCGCCGCGACGTTCTCGACGAACAGGGTCAGCGGCCGCAGGAGCTTTTCGTGATCGGGCATCCGGTTGAACCAAGCCACCGGCGCGCCGGCGGTTTCCACCGAATAAACGACGTGCCGGTTGGCGAGGATCTGCGACGCCTGGGCGACCAGGTCGTCGAGCGCAGCGGCGGATTTGGCGCGCAGCACGATCGCCATCTGGTTCGTCACCAGCGAGGTCTTGCCCTGCTGCAGGAGTTCGGTTGCGGCGGCGCACTCTTCCGCCGCCAGCGCTGACCCGAATTGCGCCTTGGACCGGCGATTGAGCTCGAACAGCGTCCGCTCTTTCGAGGTCGGCACCGAGACCTCGGAGATCTCGATTTCGCCGTGCAGCGCCAGGAGTTCGTGGAGCAGATAGCCGGTAACGAGATCCGGCCATTCGCGCACCGTCAGGATCCGGTGGTGCATCGGCGTCGGCGCGTGAACCTCGAGGTCGCCGTTGCGCTGGAACACCAGATCCGCGGCCGGCACGTTGGCGGAGATGTTCGACGACTTCGCCAGAAGGTCGTCGCGCAGATCGCCGCACAGCAGGAAATTCAGAAAGCCCGTGAGAGGGCAATGCTCCTCGCGATTCTCCGGTCGGCTGACGCGCTTCGGCTTGTAGTTCGACAGCAGCGCGAATACCCGTTCGTCGGCGCGTTCCAACTGATCCAGGTTCTTCGCCTGCAGCGTCATGTACCAGCGCACCTCGTAGGCCGAGCGATAGAGTTCCGCTTCGGCATCGCCGATCTCCTCGAGCGTCGACGACGGCCAGGTGGCAGCGTGTTCGATCGGCTGGCTACGCTTGACGCCGAAGGTCCGCGCCGTGACGCCGAGCTTCGCGATCGCGTGGCGGAAGATCGCCCGGCTTTCCTGCAGGGCGATCTGCTGGCCTTCCGGCTTGGTGTCGTAGGTTTCACCGACAAAACGGTAGACCCGCATCACCGTGCCCGCCGGCCGACCGCGCCGCATGATGCGACGCGCCAGGCTCGGGCCGCGCGGCTTGCACCGCACGGTGATGTTGTCGGGGTCGATCCGGTCGAGCTCGAGTTGATGGGCGAGCCAATCGAACTCGACCGAACCGAAGGCCCGCTGCTGGACTGCCGGGACAGCAACCATCCCGGCAGCGCCAGCAGCAATCCCCACGCCGATCGCCAGAGGCCACAGGCTCACGAGCGCCCCCTTTCGGAGCGCGAAGGGGGCGCTCCGGCCAGCAGGCGACGGCATGAGGACGACTTCCAGAACCGTGCGCTGGTCTGGAAGACGGATTGGAAGTGGTGATCCTTCTTTGCGACGAAGTAGGCCGCAACGTAAGCGATCCCCGCCGCGACGACCGCGCCGGGGATCATGATCGCCGAGGCGCGAACGATGACGCATGCGAAGTACGCCAGCAGCCCCGCCATCGCGACCAGGCCGATCAGCATCGGCGGCAAGCCGCCGTAGGTCGGCGGGTACTGAACGTGCGTGAATACGACCGAGCGCGCCTTCATCACGTCACCACATCGACATGATGGCGTCGCCGAGCGTCGGGCCGCCGCCGATCAGCGCGCCGCCGATGACGAACAGCCAGATCCGCGACCAGTCGATGCGGCCGCTCATGCAGCCCCACAGGCCAAAGATCGCGATGCAGAGGCCGATGATCGGCGCGCCGAGGGTTTTGAAGTCGGTGGTGAAGCTGGTGGCACCGTCGGCCATCGGTTTGACCCAATCCGACGTGCCGCTGGCGGCAAGGGCCGGAGTGGCAACGGCCACGGCGACGAGCGCGCCGGCGGCGGCAAGGAAAGTCTTCGAGATCTTCATGGTGTGAGCGTCCTAGCGAATGGCGTGAAGCAACACCGCCAGCGCCAGAACGGCGGCAGTGACGGTGACGGTGGTGAGGAGGGTGAAGTAGAGGCCGTAGCGGCGCAGGCGGCGGCGCAGGGTATCAGTGGCTTTCGTCTGATCGGCCATCAGCGCCAGGGCGTGCTGGATGCTCGCCTGGACGGTCTGATCCTTGAAACTCTCGAGCATCCGTTCGACGGCTTCGGCGTAGTTGTTGCCGGTCGCCGCCAGGAGGCCCGAGATCCGGTCGGCGTGCCGGCCGAGAAGCTTGTTCAGGTCGGCGCAGAAGCCCTGATGCAGCGTGACCGCCAACAGGATCGGATCGTCCTTGCCAACGGCAACTCCATGTTCCCGCACCATCGCGGCGCGGGCTTCGTCCAGGCTCATCGCCTGGAACTCGGGCGGTTCGTCGGTGCCGGGCGTCGGCATCGGCAGATGGGGATCGGCACTATGCGGCGGCGCTCCCGCGTCGCCGAGCGGCCGACCGCTCTCATCGAAGATCGGCGTGCTCATCACAGGCCCGCCCGATCCAGCTGCAGAAACACGCCCTTCTGGATCATCCGAAGCCGCTGCTTCGCCATGATCGAATAGGACGGCGACGCGAACACCTCCTCGAAGGTTTCGCGGGCGGCCAGCATTGCCTCCATGTCGTGGCCGAAGGTTTCCTTCTTGAGCGCCGGCAGCACGATCTGTGCCGCGATCCGCTTGGCATACGACTTGTAGACCGCCGACTTCTCGAGGCTCACGCCGTCGCGCTCGAGCGCGCCGATGTGCTCGTTCAGCCACACGATCATCGGCACGTCGGGGAACGCCTGGCACAGCGTAGCGAAGCCGTTGAACGTGTCGTTCAGGGAGCCGCCCCCGCCGATCACCGCGTGAATGCGAATCGAGTGACCGTTCTCCTTCAGGAAGGGAAAGACCTGGTTGTTGGCGAGGTAGGAGCACAGCGGGACGAAGGTCGCCGCGCCGTTGTCCACCAGCATCACCCGGTTCGGATCGCTTTCACCGAGGATCCGTTCGACCAGAACGTCGAACTGCCGAGGGTCGATGTCCTCGCCCTTTTGGATCTCGAGGCGTTCGACCTCAAGACCCTTATAGCCCGAGAACGTCGCGTTCACCGGGTCGGTATCCAGGCACAACGGCGCGACGCCCTTGCTCCGGAAATACTGTGCGAGCATCGCGGCGGTGACGGACTTGCCGACGCCCCCCTTGCCCATCAGCACGAAATCAACCTGCATCCTTTTGCTCCTTGGATTTTGGGGACGGTTCCACGACAGCCTTGTCGGGAGCTTTCAGCGAAAGCTGCTCGGCATGGGGCTGGTGCGTGAAACCGCCTTGGCCGAAGAGGCCGCCGAGATCCTTCGGAAGAAGGCCGGTGGCGTCGTCGGCGGTCTGGATGGGTTCGATGCGGGGGGCGGAATGCTGCGTTGGCGTCGCTATGGCGCGCACAACCATAGGGGCACCTGCCGAAGGCAATGGCTTGCCCGGCACGTAGCCCAACTGCTTTTTGACTTGACTATCGAAGTGTTTGATCGTGACGGAGATCAAACCCGTGGCGAGAAGATCCGCGTGAAGCGCGCGAATCGACCAACCTTCCGACAAGCGTTGTAGAATCAACGACTTGCAGGAGAGAACTTCTTTTCTGGCTTGACCCCATCGCGGCATGGCCGCATGATCCCCGCGTCATGGTTTAGAACCATGATTCTGCGGGGATCACCACCTATGGGCGCACCGGCCCGAGGCCCCAGCGGGCCCGGGCAGAGCCCGGACCTTTACGCCACCGCTGCGAAGCCGAAGTCGCCGGCGATTTGGTTGAGCCAGGATTTCAGGCGTTCGGGGCTTTTATCGGCCTGGTTGTCTTCGTCGAGGGCGAGGCCGACGAAGTGGCCGTCTTTTTCGGCCTGGGAGGCTTCGTAGGTATAGCCTTCGACCGGCCAAGCACCGACGACTTTGGCGCCGCGGTCGGCGAAGAACTCGGCGAGTTCGCCCATCGCGTCGGCGAAGCTGTCGGAGTAGCAGAACTGGTCGCCGAGGCCGAACACGGCGACGGTCTTGCCGGAGAAGTCGGCGCCGTCGATGCGGGCCATGAACTCTTCCCAGTCGGAGGGGATTTCGCCGACGCCGACGGTGGGGGTTCCGGCGATGATGTAGTCGTAGGCGAGGATCTGTTCGGGCTGGATGCGGCCCGCGTCGAGGGGCTCGCCCATCGTGTCGTCGTCGAACATCGCCTTGATTTTCTTCGCTACGCGCTTGGTGGAGCCGGAGTCCGAGCCGTAGATCAATCCGATGCGCGCCATGGTCGCCTCCGTCGGGGGATGTCGAGGACTCTCGGGCGCGGGACTGCGCCTTCACCAATGATAATGCGTCTCATTCTCCTTTGGCGCAAGGGGCGGAGCGGCGGAATTCAGCGGGTCGGAGTGATCCTCTGGAGGAATTCCTGGATTGCGGTGCAGAACTCCCGCGCGATGCCGGAGGGCGGTTTGCCGATCGGAAAGAACAGGTAGAACGCAAGCGGGATACGCGGCACGAACGGGCGGGTGACGACGCCGCGTTCGCGGAAGGCGTGGGCGGTGAAGGGCTCGACCACGGTGACGCCGACGCCTTCCGCGACCAGGGCGTAGGCGGTGTAGGCGCGCTGGGTGCTGATCCGGCGGCGCGGCGTGATGCCGGCCTCGTGCATGACGTTGGCGATCGCGCCCCAGGAGAGTCGGTCGTCGGTGAGGCCGATGAAGTCGACGTCGGAGAGGTCCTTGGGGACGATCACCGATTTCCGCGCGAGGCGGTGATTGGCGGGCATGGCGCAGACGAGCTCGGTGGCGATCAGGGGCTGGCTTTCGACGCCCGGGGATTCGAGCGGCTTCAGCGCGATGCCGACGTCGACGAGGCCGCGCGCGACCCATTCCACCACCGTCGCCGAGCCATAGGACGAGATGCTGATCTGCACCTCGGGGCGGGCGCGGCAGAATTGCCCGATCACCTTGGGCAGGACTCCGGAAGACAAACTCGGCATGCAGGCGACGCGGAGCTGGCCCAAACCCGCCTGGCGGATCTCGTTGGCGCGCGCGGAGATGCCATTTAATCCGGCAAAAAGTCCTTCTGCCTCTGCATAGAGCACCTCACATTCGGGGGTCGGGCGCAGCCTGCGGTTGCTGCGGTCGAACAGCGAAAACCCCACCTCGCGCTCCAAATCCGCCAGCAGGCGGCTCACAGATGGCTGAGAAACATTAAGAAGTCGCGCCGCGCTCGACGCGCCGCCGGTTAAAACCGCTGCGCGCAACGCTTCGATTTGTCGCATGGTGATTCGGGATGCCATAGCATTTCCGCATGATTTGATGATGCAATCGTATTTGACGCTATGGTTTGCCGATGCCTAGCATGGGTCAACAACAAAAAAGATCTCGGGACGTACAGCACCTATGTATTGCGGATCGTGTCTATGCAACCGGAGACGTGGAGACTTCCCCCTATGCGCAAGCAACTTATCGGAACGACGGCCCTAATGCTCGGGCTGCTGGCGAGCGCCGGCGCCGCCAACGCCGCCGATCTTCGGATCGGCCTTTCTGCGGAACCGAGCGCCCTCGACCCGCACTATCACAACCTCGTGCCCAACAACGCGATGTTCACCCATGTGTTCGACGCCTTGATCGAGCAGGACGAGAACCAGCGGCTTTCGCCCGGTCTCGCCGCTTCGTGGAAGGCGATCGACGACACCACCTGGGAGTTCAAGCTGCGCCCGGGCGTGAAATTCCACGACGGCTCGGCCTTCACCGCGAAGGACGTGGTGTTCTCGCTCTGCCGCGTGCCGAAGGTGCCGAACAGCCCGTCGGCCTTCACCATCTACACCAAGGGAATCGAGGATCTTGAGGTCAAGGACGACCTGACCATCCTGTTCAAGACCAAGACCCCGTACCCGCTCCTGCCCACGGATCTTTCGACGATCGGCATCGTCTCCGCCGCGACCGGCAAGTTCACCGGACCGCTGGTGTTCAAGAAGGCGGGCTGCGAGGGCGTCGAGAGCTATCCCTCGACCGAAGACTTCAATTCCGGCAAGGCGATGAACGGCACGGGCCCGTTCAAGTTCAAGGAATTCGTCAAGGGCGACCGCATCGTCCTGACCAAGAACCCGGACTACTGGGGCACCAAGGCGCCCTGGGACACCGTGACCTTCAAGCCGATCCTCGCCGACGGTCCGCGCGTCGCGGCGCTGCTCGCGGGCGACGTCGACTTCATCGAGAATCCGCCGTCGCAGGACCTGCCGCGCCTGCGCCAGGACAAGAACGTGCGCATCGTCGACGGCCTGTCCAACCGCGTGATCTACATCGCCGTGGACAGCGGCCCGGCCCCCTCGCCGGGGATCAAGGGCACCGACAAGAACCCGCTCGCCGATCCGAAGGTGCGCAAGGCGCTGTCGCTCGCCATCGACCGCAAGGCGATCGACCAGCGGATCATGAACACCCAGGCCGAGCCCGCGGGCCAGATCATCTCCACCGGCCTGTTCGGCAACAACCCGGACCTGAAGCCCGACGCCTTCGACGCGAAGAAGGCCAAGGAGCTGCTCACCGAAGCCGGCTATCCGAACGGCTTCGAGATCACCATCGGTTCGCCGAACGACCGCTACATGAACGACGAAAAGGTCGCCCAGGCGGTCGCGCAGTACTGGACCCGCATCGGCGTGAAGACCAGCGTCGACGCGACCACCGCGTCGGTGTTCTTCTCCAACCGCGGCAAGAAGGTGTATTCGGCCTTCCTCGCGGGCTGGGGCGCGGGCACCGGCGAGGCCTCCTCGCCGCTGAAGTCCCTGGTTGCCTGCCGCAAGCCTGACATCGGCTACGGCACTACCAACTACACCAACTACTGCAACCCGAAGGTCGACGCCGCCCTGACCGAAGCCCTGGCGACGATCGACGACGCCAAGCGCGAAAAGCTGTTGCAGCAATCCCTGGCCGCGGTGGCCGAGGACACCGGCATCATCCCGATCCACTTCGAGAAGACGCCGTGGGCGATGAAGAAAACCCTGACCTACACGCCGCGCGTCGACCAGCAGACCATGGCGATGGAAATCAAGCCGGCGAAGTAAGCAAAGCCGAGCCTCGTGGCGACGGGCCGTCCGGAATTCCGGACGGCCCGCGTCCACCGCCTTGCCCTGACCTGCAATTTTAGAAACGTGAGACTTTCATGGGGTATGTGATCAACCGGCTGTTCCAGGGGTTGATGGTGATCGCGGTGATGGCGGTTCTCGTCTTCATCGGCGTGTACGCCATCGGCAATCCGGTGGACATGCTGATCAGCCCGGAGGCCGACCAGGCCGAAATCACCGCCACGATCGCGCGGATGGGGCTCGACAAGCCGCTGTGGGAACAGTTCCTCGCCTTCCTCAACGGCGCGCTCCACGGCGACCTCGGTACCTCGTTCATCTACAACGAACCCGCCGTCCGCCTGATTCTCGACCGCTTCCCCGCCACCCTCGAACTTGCCCTCGCGGCGGTGCTGATGGCGGTGGTGGTCGGCATTCCCCTCGGCGTGATCGCGGGGTTGAAGCCCAACGGCATCGCCGGGCGCTCGATCATGACGATTTCGATCCTCGGCTTCTCGCTGCCGACGTTCTGGGTCGGGATGATGCTGATGATGATTTTCGCGGTCAATCTCGGCTGGCTGCCCTCCACCGGGCGAGGCCAAACCGGGAGCCTGTTCGGCATCGAGTGGAGTTTCCTCACCGGCGACGGCCTGGCGCATCTGCTCCTCCCCGCGGTCAACCTCGCGCTGTTCAAGACGTCGCTGGTGATCCGCCTCGCCCGCGCCGGAACCCGCGAGGTGATCAGCCAGGACTACATCAAGTTCGCCCGCGCCAAGGGGCTCTCCGAGCCGCGGGTGATCCTCGTCCACCTGATGAAGAACATGATGATTCCGGTGGTCACCGTGCTCGGCCTCGAATTCGGTTCGGTGGTCGCGTTCGCGGTGGTGACCGAGACGGTGTTCGCCTGGCCCGGCATCGGCAAGCTCCTGATCTCGTCGATCGTCCATCTCGATCGGCCGGTGATCGTCGCGTACCTGATGCTGACCGTGATGCTGTTCGTCACCATCAACTTCATCGTCGATTTGATCTACGCGGCTCTCGACCCGCGCGTCCGCCGGAAGGAATCGGCATGACCACGATCCCCGCCACTCCCATGATCGCCGCCGCCCCGGCCGAGGTTTCGGTCGAGACCCCGGCCGCCCGGCTGGTGCGCAAGTTCGTCGCCAACCGCCTGGCGCTCGGCGGCCTGATCGTCTTCGTCCTGGTCGCGCTCGCCGCGATCCTCGCGCCCCTGATCGCGCCGCAGAACCCCTACGACCTCGCCGTCCTCGACATCATGGACGGCTCGCTGCCGCCCGGCGAACTCTCGGGCGACGGCAAGCCCTTCCTCCTCGGCACCGACGAGCAGGGCCGCGACATGCTCTCGGCGATCCTCTACGGCCTGCGCATCTCGATCGGCGTCGGCGTCGGCTCGACGGTGATCGCGCTGACCATCGGCCTCGCGCTCGGCCTGTTCGCCGCTTATTCTGGCGGCTGGCGCGACGCGCTGGTGATGCGCCTCGTCGATCTCCAGCTCGGCTTCCCGCCGATCCTGATCGCCTTGATCCTGCTCGCGATCCTCGGGCGCGGCGTCGACAAGGTGATGATCGCCCTGGTCGCGCTGCAGTGGGCCTATTACGCCCGCACCGTGCGCGGCAACGCCCTGGTCGAGCGCCGCAAGGAATACATCGAGGCGGCGCGCTGCCTCGGCCTGCCGTATTCGCGGATCGTCTTCGGCCACCTGATGCCGAACTGCCTGCCACCGTTGATCGTGGTGGCGACGATGCAGGTGGCGCACGCGATCGCGCTCGAAGCCACGCTCTCCTTCCTCGGCGTCGGCGTGCCGGTGACCGAGCCGTCGCTCGGCATGCTGATCGCCAACGGCTTCGACTTCATGATGAGCGGCCGCTACTGGGTGAGCTTCTTCCCCGGCGTCACTCTCCTGATCACCGTGGTGTCGATCAATCTGGTCGGCGACCACTTGCGCGACATCCTCAACCCGAGGCTCCAGAAATGAGCGAAGTGCGCGGCGGAGCCGCCCAGCCGACCCTCGTCGTCGAGGGCCTGAAGACCCACTTCTTCACCGAAGCGGGCGTGGTCAAGTCGGTCGACGGCGTCGACCTTTCGGTCAGCCGGGGGGAAATCCTCGGCCTCGTCGGCGAGTCCGGCTCGGGCAAGTCGGTGACCGGCTTCTCGATCCTCGGGCTGATCGACCAGCCCGGCCGGATCGTCGGCGGCTCGGTCAGGCTGAACGGCGAGGAACTCACCACCGCCAGCCCGAAGCGCCTGCGGAGCCTGCGTGGCGACCGCATCGCGATGATCTTCCAGGACCCGATGATGACCCTCAATCCGGTCCTCAAGATCGAGACCCAGATGGTCGAGACCCTCCAGGCGCACATCAAGATCGGCCACGCCGAGGCCCGCTCCCGGGCGCGCGATGCGCTCGGCCGGGTCGGCATCCCGAGCCCCGAGGAGCGCCTCGACGCCTATCCGCACCAGTTCTCGGGCGGCATGCGCCAGCGCGTCGCGATCGCGATCGCGCTGCTGCACGGCCCGGACCTGATCATCGCCGACGAGCCGACCACCGCACTCGACGTGACGATCCAGGCGCAGATCCTCTCGGAAGTGCAGACGCTGTGCCGCGAGACCGGCACCGCGTTGATCTGGATCACCCACGACCTCGCGATCATCTCCGGCCTCGCCGACCGCGTCGCGGTGATGTACGCGGGCAAGATCGTCGAGACCGGCGCGATCTCGGAGGTCGTCGCCACGCCGCGCCACCCCTACACCTTCGGCCTGATCGGCTCGGTGCCGAGCCGCAACAAGCGCGGCCAGCGCCTCACCCAGATCCCCGGGATGACGCCGTCGTTCCTCTCCCTGCCGTCGGGCTGCGCCTTCGCGCCGCGCTGCCCCAACGCCGACGCCAAGTGCCTCGAAATGCCCGAACTCAGCCCCTGCCCGAGCGCGGCGCACCGCGTCCGCTGCTTCCACCCGATGCCCGAAGGAGCCGAAGCATGAGCGCGCCCGAATCCAATCCGGCACGCACCACCGCCAACGGCGCGCCGCCGGTGATCTCGGTGCGCGGCATCGACATGGTGTTCCTGAAGAAGGCGCCGGGATTCGTCGACGGCCTCGCCCGCCGCGCCGGAATTGCGCGCCCCGAGCCGGTCGGCGTGCATGCGCTCGACGGCGTCGACCTCGACGTGATGCGGGGCGAAGTCGTCGGCCTGGTGGGCGAATCCGGCTGCGGCAAGTCCACCCTCGGCCGGGTGATCGCGGGGATTCTCAATCCCACCGCCGGCACCTTCCGCTTCCACGGCCGCGAGATGTCGGAAATGTCGCCGCAGGAGCGCTACCGCGCCAAGGTGGCGGTGCAGATGATCTTCCAGGACCCGTTCGCGTCGTTGAACCCGCGCAAGCGCGTCGTCGACATCATCGGCGAGGCGCCGGTGGTGCACGGCATCGTGCCGAAGGCGGAGATCGACGGCTACGTGGACGAGATCATGCTGAAGTGCGGCATCGATCCGGCGTTCAAGCAGCGCTTCCCGCACCAGTTCTCGGGCGGCCAGCGCCAGC
>DBTR01000048.1:0-38809 GCA_002307145.1 Rhodospirillum sp. UBA1311 | reverse complement strand
CAGCGCATCGGCATCGCCCGCGCGCTCGCGGTCAAGCCGCAGTTCCTCGTCTGCGACGAATCCGTCGCCGCGCTCGACGTTTCGATCCAGGCGCAGGTGATCAACCTGTTCATGGACCTGCGCCGCGACTTCGACCTCACCTACCTGTTCATCAGCCATGATCTCGGCGTCGTCGAGCACATCGCCGACCGGGTGGTGATCATGTACCTCGGCCGCGTCGTCGAGACCGCGCCGACCGCCGAGCTTTATGCCAACCCGCGCCACCCCTACACCCAGGCGCTCCTGGCCAACATGCCGCGGATCTCCACCGAGAAGCAGGCGTTCGGCCAGATCAAGGGCGAGATCCCCTCGCCGCTCAATCCGCCGAGCGGCTGTCATTTCCACCCGCGCTGCCCGTTCGCGTTCGATCGCTGCGTCGCCGAACGGCCGCGCCTGATCACCAAGGCCCCGGGCATCGCCGCGGCCTGTCACTTGTTGGAGGAAACGGCGCGATGACTGCCGTGGTGTCCCAGTTGCCGTCCTGTACCGTCGTCGACGCGCTCCCCGCGGCGCGCATTCCCGTGGTCTTCGACAGCCCGCACAGCGGCCTCTACTACCCGCCCGACTTCCGCCCGGCGCTGCCGATGGAGGAACTGCGCAAGGCCGAGGACATGTACGTCGACGCCTTCTACGCCGATGCGCCGAACCATGGCGCGGCGCTGCTCCTCGCCAACTTCCCGCGCATCTACATCGACGCCAACCGCACCCTGGCCGACATGGACCAGGGCCTGCTCGACGAAACCTGGCCCGAGCCGCTTGAGCCCAGCATCAAGACCGAATGCGGCCTCGGGCTGATCTGGCGGCTCGCCTCCAACGGCCAGCCGATCTACAGCCGCAAGCTCTCGGTCGCCGAGGCAAAGGCGCGTATCGACACCTTCTACCGCCCCTACCACGAGGCGCTGAAGCACCTGCTCGACGACCGTTACGCCACCTTCGGCACCGTCTACCACATCGACTGCCACTCGATGCCCGAGTTCTCCGGCCCGAATTCGCCGGAGGGCGAGGGCGTGCCGCGCGCCGACTTCGTCCTCGGCGACCGCGACGGCACCACCGCCTCGCCCGCGTTCACCAATCTCGTGGCGGGCTGCCTACGCGGCCAGGGCTACTCGGTGGCGATCAACGACCCCTACAAGGGCGTCGAGCTGGTGCGCGCCTACGCCGACCCGGCGGCGAAGCGCCACAGCCTCCAGGTCGAGATCAACCGCCGCCTCTACATGAACGAAACCACCTTCGCGAAGTCCGCCGACTTCGCCGCGACCCAGGCCGCGATCGAACGCCTGATCGGCGTGGTCGCCGATTTCGCGCGTTCCCAGGCATAGTTTCACAACAGCGAGCAGACCCCAAAATGTCGTCGGACTCCCTCGACACCATCGCCATCCTCAAGACCCTCGTGGCCTTCCCCACCGTCAGCCGCGAGTCCAACCTCGCGCTGATCGACTGGGTCGAGGCCTATGTCGCCCGCTTCGGCGCGACGACGCGGCGGACCTTCAACGCCGAGCGCACCAAGGGCAACATCCTCGTCACCATCGGCCCGGCGAACGTCCCCGGTATCGTGCTTTCCGGCCACACCGACGTGGTGCCGGTGGACGGACAGGACTGGGCGACCGACCCGTTCACCGTCACCGAGAAGGACGGCCGCCTCTACGGGCGCGGCTGCGCCGACATGAAGAGCTTCCTCGCCGCCGCCCTGGGCGCGCTGCCGAAGTTCGCCGCCGCCCGCCTCGCCAAGCCGCTCCACATCGCCTTCTCCCACGACGAGGAAGTCGGCTGCATCGGCGTGCGCTCGCTGATCGAGGACATGAAAGACCTGCTGGTGATCCCGGAGATGTGCATCGTCGGCGAGCCGACCCTGATGCGGCCGATGCTCGCCCACAAGGGCAAGGTCAACGTGCGGGTGCGGGTGAAGGGCTTCGAGTGCCATTCCTCCCTCGCCCCCACCGGCGTCAACGCGATCGAATACGCCGCTGAGCTGATCGCCTTCCTGAAAGGCATGGCGCGACGAAAAAGCAAGGAAGGGCCGTTCGACACGATGTTCGACATCGC
Organism: Rhodospirillum sp. UBA1311; assembly: GCA_002307145.1. GTDB lineage: Bacteria > Pseudomonadota > Alphaproteobacteria > Rhodospirillales > Rhodospirillaceae > Oleispirillum. The sequence goes on along the minus strand of DBTR01000048.1, from coordinate 36,727 downwards.
CCACACCACCGTCCACACCGGCCTGATCGAGGGCGGCACCGCCCTCAACATCGTCCCCCAGGACTGCTGCTTCGACTTCGAGATCCGCGCCATTCCGCAAGACGACCGCCAGGCGATGCTCGACGAAATCAAGGCCTACGTCGCCGCCGAACTCGAACCCGGAATGAAGGCGATCCACCCTTCCTGCGGCTTCTCGTGGCAAATCCTCTCCTCGGTGCCGGGCTCCGACACCGACCCCAACGACCCGATCGTCCACATGGTCAGCCAGCTCTCGGGCGCGAACTCCTACGGCAAGGTCGCCTTCGGCACCGAGGCCGGGCTATTCCAGACCCGCTGGAACATGCCGACGGTGATCTGCGGCCCGGGCGACATCGACCAGGCGCACAAACCCGACGAATTCATCGAAACCAGCCAGATCGCCGCCTGCGAGGCCTTCCTCGACCGGCTCCTGGAGCGGATGCGCGCCTGAGGCGCACGGCGCGGGAGGGGTGCGTTGCCCGTCGGCGCACCCCCGTGCTAGGGTTGCCGCCGGACCACCACCCGGAGACGATCGATGCGCGCCTTCGCCGCCCTGGCCCTCGCCCTGCTTGCGACGTGCGCAACGGCGCGAGCGGCGGAGATCAGGCTGGGAATCTTTCCCTCCAACGACCCGGCGAAGCTCTACGCGGTGATGCGCGTACTCGGCGACTACCTCGCGGCGCACACCGGCGACACCTACACCACGGTGGTCACGCGCGATTACGAGGAACTCGAACAGCGGGTACGCGAACGCACCGTCGACATCGCCTGGGTCAACACCCTCAACTACGTCCGCCTCGCCGCCGACGTGCCTGCGGCGCGCTACCTCGCCACCTATATGGAGCGCAACGAGACTACCGGGCGGATCACCCCGTTCTACCGCTCCTACGTCGTCGCCGCCGCCGCCTCGGGGATCGCCGATCTCGGCGCGATCCGCGGCAAACGCTTCGCCTTTACCGACCACGCCTCGACATCGGGCTACGCGGTTCCGCATCAAATGCTGGAAGAGCGCGGCATCGACCCCGGGCGGGATTTCGCGAGCGTAGTGTTCCTCAAGCGCCACGACCGCGTCGTCGAGGCGTTGCTGGCCGGCTCGGTGGACGCCGGCGCAATTTCCGATGGCACGTACTTCACCGCGCTTCGCTCCCACGGCGACGCCCTGCGCATCCTCGCGGAATCCGACCCGATTCCGCTCGATGCAATCGTCTCCTCCGGCAGCCTTCCCCCGGCCACCGTCCGGCGGGTCAAGGCGGCGTTGCTGGCGATGCAACCCGATGACGCCTTCTGCCATGCCATGCGCACAACCTTGGGTTGGAATGCCGCGGGTTTCGCCGAGCGTGACGACCGCTTCTACGATTCGGTCCGCAAGCTCTCCCGCGTGCCATGATTTTTTCTTAGGTTTCCGCGAATCCCGAGCTTCCCTCGCGGGACATTTGAAGTCTCGTGCTAATCTTCTGGTTTGGCATATCTCTTGAGGAAAGCCCGGTTGCTGAAGCCCTTCGTCACGCTGTTCGTCCTGGTTGCCGCCCTGATCGCTCCGCTCTCCGCCCCCGCGGCAGAACTCCGCTTTGGGGCCTTTCCCTCAAGCGACCCGGATAAGTTGCTTGCGGTGATGCAGGAACTCGGCGGCTATCTCACCGAAAAGCTCGGTGAACCGGTAAACGTGGTGATCACCCGCGATTATTCCGAGACCGCGGCGCGCCTCGGGGAAGGGTCGCTCGACCTCGCCTGGCTCGGCGCACTCAACTACGTGCAGGTGGTCGACGAAGTCCCCGGGACGCGCTACCTCGCCACCTACGTCAACCGCAGCGTCGCCACCGGCATCGTCGCGCCTTACTACCATTCGGTCGTGGTCGTCGCCGCCAACAGCGGCATCGACACCCTCGCCGACCTCAAAGGCAAGCGCTTCGCCTTCACCGACCCCGGTTCGACCTCGGGCTACGCCTATCCGAGCTACCTCTTGCGCAAAAGCGGCATCGACCCGAACCACGATCTCGCCAAGGTGTTCTTCCTCAAGCGCCACGACCGCATCGTCGAGGCCCTCCTGAGCGGCGCGGTGGACGCGGGCGCGCTCGCCGACGACGTCTACTACGGCATCCGCGAGCGATACGGCGACGCTCTCAAGGTGATCGCCCAATCCGACCCGATCCCGATGGTGGCGGTGGTCGCCTCCCGCCGCCTCGACGCGAAGATCGCCGCGCGAGTTCAGGAGGCGCTCGCCGCCCTGCCGCCCGATCATCCGTTCTGCCGCAAGATGCGTGAGGTGTTCGGCTGGGATGCGGCAGGTTTCCAGATTCACGACGACGCCCTCTACGATTCGGTCCGCGCCGTCTACGGCAGGCGGTGATGTCGTTCCGTTTCCGCCTGATCGCCATCGTCGTGGTCGCGATCGTCGCCCTCGCCGGTCTCAACCTCGCCGCACTGGATCAAGTGCGGACGCTCGACACCGAGAACTTCGCCGCCCACCGCGCCGAAGCGCGGCGGCTGGTGGCGACGCGCCTGTCGGAGTTCTTCGACGAACTCGACAGCACCGCGATCAACCTCTCGAAGCCGCGCGAAATCGTCAACGCGCTCGCCGCCGCCGACAACGAGGCGCTCTACGACTGGAGTTCCGCGTTCGTCGGCAACGCCGACCACACGATGCGCGTCACAAAAATCGCCTTCGTCGACAACACCGGATTCGTCGTCGCCCGCGCGCCCGACGAATTCCGCTTCGGCGACAATGTCTCCGCCTCTCTGCTGTTCCGCCAAACCAAGCACGACGGCAGCTTCGTCGGCATCGCCCCGATCGACGGCAAACCGCATCTGGTGGCGACCCGCGTCCTCCGCAAATACGACGACCTGCCGGTGGGCGGCGTCGCGGTATCCACCCCGATCACGCCGAAGATTCTGTCGATCCTCGCCGGCACCGACACCGTGGTGCTGAGCTATGTCGACTCCGATACCGCGATCTCAAGCACCGGCACGCTTCCCGCCGGGCACGCGATCTCCGGCGTCGACCTCGCGGTACCGCAAGGACGCGGCCATTTCCGCCTCGACTTCCTGCCGGACGCGCGGCGCGAGCGCATGCTGCGGCTGCAATCGGCGTTGAGCTTCGGCGCGATCGGCGCGTCGCTGATGACTCTCGGCGCCTTGCTGTTCACCTTGCGGCGTCAACTCGCGCCCTACCAGACCATCGTCGGCGGCCTGCTGGAATACGCCAACCGCGCCACCGGACTGAGCGGCCTGCGCGACCGGCTGGCGCGACTGCGCGGCCAGCCGGGTGAAGTCGGACAAGTCGCCGACGCCCTCAGCCAGATGATCGACCAGGTCGACGCGAACTTCCGCAGCATCGCGCGCTACGCCGGCCAGATGGAGGAAATGGCGCGCGCCGACGCCCTCACCGGGCTCGCCAACCGCCGCGGCATCGAGGAAGCCCTGGAGGGCGAGATTCGCCGCATGCGCCGCTACGGCGGCCACTTCGCGGTGATCATCACCGACATCGACCACTTCAAGAGCTTCAACGACCGCTTCGGTCATCCGACCGGCGATGCGATCCTGCGCTGCTTCGCCGAAATTCTGCACGCCAACAGCCGCACCACCGACGTGATCAGCCGCTGGGGCGGCGAGGAATTTCTGCTGCTCTGCCCGGATACCCGCCTCGACGCCGCTGCCGCGCATGCGGAAAAGCTGCGCGCCGCGCTCCAAGGCACTGCTTTCCCGGAAGGCGCACGGATCACCGCGAGCTTCGGCGTCGCCGAATGCACGCCCTCCGACACCCTCGCGACCCTGGTGGCGCGCGCCGACCGCGCCCTCTATCAGGCGAAGTCGGAGGGGCGGAACGCGGTGTGCGCCTCGGCGTCGCTCCGAGACTAGGCCGCGAGGGTCTCGCCGAGGCGCTCGGCGATCGCGAGCAGGCGGGCGTCGGCGCCCAGCGGCGCGACCACCTGCACGCCGAGCGGCAGGCCGGTCTCGGAGCAGAGAAGCCCCGGAACCTGCACGCAGGGGCCGCGCAGCAGCGTCCACAGGCGGTTGAAGTCGGGGCTGCCGGTGCCGTCGGCGAACCGCGGTGCGACACCGGGGGCGGAGGGCGTCACCAGAGCGGCGACGTCGTGACCGTCGAGCGCCATCGGGAAGGCGGCGATCGCCGCGTCGCGCACCCGATAGGCTTCCTGCACCGTCGCCGGGCGCATCGCCGCGCCCGCCGCGAGGCGCTCGCGCAGGCCGGGGCTCAGGAGATCGGCGTGGCATTCCCGCTCGAAGCTCAGCGCCCGCGCCGCCTCCCAGGCCATGATCGCCTTCTGCGCCTCCATCGCTTCGTCGAACAGCGGCGGCAGGTCGACCTCGACCGGGGTGAAGCGCGCGTCGCGCATCCGCTCCGGCAGCACGAACTCGAAGACATGGCGCATTGCATCGGTCGCGCCCGACCACGCGGGCGACCGGCACCAACCGATCCGGGTCGGGCGGCGGCGCTCCGACACGCCAAGGTCCACGCCGCTCACCGCCTCGGCGAACAGGCGGCAATCCGCCGCCGCGCGCGCCAGCACCCCGACGGTGTCGAGCGACGGCGCGTACGGCTTGATCCCGGTCGCGTCGATCAGCCCGAACGACGGCTTGTAGCCGAACACGCCGCAATACGAAGCCGGGCGGACGATCGACCCGGCGGTCTGGGTGCCCACCGCGAACGGCACCATCCCCGCCGCCACCGCCGCCGCCGAACCGCTCGACGAGCCGCCCGGCGTGCGCTCGGGGTCGCGCGGATTGCGCGTCGGTCCGGGGTTGAACGCGGCGAACTCGGTGGTCACGGTCTTGCCCGCGATCACCCCGCCCGCAAGCCGCGTCAGCGCCACCACCACCGCGTCGAAGGGCGCATGCACGCCCGCATAGATCGGCGAGCCGCAGGTGGTCGGCCAGTCGCGCGTCGCGGCAAGGTCCTTGACCCCGAGGGGCAGGCCGCCCAACCGGCCGGGGTTGCCCGCCGCATCGGATTTCGCCGCTGCGTCCAGCCAGAGGTCGCTGTCGATCGCCGCCCATGCCTGAAGCTCGGGTTCGCGCGCGGCGATCCGCTCAAGGCAGGAGCGCGCCAGGTCGACGGCGGAAAGCGTGACCATCGCGATCGCGTCGCGCGCCGCCGTGGCGCTCAGGTCGCAGGGGGCGGCGCTCATCCCGCCGCGCTCCAGTCGGCGAGGATCGCGGCGTAGATCGCCACCGCCATGTCGATCTTCGCGACCTCGGCGTATTCGTCGGTCTGGTGCGCCTGGGCGGTTTCGCCCGGGCCGAGGATCAAGGTCGGCGGGTGGCCGAGCGCCGGAGTCAGCACCGAGGCGTCGGTGAAGAACGGCGCCGACTGCGGCGCGAAGGGAATCCCCAGCACCGCGCAGGTCGCGGCGATGGCGCGCGCCGCCCACGGCACGTCCGGCTCGGTCCAGACGCCGGGGAGGTCGAACAGCGAGGTGATCGCCGCGTTCTCGCCGATCAGGCCGGTGAGGCCGTCGCGCAGTTCGGCGTGGTTCATCCCCGGAATGGTGCGCACGTCGATGTGAATCTCGGCATGGTCGGGCACCGAATTGATGTTGAGGCCGCCGGTGACCTTGCCGACGTTGAGCGTCGGCTTGCCGAGCACCGGGTGCCGGGCGACGTTGAAGTCGAAATCGGCGAGGCGGCCGATCGCGCGCGCCGCCTTGTAGACCGCGTTGTCGCCGAGCTCGGGCATCGAGCCATGGGCGGTCACGCCGAAGGTCTCGGCCTTCAGCCACAGCGCACCCTTGTGGCCGATCATCGGCTGGTTGCCGGTGGGTTCGCCGACGATCAGCGCGGCGGCTTCGGGGAGGATGCCGCTCTCGACCATCGCCAGCGCGCCGTCGCAGCCGGTTTCCTCGCCCGCGGTGATCGCCAGCACCACCTCGGGGCCGTCCTTCAGCTTTGCCGCGCAGGCGCTGGCGGCGACGACGAACGCGGCGATGCCGCTTTTCATATCGGAACTGCCGCGCCCGTAGAGGCGGCCGTCCTTGATCACGCCCGCAAACGGGTCGACGCTCCAGGGCTTGGCGCCGAGCGGCACCACGTCGACATGGCCGGTGAACGCGAGGCCGGGCGCGTCGCGGCGGCCGATCCGCGCAAGCAGGTTGGCGCGGCCTTCGGCGATGGTCTGGATGGTGCAGGTGAACCCGGCGGCATCAAGGCGCTGCGCTAGGAATTCGATCAGCGGCAGCTCCGCGCCCGGCGGATTGACGGTCTGGAATGCGATCAGGTCGCGGGTGAGCGCGACGGCTTCGGAAACATCGGCCATGGTCTGGTTCCTACCCGAAATACGCGGCGTGAACTTCCGCGTTGGTCTTGAGCGCCTCCGCCGTGCCTTGCGCGACGACGCGGCCGCCGGAGAGCACGTATCCGGCATCGGCGATGGCGAGGGTCTGGTGGACGTTCTGCTCCACCAGAAATACCGTCAGCCCCTGATTGCGCAAGGTCTCGATGATGCGGAAATTTTCCTTCACGTAGAGCGGCGACAGCCCGAGCGAGGGCTCGTCGATCAGGAGCACGCGCGGCTTGCCCATCAGGCCGCGGCCGATCGACACCATCGCCTGCTCGCCGCCCGACATCGTTCCGGCGAGCTGGCCGCGCCGCTCGGCGAGGCGGGGGAAGGTCTCGTAGACCTCGGCCAAGCGGCGGCGGATCTCCGCCTCCGAGGGTTCCTGGTACGCGCCGAGGCGGAGGTTTTCCGCCACGGTGAGCTTGGGGAACATCTTCCGCCCCTCGGGGATGCAGGCGACGCCCTTGGCGATCACCTTGTGCGTCGGCTGGCCCGCGACCTCCTCGCCGAACACGGTGATGCTGCCCCGGTGCGGCGGCGTGAGGCCCAGGATCGAGCGGATCAGCGTGCTCTTGCCCGCACCGTTGGAGCCGAGCAGGCAGGTGATCCGGCCCTGCGGCACGACGAGCGAAACGTCGATCAGCACGTCGGCCTTGTCGTAGGCGGTGAAGATGCCGTCGATGGCGATGGCGGGGGTTTGGCTGTCCATCATCGTCCTCATGCCGAGCCGAGATAGGCTTCCTGCACCAGGCGATCGGAGGCGACCTCCTGGTAGGAGCCTTCGGCGATCTTCTCGCCGTAGTTCAACACCACGCAGCGGTCGCAGACCCGCTCGATCACGCCCATCTCGTGCTCGATGATGATGATCGAGAGGCCGCCCAAGCGTTCGCGCACCGCGAGGATGTCGCTCATCAGTTGGTGGGTTTCGTCGTGGGTCATGCCCGCCGAGGGCTCGTCGAGCAGCAGCAGCTTCGGCTGCGCGATCAGCGCACGGCAGATCTCGATGCGGCGGCGCTCGATCATCGGCAGCGCGCCGACCGGCGCGAACATCGCGTCGCCGAGGTTGGGGCTGAACAGGGTCGCGAGCGCCATCGCCTCGGCGTAGGCGGCGTCGACCTCGGCCTTCAGCGCCTTCCGGTTGAACAGGTTGTAGAACAGGCCCTGGTTCAGGCGGCCGTGGTTGCCGACCATGATGTTGTCGAAGATCGAGAGTTCGAGGCAGAGGCGCGAGCGCTGGAAGGTGCGCGCGATCCCGGCGCGGTAGACCGCCTGCGGCGAAGCGCCGGTGAGGTCCGCGCCGTCGAAGACGATGCGGCCGCCGTCGGGGCGATAGAGGCCGGTGAGGACGTTGAACGAGGTGGTCTTGCCCGAGCCGTTCGGCCCGATCAAGCCGAGAATCTGGCCGCGTTCGACGCCGAAGGACACGTCGTTCAACGCGCGCACGCCGCCGAAGCTCTTGGCGATGCCTTCGAGGCTGAGAAGGGTGTCGCTCATCACTGGGCTCCCTTGCGGGCGGGCGGAAAATAGCGGCGCACGCCGCGCGGCAGCAGGCCGGCGGGGCGGAACAGCAGGATCGCGATCACCACCGCCGAGAACAATAGGAAGCGATATTCCTGAATCGCCTGGAGCTTCTCAGGCAAGATTACCACGATCGCGGCGGCGAGGATCGTGCCCCACGGGCTGCCCATGCCGCCCAGGAGCACGATGGCGACCAGAATCAGGCTGTCGGAGAAGGTGAAGCTGGTCGGCGCCACGTAGCCTTGCATGCAGCCGTAAAGCGCCCCCGCGAGGCCGATGATCGCGTTGCCGAGCACGAAGGCGAAGATCTTGCTGCGCCGGATGCCGATGCCGTAGCAGGCCGCGCCGGTTTCGTCGAGGCGCACCGCGTCGAGCGAAAGGCCGAGCCAGGAGCGCTCCAACCGCCGCACCAGGACGAACACCAGGGAGAGCATCGCGAGGGCCATCAGCGCATAGTTGAGGTAGAACGACGCATCGACGCCGAACATCGTCGGGCCGTCGCCGAAGTCCCAGCCGAACAGCTTCATCGCGCCGACCGAGAGACCCTGCGGCCCGCCGAGGGCGTCGTTGACCTCCAGGAAGGTCTTGAACAGCACCGAGAACGCGATCGTCACCACCGCCGCGTAGTGGCCGCGTGTGCGCACCACCGGGATCACCAGCAGCAGCCCGATCACTGCCGCGAACATCGCGCCCAAGGGCAGGCTGAGGATCGGCGGCAGGCCGGAGGACGCCACCTTGGCCGAGGTATACGCGCCGATGCCGAAGAACGCCGCGCCCGCGAAGTTGACCACGCCGGTGTAGCCGAACTGGACGTTGAGGCCGAGCGCGACGGTGGCGTAGATCATCACCGTGGCAAGCATCAACAGCGGGAAGTGATCCTCGACGAACACCCCCATCAGCACCGCCATGCCCGCCGCGACGAGCAGCGCGATGCCCCCGGGGCGTTCCACGGCGGCTTCGGAAACCCGCGCCGCGACGCCCGCGCGGGTGCCCGCCCAGGCGGCGACGGCGGCGAGCGCGATCAGCGAAATCACCGCGACGTCGCTCTCCTGCTCCATGAACACGATGGCGAAAACCAGCCCGAGGAGGATGGTGACGGCGGCGACCGCGAAGGCCGGGACGCGGGAAAGAGCTTGGGTCATCGTCACACTCGGTCGCTGGAACGTTCGGGGATCAAGCCGGTGGGCTTCCAGGCCATCAGCGCGATCACCACGGCAAAGGCGAAGACGTCCTTGTAGGCCGAGGCGAACGGCATCGCCACCGCGCCGACCATCTGCAACGCGGCGAACAGGAAGCCGCCGAGGATCGCGCCGTAGAGATTGCCGAGGCCGCCGATGATCGCGGCGGAGAAGCCGATCAGGCCGAGAAGCAGGCCCATGCCGAAGTTGATTTCGTTGTAGTAGAGGCCGTCCATCACCCCGGCGACGGCGGCGATGCCCGAGCCGAGCGCGAAGGTGACGAGGACGATCAGGGTGTAGTTGATCCCCATGGTCCGCGCGGTTTCCTCGTCCTGCGCCACGGCGCGGATCGCAAGGCCGAGGCGGGTGCGATTGATCAACAGGTGCAGCCCGACGATCACCGCGATGCCGGTGACGACGAGGATCGCGCTGTCGGCGCGCAGGGTGAAGTTGCCGAACTGCCAGGCCGAGGTGGGCAGCAGCGACGGGAACGCCTTGGGGTTCGAACCGTCGGGATAGAACAGCCGCACGGATTCGCGCAGCGCGGTGCCGAGCATCAGCGTCGCCAGCAGGATGTTGAGGCGCGGCGCGTTTTTGAGCGGCAGGATCAGCCACTTGGCGACCGCCGCGCCGAGCAGGGCGGTGCCCGCCAGCGCGAACACCACGGTCGCCGCCAACTGCGCTAGCGGATGGCTGAAGCCGAGCGCCCCGGCGGCGGAGGCGGCGGTGAAGCCGGTGAACGCACCGACCATCAGCACGTCGCCGTGGGAAAACTTGATCACGTCGAGCACGCCGAAGAACAGGGTGAAGCCGACCGCGACCAGGGCGTAGATCGTGCCCAGCATCAAGCCGTTGATCAGGTATTGGCCGAGAAGATCCATCGCCGCGCCACGCTCCGCTGAAACCCGGGGGCGCGGGAAATTCCCGCACCCCCAACCGTTTGCCTTACTTACCGGTGAGCTTGCGCTTGCCGCTGGCGTATTCGCTGTCTTCCCACAGCACCCACTTGCCGTCCTGGATCACGTACTTGGTGATCGCGGCGACCGAGTTCTGGCCGTGGTCGTCGAAGGTGATCGGGCCGACGATGCTGTCGCGGTTCTCGATCTTGCCGAGGTAGGCGGTGACCTTCTTGCGGTCGGGGCCGACGGTCTCGATCGCGTCCATCAACAGGTTGGCGGCGGCGAAGGCGAACGGGCCGTAGGCATCCGGGCCCTGGTCGAACTTGGCCTTCTCGTATTCCGACATGAAGTACTGGCCGCCCGGCAGCTTCTCGACCGGCGCGCCCTCGCGGAAGGCGACCGTGCCCTCGGCGAGCTTCGGATCGAGGCCCTCGATGAAGGCGTCGGAGACGATGCCGGAAGCACCCTGGAACTGCGCGGTGATGCCGAGCTTGTCCATCTGCTGGCGGATGCGCACGCCAAGCGGCGTAAGACCGCCGAAGTAGATCACGTCGGGCTTCAACTCCTTCGCCTTGGTCAGCTCGGCGGTGAAGTCCTGCTGGTCGGAGGTGACGCCGAAGGTCCCGAGGATCTTGCCGCCGTCCTCGGTGAGGTACTTGGTGAAGTAGGTGTTGTGACCCTTGCCGTAGTCGGTGGTGTCGTGGAGGATCACCCAGGTCTTATAGCCCTGCTTGGTCATGAAGTCGGCGGCGACCTGGTTCTGGTTGATCATCGTGCCGTTGACGCGATGCACTTCCGCATAGTCGTTGGCGTAGGTGATGTCGGGCAGCACCGCGCCCCAGACGATCACCGGCAGGTTGAACTTGTGATAGATGTCGACCGTGCTCATCGCCACGGCGGAGCAATAATGGGTGATGCCGCCGATCACCTTGCGATCCGCCGCCGCCTTGGTCGCCGCCTGCACGCCGACGTTCGGCTTGCACTCGTCGTCCTGGGCGAACAGCTCGTACTTGTACTTCGCCTTCGGGTCGGCGTTGCGCAGACGCACGGCAAGCTCGGTGGAATTGCGTCCGCCGACGCCGATCGAAGCGGTTCCGCCCGAGAGCGGGCCGATAAAGGCGATCTTGACCGTGTCCTTGGCGGACGCACCGACGAGCGGCACCGCCGCGAGGGCGGCCGAGAGAACCGCGCCGACGCTGAAACGCAGGATGGATTTCATCTGATGGCTCCTCTGTTTCCCGACGCCGGAGGAAAAGCCGATCCAGCGGGGCTGCAATCGCGCCAAGACTGACAGAAGACGTCAAGAATTCAAGTCACTTGAATAGAAATTGCCGGTATTTTCATCGGTGCGTAATTTTGCGGCGGACACGCGCGAATTTTAGGCATTTCGCCATGCAGCCGCATGCAGCGGCGGAAAGGCTTTTCCGCACCCGCCCGACCCCGCCGACGCGGCGATTGCTCAGTAGGTGGGCGGGGTATTCACCCACAACACCCGCGCTGGAATCGGGCCGGGATTGCGATAGGCATGAGGCCGCTCGGAGCGGAACGAGAACGAATCGCCGGTTTCCAGATGCACCGTCTCGCCGTCGACGGTGAGGTCGAGCTCGCCCTCCAGCACGTAGCCGAACTCCTCGCCGACATGACTGGTGGAGCCCGACGACGAACCGCCCGGGTTGACGGTGTGGATATTGGCTTCGAGCGCCAATCCCTCGCCGCGCGGCATCAAAAATTCCAGCACCACGCCCGGCACCGCCCCGGCGCGCCCCACCGCCACCGTCGGCCGCGACCCGGCGCGATGCACCAGCGGCGCGGCCTCGTGCGGCGCGCCGAACAATTCCAGGATGCTGACTTCAAGCCCCGAAACGATCCGCCGCAACAACGCCAGCGACGGCACCGCGCGCCCGGTCTCGATCTTCGACAACATGCTCTCGGAGCACTCGGCGAGGTCCGCCAGATCCTTCAGGCGCATGCCGCGCAACTGCCGCCGCGCGCGCAAAGCCTCGCCCAGGCGTTCCATCGCCTGGGGCGGCAAGACCTCGGAGGCTGACTCGGACTCGGACATGAGAATGGTTCCGGACTGGCGTCGCGGCAGGTTCCCAGGGTGCGGGAACTGGTGCCGGTGCGCGGATTCGAACCGCGGACCTACTGATTACGAATCAGTTGCTCTACCCCTGAGCTACACCGGCATACCAAGCAGAGGGCCCGGAACATACGGACATTTTCCTCGCTTGGCAAGAGTTCGCGCGAGAAAGGTCCCGGGCTCCGCCCGGACCCGCAAGGGGGCTCGCCCCCAGACCCCCTTAGTTTTCGCGCGTAGCGCCATAAAGCCATCACGCGGCGTGGGGGATTGATTGCCGCTTCGCGGCGAAAACAAACGGGTACAGGGCCTAAGGCCCTGTGCGGGGTCCAGGGGCTGAAACCGCCCAAAATTCCCCGCTGATTCGTAAGGCTGTAATATCACAGCCGGGCGGTTTAAGCAAGGCGCACGAGTCTGCGGGAATTAGGGTGTGGAACCAATGACTTAGATACGAAAAGGCCGCTAATCCAGAGGATTTAGCGGCCTGATGCACGGGTAAAAAAGTCTGTTTGGCGACGACCTTTTTACCCTGCATTGGACCGCAATGTCAACGGAAAACCCGTGTTTTCCGAACGCCTCGATTCGGCCTTTTTCCTGTCGTCGTCCACGCCCTCCGCCAGGAGGGAAAATGCCTTGCGATACGTCGATTCGAGCCGAACTCTTCCAATTGCTCCCCAAGGTCGGGCATACGCTCAGCCTCGGGAAGGCCGCGCTTGACCACCTCCTATGGTTGATCGCGAGGACGCCCCCCGCCGACTGGGAGCCGGGCGCACGCGCCGTCGTGTTCATGGAAGTAAAGAAGGTGGCGGAAGAGCGCGGTGTGACGCCGCGCCAGATCAATACCTATGAACGCCACATCGCCGAAGCTTTCGGCCTCGTCCAGGCGAAAAGCTGCAATGGCCGCCGCTACGGCCAACGCGATTCCGAAACCGGCAAGATCATCCACGCCTTCGGATTCGAGCTAACCGGCCTTAAGGACGCTCTTCCGGACCTGCGCCAGGCCAAGGCGGAACTGGACGCGATGAAGGCGATGCGGGCGCAGCGCGCGCGCCAGCTCGTCATCGAGCGGGCACGGGTGCGCCGGTTGGTGGATGCGGTCGCGGCTCTTCACGATGCGCCCCAATCCACCCGCGACACGGCTGCGGCGATCGCCGCGCCGATCTGCGAGCGCGTGACCGATCGACAGCTTGCCGACGTGCAGGAACTTGAGCGCCTGATTGTCGCGGCCTGGCGCGCGGCATCGGAATTGGAAGCGCTGTTGCTGGCGGGGAAAACCTGTGGATCGGACGTGGAAACTTCCGACCCGTCGGAAGAAAACTTCCGACACTTACAGACTAGAACTGATTCTTTATCACCCCTTACGGGGTGTGGTAGTCCCGATGGGACGGCCACCACCCGAAAGCCCGCCGTTGCGAGGCGCGAGACGCGCCACGCCGGGCTTTCGCGGGGAAGGCACGCGGCACGGCCTGAGCCCCATGTGGCCGACGCCGAATACACCGGCCCGGCCTACATGCCGCCCGAGGCGACCGGGGCCTACATGGTCCGTCCAGGCACTGCCATCGCAGCAGCTTCCGAACGGTTCCGCGCTCACCTGCCCGTCGTCGATCGCGCCGCGACCGTCGCCGATATAGTGGATGCCGCCCGCGAATTCCGGGACGAGCTTGATGTCGGCATTTGGGCTTGGCGCGAGGCGTGCGAGATCATCGGGCCTTACCCCGCCGCCCTCTGCCTGATGATCGCCGATCGCGCGGCCAGCGAACGCGGCGTCACCTCCCCTGGTGGCTACTTCCGGTCCATGGTCCGGCGCGCGTCGGGCGGCAAGTTGCACGTCGATCGCTCGATCTACGGCCTGCTCCGGGCTCCGGCTCCCGACAAGATCGCCCCCGATCGGGAGGGCTTCAGCTATGTCGCCCGAAAAGAAGCGTTGTTGCGTCTAGCTTCTTGTTATGCTCATCGCTTGGAGTAACCTGTCTGAAATAGAAATATTGCCGGATTGTACGCGGGAAATGCTCGATTTTTTGAAAAGACGTTTCGATGACCGCATTCTCGATCGTGAGGACAGCGGCAGTGCGTTCGAGCGCTTCGTTGACGAGATGATGCGGCTCCAATGCCCGGGAATTACCTTGGTTCGGGGGCTAGCCCGAGGCGCCGATGGCGCAATCGATCTAGCCGACAATGGTCAGAGGCTTACTCAAATCGTTGAGTGTAAGTTCATCGGAGCAAATACTGATGATACTGCTGCAAAACGGTGGGGGGAGGTTAAAGCAATCTTACAGAAGAACCTTCCGCTACTTGCTTCTGGAGAGGAAAGAGGGCTCAAGAAATATTTCCCCTGGTTGAAATCTAAGAGTGAACTAAAAATCTATACCTTTGTCACATCGGCAATATGCGCCAGCGTCGATGAACGAACTAAACTGCACCAATCCATCTGCGAATTCTTTGCCACGCTGTCGCACGAACATGATGAACTGAGTCATTTGGCTGATCTCGAGGTGGACCTGCGCTATTGGGACGATCTCGTAGGGCAATGTGCTAACTTCGCCCCGCTCTTCTACCGTTGGTTTGGGGGCTTCCCCCAGGGCTACGGCGAGATCGAACTCAGTTTCGGCTTGACGACCGGCTTTAAACGCTTTCTCCAAAGTCGCAACCTTCCTTATTTCTCGCGTGATACGTTCGAGGCCGAGCGACGGCTAAAAGGCGTTTCCCTGTTCGACGCTACATTAAAGCAACTGACGCAGGGTAACGAGGCGCGGGCAACGGTGATATCCGGACCCGGGGGTATCGGAAAGACCCGCCTTGCGATCGAACTGTGTGAGAAGGCTCGAGAGCAGGGTTGGTGGCCGGTCCGGCTTGACCGTAAGGCAAGGGTTTCGCATCTCGATGCGCTGTGTCAAAGCCACGCCCGAACCGCCAATCTTTTGCTCTTCATCGATTATGCCGAAGCCTTCGAGGAACTCGATAAACTGCCCGAGGCGTTGGCCCGTCTGGCAGGCGACGGCAACCACCGCATCTCCATTCTCGCTTCGACACGGTCGAGTTCACTTCAGCGAGTGACTGATCGTCTGCTCGGCATCGAGACCGCGGTAACGGAGTTGCGCGATGCCCCCGTAGCGGACCGCTATGATGCTTGGGTGGTACGAAAGATCCTCGGTTATTTCGAGGTTCCGCACGCGGAAACTATTGAGCGGAGTTGCTCGGGTTTGCCGGTGATGGCCGCCTTTGCCGGCTATCTTTATCAGCGTGATCGTTCGAAATTCGACGAGCAATTCGGCAATTTAGCTGCGATGAAGGATTTTGCGGAATGGGCATCGGCCCGACTAAAAAACATCGAAGACCGGTTTACGGGTCGACCGGTGCAACGCATCCTTTCGGAACTGGTGACGCGGCTGCCAATGCCTCTCATCGAGGTTGATGCATTCTGCGCTGTCTCGGAGCACCACCGAGATCTTTTTGAAGTTCTCAGGGCCGACCACTGGGTTGAGACAGATGGCGACGAGTTTCTCGCGGCGCATGACGTTCTGGCCGACGTTATGTTGGCGCGATATTTGGCGGGCATGCCCGGCTGTGGACAGGATCGGCTGCTGGATCTGCTGGACCGAGCGCTCGCGGAGGACCGGCTTGATCGCTGCCTAGCAGCGATGGATCGATTGGGCAATCATGAAATGTTCGCTAACCTGTCCGGCGCGAAAGCGGTAGAAGTGCTGTTGCGCCGCGACAAGGAAAAGACACTTGCCGCGCTTCCTGCCATTACCCGAAGTCGCTTGCTGCCCCCAGCCGAGTTAATAGCACTTCTAGCCTCTTCATCGGAACTGCGGGCGCGCTTGGCGGAAACGTCTGCGGCACATCTTTCTCTGGCGCGGGCAGGAGAGTGGGCGGCAACGAAGGGACGCGATCAGGTCGACCAAGTCACGGTCGCCATGGCATTGACCGAACCGCTGGCCAGAGCCGTCGCGTGGCCCCATCCCAATAACATGGTGCTGCGCTACGCTCATGCCTTCGACCCGGAGCATTACCAAGATGCGGTTCTGGCACGGTTGAGCGCCGAGCCGAGAAAGGTCGATAGCCATTATCTGATTGTGTCTCTTCTGAAGTGGGGAACGCCTCCCCAAGAGGTTCTGCCGCACCTGCACCGCTGGCTTGATCGCAATGAAATCGCCACTAAGGCCTCCTTTGTCTACCAAAGCTGGTTTATTGCGGGCGGCGGGATTAAGGCGATTCGGGACCATGTTCTCGCATGGCTCGCGGTACACTACATGACACCAGAGGCGTCCTTCGTCTACCAAAGCTGGCTCGAGGCGGATGGCGGGATGGATGCGATTTGGGCATATATCCTCGAATGGCTCGTAGCGCACGTCACGACACCCAAGGCTCAGTTCGTCTGCAAAAGCTGGCTTGATGCAGGTGGCGAGAGGGAACCGGTCCGGGAGTATGTCCTCGCATGGCTCCCGGTACACGGCACTACACTAGAGGCGTCATACCTCTACCAAAGCTGGCTCGATGCGGGCGGCGAAGTAGAAGCGGTCCGAGAATATGTTCTCGAATGGTTCGCAGCACACGGCACGACACCAAGCGCGCAATTCGTTTGCAAAAGCTGGCTAGATGCGGATGGCGGGACGGAAACGATTCGGAAGTATGTCCTCGATTGGCTCGCAGTTTACGGTGAGACACCAGACGCAGGCTTCGTCTACAAAAGCTGGCTCGATGCCAATGGCGGGATAGAAGTGATTCGAAGCCATGGTCTCGCATGGCTCGCAGTGCACTACATGACACCAGACGCATCCTTCGTCTACCAAAGCTGGCTAGATGCGGATGGCGGGATGGAAACGATTTGGGAATATATCCTTGAATGGCTCGCAGTTTACGGTGCGACACCAGAAGCATCGTACGTCTATCAAGGCTGGCTCAACGCGCGTGGCGAGTCAGAAGCGGCCCGCGAGTATATCGTCGCGTGGCTTGTGGCACGCGGAACGACACCTGAGGCGGTGTTCATCTATCGAGCGTGGCTCGAAGCGCGGCTCCCTTTCGAGGACATCCGAACGTACTGTGAAGCATGGCTGAAAGATCACTGGCTTTTGGAAAGCGCCGCTTATGTCACGAAAGCTCTGTCAATGCGAGACGACCTGTCCGTCGATTCTGTCGCACGGATAGTAGCTTGGGCAGGTGTTCACGCGCATCACGAGGATGCGATCTTTCGTCTAAGCCGAATGAGCCGAGCTTTTGCACAGCATTCGCTCTCGCAACGTTTTCGAAAAGTCGTCTTCCAAGCGACCGACATGGTATTCAAGAACCTCCTCGCCAAGAAAATCCTTTCCCAACCGGAGCAGGTGGCCTGCTCGATCCTGTTTGGGAACTTCTCAAAACGACCGTTCCCACGCGGAGATGATTGGCCATTTATTCTCGGACTATTCTGTTCCTGCGTTCGTCACGGCGGCATATTTCGCCATTTTGTCGGCCTGCCAAACACGACTTGGACCTTAATGCTGCATGACGCTTTAGCAACACGGCTGCTAGATCCCGTCACAGATAACACCGCAATCACTAACGTACATAATTTGATCCGCCAAAACACTTCGCCCGATGAATATGCCGCTCTCCTGTCAAGGGGGTACTTCGGTTATTCGACGTGCACTCAATAGCATCCGACAGTAAGTCTTGCCCGGTTTAGAGGCGCTGCAGTTTGCCGCGACGGAGACGCCTGAAAGCGTCTCCACCTGGGGCGATGTGACAGTCTATTGCTGCCCGATCTGAGCAACTACGTCATTTCAAATCACCTCCGGTGTGAGTCGGACGGGCCAGCTTCGCCGTAAAGCAACAAGGCTAAGGGGCTGTCGCCCCTCGCGCGGGGAAGGGCCAAGCGCCGCTTCGCGTCGCGAGGGGGCGGGTATCCCCACCTTCCTCCGCCTTCGGCTCCGTGCAGGCGGGTGATACCCCTCCCGCCCCCTCGGCCCTTCCCCTTGCTACCCCCACTCGGACGACGAGGAAAAGAATTTGCCCGTCACAGTGAGGATTAGCGATGAACTCCCAAGCCGCCGCCACCGACCTGATTCCCCGCCAGACCGTCGCCCAGATTTGCGCGCAGCGCGACCGCGCTCTTGACCTCTACGGGCGTGCCTTCGACGCTCTGAGCGTCGCCAGCGAGGCGTTCGCGGAGGCCGCAAAGGCCGTTGCCGCCGTGTCGCCGACGAACAGCAACGCCTACACCTATCCCACCGAGGAAAACCGCAAACTCTTCCTCACCGGCATCCAACTCCCCGATCCCGACGCCTACCGCGACGCGGCGCGACGCCTCACCGACACCAGCGTTTGGGCGCACATCATGCAGATGACCGACCTCGAAAAGCTGATGGACAAGACGGCCAAGGACAGCCTGCGCCAGCAGCTCGCCACCGAGCCGCCCGAGGTGACGGAGGGGAACGTGCGAGCGACCCTCGAAGAAATGGCGGCGGATGCAGGCACGATCTTCCGGCGTGGCATCGCAACGGTGTTCTCGAACCTGGATCGACGCTTCCGGTCCCACGACGGATGGAAGATCGGAAGCCGGGTCATCCTCTCGAATGCGTTCTGTGAATGGGGCGGCTGGAACCACTATCGGAATCACCGGGACACCCTGACCGACATCGAGCGGACGTTCTTCATTCTGGACGGACGGAAGCAGCCGG
Organism: Rhodospirillum sp. UBA1311; assembly: GCA_002307145.1. Classification (GTDB taxonomy): domain Bacteria; phylum Pseudomonadota; class Alphaproteobacteria; order Rhodospirillales; family Rhodospirillaceae; genus Oleispirillum. The sequence continues at coordinate 18,089 of DBTR01000048.1, read as the reverse complement.
AGAGCTATGCGGGGATCGTGGCGACGATTGACGCGAACCGCCGAGGCGGTTTCCGCGCGCATCAATCGGAGTGCGAAACCGAGTATTTCAAGGTTCGCTGCTTCCAGAACGGCAACGCGCACGTCTGGTTCAAGCGCGATGACCTGGTTAGCCAGGTCAACCGCCTGATCGGCGAATACTACGGCGCACCGATCCCGGAGGATCGCGCCCCGGTAGACGACGGCGACCTGTTCACCCCGAAGACCACACCCGCCAAAAACTTCGGGCTTTTCCCGACGCCAGCCGCCGCCGCCGCGCGCGTGTTCGATCGGTTCTCGCTTTGGCATCCGGAGGACGAACCCGCCTTGACTCTCTTGGAGCCGAGCGCCGGAACCGGCAATCTTGCACGCCGAGCCGTCGAGGCCGGGGCGGTTGTGGATTGCATCGAGATCCAGGGGCACTTGGCCCAGGGCCTCCGCGCCGAGGGCATCTATCGGAGTGTGATCGCCGCCGACTTCTTGGCGCTCAAGCCAAACCCGGATGCACTCTATGACCGGGTGGCGATGAATCCGCCTTTCGACCGCGAACGGGACATCGACCACGTGATGCACGCCCTTACCTTCCTTAAGCCGGGGGGTGTTCTCACCGCGATCATGTCGGCAGGCACCGAGTTCCGGGAAACTCGCAAGAGCACCGCGTTCCGGGCGCTTATGGCGGAGATGGGCGCGGAGTGGTCGGACCTTCCTGCCGGTTCGTTTTCGTCGGTCGGCACGAACGTCAACACCCTCGTGCTGACGGTTCGATCCGGCGCGCGGTTGGCCCCGGGGCATGCGCGCGTCGCGCGTGACGCGGGCCCGGAATGATACAAAGCAACACAAAATGATTGACTTAGGTAAAGCAATTCCGTACTATCAGCTTCATTGAGAACGAAGGCGAGACCGATGCAGATCACCTACAGCGCCCAAGCCCGAAAGACCCTGCGGAAGATGCAGCCGAAAACCGCCGCCCGCATTCTTGATGGCATGGCGAAGCTGGCAGAAGACCCGGAGCGCACCGACTTGGATGTGAAGAAGCTTTCGGGTCGGGAAGGCTACCGCCTGCGCGTTGGTGATTGGCGAGTGATCTACACCAACGATGGCTTGGTTCTGGCGGTCGAGCGCATCGGCCCTCGTGGCGACGTTTACAAAGGGTGAGGAAATCATGAGCAAGCCGCAAATCATCTACGACGACACCGGCGCGCCTGCCTTCGTCGTCATCCCTTACGCCCAGTTCCGCGACCTTGCGCCGGTTCAGGCCGAGGCGGCGCTTTCCGACGAGGCCCTCTTCGATCTTGCGATGTCCGAGCATCGTGGTCCCACCGTGCCGCATACCGTGATGGTGCGGTTGATCGGAGGAGAGAACCCGATAAAGGTTTATCGCGAGTGGCGCGGCCTTTCCCAGGCGGAGCTTGCCGCAAAGGCGGGCGTCTCGACCGGATATCTCAGCCAGGTCGAGCGTAGCGTTCGCCAACTCTCCCGCAAAACTCAGGCGGAGGTCGCCACCGTCCTCGGCGTACTGCCCGACGATCTCGACGCGGATTGACTACTCCAGCGCCATGAGTTGCGATGGAAAAGGCGCGGCGAGCGCCACCGGAGGAAAGCCTATGGCTGACACTGTGACCATTCCGCGCGAAGAGTACGACGCGCTCCGCGCCCGGATCGAAGACCTCGACGACATCCTCGCCGCCCACGCTACGATGACTGGCGCGCGCCTCCCTTATGCGTTTGCTATTCGTGACATCGAGGGCGAGCATCCGGTTCGGGTGTGGCGCGATTACCGGAAGCTGACGGCTTCTGCCCTAGCAGATATGTCCGGAGTGTCGAAAGCCTATCTCAGCGAGATCGAGACCGGGAAGAAGCCCGGATCGGTTGAGGCTTACAAGGCTATCGCCGCCGCCTTGGATGTGCCGCTGGATGCGGTTGTGCCGTAACGCAGGAGGGATAATTGAAGATAGGATCGATGACCGACGCCGACGATCGCCGCTTCGTTGCGGCCTTCACCCAGGCGCTTGAGGCCGACAAAGGCGATGAGGCGAAACGCCACCTTGCCGCCGGCCGTCCGATCTACTGCGGCGATGCCCGGTTCAACGATGCGGTGGTGAAGAAGTATCCCGACGGTCGCTGCGAACTCGTCCGGTTCAAGGACGGCGAGGAATTCTTCGTACGGGCGCTCTGATGCCGCAGCTATGGATCGTCGCCGGACCGAACGGCAGCGGTAAGACATCGCTGAGCCGCAAGCACCTTCTCGGCAAGGTCCCGATCGTCAACCCCGACGAGATCGCCGCGCAGTTGAGTGGGCCCAATCGTAGCCCGCTGGACGTGGCGATGCAGGCCGGTCGTCAAACGCTGGCGATCCAGCGCCAGCACCTCGACCAACGCGACACCTTCGCGTTGGAGACGACCTTCTCGGGCACCCGCGAACTCGCCTTGGTTCAAAAGGCCAAGGCTGCGGGCTACAAGGTCAACCTCGTCTACCTCTGCACCAACTCACCGATGACCTCGATGGCGCGGATTGCGCAGCGGGTGCGCGACGGCGGGCACTTCGTTCCCGACGACGACGTGGCGCGGCGCTACCAGCGCAGCCTTGCCAACCTCGCCGCCGGCGTCAGTCTCGCCGATCGCGCCTGGCTCCTCGACAACACCGGCGAGCGAATGCGCCTGGTGGCGGCGATCGAGCGCGGCCAAGTCAAGAAGTCCACTATCAACCTGCCTCAGTGGGTCAAGGCCGCGAAAATCCCTGCCCTTGAGCAGAGCATGGGGATGGGCTTCTAGGCCGGGATCGAACGCCAGAATTCCGGCCAGCCATCTTCTCGCAGTTCTACGGCCACCGTCTCCCCGCGCGCCTTGTCGGGGATTGGCGTGAGGGTGATTGCCTTCAGCAGGTGCCCGAACATCAGGCGCTGATCGGCGATCGCGCCCGACTTCAGCGCCATGATCTCCCGAAGCAACCGTGAACGGATATCAGCCTCATCGGGAAGATCGGGCAGCAGCATCCGGCTCAGTTGCTCCCGCAATACCTTTTGGCGCGCCTGTAGATCGAGAATGCGCACCACAGCCTGGTCCTTGTCCACGCCCGCGCCGATCGCATCCAGATACCGTCCGATTTGCGCCGCGACATCGGCCTCCTCCGCGCGCAGCTCGGCGGAGTGGTCCATTTGCTGCGCGAAGATCCGCAGGAACACCGGCCGGAAGTTTTGCCCGCCACGCACGCGGTCGAACAGGGCCGTGAACACTTCCTCGATCAACACTGGTTCCTTGGTGCCTCGCGAGTTCCGGCATGAACGCTCAAACCTGCATCCGTTGCAGACGTAGCGCGAATCATTGGCGATCGACTTGGGCCCGCCGCACTGACCGCACCGGACCCACCCGGTGAGGGCGTGCTGATTGTGGGTTTTCATATGGATCGGCAGCTTTCGCTTCGGCGGCGTCGGGTGAGAAATCTGATCCAGGCGCGCGCGGACTGCGTTCCATAGCTCGTCACTAACGATCCGGAGATGCGGCACGTCTACCCGGGTCCAGCTTCCCTTGGGCTGGATTCTGAACCGCTTCTTCCCCGTGATAGGGTCGCGGAGCGTAAGGCGCTTGTTGTAGATCAACCGCCCCAGGTACATCTCGTTGCGGAGAATGCCTTCCTCGAGAATGATGCGTCCTGCGAGGGTGCGCCGCAGCCAGGGCCTCCCGTCGATGCCGGGAATGCCGTCGGCGTTGAGGCCGCGAATGATCCCCACTACGCCCTTGCCGGAAGCGAACTCACGGAAAATGCGCCGGACGATCACGGCTTCAGCCTCGTCGATCTCCCGCACGCCCGACACGAGCCTGCCGTGTTCGTCGAGACGGCCGCGAGCAATCTTGTAGCCGTAGGGGCACGATGAGATGGCGAAGCCCGCCGTTATCCGCGCCGTCTGGCCGCGCTTCATTTTGTCGCCCATATCCTGCACATAGAGGGCGTTCATGGTTCCCTTGAATGCAATATGCATTTCGGTGACATGGCCTTCGTGGGCGGTCCAAATCCCCACGCGGTGATACTTCAGTATCTCATATATCCCGGCAATGTCCTTCAGCTTCCGGGATATCCGGTCCAGCCCTTCCGACACCACCAGGTCGAAGCGTTCGGCGCTCGCGTCGGCGATCAGGCTGCTCAGGCCGGGCCGCCCCATTGTCTGCCCGGTGATCGCCGCGTCCGAATAAACCGTGATCCTGTCCGCTACCTCGCCGAATTGGCTGGCGACCAAGCGGCGACAAAGGGCGACCTGGTCGTCTACCGAGGACGGATTTTGAAGGTCGCTGCTGTAGCGAGCGTAGATCGCGACGCGAGTAACGGGAGGGGGGATGAACATGACTGGACGGTTATCGCAATGCCGAGCGCGGAAGGCAAGCGGACGGGCCGAATACTGGGCTGTGGCATGCGATAATACGTAGTTGGACGAAGTTGGATGATATTGGATGGGTTTTCAGGTGCATTGGACGAAGTTGGATGAAGTTGGACGATCTTCATATGATCTTCCACCCGTCGTTCTATGGCAGGACATGCGCGGTGGGCCCACCGCGCCGACGCTGTAGCGTCGTCCTGGCTTATTCGCACCCTTCGGGCACTCAACGCAACTCGCTCGTCGACCCAGCCGATTCGGCCGTGCAGGACAATCCACTTCCACGACGAGTGTGCTAATCTGAGGCACGCTAGAATTAAAGGAGACTGGTCGGATGGGTGAGAATCTCACAGCTAAAGCCCGAGAGGACTTTATTCGTCGCCTGTTCGCGGTCAGCGTGAGCGTTGGCTTTGCGAGCCAGTTGCTCAGAAGCCCCTTTATCTCCGGAACCGAGATTACGGTCGATGATTGGGCAGCACTCTCTTTAATGGTAACCGCTTTGGTTGCTGTATCCACGAGTTGGGAAGGATACCTTGCCTCTGTAGCCAAATTTCCGACCTTGGATTCGACGAGGTTCTATATAGACATAATCATCGTTTTCTCTTATACGGCGCTGCTACTTCTATCACACAGACCGCTTGCGTGGCTCGTGGCTATTTGTGGGATATTTGTACTGTACGTCGTTTGGGATTTATGTCGCATACTGACATTCCCAAGCAAATACGGGATTGATAAGGAACCTTTTCAGATCTGTGCAGCTCTCAACCTTCAGTTCCTGTCCTTCCGGAGCCTTAGGAAATCACCAGATCGTATGGGCCCAGCAATCACCGTCGTCTGGCTGGCGCATTTTGTGGTGATGTTAGCCATTGCGTACAAATTCAGCTTCATTTCCCCATGGGAACACATAGTTTCCGCGCTCGTCGCGTGCGTCGGACTCATCGGCTACAGGATAGCCAAAATTTACCGTACGCCCTGGGGGCATCAGATGTTGTGGTCCGTTATTCCACTAATATTCATGGCCAGCGTGTTCGGGCTTAAACTCTTCAGGTGAGAGGGAACAGAAATGTCTGAAACTTCCAAGAATCTGACCGGTAGCTCACTGGATCGGAAAAACGCGATCTCTCTCTGCACCCCCGTACTTTCTTCCCACCCATCGAGCTTAAGCACGACTATTTGAGCGCATACCGCCATGAATGCGTAATCGAAAGAAAGCCAGTATTCTCCACCCATACTCTCCCCACCATGGCACATCGCTCGATCTATTGGGTGAGTCATGGTTATTGGGCTGAAGACGATTTCCCCACTCTTTATCAAATGGGCGGCCGCAAGGGTGGCCATACTAAAACGCCAAGTGCGCTCTACCAGGGAAGCGTGTGAGTAAGGACACGCGAGGTAGGTAATGGGCTTTTTTATCATTTTGCGTCTCTTCGATAGGTTGACTGGATGCTGATGATCGGTCTTGAGAAGCCGATGACACTGACCTATGCTTGCGCTTAGGGGGAGGTAACCGATATGCGTTTCGACGAAATTCAGACATTTTCCATTGATGATTTGAACCTCGACGAGGCAAATTATCGATTCAAGAAAGCTGACGATCAGAAAGATTGCATTCGCAAGATTTATGATGCGAGCCCAGCGAATTTCCGAAACATCCTCACCAGTATAGCAAAAGATGATCTAGGAGAGCTTCTGCTCGTTTTTAGAGATAGTCTGAAGCAGAGCATTGTTCTGGACGGAAACCGCCGAACTGCCGCTATTAAGGTACTCTCCGATCCCGCTCTTTCGCCACATCCGGCGATTGGAAAGCTTGCTGAAGATTTGAGAGGATCGACACGATTCGATTTTTCTGCCATCCAGGCTCAGGTCTCAGACGATAGGGATTTGATCCTGAAGACCGTTTACGAACGCCACGCAGCAGGCAAAGGCGTTTCTAAGATCGACTGGAATGCGTTAGCAAATGCGAAGTTCCGGTTCGATCATCAGTTGTCCGAGGGGCAAGACTGGAAGGAAGTGGCCCTCCTGATGGAGTTGGAGGGAGCAGATCCAACGGCCACGGAATACGTATATAACCCTAAATACTCTCACGAAGTTTTTCGGCGAATTATGCGTGCGGCCATTGAGCGGAAATTGGTCGATCCGACGCTTTTCTTGGAAAAGGATATGCGTCTCGACAAACGGAAAAAACAAAGCCGCCTGGATGCACTGGCATTGGTGCGGAGCTTTCTTTCCTATATGGCTGCTGGCCATATCAATCTATCGCGGAGCGGGGATACTTACGCAGATAAAAAGAAAGTGGAGGCTTATCTGGACACATTCCAAGCACCCACCGTCGCCGACCCTCTTCCCCCTCATTCACCACCCGCACCGCCCCCCAGTGAGCCAAGCCCACCTCCGCCGTCCGGGCCTACACCACCAACGCCACCTCCTGAGCCGCCTACGGGGCCCAGGGGAAGGCCGACAAATCCGCAACCTCCGACGAGAATCGCTCCCGATCTGGAAGTGACTAGACTTCTTGAAGACCTTGGGTCTCAAAAACTCTCCAACCTCTATTACTCTCTGACAACAGTGTCTCTTAGAGAACATTCGGTGTTGATGTGTATAGCAGCTTGGGCGTTTTGGGAGGTTCTTGCTAGAAATCACGGATGCTCAGAAGGCACATCATTCGATTCTTACTTTAACGGAAAAATAAACGATTGGTTCCTGGATCGTGGGGTGAAGTCCTCATTGAAGCAGTCTTTGACGAATATAAGTGCAGATGGCAACTGCAGTAAGCACTGCCCAATTTATGCTTCGCTTCCAGCCGCAATTGGCCTGGACAATCATTTTAGGGTTCTTAAGCCACTGCTAGTTCGTGTCCTTAAGGATACGATCAAGAAAAGGGCTGAAGATCCAGGTGCCTAGACTACCATTGATCGTGTTGCATAGATCGTTGGCGGGAGGTCTATCCCATCCTTAAAGATCATAAGCTCAGAGCCTATGGAATAGGCGCTTGCGGAATAGCTCAAGGGGAATGCCTCCTGGCGCCTGCCATTATATAACTCGGCGATCTCTGGAGTATTGTCATACGAGACGATCCAGGGCTGCGTTACGGAATCTTGAATAATGCCAGCCAACTGAGCATGGTCATTGGAAGAAAAATGGTTCGTGTACAGACGATCCGCCTTCCTAAAATAAGGAGGATCAAAATAAACAAGACACTTCGGCGATATTTCGGGAAGTCTCGACCCTATAAACATCCCAACGTCATCGTTTGAGACGTGTATATTTTTGGCATAAAATCTAATGAGATCAATTCGCTCTATTAATGCCTTTTTATCGTAACGCGCGCCGATCTTCCATTTTCCTGTCTGGTCTTGGCCGCCGATTACTCCAGCATTAAGTATGCCTGAGCGGTTGGTTCGGTTTAGGAAAAATGTCGAAAATGCCAAGTCTAATAAATCAGCCGTGGCCTTGTCTTTTTGAACAGACTTCTGCGCATGCCACGTCTCTAATGTGACCGGGGTTTCTCGGATGCGTCGACAGAGCTCTTCATTGTGTTCGACTACCGCGTACCAGAACGCATAAACAGAACGATCAATGTCATTAAGATAAATATCGCTTACTTTTTCGGCGATCAGTAGAGAGAGCGCAATTCCTGCGCCGCCGCAAAATGGTTCAGCGTACCCACCCCCAGTAAGATTGTTTATCTCTATTAAATCAGACACGTATCTTGCCAAGCGCCCTTTCCCTCCTGGATAGCGCAGTGGCGTTGAAAATCGCATTGCCCCCTCCTTCACGTTTTTCAACGAATCTAGTAGTTATAAAAACTTCTGAGTAGCCGACAAGGCAAAACCCACGTTTCCATCACATCTCGATACCGGATCCACGTTTGTCCGTGGTTTCCAGCACCTGGTCGAGATTTCTGCTAGCCCCTGACTTACCTCCTGGCACAGGCTTCCCCATCATTGCGTGTTTAGCCGATTCGTTGGCATTTTCCGGTGCCAAGGCGTCTTCATGAATTGCGCCCAAGGCATTCACCACGCGCACCGGCACAGATACGATCTCACCGGTTGCCGCTTCTCCGGCTTCCTGAGCGTGTTTTTCGGGCGACTTGGTGGCCGGGGCGGTCTTAATGACATCCGCCAGAGAAAGGGCCTGTTCCTCGAACGCGCCCATCGCTTCCGCCGTTCGCCGATCGACGGTTGCGGCCTGATCCACCCGGGGGGCGTTCACGGTTCGCCGGTCCGTTGCGAGGGCGATTGCAGCTTCGGCAGTTGTCACCTTTCCAGAGGCGGCTTTCGCGGCCTTCGCGGCCGCCCCGGGATATCGAGACGAAACCACTACAAACTCGGCCTCGGGATGGTGCCGGCGCAGTTCGCTCGCGATCGGCACCAGGTCTTTCTCCCGGGCGGCGATCACTACCGGCATGCCGGTGGCTTTGTGGATTTGCACCGCCGTGGTGCAGTTCGTCGCGATCGCGACGGGGCCGCGCCAGGGCGCGTTGACCTTGTCGCCGACATGCTTGCGATCGAGGACGTGACGCAGCCCGGGCGGCGCGGCATGGACATCGCCCATGTCGCTGGTGAGGCCCTGCTGATCGACGGCGCGGAGCGCCCAGGTGCGACCGTCGCGATCGCGCAGCGGAAGCACCACCCGATTGTCGCCGTCGATCTTCATCCCGACGCCCGAGAGATAGTCGGGGTGAAGGGCCGCCGTGTCGGGCGTCTCCCACGGCAACTCCCGGAACCAGCGGCCGAGTGCCGGCACGATGGATTTCGGAACGTGGGTGCGCGGTGCGGGCGAGCCTTCCAAGCTATGGAGCAGTTCCCGATACGAGACGATGATCGCCATCGCCAGCGCATCCTTGTGCGCGTCGGCAAGAAGGTAATCGCGCCAGGAACGGGTGTTCAGAAAGTTACGGGAGATGAACCCAGGGGCGCGCTTCTCCTGGCGATAGGTCCGCCAGAGACGGTCCTGCCCAGGATGATGAATCAATGGTCGCGCGATATAGGGACGCCGAGGCGTCGGAGGCTCCGGGCGCGGCCCGTCCTGTTCCTGCCGATGCTCCGAAGGCTCGTAGGGGCCGAGGCGATCCTGTAGGGCCTTCAGCGAACACGAGCGGTCGAGGCTGCTGGCCTTCATCGCTTCGGCCTTGCGCCCGCTCAGGTGATAGAACACCAGGCCGGCACCATGGCGCTTGATCCCCGCGTCGAAATCCGCCAACGCCTCGTGGACTTCGCGCCAAGAGCTGGACTCGCTGATCGCCGCGAGGACATCGGCCTTGTTCTCCTTGAGGTGCGATTCAAACGATTGCTGCCACGTCCGGGCCTCGGAATCGCGTGCCGCCGCACTGAGGTCATGTTCGCTCACCTGGTCTTTGCCGCGATCGACGACTAGGCCGAACTGCTTTTCCAGTCGCCGGCAGGTCCGCTCGCGCGTGGGATAGTCGTTGTAGGGCGAACGGACGCGCAAGGTCTTCGGGTGGACCTTATTGATCGCGACGTGCATGTGGTAGTGATCGGTGTTGACGTGCGTGCCGGCGACGCGCTGATGCTCGGCAAAGCCGAGATCCTTCGCGAACTCGCGCTCGATCTCCTTCAGCACCTCCGGCGTGAGTTTCGCGCGGTCTTCGGGCCGGAACGAGACGACGAAATGATAGGTCTTTTCGGCGATGTTCGGCTTCTGCGCGCGGATCGCTTCGACCTCGTAGCAGGCGAACTTGAGGTGTTCGAGGTCGTCGCCCGCGTTGCAGTTCTCGATCCAAAACTGGTCGAGCTTTTCCCCCGGTTCCCGCGCGGCCGCGATGTACTCCGCGAGGTAGGTGAAATTGTCCGGCTTGCCGGGCTTCCGCTCCGGCCGCTTGGAAATCATGTGCGCCTCTTTCGGCGTGGGTGGATCTCGAAGTGCAGATCCTCGACCTTGCCGAGAATCGCGGTCTGGGTGTTGCGGGTCTCCAACACCAGCTCCTCGATGCGCGCCAGCATCGGCGCACCGAATTGGCCGTCGGCCTCGTCGATCGCGAGTTTCAGGAGATTGCCGACGCGCGCGAGATCCGCATTGACCGACAACAAGTCGCCGATCGCCGCCATGCCCGCGAATTCGTTAGCGTCGGGCAGGTGATGCCCGAGCGAAATTCGTCGCAGGAACTCCGAACGCGAAAGGCGCACCTGGTTGCGCTGCGCGTCGAGCTGCGCCAGTTCTTCATCGGTGTAACTGACTTTGATGCGGTGACGGGCGGTTGCCATGCGTCACCTATCGCGGCGAGTAGGGCGCGACGGCGAAGGCATCTTCTGCCGCCGCGCGCGCCTGACTGAGGCGGGTGTCGAGAACGTCCAGGGCGATCCTCCGGCCGGGCGGAAGGGCACCGTGATTGCGGGCGAGAAACGCCGACAGATCGCCGGTCGCAATCAGCCAGAGAATCAGTGCCTTTTCCAACTCAGGCGGAAGGGGATCGTCCTGGACCGCGTTCATCGCGTAGCTTCCTCCATCAGGACGGCCAAATAGGCCGGGTGGTTCTTCAGACGCTCCACGTCCTCGATCGTCGCAGTGACGAGGAAAAGGCGGAGTAGGTCTGAGTGGGTCATATCAACCGCGTCCGCGAGGCAAACGGCTTCCGCCTTCTGCTCAGCGGTCAAGTAACAGTGCATCACGGCTTTCCGGCGCTGTTCCGGCTCAAGCGGCCCCGGAAGCGGCATCAGGCGATACCCCGTGCCAGGTCGTCACCACGGCCGCGATTGAGCGCCGCGTCGATCGCGTGCCGCACCGCGGCCTTGCCTTGTGATTGCCCGACATCGTTGAAGTCGGTCAATCCGGCCGCCTTCTCCTTTTCGCTCAGTTTCGGCACCGTCCAGATCGCGCCGACCGCCTGCGCAGCTTCCTCCGCCTTCTTCGCACCGACGTTGCCGAGCTTGTTGGCGTGGTCGTTGTCGCCGGCGATCACCAGCTCACGCTCGGGGTGCGCGGCCCTGACCGCTTCCGCCACAGCCTTGAGGTTGCCGGCGTCGAACGCCACCACCACCGGACGGCCGGTCGCCTCGAAGATCGTGGCGGCCGTCGCGTAGCCTTCGGCGATCACGATGGTTCCGCCCATCGCTGGCGTGATCGCGTCGAGCGTGCCTTTGCCGGTGGGCTCGATCACGTGCATGGTGCCGGTGTGGAGATTGCCCTTCATGTACCGCTTGCCCTCGGCCGAGCAGAACTGCACGCCCCACAGGCGGCCGGTGCCGTCCCTCTGCGGCACCACCAGGTGTCCGTCCGGCGCCACCTTCACCCCGTGGCCCTGGACGCCCTTGGCGGCGAGGTAGGGGCACGCCTCGGGAGTTGCGCCGTCCGGAAGATTGGTCCACACGCCGTAGGCTTTGCGGGCGGCGATCTTCGCCGCTTGCTCCCGATCGGCAGCACGTTGTGCCTTGGTCTGCGCCGCTTGAGCGGCCAGATCGGCGCGCTGCTCTTGGGTCAGAGCCGCCCCGGCATGCACCCATTTGACGCCCTGGTGGCCGGCCTTCCAATTGGTCACAAGCCCGGCCGCCCGGTCGTTCTCCCTGTTCTTGTCCGGCAGGTAGCCGATGTAGGAGCCGGACTTCTTGCCGTCGTGGTCGCCTTCGACGGCCGCACGGTGCCATTTACGGTCCATTTCCGGTTTGCCCTCGATGATCAGGCCGTGGGCTTTGAGGAAGTCGCCGAACTCCTTCTCCGGCGACACCTCGGTCGGCTTGGCGGCCGCCGCGCCGGCGATCCACTTCGCGAAGGGGGCGCGATCGGCATCCGCCGAGATCCACCAGGATTTATCCTGCTTGCTCCATTTCGCACCCGCCGCCTTGGCCTCGTCCTTTTCGGTGAACGGCACCGCCAGGAAAACCCGCTTCGGTACTCCACCTTCCGGTTTCGCCTCAGGGGCGGGCGGCTTTTCCGTCATCGTCTGTTTCTCCGTCTGCTCTGTGGCTTTGCGGGTCTGCGCAGCGCGCTCCAACTCGGGGCGGCGCTCCGGCTCCATCACCCAGGTTTTGATGGTTTCGGCATCGCGGGACGCGAGGAAGATTTCGTTCTTGTTGGCCTTCAGCGCCTTCAGCCAGCTCGCGACGTAGGCCGCGTGGTTGCCCGGGTCGAAGCCCACGCCGAGCTCGCGCGCGAGCATGAAGCTCGCGATCTCCGCGCGCAGTTCCTCGCGGGCGTAGCCCTCCGAGCCGTGCGGCCCGAAGAAGCGATCCAGGCGGCTGGTGTGGCCGGTCGCGTGGCCCAACTCGTGGAGCGCGGTTTCGTAGTAGCCGGTCGCGTCCTTGAAATGAGCGGGCGGCGGCAAGTGGATGTCGTCGTGGAACGGCGAGTAGAACGCCCGGTCGTTTTGGTCGTGGATAATCGGCACGCCGCCACCGGCGAGGATCGCTTCGGCGCGTTCCACCGGATCGAAGGTCGGCGCGGGCACCACGAGCGGTTCGAGGCCGTCAATCTGTTCCGCGTTGAACACCGCCGCATGGAACCTGCGCGGGCGTTCGAGTTCGACGGAGTAATACTGCTTGTTGCCGTCCGCATCGAGCAGAGGCTTTCCGGCGTCGTCGGTGCGCAACACCTGGTCGTAGAGCTGCCAGTATTCGACCCGGGTTGACCGCTCGCCCTTGCGCACCTGGGCACCGATCTCGGATGACTGCCGGTAGGTCATCCAGCGCGGATCGCTGTGGCCCTGCATGGAAAGCCACAGCGTGTTCCAACCGCGATAGGGTTTGCCGGTCGTGGGGTTGAAAGGCGAGGTCGGGATCGTGCCGGGCTTCCAAGGCTTCTGCCAAGGCGCGGTGCCCGCCTCGATGGAGGCGACCAGCTCTTGCGCCACCTGATCGCGGTAACTGAGTTTTTCTTCAGCCATCATTCGCCCTCCGCCACGTCGTCGAAGCGCGAGTCCAGCGCGTCGGCGAGATCGAGGGCGTCGTCGAAGAACGCACCCATCGCTTCGGCGTCGTCCGGATCGACTGCGACCGGGACTCCGGCGCTGGCAACACGGTCCACCTGGTTGGCGACTGCCTGGTCGATTTCTTCCTGGGTCATCAACTCGATTTCGTCAGGCATTCGCCTTCTCCTTCTTGCGCTCGAGTACCGGCACGATGCCGGCGCTGTTCTCAACCTCGACCTCGTAGAAGGTCTTGATTTCTCCGGTTGCCGGATCGGTCCATTCGCGGGTGCGGAACCCGCCGTCGATCATCACTAGGCGGCCCTTGGTCGCCTGCTTCGCCAGGGTCTTGTCGATGAGGGACGGCTGGAAAGTGACGATCCTGATCCAGTCGGACGGCCAATTGCCCTCCGCGTCCTTGTAGCCACGGCCGACCGCGACGCTCATCGTCGCGATCTTCGAGCCGCCATTGCCGGGCAAGGTCTTGATGTCGGCGTTGCCGCCGAGGCGGCCGACCAGGCGCACCGCGTTGACGATCATCGGTTCGGCGAGCGGCATCACGCCGCCGTTGCCGTCGACCTCGATCTCCAGCATGTGCCGGGTTTCGCCATCCTGTTCCCAGGAGCGGGCGCGCAGCGCGCCCTGGACGAAGAACGGCGCGCCCTTCTTGCCGACCTCCTCGATGAGATCGACGACGTGGGGGACGAAGGTGACGACGCGGCACCAGTGGGTTTCGGTGCGCCACTTGCCGAAAGGGCCTTTGACGTTGCGGTCGATCGCGACGTTGATCGTCGCGACGCGGCGGCCGCCCGAGAGCAGCTTGATTTCGGCGTCGCCGCCGAGCCGACCGGCGATGATGATGCTGTTCAGATCGAACACGTTCGTTCCTCCTTGTTCTCAGGGATTGGTGTTGTTTTGCGCAGCCGCGCGAATGCGGTCCGCGATCGAGGGAGCGGCCGTCGCCGCGAGCGCCTGGTGCTTTTCCCCGTCGTCCATCGAAGCGCCTGCCGTCGCCAGCGCGGCTTCGCCATCGGGCGGCGCGATCGCGGCCCGGGCGGTCAATTCGCGGTCCTTGAAGTAGAGCGGCTGCACGCCCCGGATCGGCGCGTGCCCGGTGACGAAGGTCAGCATTTCGCCAGCCTTAATGATCCGCTTGCCGTCGCGGGATTTCTCGGCCGGGCGAAGCCGCATGAGTTCATCGGGCGTCAAGAGCGCGCGCTGGACGGATTCCAGCCGGTTGGAGACGTTGCCGCCGACGAGCTGAAGCACCTTGCGGCTGTGATCGTTCTTCTCGCTGATCACGGTGCCGATGCCGCAGAGGTCGGAGAAGCTTTTCGCGGTTTCATAGTCGGCGGGCGCGTAGGCTGCCTTGACCTTACAGAGGCCGAAGATCGGATTTCCCCGGCCGTAGGTTTCTATGAGCTGCGGCAGGTTTTGGATGACGAGGCACGCCTTGATGCCGTAACCGCCCATGTACGCCATCGCCTGCTCGAAGATGTCGAGCTTCTTCACGCTGGTGAACTCGTCGAACATCAGCAGCAGTTGGCGCTTATAGGTGGCGTTGCCCTTCTGGTCGTAGGTCTGCATCAGCCGGCGCAGCAGGAGGTTCCAGAAGACGCGGAGCAGCGGCCGCAGGCGATCGATGTCGTTGGGCGGTACGATCAGATAGAGCGCAATCGGCTCGTCCGCGTTCTGCAAGTCGTCGAGGCAGAAGTCGCTTGCCGCGATGTTCCGCGCGACGATCGGGTCGCGGTAGAGGGTGAGGTCGATTTGCGACGACGACTGGACGCCCGAACGCTCCTGCGCGGCACGGTTCACCATGTTCTGCGCGCCGGCGTTCACCATGTCGTTCACGGCTTGGCGGCCGTGGTCGTACTCGGTCATTTCGAGAAGCAGCGCCTCAAGGCCGCCTTCGATCTTCAGCGCCGACAGCAGCATGTCCACGTCGGCTAGGGTGGCGACGCGGTTCTCTTCCGCCTTGACCCGGTAGAGGGTGTGGAGGATCGCCGAGGACAGCCAGGCAAAGCCCGACTTCATCCAGAAGTCCACCAGCCCCTTGCCGTTGGGGTCGATGATCATCATTGCGATGTTCTGCGCGTCGGCGATCTCGTGGTCGGTGCCGATCCGCACCTCCGCCAACGGATTCCAGCGCGCCGAGCCGGTGATAGCGGTCGGGTCGAACTTGATCACCTTCGCGCCGCGCTTGGCCTGCCAGCCGGCGCTCTTGCCATAGTTTTCGCCGCGAATGTCGTGCGTGACCGACGATCCGCGCCAGGTCAGAAGCGTAGAGAGGATCGGGCCTACGCCCTTGCCCGAGCGGGGCGGCGCGACCAGGAGAATATGGTCAGGGCCTTCGTCGCGCAGCGGCCGGACGCCCGTCGCGGTTTCCCAACCGCCAACGACGACGCCGGCGTCGCGGAACAGGCCGGTTTCCTTGACCTCTGCTTTCGACGCAAAATGCGCCGAGCCGTGGAGGGTGTTGGCGTCGTGCGCGCCATGAACTGTGCGCGAACGGATGCGCGCGGCGAAGAACTGGACGCCGAGGATCACCACAGTCGCACCACCGAGGCCGCCGAATGCGGTCCAGAGCAGAAACGACGGCAAATGGCCGTAGGCTTGGTGGTAGCGCCAGACCCAGGTCCAGGACGCGCCTTGCAGGGCGTAGAAGCCCCAAACCTCCTGGAGAACCAGGCCGGCGATCACTGCGGCCGATCCAAGTACGACGAGCGCCACGAGCTGGATCATGATGCTTCCTTCATCGGGGGCATGGACGCGACGACGCGAAGACCGTGATCGGTCATCGCGGCGTCCTTCATCACCCAGGTGTTGTTGCGGGGTTCGTAGATGTCGGTGATCCGGCGATAGCCCGAAGTGTCGCGTTTGATCTGCACGATCACGTCGACCAGCTCGCGCAGGAACTCGGGCACGTCGCGCATGTTCTGCCCCGCCCAGGCGATGTTCTGGACGAACTTGCGGTTCAGCACTTGCTCCGGGCTTTCCGCATGGATCGTGCACATGAAGCCGGTGATGCCGGAATTCAGCGCGCCCAAGGCCGCAAAGGCGTTCTGCGTCGAGATTTCGCCGAAGATCACGTGATCGGGCGTGATTCGCATTTCGTGATCATAGAGCTGCCGCCAATCCACCATCCCCGAGGACGTGGATTCCTCGCGCGCCGCGAGCAGGCCGACGCCATCGAAGAAGCGGTCGATCTCCAACTCGGGCGTGTCCTCGGCCGCGATCACGCGCCGATCGTCGGGCAGGAACTTCAGGAGCTTGTTGAGGAAGGTGGTCTTGCCGGTGTTGGTCGCACCGGCGACGATGATGTTCTTCGAGTCCTTGAGGATCGCGCGCTTGAGATAGGCGACCATTTCGGGGGGTGCGCCGACCTGTTCCCAGGTCGGCACGAAGGGATGCTTGCAGCGGATCGCGAGGCTGAGCTTGGTCTGGACCGAGGCCCCGACCAGGCACTCGAAGCGATGCCGGACTTCGGGAATCACGCAGGAGAGCTTGGGTGCTCGGTCGGGGTCGAACTTGACCTTGGTGACGTTGGCGAGGGAACGGCAGATGCTTTCGATCTTGCCGAGAGTAAGTTCCGGAGCGGGGATCTCGATCTTGCCGACGCCGCGCCGATCGACGATCACCACCTTCGGCCTGGTCATCCGCATTTCGACGGTGGCGGGGTCGTCGTAGAACACCGCGAGCGGCTGAAGGATGGTCGAGATTGCGGAGAGGCGTGCCATGGCGATGCCCTCCTTCAGCCGCAACGCGCCGACACCACCAAGTCCTCGGCATCGAGGACGATGGTGGTGCGGCCCGCCACAAATTCCTGGGTGACGACTTGGCCCGGGCGGATGATCCGCACCTGGGCCGAGGTTTCGAGGTTGGGGGGAAGAACCTCGCCCACTTGGGCGAGGCTCAGGTCGCACGCGGGCGGGGCCTCGTCCCCGCCGGCAAGAACCGGCGAGGACAGCCCGAGCAGGGCGAGCGCGAAGGCGACGATCGCGGCCATCGCTTACGGCCACGAATACGAGTTGTTGGTCCACCCGCAGGTGAACGAACCGGACGCGCCACCATTTTGCGTGAACGACCCATAAATCGGGACAGAAGCGCACGGGCCTTTAATCACGGTCACGTAGTAGTACCCGCTTCCCTCTGGGTCGCACGACAAACCCGCTTCACCGAAGGGACTTGAACCGCTCGGTGTCGGGATGTTGCATTGGGAACCAGACGTTCCGGATATGCTCCAGTTCGTTTGACCCGTGGTCGTCTTTGCGCCCGTGAACGCCTCATTGGTCACGGGGTTGGTTTTGATCGTTCGCGCGATGTAATAGAGAGTTGACGACACGTTGCCGGATGAGCAGTGACCGCCGCCATTACAGTAACTTACCGAGTAGTACTGCGCGCTTTCCGTCGTCGTGCTGCACACGTCGGATGGCCCGACCGGCGCGCCGTCGCCGATGGGCTTGAAGTAGAAACTCCCGTCCGGGCGTTCCCACTTCTCCGACTTGGTGGTGCTGTAATAGGCGTTGCAGCCCTCGTAGGTGGCCTGCCCGTTCTGCTGATCGACGGTGCCTGCGAGGGTGTAGGCGAACTGCGTCGCGCCCGCCAAAACCTCGCTGTTCTTGATCGTGTAGGTGTTGCCGCTGATCGCGATCGTCACGGTCGAGAGCGGGAACGCATAGAGCTGGTCGTCGTGGTACTGATACCCGGTGATCTGCTGATCCTGGGTGTAGGTGACGGAAGAGGTCTGGCAGGCCGTCACATAGACCGGCGTGCTGCCGCCCTTCAGGTAGTAGAACCGCTCCTGTCCGTAGGAGACGCCCGCCTCGATGTCGTGGGTCCACTTCG
>DBTR01000050.1:34632-35787 GCA_002307145.1 Rhodospirillum sp. UBA1311 | reverse complement strand
TACGACCTGAAGCAGATCAATCCGGAAGCGCGCGTTTGCGTCAAGCTGGTGGCGCAAACCGGCATCGGTACCGTGGCGGCGGGCGTTGCCAAAGCCAAAGCCGATGTGATTTTGATCAGTGGCCACAACGGCGGCACTGGTGCCAGCCCGCAGTCGTCGATCAAATATGCCGGTATCCCATGGGAGATGGGGCTGACCGAAGCCAATCAGATTCTGACCCTCAACAACTTGCGCCATCGCGTCACCTTGCGCACCGATGGCGGCCTTCGCACCGGACGCGATATCGTGATGGCCGCGATGATGGGCGCCGAGGAATTCGGCATCGGCACCGCCTCGCTGGTGGCGATGGGCTGCATCATGGTGCGCCAGTGCCACTCCAACACCTGCCCGGTCGGCGTCTGCACCCAGGATGAAGACCTGCGCGCCAAGTTCAAGGGCACGCCGCAGCGCGTCGTCAACCTGTTCACCTTCCTCGCCGAGGAAGTGAAGGAAATCCTCGCCTCGATCGGCGTGAAGTCGCTGAACGAGGTGGTCGGGCGCTCCGACCTCCTGCACCAGGTCAGCCGGGGCGCGTCGCACCTCGACGACCTCGACCTCAACCCGATCCTGGTGCAGCCCGACGTCGGCGGCGGCCAGAGCCGCTGCACCCTGGCCGAGGGCGAACGCAACGAGGTGCCCGACACCCTCGACGCGCAGATGATCAAGGACGCCCGCCGCGCCCTCGAAGACGGCGAGAAGATGCAGCTCTCCTACGACGTGCGCAATGTCCAACGCGCCATCGGCACGCGGATGTCGCATCACATCGTCACCCGCTACGGCATGACCGGCCTGCGTCCGGGGCACATCACCGTGCTGCTGCGCGGCTCGGCGGGGCAGTCCTTGGGCGCGTTCGCGGTGCAGGGGCTGAAGCTCGAAGTCCAGGGCGACGCCAACGACTACGTCGGCAAGGGCCTTTCGGGCGGCCTGATCACCCTGCGTCCGTCGATCGCCTCGCGGCTCGAAAGCCACAAGAACACGATCGTCGGCAACACCGTCCTCTACGGCGCGACCTCGGGCAAGCTGTTCGCGGCGGGCCAGGCGGGCGAGCGCTTCGGCGTGCGCAACTCGGGCGCGGAAGTGGTGATCGAGGGCTGCGGCTCCAACGGCTGCGAATAC
>DBTR01000050.1:17192-34385 GCA_002307145.1 Rhodospirillum sp. UBA1311 | reverse complement strand
GCTCCAACGGCTGCGAATACATGACCGGCGGCGTCGCGGTGATCCTCGGCCCGGTGGGCCACAACTTCGCGGCGGGCATGACCGGCGGCATGGCCTACGTCTTCGACCCGGACAACCAGCTCGCCGAGCGCCTCAACCCCGGCTCGGTGATCAGCCAGCGGATCCAGGTGCCGTTCTACGAGCAGCAGCTGAAGAGCCTGATCGAGGAACACGTCGCCGAGACCGCGTCGCGCTTCGCCAAGGAAATCCTGCTGAACTGGGAATTCTTCGTCACCCAGTTCTGGCAGATCGTGCCGCAGGAAATGCTCGACAAGCTCGAAGTTCCGGTGCGCGCCGCGCAGGCCGCCGAATAACTTCGGACGCGGCCGGAAAGCCATCCCGAACGCCGGACTCCGCTGGGGTCCGGCGTTTTTTTCGGGGTTCGGTTGCGGGGTTTCGCGGTTGCCGAAACTCGTTTAGATTGGCCCGAATTCTTGTTTTGAAAGACGAACCCGAGGACCATGGCCAAACGCGAGCCCCCTTACCGCGCCACCGTCGGCGCGTTGATGAATCTGTTCTTCAACGCGACGCGGGAGAAGTTCGCACAGGCCGGGGCGCAGGGGCTGACCCGCGACGAGGTCGAAGCGATTGCCACCTATTTCGCCGACGGCAGCCCGGAGCTGGACGCCTACTACCAGCGCCTGTTCGAGCAGTACGACCGGGTCAACGCCGCGATGACGATGAACCGGATGCGCAACGACGAGTTCAACCGGCTGATCGTCCAGAGCTTCGAGGACTACCTCGTCGAGCGCACCGCGCCGAAGGAGGCGAAGGCACCCGCCGACCGGCTACCGCGTGAGATCCTGCCCGCCCTGTTCCATGCGACCCGCCAGATCCTCGGCGCCGAGTTCTTCGAGAAGTCGGCCAAGACCTGCCGCGATATCCGCCGGATTCTCGAACAGCGCGACGGCCCGGCGTTCTCCTGGGATTCGTTCTTCGCCGACGAGAAGGTGATCCAGGTGCAGCAGCGCGCGCTCGCCCGCATCGTCGTCTACTTCCGCACCGACTTTCCCGAGAAGAAGAAGTGGATCGTCAAGGCGCTCAACTACAACTCGGGCACCGACATCAAGGGCGGCATCGCGAGTTCGTATCTGTTCAACGAGCGGCGGCTGAAAATCCTCCTGCTGGCGATGATCCGCCGCGTCGACGCGGGGCTGATGTCGGGCACCGCGCTTGAGCAACTCACCAAGAACATCGGCGAAGAGCGGATCAAAACCATCGAGCGGGTGAAAATGGACGTCAAGTTGCTTGACGACACGCGCCTGTTCTAAGACATGATGAACCCTCTGGGCCTCACGGGTCCGGTCGAGGTCTGGGTGACAATGATCGTTCTGGTTCATCACGTGTTGTGCGCTTCGTCCCGCGCGCTTCGTCTCCAACTCAGCGAGAAGGGTGTCGCATTCGAGTTGCGTTCGGAGCGTCCGTGGGAGCGGCGACCCGAGTTCCTGCGTCTCAATCCGGCGGGCGATTTGCCGCTCCTGGTCGAGGACGAAGGGGTGGTCGCGGGCGCCATGGCGGCCCTCGAATTCGTCGAGGAAACCCATGCCGAGCCGCCGTTGCTCGGCCGCGACGCGCGCCAGCGCGCCGAGGTGCGCCGTTTGCTGCACTGGTTCCTGGCGAAGTTCGAGGCGGAAGTCACGATTCCGGTGGTCGGCGAGAAGGTGATCAAGCGGATCAACGGCGGCGGCCCGCCGAACTCGCGCGCGATCAGCGCCGGGCGGCAGAACATCCACATGCACCTCGACTACATCGCCTGGCTGATGGACCGTCGCCGCTGGCTCTCGGGCGAGAGCATGACGCTCGCCGACATCGTCGCCGCCGCGCAGCTTTCGGTGCTCGACTATGCGGGCGAGGTGCCCTGGGTCAAGCACCCGGAGGCGAAGGACTGGTACGCGCGGATCAAGTCCCGCCCGACCTTCCGCCCGCTGCTGGCGGACGTGATCCCCGGCATCCCGCCGCCGAAGCACTACACCGACCTCGATTTCTAGGCCCGCCAGAACGGCTTTTCGGTTTCGCGGCGGACGTCGGCGCGGCTGAGGCCGATGTCGCGGAGTTGCGCCTCGGTGAGCTCGGCGAGGCGGGCGCGCTGCCGCGACCGCTCCGACCAAACCGAGAAGAGCCGGGCCGCAAGTCGTCGCAGTGCGCGGACGGGGCGGGCGAGATCCATGTGCGAGAGTCCTGGGCGGTTGAAACGGCCTCAGGTCTAGCATCGACAGGGGTCTCGATGCTTCGGCGGTGGCCGAAGCGTGGAGCGCTGAATCCGGTGCGCGAGCGTGCTATGCTCGGGGCATGAGCAACATCGCATCCGGCAACGCCGTCGCGGAAGTCGCGGCCCTGATCGGCGACGCGGCGCGGGCCAACATCCTGCTTGCGCTGATGGACGGCCGCGCGCTGACCGCGGGCGAACTCGCCTGGCACGCCGGGGTGAGCGCCCAGACCGCGAGCGGCCACCTCGCCCGGCTCGTCGAGGCGAAGGTGCTGGCGATGGAGAAGCAGGGGCGGCACCGCTACTTCCGCATCGCCTCGGCCGAGGTCGCGCACGCGATGGAAGCGCTGATGGCGCTCGCGGCGGCGGGGCCGAAGCGCTACCGCCCGGCCGGGCCGAAGGACCTGGCGCTCCGGCGGGCGCGCACCTGCTACGACCACATCGCGGGCCGCCTCGGCGTCGCGCTCGCCGACAGTCTCGGCTCGCGGGGGCTGGTGGTGGTCGCCGACGGCGCGGCGGAGGTCACGGCGGCGGGAGAGCGGCACTTCCGCGATCTCGGCATCGTTTTCGGCGGTCGCGCGGGGCGTCCGCTCTGCCGCACCTGCCTCGACTGGAGCGAGCGCCGCCCCCACCTTGCCGGGCGGCTCGGCGCGGCGCTGCTCGACCATGCGCTGGGCCAGGGCTGGCTCGTCCGCACGGCGGAAAGCCGCGCGCTCCGCGTCACTCGCGCGGGCGAACGCGGTCTTGCCGCCGGGTTCGGCCTGCCGCCCGATTGGATGGCTGCGGCGGACGGCTAGGCGAAAAGAAATTTCCACATCCGGGTTCTCGTTCGCCCCCGGGGCGCTTATTCTCATACGATCACCCATACCCGCGTGGGGGTATTCCCATGCCTTGTGGGCTCTCGCATCAATCCTGGAGGAAGACCAATGGGACGCGTTGTGGAAATAACCGACGTGATTTTGCGCGACGCGCACCAAAGCCTCATGGCCACGCGCATGGCGATGGAGGACATGGTTCCCGCCTGCGAGGATCTCGACAACGCGGGGTATTGGTCGCTGGAGTGCTGGGGCGGCGCGACCTTCGACGCCTGCATTCGCTTCCTCAACGAAGATCCCTGGGAACGCCTCCGCACCTTCAAGAAGCTGATGCCGAAGACGCCGCTGCAAATGCTCCTGCGCGGCCAGAATCTTCTCGGCTACCGCCATTACGAGGACGGCGTGGTCGAACGCTTCGTCGAGAAGGCGGCGAAGAACGGCATGGACGTGTTCCGGGTGTTCGATGCGTTGAACGACCTGCGCAACCTCAAGACCGCGATCCGGGCGGTGAAGGCCACCGGCAAGCACGCCCAGGGCACGATCTGCTACACCGTCAGCCCGGTGCACACCGTCGAGGCGTTCATCCAGATGGCGACGGAATTGAAGGCGATGGGCGTCGATTCCATCGCGATCAAGGACATGGCGGCGCTGCTCACGCCGCAGGTGGCCTATGATCTGGTCAAGGGGATCAAGACCGCGTGCGGTGCGGATACCCTGGTCCACCTCCACGTCCACTCGACCACCGGCGTGACGCTGGTCTCGATCATGAAGGCGATCGAGGCCGGGGTCGACATCGTCGACACCTCGATCAGTTCGCTGGCGCTCGGCTCCGGCCACAACCCGACCGAATCCCTGGTGGCGATGCTCGCCGGCACCGGCTACGAGACCAAGCTCGACATGGACCGGATCCTCAAGGTGAAGCGCCACTTCGCCAAGATCCGGCCGCGCTACAAGCACTTCATGGCCGACTACAACGGCGTCGACACCGAAATCTTCGACAGCCAGATCCCCGGCGGGATGATCTCCAACATGGTCAACCAGCTGAAGGAGATGGAAGCCTCGGACATGCTCCAGGACGTGATGGAGGAAGTGCCGCGGGTGCGGGCCGACGCGGGCTATCCGCCGCTGGTCACGCCGTCGTCGCAGATCGTCGGCAGCCAGGCGGTGTTCAACGTGCTGATGGGCGAGCGCTACGGCACCCAGACCGAGGAATTCTCCGACCTGATGCTCGGCTACTACGGCAGTACGCTGGGCGAGAAGAACCCGGAAGTCCTGGCCCAGGCGCAAGGCCTCACCGGCAAGGCGGTGATCACCGGGCGTCCGGCCGATCTGTTGAAGCCGGAATGGGACCAACTGAAATCCGAGGCTGCCGCGCTCGCCAACTTCGACGGCTCGGACGAAGACGTGCTGACCTACGCGATGTTCCCGAGCGTCGCCGAAACCTTCTTCAAGTCCCGCCCCGAGGGGCCGAAGAACCTCGGCAAGGACCCGGCCAAGGCGGCCTGAGGTCCGATCTTGCGAACGGTGCGGATCGGGAACATCCGACCCGCACCGAATCCCGCAACTCGATCGCCCGCTTCAGCCGGCGACCGGCTTGCCCTCGGCGTCGAGGACGAGTTCGCCGTCTTCCTTGCGGAATTCGCCTTTCGGCATTTCCGGCAGCAGGTCGAGCACCTTCTCGGAGGGGCGGCAGAGGCGGGTGCCTTTGGGCGTGATCACCACCGGGCGTTCGAGCAGGATCGGGTGCGCCGCCATCGCGTCGAGGATCGCGTCGTCGGACAGGTTCGGGTCGTCGAGGCCAAGCTCGGCGTAGGGCGTGCCCTTCTTGCGCAGCATCGCGCGCGGCGGCACCTGCATCCGCTCGCTCAGATCCTTGAGCGCGGCACGGTCGGGCGGCGATTTCAGGTATTCGATGACGTGGGGCTCGATCCCCGCATGGCGGATCAGCGCGAGCACGTTGCGCGACGTGCCGCAGGCGGGGTTGTGGTAGATCACGACATCCATGGGCGGCTCCTGGCTCTGGCGGAAACATCACTCTCGCATGATCGGGGTTTGACGCGCCAGATGGCAAGGGATATTATGCGCTCAAACGCATAAACGGATATACGCAAATGGCTGAACCGATCACCTTGCTTTCCGCTCTTGCCGAACCCACCCGCCTCGGCGCGCTGCGCCTGCTCTGGCCGGGCGAGGAACTGTGCATCTGCGAGCTGATGGACCAGCTTGGCGCGACCCAGTCGCGGATGTCGCGCCATATGGGCGCGCTTAAGGCTGCGGGGTTGGTGATCGACCGTCGCGACGCGCAGTGGGTGCGCTATCGCCGCAACCCCGGCCTCGACGCCGCCACCGTGGCGGTGGTCGACGCGGTGCTGGCGTTGCCGTCCCAAACTCCGGCGGAGGTCGCGGCATGAGTTGCGGTTGCGCCAGCCCGGTTCCCGAGGTTCCCGTCACCCCGCCCGAAACCCTGTCGTCGCGCGTGCTGCTGGCGCGCGTGGCGCTCGGCGTCGCGGCGTGGGCGGCGGTCTACGCCATGCTCCAGCCCGCCGCCGACTGGGTGGTGGCGCAGCTCCCCCTCGATCCCGAAAGCCACCTCGCCGAGGCGCTCGCGTTCTTCGTCTACGATACGCCGAAGGTGCTGATGCTCCTCGCCCTGGTGGTGTTCGCCATGGGCATCGTGCGCAGTTTCTTCTCCGCAGAGCGCACCCGCGCCGTGCTCGCGGGCAAGCACGAGGGCGTCGGCAACGTCGCCGCCGCGTCGCTCGGCATCGTCACGCCGTTCTGCTCGTGCTCGGCGGTGCCGCTGTTCATCGGCTTCGTCTCGGCGGGGGTGCCGCTCGGCGTCACCTTCTCCTTCCTGATCGCCGCGCCGATGGTCAACGAGATCGCCCTCGGCCTGCTGTTCGCGTTGCTCGGCTGGAAGGTGGCGGCGGCGTATCTCGGCTTCGGCCTCGGCATCGCCATCGTCGCGGGCTGGGTGATCGGCCGCTTCCGCCTCGAAGGCTGGCTGGAGCCCTGGGTGCGCGAAGTGCGCGCCGCCGCCGTCGACCTGCCGCCCGAGCGCCTCACTCTTGCCGACCGGATCGACGCGGGCGTCGAGGCGGTCAAGGACATCGTCGGCAAGGTGTGGAAGTGGATCATTGCGGGGATCGGGCTCGGCGCGTTCATCCACGGCTACGTCCCCGCCGACCTGTTGGCCGAGATCATGGGCCGCGACGCGTGGTGGTCGGTGCCCGCCGCGGTGCTGCTGGGGATTCCGATGTATTCGAGCGCCGCCGGGATCGTGCCGGTGGTCGAGGCGCTGCTCGGCAAGGGTGCGGCGCTCGGCACCGTGCTCGCGTTCATGATGAGCGTGATCGCGCTCTCCGCGCCGGAGATGATCATCCTGCGCAAGGTTCTGTCCGCGAAGCTGATCGCGGTGTTCGCCGGGGTCGTCGGGGTGGGGATCCTCGGCGTCGGCTATCTCTTCAACCTGCTGTTCGCCTGAAAGAGGGAAACATGAAAGACGTCAAGGTTCTGGGCCCGGGCTGCAAGCGCTGCCAGACCACCGCCGAAATGGTGCAGGCCGAGGCCGACAAGCTCGGCGTTGCGATCACGCTCGAAAAGGTTACCGACTACGCCGCGATCGCGGGCTACGGCATCGCCGCGACGCCGGGCATCGTCGTCGACGGCAAGGTCGTCCACGCGGGTGGACTGCCGAAGGCGGCGGATATCGACGCCTGGCTCGCCTGAGCCCTCACGCGCCGGGGCGGCCCATCAGGAAACGCGCCGCCTCGGAAATCGTGAAATAGTCCGCCGCGCCGCCGCCGCGCAAAATCGGCTCGCCCTTCACCGTGTCGTAGACGCCGTCCACGATCAGGCGTTCGTCGATGTGGATCATCACCGCTTCGCCCAGCGTCAGCCAGGTGTCGGTTTCCGTGCCGTCGGCAGCGGCGAGGCGGATCATCTGGGTCAGCTTGCACTCGAAGCACACCGGGCTTTCCGCCACGCGCGGAGCGTTCACCGCCAGGGCCGCCGCCGGGGTGAGCCCTGCGAGGGCGAATTCGTCGACGTCGGGCGGCACGGTCGCGGCGCTGGCGTTCATCCGTTCCGCCAGCGGCACGGTGGCGAGGTTCCAGGTGAACTCTCCGGTCTCCGCGATGTTGCGCACGCTGTCCTTCCAGCCAATGCTGGCGAAGCCCAAAATCGGCGGGCGGTAGTTGAACAGGTTGAAGAAGCTGTAGGGCGCGAGGTTGAAGCCGCCCGCGCCCCGCCGGGTGGCGATCCAGCCGATCGGCCGCGGCGCGACGATCGAATTGAGCGGATCGTGGGCGAGGCGGTGGCCTTCCGCCGGCGCGAACACGTGGTAGTCGGTCATCGGGCGGTCTCCTGGGGCGGGGCGTCAGTCGTCGGAAGGAGAGATCGTGCCTTCGAGGACGTAGTGCATCCCCTCGGGCGCGAAAGTCCGGTCGGCACGGCCGGAAAAATACGACGGGACGATCCGGTCGATGAGCGTGGTGCCGAATCCGGTCGACGTCGGCGGCGCCACCGTCGGGCCGCCGGATTCCCGCCAGTCGAAGATGAAGCGGGCGTCCGCGTCGGTGCTCCACCGCACCTCGACCCTGCCGGTCGGATTCGCGAGCGCGCCGTATTTCACCGCATTGGTCGAAAGCTCGTGGATCGCGAGCGTGTGCTTGGACGACAGCCGAACCTGCGGCCCGGCGGCGATGATGCGGCCTTCCCGTCCGCCGACGTGGGGCGCGAGGGCCGCCGCGACCACGTGGGCGAGGTCGGTCTCGGGCCCCGCGCCCTCGGAGAACACCTCCTGCACCCGCGCGTAGGCGCCAAGCCGCGCGCTCGTGGCCTCGGCGGCCTGATCGAGGCTCTTGGCATTGCGGATGCTGTGGGTGACCATCGCCGAGATCACCGCCAGCATGTTCTTCATCCGGTGGATCAACTCGTGCCGCAGAACCCGCTGCTGGCGCTCCGCCTCGTCGCGTTCGCGCAGCAGCCGCATCGCGTTCTCGACTTCGTAGCCGAGGGATTCGTTGGCCTTCTCAAGCGCGATCTGGGTCTTGAACGCTTCGGTAGTCTCGGTCACGACGTCGAGAAAACCGGCGATCCGTCCCGCGTCGTCGAGCACCGGGCTGTAGGAGAAGCGCCAGTAGGTGAGCTCCTCGAAGCCGTTGCGGGTGATCCACAGCGGCATGTTCCCGCGCCACACGGTTTCGCCCGAGAGCGCCTGGCGCACCATCGGCACGAGTTCGTCGAAGATCTCGGGCCAGACCTGGTCGAGGCGCCTGCCGAGCGCATCGTCGGCGCGTTTCCCGAGGATCGGCGCGAACCCGGCATTGAAGATCGTGGTCAGCTCCGGCCCGTACCACAGGCACATCGGCTGGGCCGAGGCGGCGAGCGTGTGCGTCACCGCGCGCAGCGAAACCGGCCATCCGTCAAGCGGGCCGAGTGGCGTCGCGCTCCAGTCGAAGGCCGCGATCGCCGCCCCCTGCGCGCCGCAGGCACGCAGCCGTGCGGCGAAATTGCCCGGGGATGACGGAAATCCCGCCCAGCAATCGGCGACGCGCATGCCGGGGGAGGATGGCTCCGACATCAGTTGACTTCCGGCGCGGCGATCTCGCCTTCGAGGGTGTAGCGCAGGCCGCTCGGGTCGAACACCCGGGTCGCGCGACCGGAGAAGTATTGCGGCACGATCCGGTCGGTGAGAATCGAGCCGAAGCCGTGTTCTTCCGGCGGCGAGATCTCCGGGCCGTCCTCCTCGCGCCACTGGAAGACGAAGCGCGCCTCGTCCATGCACCACTCCATCGAAATCCGGCCCTCGCCGTTGGAGAGCGCGCCATATTTCACCGCGTTGGTCGCGAGTTCGTGGATCGCGAGAGCG
Source organism: Rhodospirillum sp. UBA1311 (assembly GCA_002307145.1). GTDB lineage: Bacteria > Pseudomonadota > Alphaproteobacteria > Rhodospirillales > Rhodospirillaceae > Oleispirillum. Next base: position 25,453 of record DBTR01000050.1, on the reverse strand, counting down.
ATCGCGAGGGAGTGCTGCGCGTTCAGGCGGATCGGCGGTCCGCCGAAGGTGAGGCGCTTCTCCTTGCCGGCGAGATGGGGCGCGATCGCCGCGGCCACCACCTGGTGGAGGTCGGCATCGGACCATGCGCCCTCGGAAAACACTTCCTGCACCCGCGCATAGGCCGCGAGCCGGGCCGCCGTGACCTCGGCGGCGTGAGGCACCGAGCGCGCGCTCAGGATGCTGTGGGAGACCATCGAGCTGATCACCGCCAGCATGTTCTTCATCCGGTGGATCAGTTCGTGCTTCAGGATCCGCTGCTGGCGCTCGGCCTCGTCCCGCTGGCTGAGCGCCCGCATCGCGTTCTCGACCTCGATCGACATCGTCTGGTTGGCGCGCTCCAGGGCGGACTGGGTCTTCACCACCTCGGTGGTCTCGCTGACGATGTTGAGAATTCCCGCCACCCGCCCGCGCGCGTCGCGCACCGGGGTATAGGCGAAGGTCCAATAGGTGAGTTCCTCGAAGCCGTTGCGGGTGATCCACAGCGGCGTGTCCTTCTTCCACACCGGCTCGCCCGCGAGCGCGCGCCTCAACCACGGCAGGACTTCGTCGAACAGCTCCGGCCAGATTTCGTCGAAGCGCTTGCCGAGCGCGCCGTTGGCCCGCTCGCCGAGCAGCGGAACGAAGGCGTCGTTGAAGATCGTGGTGAGGTGCGGGCCGATGCGCAACGACATCGGATGCGGCGACGAGGCCATCGTCAGCACCAGCGTGCGCAGCCACTCGGGCCACGCGTCGATCGGGCCGAGCGGCGTGGCCGCCCAATCGAACCCGACGATTGCCGCGCCCTGGGTGCCACAGGCGCGCAACGCGGAAACGAAATCGACGTCGGTGGCCGCGACTCCGGCCCAGGCTTCCGGTGTGCGCATGGGTGCGGCTCGAAGCAAGAGGAAGCGAAGATTACGATAGCACACTCATAGCGCCGGGAAAGGCCAATTTCCGTGACTATAACAAGGCGGTTGGGGTGCTTCCCGGAGCGCGGCGGTGGGGGAACCGAAGCCCCGTCTCGCGGGTTTCATCCGATCGTCCAAGCCCTGCAAAAGGAGCCGCACATGACCCGCATCGCCGCCTGGACGGTTGTCCTCTTCCTCGCAGCAGTCGGCCCCGCCTTGGCGCAATCGCCGCCGAAGACGGTGCGGGCCGAAGCCGGCAGCCTCGCGGTCGAAACCTGGGTCGGCGGGCTCGACGGCCCGTGGGGCGCGGCGTTTCTCCCCGACGGTCGGATTCTCGTCACCGAAAAGTCCGGCGCCTTGCGCCTGATCCCGGCGCAGGGGCAGAAGTCCGCGCCGCTCAAGGGCGTGCCCGAGGTCGTCGATCGCGGCCAGGGCGGGCTGCTCGACGTCGCCCTCGATCCGGACTTCGCCGCAAACCGCACCGTCTACCTCTCGTATTCGGAAGCGCGCGACGGCGGCGTCGCCACCTCGGCGGGGCGGGGCAGGCTCAATGCCGACGCCACCGCGCTCGAAGGCTTTCAGGTGATCTTCCGCCAGAAGCCCGCGGTCGACGGTCCCAACCATTTCGGCTCGCGCCTCGCCTTCGCCCCCGACGGCACCCTCTTCGTCACCATGGGCGAACGCTTCAATTACATGAACGAGGCGCAGAACCGCGAGAATACCCTCGGCGCGATCGTGCGGATCAATCCGGACGGCTCGATCCCCAAGGACAACCCGTTCGTCGGCAAGGACGGCGACCCGGCGATCTGGTCCTACGGCCACCGCAACGTCGAGGGCGCGGCGATCAACCCCGCCACCGGCCAGCTCTGGACCTCCGAGATGGGCCCGCGCGGCGGCGACGAACTCAACATTCCGAAGCGGGGCGCGAACCACGGCTGGCCGGTGGTCAGCCACGGCACCCACTACTCCGGCGTCGAAATTCCCGATCCCGCCACGCGGCCCGAGTTCGCCGACGCGATCCGCTGGTGGGTGCCCTCGATCTCCCCCTCGGGGATAGCGTTCGTCACCCGCGACATCCTCCCCGGCTGGCGCGGCAGTCTGCTGCTCGCCGGGCTTTCCTATCACGGGCTGGTGCGCCTCTCTCTCGACGGCGACCGGGTTATCTCCGAGGAGCGCATCGACTTCGGCAGCCGCATCCGCGACGTGCTGATCGGGCCGGATGGCGCGCTCTACGTCCTTACCGACGGCAAGGGCGGCCGGATTCTCCGGCTCACCGCCGTGGGGAACTGAGGTGCTACTTTGCCGCCGGGTCGGGGAATTCCAGGAGTTCGATGTTGCGGCGGATGTCCTCGACGATCGGCGCGTCGTCGGGTGCGGCGAGCAGTGCCTCGCGCCAGTCGGTGCGCGCCAGTTCGGGCTGCTTCATCAACCGGTGCAGGATTCCCCGTTCTAGCCGCGCCGACGGATTGGCCGGATCGAGCCTGACCGCCTGGTCGAGATCGGCGAGCGCCAGGTCCTGTGCGTCGAGGAAGCGATACGCCGACCCCCGCAGCACCAGTGCCTCGACGTTTTTCGGCGCGAGCTTCAGCGCCTGGTTCAAATCGTCCACCGCGAGGCCGTAGTTGAGCGCCTGCGCGCGGGTGCGGGCGCGGCTGATCCACAAGTCCACCGCTTTCGGCGCGAGGCCCAGGGCCGCCGACTGCGCCGCGTTGGCGCGGTCCCAGTTCTTCGCCTCGGCCCAGGCCAAGCCCGCCTGGTCGAGCATGTGGGCGCGAATGTCGTCCTCCTGCGTGCTCGACTTCGCCAGCGCCTCCAGCCGCTCCGCCGCATCCGTCGCGAGGCCGAGCTTCAGCAGCGCCGCCGCCGCGCAATGCTTCGCCGGTTCGCCGCCGCCCATCGCCGCCCAACCGTCGGCGAGGTCGAAGGCGGTCTTCGGGTCGGTGTCGACCTTCTGCATGCAGGCCGCATAACGCTCCGCATCCGCCTTGCGCGCCGCGATCGCCGCCGGGGTCGGCTCGGGCTTGGCCGCCTGGGCGGCAACCGCCACGTCGGCGCAGGCGATCGCGGCCGCCAGCGCCGCAGCCGCGCATTGAGCCCGCCGCGCGGAAAGTGCTACGACTGACCTCACGCCCGGCACACCCATTCCGAAAAGGAAACCCGACATCGTGGCGACGTCCCATCTGTTGATCTTCGGCCTCGGTTATACCGGCTTGCGCACCGCACGGGAATGCCTCTCGGCAGGATGGCGGGTTTCCGGCACCGTGCGTGGCGCGGCTGCGACGGAAAACCTCGGCGTCGACGGACTCCGGGTGTTCCGCTTCGATACCGAAACCCACCTGCCGCCCGAACCCCTCGCCGACGTCACCCACGTTCTCGACACCACCGTGCCCGCGCGCGAAGGCTCGGACGCGCTCCCCGAAATGCAGCGCCTGTTCGAGGCGGGCGTCGCCCCCGGCTGGCTGGGCTACCTTTCCAGCACCGCCGTCTACGGCGACTGCGAAGGCCGCTGGGTCGACGAGACCACTCCCGCCAATCCCACCGCCCCCCAGGGCCAGGCCCGCCTCAATGCCGAAGCCGGATGGCAGGCCTGGGGCCGCGACCTCGGCGTCGCGGTGCAGATCTTCCGCCTGCCCGGCATCTACGGCCCCGGGCGCTCCGCCCTCGATCAGGTTCGGGATGGCACCGCGCGGCGCATCCACCGCGAAGGCCACCGCACCAGCCGCGTCCACGTCGACGACATCGTCGGCGCGCTTCGCCTCGCCATGGCCGTGCTGCCCAAACCCGCGATCTACAACGTCGCCGACGACGAACCCGCCCCCAACCCCGACGTCGTCGATTTCGCCTGCGACCTTCTCGGCGTCGCCCCGCCGCCCCTCGAACGCTACGAAGACATGGCGGAAGACGATCCGCGCCGCCGCTTCCTCAAAGACCGCCGCCTCGTCTCCAACGCCCGCCTCAAAACCGACCTCGGCTGGTCGCCGCGCTTTCCGACCTACAGGGAAGGCCTGCGGGCGGCTTTTGCGGAGAAGTAAGGCCAGGGCCCTGCCCTGGATCCGCAAAGGGCCAGGGGCCCTTTGATCCCATTTGTTTTTGCGCGAAGCGCGATAAAGCCATCACGCCGCGTGATGGTCTTATGGCGCTTTGCGCGAAAACCAAAACTAAAGGGGTCTGGGGCCCAAAGGCCCCAGCGGGCCCGGGCAGAGCCCGGACCTTCCGCCTTAAAACTTTTCCCCAATCAGCGCATCGAGCGTCCGCGTCAGCAGGGCGAGGTCTTGCGGGCGGGAGAGGCGGTGGTCGCCGTCCTTGATCAGGGTGATTTGGGTATCGGGGCTGTCGAGGGCGTCGGCGAGTTTGAGGGCGGTGTGCCAGTCGACGGAGGTGTCCTGCATGCCCTGGAGGATGCGCACCGGGCCGGCGAAGCGGATGGGTTGGCGGAGGAGGAGGTTTTTGCGGCCGTCCTCGATCATCAGTTTGGTGATCGGGAAGGTGCCGCAGGGGTTGTCGGCGTCGGCGATTTCGACGATGCCGTTGGCGGCGAGTTCGGCCTTTTGCGAAGGCGTCATGCCCGCCCACATCGAATCCTCGGTAAAGTCGGGGGCGGGGGCGATGCCGACGAAGGCTTCGACGCGATCGGGGCGGGCGACGGCGGCGAGCAGGCCGACCCAGCCGCCCATCGAGGAGCCGACGAGAAGGAGCGGGCCTTCGGTGAGGTCGTCGATCACGGCGAGGGCATCGTCAAGCCAGCGGCCGATGCAACCATCGGTAAATTTGCCACTCGAAAGTCCGTGACCCTGCATGTCGAAGCGGAGGTAGTCGAGGCCTTGGGATTCCGCGTATGCGTGGAGGTGGAGGGCCTTGCTGCCTTCCATGTCCGACATCAGCCCGTGCAAAAAGATCACAGTCGGTCGCGGAGTGTCGGTGGTGGCGGCGATGACGCGGCGATAGGCGATGGACGCGCCATCGCTGCGTGCTAGTATCCCGCAGTCGTCGCGGCCTGGGGTCGGGTCGGACATCCGTATATCCTATATATCTGTTTTGTGTTGTGAGAAGGGCTCGCCGTGGCCAACGAGTCTATCAGCCGGGATGCAGGCGGCCAAGCCGGTCCCGCGGTTCTTCAAATCCTGCCCCGCCTTGAAACCGGGGGCGTCGAACGCGGCACCATCGAGATCGCCGAGGCGCTGCGCAACTCCGGCGCGCGGCCGATCGTGGTCTCCGCCGGCGGGCCGATGGAACGCGAGCTGGAGCGCATGAACGCGGTCCACATCCGCATGCCGGTGGCGTCCAAGAACCCGTTCCGGATCTGGCGCAACATCGATGCGCTGGTCGACGTGATCCAGCGCTACGACGTCAAGCTGGTGCATGCGCGCTCGCGCGCTCCGGCCTGGACCGCGCGCGCCGCCGCGCGGCGCTGCGGCGTGCCGTTCGTCACCACCTTCCACGGCACCTACAATCGCGGCCCGTTCGGGATCAAGACGCCCTACAACGCGATCATGGCGGCGGGCGACCGGGTGATCGCGATCTCGAACTTCATTGCGCGCCACATTCAGGAACATTATCGGGTGCCGCAGGATCGCATCCGGATCATTCCGCGCGGCGTCGACCTCAACCGGTTCGACCCGGCGCGGGTGAGCCCGGAGCGGATGATCGCGCTCGCCAACCAGTGGCGGCTGCGCGAGGACCTGCCGGTGATCATGCTCCCCGGCCGCCTGACCCGCTGGAAGGGCCAGATGGTGCTGATCGAGGCGCTGGCGCGTCTCGGGCGGCAGGATTTGATCTGCCTGCTGGTCGGTTCCGACCAGGGCCGCGCCCGCTATCGCGCCCAGCTTGAGGCGGCGGTGGCGGCGAAGGGCTTGCAGGGCGTGGTCCACATCGTCAACGGCTGCAACGACATGGCGGCGGCGTATCTGCTCACCGACTGGGTGATTTCCGCCTCCACCGACCCCGAGGCGTTCGGCCGTGTCGTGGTCGAGGCGCAGGCGATGGGCCGGCCGGTGATCGCAACCCGCCACGGCGGCGCGCTCGAAACCGTGATCCCGGGCGAGACCGGCTGGCTGGTCGCGCCGGGCGATCCGGGCGAGATGGCGGCGGCGATCGGCAATGCCATCGACACGCCTCCCGAGGCGCGCCAGCGCATGGCCGAGGCTTCGCAAAAGCGGGCGCGCGAGGAGTTCTCGCGGCAGCTGATGTGCGAGCGGACGCTCGACGTCTACTTCGAACTCCTGGGGGACTGGCGCAAGTCCGAGGTGGGCGTGGCGTCGTGACGCGGATTCTGGTGATCAAGCTTGGGGCGTTGGGCGACGTGGTGCTGGCCTTCGGGCCGATCGCCGCGATCCGCCGCCATCATCCGGGCGCCGAGATCACCGTTCTCACCACCAAGCCCTACGCAGCGATGTTCGAGTCCTGCCCCGACGTCGACGCGGTGTGGATCGACAGCCGCCCGAAATGGACCCAGCCCGGTGCGTGGCTTGCGCTCAGGCGGCGGCTGCGCCGGGGCGGTTTTTCGCGGGTCTACGACCTCCAGACTTCGGATCGTTCGTCCGGCTACTTCCGCCTCATCGGGGGCGGCGTCGAGTGGTCGGGAATCGCGGCGGGATGCTCGCATCCGCATGCCAATCCGAACCGCAACCGGATGCACACCGTCGACCGCCAGGCGGACCAACTGCACATGGCGGGGATCGCCGACGTGCCGTTTTCCGACGTGTCCTGGCTCGACGCCGACGTTTCCGCGCTCGCGCCCGCCGCGCCGTTCGTGCTGCTGGTTCCCGGCGGCGCGGCGCATCGCCCGGCGAAGCGCTGGCCCGCCGCGGCGTATGGCGAGCTCGCGCGGCGGCTGGTCGCGGCGGGAGCGACGCCGGTGGTGCTGGGCACCCAGGCGGAGGCCGGGGCGATCGACGCGGTGGTCGCCGCCGCGCCGGGGACCCTCGCGCTCACCGGGCGCACCGGGTTCGCCGAGATCGCGTCCCTCGGGCGGCGGGCGGCGGCGGCGGTGGGCAACGACACCGGGCCGATGCATCTTCTTGCCGTCGCCGGGTGCCCCGCGGTGGTGGTTTACGGGTCCGAATCCGATCCGGCGCTGTGCGCGCAACGCGGTCCTGCCGTGGGGATTCTGCGGGTCGCCGATCTCGCCGCCTTGAGTGTGGACGAGGTCTGGCTGAAATTGGCTGAAATCGGGCACTTGCCCGGTCACGAGAGTTGACAGCCGCCGGGACGGGTGTGCATTTCATTGGGTTCCGACGACGACACGAAGAAGGATAGGTGATGGTCGCGATTACGCTCCCGGACGGTTCGGTCCGGTCCTACGACGGCCCGGTGACGGGTTTGGATGTCGCCCGCTCGATCGGCGCGGGTTTGGCCAAGGCTGCGCTCGCGGTGCGGGTGAACGGCGCGTTGTGGGATCTCACCCGAACTTTGGACGCGGATTCCGAGATCGCCATCATCACCGCGAAGGACGCGGACGGTGTCGATCTGTTGCGCCATGACGCGGCGCACGTGATGGCCGAGGCGGTGAAGGAACTTTATCCCGACACCCAGGTCACCATCGGCCCGGCGATCGAAAACGGCTTCTATTACGACTTCGCCCGCGAAACGCCGTTCTCCACCGACGACCTCGCCGAGATCGAGGCGCGGATGCGCGAGATCGTCGCCCGCGACGAGGCGATCATCCGCGAGGTCTGGCCGCGCGACACCGCGATCAAGTTCTTCGAAAGCCTGGGCGAGGCCTACAAGGCCGAGATCATCCGCGACTTGCCGGAAGACCAGACGATCACGCTCTACCGCCAGGGCACGTTCATCGACCTCTGCCGCGGCCCGCACCTGCCGTCCACCGGCAAGCTCGGCAATGCCTTCAAGCTGATGAAGGTTGCGGGTGCGTACTGGCGCGGCAATTCCGACAACGCTATGCTGCAGCGCATCTACGGCACCGCCTGGGCGAGCCAGAAGGACCTGGAAGCCCACCTCACGATGCTCGAAGAAGCGGAAAAGCGCGACCATCGCCGCATCGGCCGCGAGATGGACCTGTTCCATCAGCAGGAAGAGGCGATCGGCAGCGTGTTCTGGCACACCAAGGGCTGGACGCTCTACCGCACCGTGACCGACTACATGCGCCGCCGCCTCGAAGCCGGCGACTACCAGGAAGTGAAGACGCCGCAGCTCGTCGACTTCTCGCTCTGGGAGGCCTCGGGCCACGCCGACAAGTTCGCCGAGAACATGTTCACGATCAAGACCCAGGACGACCGTCACCTCGCGGTCAAGCCGATGAACTGCCCGTGCCACGTGCAGATCTTCCGCCAGGGGATCAAGAGCTACCGCGACCTGCCGCTGCGCATGGCCGAG
>DBTR01000050.1:5094-16859 GCA_002307145.1 Rhodospirillum sp. UBA1311 | reverse complement strand
GGACGACGCCCATATCTTCTGCACCGAGGACCAGATCACCTCGGAAACCATCGCGTTCTGCCACCTGTTGAAGACCGTTTACACCGACTTCGGGTTTACCGAAGTGCGGGTGAAGTTCTCCGACCGTCCGGTCAAGCGCGCGGGCACCGACGAAACCTGGGACAAGGCCGAAGCCGCGCTGATGCAGGCCGCAAAGGCCGCCCATCTCGATGTCGAACTCAATCCCGGCGAGGGCGCGTTCTACGGTCCGAAGCTCGAATTCGTGCTCAAAGATGCGATCGGCCGCGATTGGCAGTGCGGCACGCTTCAGGTCGATTTCGTCCTGCCCGAGCGCCTCGATGCGGCCTACGTTGCCGAAGACGGCGTGAAAAAGCGCCCGGTGATGCTGCACCGCGCGGTGCTGGGCAGCTTCGAGCGCTTCCTCGGCATCCTGATCGAGAACTTCGCGGGCCGCTTCCCGCTCTGGCTCGCGCCGGTGCAGGCGGTGGTCGCCCCGATCGTCTCCGACGCCAACGACTACGCGGTCGAGGTTGCCGCGGCGCTGAAGGCGGCGGGCTTGCGCGTCGAAACCGACCTGCGCAACGAGAAGATCAACGCCAAGGTGCGCGAGCATTCGGTGGCGAAGGTGCCGCTGCTTCTCGTCGTCGGCCGCCGCGAGGCGGAAAACCGCACGGTTGCGCTGCGCCGCCTGGGCTCGGACAAGCAAGAAGTCCTTGCGCTCGACGAGGCTCAAGCTAAACTCGGGCTCGAAGCTGTGCCGCCGGACTTGGTTTAAACCGTTCGGGGAATTTCCGGCGGTCGAATGATACTGGCGTCTCGGGCGCTCCTGGCGAAGGGGGCCAGGCCTGCAGGCGTTTTTTCGGAGGGAACCGGCCGCGATACGACCGGCGGGTTTTCGATCACAAGGATTAGGGAGGCGATTCATAGCCAGGCCACCAATGGGCGCGACTCCGTCCCGCGAGGGACCGCGCGTAAACGACGAAATTTCCGCACAGAACATTCGCTTGATCGACGCAGAGGGTGAGCAGGTCGGGGTGGTGAGCCGCGACGACGCGCTCAACCGCGCGTTCGCCGTCGGCCTCGATCTCGTCGAGATCTCGCCGAATGCCGAGCCGCCGGTTTGCAAGATCCTGGATTACGGCAAGTTCAAATACGAAATCCAGAAGAAGAAGGCCGAAGCCAAGAAAAAGCAGAAAGTCATCGAGATCAAAGAGATCAAGGTTCGTCCGAACATCGATGACAACGATTACGACATCAAGATGCGGGCGGTTCGCCGCTTCCTCGAAGATGGCGACAAGGTCAAGGTCACCTTGCGGTTCCGTGGCCGCGAACTCGCGCACCAGGATCTCGGGGCGAAGGTTCTCGATCGGATCCGCGACGAAGTTGCCGACCTTGCCAAGGTCGAACAATTTCCCAAGATGGAAGGTCGGCAGATGATCATGGTGATCGCGCCGCGCTGACCGGGCATTGGGATTTCCGCGATCGCCCGGGAATGTCCCGGGCGTCCGTGGGAGGGTTTGAAGACTATGGCGCAGACTTCCAAATCAGATCCGCGCGTGATCGCCGCCCTCGGTGCGGCGGTGAAGCAAATCGAGGGCGCGATCGCCGACACCGAACGGGGCGTCGACCGGATTCTCGGTTTGGTGGAACTGTTGATGGAGCGCGCCGACAAGGACAGCTTCCTCAAGCTCGAAGGGATCATGGAGGCTTGCGCCTTCCAGGACCTCACCGGGCAGAAGCTGCGCAAGGTCGAGCGCCTGATCGACCATCTCCAGACCAAGACCGTGATCACGGTTCCGGGCGAGGTGGACGTGGCGAAGGCCCAGGCCACCGCCGCCGAGCGCGACGTCGCTCCCGCGCCTGCGTCCGCCGGACTTTCCCAGGAAGAGGTCGACCGCCTGCTGAAGGGCTAGGCGGCGGCGTTCCAGCCGATATCGCCGGTGGCTTCGCCGAGGCTCGCGCGCAGCCGCGCCGCGACCGCCGCCTCGGTGCGCCGCAGCGCCTCGGGTGTCTCCGACTCGCAAAGCAAGTGCAGGCTGCCGCCGCAGGCGAGCATGCTGCACAGGCCATCCGGCAGGCGTGCGCAGCCGCGCATCGCCGCGCACCCCGCGCCGCCTTGCAGCGGGCAACCGGCGCACAATGTGGAGAGCAGCCGCGGCGCGTTCGCGGCGGCGATCAAGGTGTGAGAGCGATGCATTCGACGTCCCCCGTGGGTGCGGGCCGCGGCCGCCGCGCCATTCGCGGCGCGGCGACCGGTCCCCCAGTCCCCGGCGGCGCTCCGCGCGCGTCGGGAAGGTTCGGTGATAACGCGAATGCGAGTTAAACGCAACTGCATCGCCTCTCGACCGCTTGGCCGAAACCTGCGGGACGGCTGCGAGGGCGCTTGCAATTTCCCCCGACATCCGCTACGAAAACCCCCTTTCCGGGGTTTCCCGGAGAAGAAGGCGGAAAGGGCTAAGGCCGCGCGAGCGGCTAGGGCATGCCCCCACGCCAATGACAACACCAACGATAAGGACGTCGAAATGCCCAAGTTGAAGACGAAAAGCGCGGTGAAGAAGCGGTTTCGCCTCACCGGTACCGGCAAGGTCCGGGCGAACGTGGCGTACAAGCGTCATGGTCTCTCGAAGCGCCCGCAGCAGATGAAGCGGCAGGCCCGTGGCACCTTTGTCTTGACGGCGGCTGATGCCGGCATCGTCAAGAAGTTCATGCCCTACGCGTGATCGCACCGTACCGAAAGAGGTAAGAAATGGCTCGAGTTAAACGGGGCGTCACCACCCACGCCCGTCACAAGAAGATCCTGAAGCTCGCCAAGGGCTATCGTGGTCGCAATTCCACCTGTTTCCGCATGGCGATCGAGCGGGTCGAAAAGGCCCTGCAGTACGCCTACCGCGATCGCCGCGTCAAGAAGCGCAGCTTCCGTGGTCTGTGGATCCAGCGCATCAACGCCGGCGTACGCCAGCACGGCATGGTCTACTCGCGCTTCATCGACGGCCTGAACAAGGCCGGCATCGCGCTCGACCGCAAGATCCTCGCCGATCTCGCCGTGCGCGAGCCGGAAGCGTTTGCAGCCTTGGTCGGCCAGGCCAAGGCGGCTTTGGAGCGCGCGGCCTGATCCTGTTCTAGGATCTCACGCGCCTCCCCAATCCGTTTGGCTGAGGGCCGTTCCCCCGGAACGGCCCTCTTTTGCATGGACGAAACTTGAAGGCGGAAACATGGACAACCTTGCATCCCTGCGCGACGAGGTCCTCGAAGCGGTGAACGCCGCGACGACCGTGGCCGAGCTCGACGACGTGCGCGTAGCCGCGCTCGGCAAGAAGGGCCGGATCACCGGCATGATGAAGGAACTCGGCAGCCTCGACCCGGATGCGCGCCGCGAACGCGGCCAGGCGCTCAACGTGGTCAAGGATGAACTCGCCGCCGCCCTCGACGCGCGCCGCCAGGGCCTCGAAGACGCCCAGCTCAACGCCCGCCTGATCGCCGAAAGCGCCGACGTGACGCTGCCCGCGCGGCCCGACGCGCAGGGCATGATCCACCCGATCAGCCAGACCATGGACGAAGTCATCGCGATCTTCGCGCAGATGGGCTTCGCCGTCGCCGAGGGCCCGGAGATCGAGGACGACTTCCACAACTTCACCGCCCTCAATATTCCGCCCGAGCATCCGGCGCGCCAGATGCACGACACCTTCTACCTGCCGCCGCAGCAGGACGGCTCGCGCTACGTGCTCCGCACCCACACCTCGCCGGTGCAGATCCGCACGATGCAGGGCCAGCAGCCGCCGATCCGGATCGTCGCGCCGGGCCGCACCTACCGCTGCGATTCCGACATGACCCACACCCCGATGTTCCATCAGATCGAGGGGCTGGTGATCGACAAGTCGACCAACTTCGGTCACTTGAAGGGCTGCCTGATCGAGTTCATCGAGACCTTCTTCGAGGTTTCCAACGTGCCGGTGCGCTTCCGCCCGTCGTTCTTCCCGTTCACCGAGCCCTCGGCGGAAGTCGACATCGGCTGCTCGCGCAAGAACGGCGAACTGCACATCGGCGCGGGCGACGGCTGGCTCGAAATCCTCGGCTGCGGCATGGTCCACCCCAACGTGCTGACCGCTTGCGGCCTCGACCCCAATGAGTACCAGGGCTTCGCCTTCGGCATGGGCATCGAACGCATCGCCATGCTGAAATACGGCATTCCCGACCTGCGCACCTTCTTCGATGCGGATTTGCGTTGGCTGAAACACTACGGCTTCCTGCCGCTCGATCTGCCGACCGTGACCGGAGGACTCAGCCGATGAAATTCACGCTTTCGTGGTTGAAGGACTATCTCGACACCGACGCCTCGGTGGACCGGCTCGCCGAGGCGATGACCGCGCTCGGCCTTGAGGTCGAAGGCGTCGAGGACCCGACGGCGACGTTGAAGGACTTCATCGTCGCCGACGTGCTCGAATGCGTCGACCATCCGGATTCCGACCATCTGCATGTGCTGAAGGTCGCGACCGGAACCGAGACCATCCAGGTGGTCTGCGGCGCGCCCAACGCGCGCACCGGCCTGAAGGGCATTCTCGCGCGCCCCGGCGTCGCGATGCCCGACGGCATGGTGATCAAGAAGGGCAAGATTCGCGGCGTCGAGAGCCAGGGGATGATGTGCTCGTTCCGCGAGCTCGGCCTCGGCGAAGACCATGCCGGAATCGTCGACCTCGACAGCGCCGCCGCCGCCGGAACCCCGGTGACGGAGATCCTTTCCCTCGACCCGGTGTTCGACATCTCGATCACGCCGAACCGCGCCGACTGCCTCGGCGTGCGCGGCATCGCCCGCGACCTCGCGGCGAAGGGCGTCGGCACCTTCAAGGACCCTGCGGTCGCCCCGGTGAAGGGCGCGTTCAAGAGCCCGGTCGGCGTGCGCCTCGACTTCGCCGCCACCACGGCTAAGGCCTGCCCGCTGTTCGTCGGGCGCTACGTCAAAGGTGTGAACAACGGCCCGAGCCCGCAGTGGCTGCAGGACCGCCTTACCGCCGTCGGCCTGCGGCCGATCTCGGCGCTGGTGGACGTCACCAACTACCTCACCATCGGCCGCGCCCGCCCGCTCCACGTCTTCGACGCCGACAAGCTCACCGGCGACGTGGTGGTGCGCTTCGCCAAGGACGGCGAAACCGTTGTGGCGCTCGACGGCAAAACCTACACCCTCGATTCCGGCATGGTCGGGATCTGCGACGCGGCGGGGGTGCAGAGCATCGGCGGCGTGATGGGTGGCGAGCCCACCGGCTGCGGTGACGCCACCGTCAACGTCTTCGTCGAATCCGCGCTGTTCGACCCGATCGCGGTCGCCCGCGCGGGCCGCGCGCTGCAGGTGGATTCCGACGCGCGCTACCGCTTCGAACGCGGCGTCGATCCGGCCTCCGCGATCGACGGCATGGAAATCGCCACCGCGCTGATTCTCGAAATCTGCGGCGGCGAAGCCAGCGAACTGGTGATCGCGGGCGCGGTGCCCGCCGCCCCGGCGGAAATCGCCTTCCGCCCGGCGAAGGTCAAGACCACCGGCGGCCTCCACGTCGAGACCGCCGAGATGGTGGCGATCCTCGACCGCCTCGGTTGCAGCGTGAAGGTGGAGTCCGAAGTTCTCCGCGTCACCCCGCCGACCTGGCGCGGCGACATCACCGGCGAGCACGATCTGGTCGAGGAAGTCCTGCGCGTCGTCGGCTACGACAACGTCCCCGCGACGCCGATGTCGCGCCTGCCGATGCCGAAGGTGGTCCTCACCGACGCGCAGCGCCGTCGCGGCTGGATGCGCCGCGCGCTCGCGTCGCGCGGCATCACCGAGGCGGTGACCTTCTCGTTCATGGACAGCCGCAACGCCGGCGCGTTCGGCTGGTCGGACCCGATGCTCAAGGTCGACAACCCGATCTCGTCCGAACTCGACGTGATGCGTCCGTCGGTGCTGCCCAACCTGATCGCGGCGGCGAGCCGCAATCTCGCGCGCGGCATCGCCGACGTCGCCCTGTTCGAGATCGGCCCGCAGTTCGACGGCCCCAATCCGGGCGAGCAGCGCCTCGTCGCGGCGGGCATCCGTACCGGCAAGACCGGCCCGCGCCACTGGGGCCAGCCGCCGCGCGCCGTGGACGTCTTCGACGCCAAGGCCGACGCCCTCGCCGCTCTCGAAGCGGTCGGCGCGCCGGTTGCGACCGCGCAGGTCAACCGCAACGCGCCGTCGTGGTACCACCCCGGCCAGTCGGGCACGATCACCCTCGGGCGCACCGTGATCGCCCAGTTCGGCACCCTGCACCCGGCGGCGGTGAAGAAGCTCGGCCTCAAGGGCCGTGCCGTCGGCTTCGAGGTCTTCCTCGACGCGATCCCCGCGCCGAAGAAGAAGCCGACCCGCGCTCGCCCGCTGCTTAAGGTCTCGCCGTATCCGGCGGTCGAACGCGATTTCGCCTTCGTCGTCGACGCCGGGGTCACCGCCGACAAGCTGATCCGCGCGATCTCGGGGGCCGACAAGTCCCTGGTGCAGTCGGTCTCGGTGTTCGACGTGTTCGAGGGCGACAGCGTCGGTGCGGGCAAGAAGTCCGTCGCCCTCTCGGTCACCCTCCAGGCGATGGACCGCACCCTGAAGGACGACGAAATCGAAGCCGTCGCCCAGGCGATCGTCGCCGCCGCGCTCCAGGCATCGGGCGGCATGCTGCGGGCATAACCCAGCGCCGTGCACCCATCAGGCAAAAGGCCCGGACAATGTCCGGGCCTTTTGCGTCGAGGGGGCGGCGCGCTCACGCTTGCGCGATGTCGGTGTTTGGTCAACACTCCGCAAATTCCAGGATTTCTCGGAGCTGTGTGGCGATGCGGAACGGGGTTCATGACGTCATTCCCGAAGCGGTAGCCGGGAAAGCCGGTTTTGCCCGAGGGCCGGAGTGGGCGCGGTCGCGTACGATTCCGGCGCAGGCGGCGTTGTGCGTCGTCGGAGTGGCCGCGCTCGCCGTGGCTTCCAAGGTGTCCATCCCGATGGTGCCGGTGCCGATCACCCTGCAAACCTTCGCCGTCACGTTTCTCGCCGCGCTGTTCGGTTGGCGTCTCGGCGGGGCCTGCGTCGTCGCGTGGCTGCTTGTGGGCGCGGCGGGTCTGCCGGTGCTCTCCGGTGCGACGGCGGGAGTGGCGAAATTCACCGGGCCGACGGCGGGCTACCTTCTGGCGTTTCCGATCGCGACGCTGACGATCGGCGCGATGGTCGAGCGGGGATATGTCGGGCGATCGCTGTTGCGGCTGCTCGGGGTGATGCTGATCGGCAACGCGATCTGCCTCGCAGTCGGTGCCGCTTGGCTGTCGGGCACGATCGGCGCGGAAAAAGCCCTGCTCAAAGGGGTTCTGCCATTCGTCGTCGGTGCGGCACTGAAATCCGCGCTGGCGGCGCTTAGTCTGAAACTCGTCGTTCCCACCTTGGGCGCGCCCAGGGAGTGGTGAGGCGCTCGGGGGAAACCCAAGGAAGGACTGGATGATCCGCCGTGTCCTGCGGCTGACGCTTTTCGCGAGCGTGTTGGTGCTCCCATTGCGCGCGCACGCCTGGTCCGCGGGCGTTATGCGCACGACCGTTTCGGATGCCACACCCTTTGAGACGCTGATCTGGTACCCGACTTCGGCGGAAGAAACGCCGCTCCATGCCGGGCCGTTCGTCATCGGCGCCGCGAGCAACGCACCTGTTGCGGAGGGCGAGCGGTTTCCCGTGGTGCTGCTCTCCCATGGTAGCGGCGGCACGCCGATGGGCCATCGCGAACTCGCGGCGTCCCTCGCGCGGGCGGGCATGATTGCGATCGTTCCCACGCACGTCGGCGATTCTGCCGGGCACACCGAGGCGCGGCAAGCCGGGCGCGCGCTGGCGGACCGGCCGCGTCAGGTGCGGCTCGCGCTCGCGGCGGTTCTCGCCGACACCCGAATCTCCAGCCATGTGGACCCGGCGCGGCTCGGGGCGATCGGCTATTCGGCGGGCGGCTACACCGCCCTGGTGCTGGCGGGAGCGGTGCCCGACGTGATGCGGTTCGCGGCGCATTGCGAGGCCAGACCCGACGACGTCGGTTCCTGCGGCCGTTCCGGCCGGAGCGCGCCGCCTACGCCTCCCGCGACGGGAGGAGACTCCGCCATACCCCGGCTTCTACTCAAGGCCTTGGTGCTGCTCGATCCTCTCGGCGTTCCATTCGACGCCAAGGGCCTCGCGGCGGTGCGGATGCCGGTGCTGATGTACCAGCCGGAAGACGATTCCTACCTCAGCGCCGCCGTCAATGCCGACGCGGTGGCGGCAGCATTGCCGATGCCGCCGGAGCGCCGCAAGGTGCCGGGGCGGCATTTCGTCTTCATCGATCCCTGCCCGCCCGAACTCGTCGCCGACGCTCCCATGATCTGCCGGGATGCGCCCGGCGTCGATCGCGCCGCAATCCATCGGCGCATGGAAACCGACATCGCCGAATTCCTTCGCCATCACTTGTGAGCCGGACAGAAAAGAGGAAGGCCGGGCTCTGCCCGGGCGCGCAAAGGGATTGGAGCACGGTCGCCGAAGGCGACAGAAATGCCCGGTGGGCATTCCTGAGTGCGGAAGTCCCCCGGTGGGAGGCCCTTGCATCCCGTTCGTCTGGTTTTTGCGCGAAGCGCGACAGAGCCGGTGCGCGGCGTGACGGTCGATCGCCCCGCTTCGCGGCAAAACCAAATGGGGTCTGGGGGCGCGCCCCCAGCAGGCCCGGGCAGAGCCCGGCTCTTACCTGATCAAAACCCCGACCGCCCGATCCGCTGAGTCGTCGCTGACGGCCAATCCCTCGGCCACGCCCGTGCGGTCGGCGTCGTTGCGGTTCTGGCTGAGCTTGCGCTTGCCGTCGATGCGGGTAATCGGCATCCGCAGGCCGACGATGCCCTTGAGCATTCCGGCGACGTAGTCGGCCGGGGCGTCGGCGACCGCCCACGGATTGGCACGAGGCGCTTCGTGGCGGTCGGAGAGGCGGGAAACGACGTCGAGCAGGCGGTCGGCGTCGTCGAAGGTTTCGAGCGGGCCGTAGGCGTGCACGGCGACGTAGTTCCAGGTCGGCACCACCTTGCCGGTTTCGGCCTTGGTCGCGTACCACGCGGGCGAGACGTAGGCATCCGGGCCCATGAAAATCGCCAGCGCCTCGCCGTCCGCCGCGCACTTCCAGTGCGGGTTGGCGCGGGCGAAGTGGCCGTAGAGCGTGCCGAACGGGCCCTCTGCCGGGTCGAGGAGCAGCGGCAGCGGCGTCGCGATCAATCCCTCGGGAGTCTGGCTGACGAGATTGCACAGGCGCGCGGCGCGGATGATCTCGTGCTGTGCGGCGAGGCCGTCTTCACGGAAATGGGCGGGCGTGTACATCTCGGTCGCTCCTGAAAACGTTGCAGGTCCGGGCTCTGCCCGGGCCCGGCAAGGGCCGAAGGCCCTTGCATCCCGTTGGTTTTTGCGCATTAGCGCGATAAAGCGATCACGCGGCGTAACGGTTGATTGCGCTAACGCGCGAAAAACAAATTACGGGGTCTGGGGCCCAAGGCCCCAGCGGCCCCGGGCAGAGCCCGGACCTTACTTCCATTTTCTCACGACGCCTTGAGGTTCAACAGCAATGCGCTGAAGCCGATGAAGATGCCGCCGGTGAGGCGGTTGAAAGTTCGGCGCAGGCTCGGGCGGGCGAGGTGGTGGGCCAGGGATTTGCCGCAGAGGGCATAGACCGAGAGCCAGAACAGTTCGATCGCGGCGAAGGTGGCGACGAGGATGGCGAACTGGGGGGCGCCCGGTTCGGCGGGATTGACGAACTGGGGGAGGAACGCGGCGGCGAAGAGGATGAGCTTCGGGTTGCTGGCGCAAACCGCGAATCCTCCGGCGAAGACCGCGCCGGAGGAGACCGTGCGGCTGGGGGCGCCGGCATCGACCCGGGGCAGGGTGGTGTCGGAGAACCACGATTTGAGGCCGAGGTACACGAGGTAGGCAGCGCCGATCACGCGCAGCGCGTCGAACGCGCCGGGCAGGGCCATCAGGACGGTGGAGAGCCCGGCCGCCGAGGCCGCCAGCACCAGGACCAGCGCGAGGATGCACCCGGCCATCGCGGCGAGCGAGCGGCGCACGCCGAGGGCGACGCTGCGCGAGAGGATATGGAGCATGTTCGGCCCGGGCGTGCCGGAAAGCAGAAACACCGCCGCGACGAACAGCCACCAAACGTGAACGGACATGTCGAAAATTTCCAATCTGCCGTGAAGGCCTCACGATCCCAGATTTCCGCGCAAAAGAAAACCGGCCAAAGCCGGTGATCTTGCAGGCGTGGGGCGCATGGGTGGCTTCAGCGGCGCACCGCGACGACGTCGATCGCGGCGTTGGGAGATTGGCGACGGGCGAGATAGGCGTCGACCGGGTCGGTGGCCCAGCGCACCGTGGTGCCGTCGGTGATCCGCCAGGCGAAGCGCGGGCGCGGCTCGATCACCGACTCGACCGCCGACTCATGGAGGTGCTGCACGCCTTCATGGCGTACCATGGCAAGTTCGTTGTCGTAGGCGTTGCGGCCGCAGACATAGATGCGATTGGGTCCGAGATGTGCCATGACCGGGTCCTCCATACCTGGGATTGGGGAGCTTTGTCCCTCACCCGCTACCATTACTGCTCGAATTATGAAATATGCGCACATGGTGCGTTTTTCAAGTGCAAACATGCGCACGCTGTGCGTATTTTATCCGCGTGAGACAATCTTGTCGAAACCAAGGTGGGTCCAACCGCCGGACTGCAATCGGAGACTCTGAACATGGATGCCAAGCACCTGAAGGCATGGCGAAAATCCCTCGGCATGTCGCAGAAGGAAGCGGCGGAGGCCCTCGGCCTGAAGCGGCGGATCTTTCAGTATTACGAGAAGGGCGAGCGCGACGGCGAGGCGGTGAAGGCGCCGAAGGCGGTGCGGTTGGCGTGCTGGGCGTTGACCCAGGGCGTGGTGGACTACGTCGGCCCCGAACTGCCCGAGGACAAGAAGAAAGCGGCGAAGGCGGAAAAGCCGGAGAAGCCCGCCAAGGCGAAAGCGGAAAAGCCGCGCGAGCAGGCCGCCCCGGTGGTCGTAGCCCTGGTTTCGCCGGTGGAGGACGTGAGCGGCACCGCGCCGGTCGAGCCGGCGCCGAAGCCGGTGCGCCCGCGCCGTCCGCGCGCGCCGAAGGTCGCGGCCCAGCCTGCTCCGGCCAAGGCCAAGCCGCCGGCGAAGTGAGGAGGCCTTTCCTGGCTATTCCGTAGCAACCCGAAATGCTCTATGGTCCGGCGCGGAGTTGGGTTCCCCAGTTCCGCGCCGTTTGAACAATCGGACTTTCGCTCGCCCATGACCGACCTGTCGCACATCCGCAATTTCTCGATCATCGCGCACATCGACCACGGCAAGTCGACGCTCGCCGACCGGCTGATTCAAACTTGCGGCGGCCTTGAGCTGCGCGAGATGAAGGAGCAGGTCCTCGACTCGATGGACATCGAGCGCGAGCGCGGCATCACGATCAAGGCGCAGACGGTGCGGCTCGCCTACACCGCGAAGGATGGGCGGACCTACGAACTGAATTTGATGGACACCCCCGGCCACGTTGACTTCGCCTACGAGGTCAGCCGCTCGCTCGCCGCGTGCGAGGGGTCGCTCCTGGTGGTCGACGCATCGCAGGGCGTCGAGGCGCAGACCCTCGCGAACGTCTACCACGCGATGGAAGCCGACCACGAAATCGTGCCGGTGTTGAATAAGATCGACCTCCCCGCCGCCGAGCCCGACCGGGTGAAGGCGCAGATCGAGGACGTG
>DBTR01000050.1:3612-4839 GCA_002307145.1 Rhodospirillum sp. UBA1311 | reverse complement strand
TCGAGGACGTGATCGGCCTCGACGCATCCGACGCGGTGATGATTTCGGCGAAGACCGGGCTCGGCATCGACGACGTGCTGGAAGCCCTGGTGACGCGACTGCCCGCGCCGACCGGCGAGCGCAACGCGACCCTGAAGGCGCTCCTCGTCGACAGCTGGTACGACAGCTACCTCGGCGTGGTGATCCTGGTGCGGGTGAAGGACGGCGTGCTGAAGAAGGGCATGCGGATCCGGATGATGGCGAACAACGCCGCCTATCTCCTCGACAAGGTCGGCGCGTTCACGCCGAAGATGATCGAGGTCGACGAACTCGGGCCGGGCGAGATGGGCTTCCTCATCGCCGGGATCAAGACGGTGGCGGACTGCAAGGTCGGCGACACGATCACCGACGACCGTGCTCCCGCCGACCATGCGCTGCCGGGCTTCAAGCCCTCGGTGCCGGTGGTGTTCTCGTCGCTGTTCCCGGTGGATTCCGGCGACTTCGAGCAGTTGCGCGAATCTCTCGGCAAGCTCCGCCTCAACGACGCGAGCTTCCAGTACGAGCCGGAAAGCTCGGCGGCGCTCGGCTTCGGCTTCCGTTGCGGCTACCTCGGCCTGCTGCACATGGAGATCATCCAGGAGCGGCTCGAACGCGAGTTCGACCTGGATCTGATCACCACCGCGCCGTCGGTGGTCTATCGCGTCCACATGACCAACGGCACGATGCGCGAGCTCCACAACCCGGTGGACATGCCCGAGCCGACCCAGATCGCCGAGATCGAGGAACCCTGGGTCAAGGCGACGATCATGGTGCCCGACGAATACCTCGGCTCGATCCTCGGCCTCTGCACCGAGCGGCGCGGCATCCAGGACGAGCTGACCTACATCGGCAACCGCGCCATGGCGATCTACCGCCTGCCGCTCAACGAAATCGTCTTCGATTTCTACGATCGCCTGAAGTCGATCAGCCGGGGCTACGCTTCGTTCGACTACGAAGTCGCGGACTACGCGGCGAGCGATCTGGTGCGGGTCTCGATCCTGGTCAACGCCGAGCCGGTGGACGCATTGTCGTTCATCGCCCACGCGAGCCAGGCGGAATCCCGCGGCCGCCAGATCTGCGAGCGGCTGAAGGACCTGATTCCGCGCCAGCTGTTCAAGATTCCGATCCAGGCGGCGATCGGCGGCCGGGTGATCGCGCGCGAGACGATTTCGGCAATGCGGAAAGACGTCACCGCGAAGTGCTACGGCG
>DBTR01000050.1:0-3368 GCA_002307145.1 Rhodospirillum sp. UBA1311 | reverse complement strand
GTCACCGCGAAGTGCTACGGCGGTGACATCACCCGCAAGAAGAAGCTCCTCGAAAAGCAGAAAGAGGGGAAGAAGAAGATGCGGCAGTTCGGCAAGGTGGACATTCCGCAGTCCGCCTTCATCGCCGCCTTGAAGATGAGCGACAACTAAGTCGCTTCGGGCTTCGGCGCTGCGCTCGCGGTTTGGCGGGCGTAGCGCCGCGCCAGCACCGCGCAGACCATCAGCTGGATCTGGTGGAACACCATCAATGGCAGGACGATCATCCCCACCGACGCGGCGGGGAAGAGGATGTTCGCCATCGGCACGCCGGCGGCGAGGCTCTTCTTCGAGCCGCAGAACACGATGGTGATCTCGTCGGCGCGGTTGAAGCCGAGGCGGCGCGCCGTCCAGGTGGTTGCGGTCAAGAGGATCGCGAGCAGCGCCGAACACACCAGCACCAGCACGATCGAGGCAGTCGGGTTCAGTTGCCGCCAGAGGCCGTTGATCACCGCCTCGCTGAACGCGCCGTAGACCACCATCAGGATCGAGCCCCGGTCGAATACGCTCAGGACCTTCTTGTTCCGGAGCGCCCACGCTCCGACCCAAGGATGGACGATCTGGCCGACGACGAAGGGCAGGAGAATCTGGGTGAAGATCGCCTCAACCTGCTGGAGGCTGATCGCGTCGCCGGAGGCGCTCATCAACAGGCTGACGAGGAGCGGCGTGAACGCGACACCGAACAGGCTCGACGCCGACGCGCTGCACACCGCCGCCGCGACGTTGCCGCCCGCGATCGAGGTGAAGGCGATCGAGGATTGCACCGTCGAGGGCAGGCAGCAGAGGAAGATCAGCCCGAGCGCGAGGCCGCCGGGCAGGATCGCTTCGGGCAATTGGGCGAAACCGACGCCGAGCGCCGGAAACACCAGGAAGGTGAAGCCGATCACGATCAGGTGCAGCCGCCAGTGGGTGAGGCCCGCCAGCACCGCCTGCCGCGACAACCGTGCGCCGTGGAGGAAGAACAACAACGCGATCGCGATCTGGGTCGCGACGTGCCAGACCTCGGCGAACGCGCCGGTGGCGGGCAGCACGGTGGCGAGGAGGACCACGCCGATCAGGGCGGTGGTGAAGGTGTCGGGACGCAGGCGGGCGAGGAGGCTCATGAAACGGTCCTTGGGGCGGGCGGAGCCACTATGGCCGAATTCGCGGCGCGGCGGAATGGGGCGACTCGGGCGCGCGAATCCGCTCGGGCCGTGCCGCCCGAAAACCCGAAACGCCGCTCGGGCGGCGGCGTTTGCGAAAGGCGAGTCGGGGAAAGCGGCGTCTCAGTGCAGCGAAGTCGAGAAGCGCATCGACGCTTCGCGGTATTCGTAGCGCTTGCGGCGCGGGCGGCAAGCGACGATCAACGTGCAGCCGAGCGCGCCGATCACCGTCCATGCGGGCCAGGCGAGGAGCATGGTGCCGAGTGTCTCGGACCAGGCGGCGTGCGTGGAAAAGCCGATGAAGGGATGGCGTCCGGTGATCAGGGTCCAGAGCTCTCCCGTCGCGACGCTATCGTAGGCGCCGGTGGCGACCGCAGCGATACCCTCCGCCGAGGCGATCAGCCCGGCGGCGACAAGGAGGACCCAACCCAGAAACCGTCCGAGAGTCATGGAAACCCCAAACATCCTCGTGAGCTAAACTGATTACTTTGCCTGTCGTGGTAAATTTGCTGCGAAATGCCTAACGATTCAATAACAAAATTGAAAATCCTTGACATCGCATCCCTGTTTTATATCCCTTCCAGCGCAGAAATTGAAGACTTGCATTCGCAGAAGAGGTTCGCTAGAAACGACGCCTCGCGTCGATCGCGAATCGGAGGGGTGGCCGAGTGGTTTAAGGCGCACGCCTGGAAAGTGTGTGGGGGAGAAATCCCCTCGCGGGTTCGAATCCCGCCTCCTCCGCCATTTATTCAGTTTTCTACGTTCAAGTTTGTTCGCTTTTGACCGCAGAGCCCACGGGTTCCTGCGGTTTTTTGTTGCGCGCTCGTTCGCGGATGTGTCTCCCCGATCTCCTGCAGTCGAAGTTTGACGATGGGTAGAATGATGGGTATAAGTTATGGCGGAAGGCGGAGGAAGGGGCTTATCAGTTGGCCAGAGAGATCGGAAAGCTGACCGCCGTGGCGGTGCGAACGCAGAAAAAGCCGGGACTCTATAACGACGGGGGTGGCCTTTATCTCCAGGTGACCGAGCAAGGGGCAAAAACCTGGATCTTTCGGTTCATGCTGTCGGGGCGCCGCCGGGATATGGGGCTCGGCGCAGTCCACACCGTATCATTGGCCGACGCCAGGGAAGAAGCTCGACGCGGCCGACAGTTGGTGCGCGATGCGATCGACCCGATCGAAAAGCGCAAGGCAGAGAGGCTTACTAGGTGCGCTGCTGCGGTTTCGGTGATGACGTTCAAGCAATGCGCTGAAGCTTACATCCTTGCGCATGAGGCGGGGTGGAAGAATGACAAGCATGCCGCACAGTGGACATCGACGCTGACCGTCTATGCTTATCCCATTATCGGCAATCTGCCGGTCGATACCGTCGACACCGGCCTTGTGATGAAGGTGCTCGATCCGATCTGGGCGAGCAAAACCGAAACGGCGAGCCGGGTCCGGGGACGAATCGAGGTGATCTTGGACTGGGCGACGGTTCGGAAATACCGGGAGGGGGAAAACCCGGCGCGTTGGAAGGGGAGTCTCGACAAGCTGCTGCCGGCGCGCAGCAAGGTGCAAAAGCCTGGGCACCACACGGCGTTGCCGTACGACCAGATGCCGGGTTTCATGAAAGCCCTCCGTGGTCAGGACGGCGTGGCTGCGCGGGCTTTGGAGTTCGCGATTCTCACTGCAGCCCGCACGGGGGAGGTGCTTGCTGCGTCGTGGCAGGAGTTCGACCTGGATAAGCGGCTTTGGACGATCCCGGCGGAGAGAATGAAGGCGGGGCGGGAACATCGTGTTCCGCTATCCAATTCCGCTTTGGTCATCTTAAAGAAGATGTCGGCGCTCGGCGATCCGTCTTATGTGTTTCCGGGGGCACGTAAGAATCGACCGTTATCCAACATGGCCCTTCTGATGGTGCTGCGGCGCATGAAGCGTGATGATCTGACGGCGCATGGGTTCCGGTCCACTTTCCGGGATTGGGCGGCAGAGCAGACGACATTCTCATCGGAGGTGGCCGAGATGGCTCTGGCTCACGCCGTCGGCAGCAAGGTTGAGGCCGCTTATCGTCGCGGCGACCTTTTCGTAAAACGGCAGGCGATCATGGAAGATTGGGCGCGGTATAGTGAAAGGCCTCTATGAATCTGGGGAAAGGCTTCTGTTGGTTGTAGAAGTTGTAACCGTTGACCTGCCCTGGGGATATTCCTCC
>DBTR01000102.1:2853-4370 GCA_002307145.1 Rhodospirillum sp. UBA1311 | reverse complement strand
TGGGCGTGATCACCGTGGCGCGCGGCAGCAGCGTCCATTTCAGGGTCTTCACCGCCTCGACTTCGAGAAGCAGCGAGCCGCCCTTGGCCACCATCACCGGGTCGACCACCAGCGGCACGCTGGGCGCGAGCTCGGCGAGTGCCTCGCCGACAGAGCGGATCACCGTCGAGGAGGCGAGCATGCCGGTCTTGATCGCATCCGCGCCGATGTCCTCGATCACCACCTGAATCTGCTGGCGAACGAACTCCACCGGCACCGCGTGGATGCCGTGGACGCCGAGGGTGTTCTGCGCGGTGAGCGCGGTGATCGCGGTCATCGCGAAGCCGTTCAGCGCGGTGACTGCCTTGACGTCGGCCTGAATGCCCGCGCCGCCGCCCGAATCCGAGCCCGCGATGATCAGAACACGTCCCTGCATAGTCTGAATGCCTTCCGGAATGGTTAGTTGGCGCGGGCCTGGAGGGTGGCGCACAGACCGTCGACGACGGCTTGGACTTCCGCAGAATCCGCGCCTTCCGCCATCACCCGGATCACCGGCTCGGTGCCCGAGGAGCGGATCAGCAGGCGTCCGGTGTCGTGCAGGCGGGCTTCCGCCGCCGAAATCGCGTCGGTCACGAAGCCCTCCGCCATCACCGCCTTGGCGCGCTCGCGCGAGGCGAAGCGGACGTTCTTCAACACCTGCGGCAACGGATCGAAGACATGCAGCACTTCGCTTGCGAGCCCCCCCTCCTCCACCAGCGTGCCGAGCACCTGGAGCGCCGCAGCGAGACCGTCGCCGGTGGTCGAGAGATTGCCGAGGACGACGTGACCCGACTGTTCGCCGCCGAGATTGTAGCCCTGGTCGCGCATCGTCTCGACGACGTAGCGGTCGCCGACCTGGGTACGGCGGAGGTGCAGGTCGCGCTTTTCAAGGTAGCGTTCGAGACCGAGGTTGGACATCACCGTGGCGACCACGCCGCCGCCCGCGAGCAGGCCGCTGTCCGCCCAGGTTCGGCCGATCAGGCCGAGAACCTGGTCGCCGTCGATTTCCCGGCCCTGCTCGTCGCACAGCACGACGCGGTCGGCGTCGCCATCGAGCGCGATGCCGATATCGGCGC
Source organism: Rhodospirillum sp. UBA1311 (assembly GCA_002307145.1). Classification (GTDB taxonomy): domain Bacteria; phylum Pseudomonadota; class Alphaproteobacteria; order Rhodospirillales; family Rhodospirillaceae; genus Oleispirillum. The sequence continues at coordinate 3,276 of DBTR01000102.1, read as the reverse complement.
CGTGCGTCACCACCGCTTCGCAGAGCGCCTGCGGCTGGGTCGCACCGCACTTGGCGTTGATGTTGGTTCCGTCGGGGTTGACCGCCATCGGCACGACTTCCGCGCCGAGTTCCCACAGGACGGTGGGGGCGACCTTGTAGGCCGCGCCGTTGGCGCAATCGAGGACGATCTTGAGGCCGTCGAGGCGGCGGCCCGAGGGGAACGTGCTTTTCACGTATTCGAGGTAGCGGCCCGAGGCATCGTCGAGGCGACGCACCCGGCCGAGGCGCTTCGACGGCACCAGGGCGGACTCGATGCCATCTCCGACCAAGGCCTCGATGCCCATTTCGGTTTCGTCGGAGAGCTTGAAGCCGTCCGGGCCGAAGAGCTTGATGCCGTTATCTTCAAAGGGATTGTGGGAGGCGGAGATCATCACCCCGAGGT
>DBTR01000102.1:0-2470 GCA_002307145.1 Rhodospirillum sp. UBA1311 | reverse complement strand
GGACAGCCGGGTGTCCTTGCCGATCACCACGGTGTGGCGATATTCGCCGCGCTGGAACATCCGTCCGGCGGCCATGCCGATCTTGAGGGCAGTGAGCGCGGTCATCGGCTCGATGTTGGCGAGTCCACGCACGCCGTCGGTGCCAAACAAACGTCTTGCCGTCATCTCAACCCTCTTTTACCGCGACAAATACCTCGCCCGAGACCCTAAAGGATCGCAGCGCCTCAGAAAAGCAAATCCGCTACTCGCTGCGGTCGATCGCCGCCTGCATGGTGAGCGCCTGGACGGTTTCGGCGACGTCGTGAACGCGGACGATGTTCGCCCCCGCGCGCATCCCGGCGATCGCAATCGCGAGCGATCCGGCGACGCGCTGTTTCGGCGGCGCGTCGCCGCATACCGCCGCGATCAGGCTCTTGCGCGACGCACCGAGCAATACCGGCAGACCAAGGCTGCGGTAGAGCGACATCCAGCGGAGGATTTCGAGGTTGTGGGCCTTGGTCTTGCCGAAGCCGATGCCCGGGTCGACGCACAGTCGCTCGCGCGAAATCCCCGCCGCGACGCAGGTTTCCACCCGCGCCTTGAGGTAGTCGTAGACGTCGAACGGCGCGAAATCGTAGACCGGCGACGCCTGCATCGTCTGCGGTTCGCCCTGCATATGCATCAGCACCACGCCAGCTTGCGACTCCCGCACGACGCGAAGCGCGTCGGCATCGCCCGAGAGCGCGGTGATGTCGTTGACGATGCGCGCCCCCGCGCCGATCGCGGCGGCCATCGTCGCGGCATGGCGGGTGTCGATGGAGACGCACACGCCCTTCTCCGCCAGCGCCGACACCACCGGCACGACGCGACGGATCTCGTCCTCGGGCGGCACTTCCGGCGCTCCGGGGCGGGTCGATTCGCCGCCCACGTCGATGATCTCCGCGCCCGCGTCGACCATCGCGAAGGCGTCCGCGATCGCGATGGCGGCGTCGAAGCGGTCGCCGCCATCGGAGAAGCTGTCGGGGGTGACGTTGACGATGCCCATGATCCGTGTCCGGTCCATGGCGATTCCGGCGAACGCGGACAACGGCCGGGTATAGGCCGCGACGGCGGCGTCCACCTGCGGATGGAGGCCCTTCAGTTCGAGCACCGAGAGGCGATAGATCGAAATCTTGCCGCCGCCCCGCGCCGCGAGATAGGCGCAGCAGAACGCCTGGTTCGCACCGAAGGGCAGCGCCCGCCCGGAAGCGACGATGCCCGCGGCGAGCGGCCCGGACAGCAGGTCGGCGGGAGCAAGGTAGACCTGCGCCGCAGACGAAAATGCGATACCCAGCCCTGGGGCCGGATATCGCAAAAGATTGGATGCAGGTTCGAGAATCGTCATCTCACGGCGTCACGTTCAGGCGCCGGGGAGCGGTTCCGGGCCGGTGGTCGGGGTCGCGCCCGCCGTCGGCACCGAGGCGCGGCGACCGCCGTCGCGCTTGGGCGACGTCGCCGGGTCCTCGCGGACGATGGTTTCGCCGCGCAGCAGCGCCTTGATTTCCTCGCCGTTGAGGGTCTCGTACTCCAACAGCCCCTGGGCGATGAGTTCGAGCTTGTCGCGCTGCTCGGTGAGGATCTTCTTCGCCTTGGCGTTGCCTTCCTCGACCAGGCGGCGGATTTCGTCGTCCACCTTGCGCGCGGTCTCGTCCGAGATGTTCTTGTTGCGCGTCACCGAATGGCCGAGGAAGACCTCCTGGTCCGGCTCTTCGTAGGCCAGCGGCCCGAGATCGCTCATCCCCCACTGGGTGACCATGGCGCGCGCCATCGCGGTCGCCATGCGGATATCCTGCTGCGCGCCGTTGGTGACCTTCTCCTCGCCGAAGATCATCTCCTCGGAAAGGCGACCGGCCATCGCAACCGCGATGCGCGCTTCGAGGAATTCCTTCGACATCGAGTAACGGTCCTTTTCCGGCAGGCCCATCACCAAGCCCATGGCGCGGCCGCGCGGAATGATCGTCGCCTTGTGGATCGGGTCCGACACCGCGAACTGCAACTGCACCAGCGCGTGACCGGCCTCGTGGTAGGCGGTGAGGCGCTTCTCTTCCGGCCCGAGGACCATCGAGCGGCGTTCCGCGCCCATCATCACCTTGTCCTTGGCCTCCTCGAACTCGGACATCGTCACCACCCGCTTCGAGCGACGCGCGGCAAGCAACGCGCCTTCGTTGACGAGGTTGGCGAGATCCGCGCCGGAGAAGCCGGGCGTGCCGCGCGCGAGAACCTTCGGATCGACGTCCGGGCCGAGCGGAACCTTGCGCATGTGGACGCGCAGGATGTGCTCGCGACCGGCGACGTCCGGATTCGGCACGTGGACCTGACGATCGAAGCGACCGGGGCGCAAGAGCGCCGGATCGAGAACGTCGGGGCGGTTGGTCGCGGCGATCAGGATCACGCCTTCGGTGGATTCGAAGCCGTCCATCTCGACCAGCAACTGGTTGAGGGTCTGTTCGCG
>DBTR01000043.1 GCA_002307145.1 Rhodospirillum sp. UBA1311 | reverse complement strand
AACCTGCCATTCTCCTTTCGGCCCCGTTGAGGTCGTGACGCGCGAGAGGATTTGCCGTTCGGTTTTGGCTTACCGGCACCGCTCCGACTTTGCAAAATCCATGTAGAGATGGCGGGCGCGGGTGTAGATCGGGCCTTGCTTGAAGTCGACGTCTTCGATCTTTCGGCACCAGGAGACTTTTTGGTAGTTGCCGGTGGCGAAGACTTCGTCGGCGGACTTGACGTCGTTGGGCGTGAGCGTGGTTTCCTCGACGGTGAAGCCGTCGTCGCGCAGGAGCTGGATCACCCGCTGGCGGGTGAGGCCGTTCAGGAAGGTGCCGTTGGGGGCGGGGGTGAAGACCACGCCGCCCTTGGCGCAGAACAGGTTGGTGAACGAGAACTCGGCGACGTTGCCGTCGGGGTCGAGGCTGATGCCGATGTCGAAGCCGCCCTGCAGCGCCTCGCGGTAGGCGCGCGCGACGTTGGGGTAGAGGCAGGCGGCCTTCGCGCCCGTCGGGGCCTGGTCTTCCGCCGGGCGGCGGAAGCTCGACACCATCGCGGTGAAGCCGGTCGGCTCGGGCAGCGGCGAGATGCTGATGGTGAGCGCGAACTGGGTGGTGTCCGGGTCGGGCATGATAAAGCCGCCGTCGGCATAGAACAGCGGGCAGATGTAGAGGTGCGAGCCGCGCGGGAAGCGGCCGATGCCATCCCAGGCAAGCTCGGCGATCTCGGGGCCGGTGAGGACCGGGTCGAGGCCCATGATCCGCGCCGAGCGGACGACGCGCTCGCAGTGGGGCAGGAGATCGGGCACGCAGCCGTTGAACGCGCGCGCGCCGTCGAACACCGCCGAACCGAGCCAGACCGAGTGCGCATGGGGGCCGATGAGCGGCGGGTTCCCCAAGAACCAGGCGCCGCGCGAATAGGTCAACGTGTCCATGCGGGGTTCCTCTGCAAACCGGCGAATCGTGCGTCTCTTTTTGGATACCCGCAGGATAGCGCGCGAAAACCGCCGCTGTCCACGCCGACAAAACACACCCGCCACCGTGTGCTACGGTGGCGGGTCCTGTTGGGCTCCCGGGTCCACGAGGAGAACGTGACTACCAAACGCTATTCAGGTATCTAATGCACTCTACTACTCTACTACTCTACTACTCTGCGCACCAAACTACTCAACTACTCTACGCACTCAACTATCGATCGCGCGAAATCACTCTACAACTCTACAAACTCAACCACTCTACTGAACCACTTGCGCGCTGACTCTACGCTTGCGGACGCTTTGGGCTGGGCGTTCGTTACCGCGCCGTTACCCGTCGACCCCCACCATCGCCGAGTAGACTCGGCAGGCGTCCGCGGGGGGGATGTTCCCGGCAAGCGCCCCTGCCTCCAGCATCGCAGGGGTGGGCTGCAAGCTGACGACCGTCAAACCCGACTGTCCGAGGGCCTCGACGAGGGCCAGCGACAGGTGGAAGGCGCTTGACCGACCGAAGGAAGGGGTGCGTACCGTGACCATGCTCTCTCTCCCATTTCTGAATTGGTTTCTTGTTTTTCGTCTTGGTGGGAGTATCGCAACCGTCGTGCCAAAGGCCGAGGGCGCGGGGGTGCGCATATAACCCCTTGCGTGGCTTGGTTTTCGACGATATCCCGTAGGAAAATAAGGGGTTTGCAGGATGCGGAATCGGGATTGGGATTCCCGTTCTGCATTGCAGAATCAGTGTCGGGAAGGTTTGGCGTTCGGCTTGAGGGGCGGCGGGAAAGCGGGTAGTGTCGCCGCCATGACCCGATACATCTTCCGCCTCTGCTCCGCCGACGACTGGGCCGCGTTCCAGGCCGCCGGGAGTTTCGCCGGTAGCGACGCCGATCGCCGCGACGGCTTCATCCACTTCTCCGCCGCCGAGCAAGTCGCCGAAACCGCCGCAAAGCATTACGCCGCGGCCGGGCCGCTGGTGCTGCTCGCCGCGAAAGCCGACGCCCTGGGCGACGCGCTCAAATGGGAGCCGAGCCGGGGCGGGGCGTTGTTCCCCCATCTGTATGCCGTCCTGCCGCTCGGCGATGTCGCCGCATGGCGGGCGGTTCCCGATCGCGACTTCGCGTTCCTCGCGCGCAGTTCGCAACCCACGGAGGCCGAGGAATGGATCTTTACCCGCTGATCAAGCCGCTGGTGATGCGCTTCGATCCCGAGTGCGGCCACAAGTTCGCGATCGCCGCGCTCGGCCTCGGCTGCGTGCCGAAGCCGCGACGGGTGGCGGAGCCGGTTCTGGCGACAAGGGTGTTCGGCCTCGACTTCCCCAATCCGGTCGGATTGGCGGCGGGCTTCGACAAGGATGCCGAGGTGGTGGATGCGATGCTCGACCAGGGCTTCGGCTGCATCGAGGTCGGCTCGGTGACGCCCAGGCCCCAGCCCGGCAACCCCAAGCCGCGCCTGTTCCGTCTGCCGCCCGACCGCGCGGTGATCAACCGCATGGGCTTCAACAACAAGGGCGTCGCGGCAATGGCGAAGCGCCTCGCGGCGCGGCCGAAGCGGGGCATCGTCGGCGTCAACCTCGGCAAGAACAAGGACACCGAGCGCGCCGTCGACGACTACGTGATCGGCGCGCGCGCCCTCGCGCCCTATGCCGACTACCTCGCGATCAACGTTTCCTCGCCCAACACCCCGGGCTTGCGCGCGCTGCAATCCCGTGCGCCGCTGGTGGAAATTCTCGGCGGCGTGCGCGAGGTCCTGGCCGAAATCGCCAAGGCGGGCGGGCGGCGTCCACCGCTGCTCCTGAAGATCGCGCCGGACCTCACCGCCGACGACCTCGCTGACATCGCCGCCGTGGCGATGGGCGCGGATCTCGGCGTCGCCGAGGACGAGACCGGCGTGGACGGACTGATCGTCACCAACACCACCTGGTCGCGCGAAACCCTCACCCATCCGAACAAGTCGGAGCAGGGGGGGATGTCGGGCGCGCCGCTGTTCGCCGCCTCCACCGAAGTGCTGCGCCAGGTCTATCGCCTTACCGAAGGCCGCCTGCCGCTGGTCGGCGTCGGCGGCATTTCGAACGGCCGCGATGCCTACCTCAAGATCCGCGCCGGGGCCTCCCTGGTGCAGCTCTACACCGCCATGGTCTTCGACGGCCCGGGCGTCGGCGCGAAGGTTGCCGCCGAACTCGCCCAGTGCCTGAAAGCCGATGGCTTCGCCCACGTCGCCGACGCGGTCGGCCTCGACGCAGGAGCAAGTGCGTGACCGATATTCCGATCCTCACCGGCGTCGCGGCGATCGCCGACCGCTACGACGTGTTCGTCCTCGACCTCTGGGGCGTGCTGCACGACGGCGTCACCGCCTATCCCGGCGCGCGCCACACCCTCGAAGCCCTGAAGGCGGCGGGCAAGCGCACCGTGCTGCTCTCCAATGCGCCGCGCCGCGCCTTCGCCCTCGTCGATATGATGGAAAAGCTCGGCCTGCCGCGCAGCTGCTACGACGAAATCATCTCCTCCGGCGAGGTCGTCTGGAAGAACCTCCGCGACCGCACCGCGCCCGGCTACCGCGACCTCGGCCGCAGGCTCTACTTCATCGGCGTCGACTCCGATCGCCACGTCTACGAAGGCATGGGCTACGAAGCCGTCGCCAACCCCGCCGACGCCGACTTCATCCTCGTCTGCGGCCCCCACAGCTTCGACGACGCGCTCGAAATCTACCAGCCGCTGCTCGACAAGTTCGTCGGCCACCTGCCGCCGCTGATCTGCGCCAATCCCGATCGCATGGTGATCCGCGACGGCAAGGTGGTGGTCTGCGCGGGCAACATCGCCGACCTCTACGCCGCTCTCGGCGGCGCCGTGATCCAGACCGGCAAGCCCGACGCCGCGATCTACGACGACGCCCTCGCGCTCCTCGGCTCGCCCGACAAATCCCGCGTGCTGGGCGTGGGCGACGCCTTCCCCACCGACGTTACCGGCTGCACCGCCGCAGGCATCGACGAACTCCTGATCTGCGGCGGCATCCACGCCGCCGAATTGGGCCTCGCCTGGGGCGACGCTCCGACGCCCGATGCCCTCGCCAAACTCGCCAATCGCTACGCGCCGCTCCGCCCGGTCGCGGCGGTCCCGGCGTTCGTCTGGTAGCGCGGGCGGCTATCCGATCAGCCGATAGCCGACGCCGGGCTCGGTGGCGATGAAGCGCGGGGCGGACGGATCGTCGGAGAGTTTCTGGCGGAGGTGGCCGATGTGGACCCGCAGGTAGTGGGTCTCCTCGGCGAAGGCGGGGCCCCACGCGCTGCGCAACAGCGCCTCGTGAGTCAGCACCTTGCCCGCCGCTTGGGTGAAGCAGCGCAGCAGTTCGTATTCCTTGCGGGTCAGCCGCACCTCCTCGCCGTCGACCGTTACCCGCCGCGCCGCGTAGTCCATGAACAATCCGGCGTGGTCGTAGATCGAGGTTTCGGCATCGGCGCGGCTGGTGCGGAGCAGCGCCCGGATGCGCGCGATCAGCTCGGCGATGCCGAACGGCTTGGTGACGTAGTCGTTGGCGCCGTGGTCGAGGGCTTCGACCTTGTCGGTTTCGTCGCCGCGTACCGACAGGACCAGGATCGGGGTTTCCGACCATTCGCGAATCCGCCGGATCACGGTCTGGCCGTCCATCGAAGGCAGGCCGAGATCGAGGATCACCAGGTGCGGCCCGGCTTCGGCGAACTTCAGCAGGGCGTCCTCGCCGCGCGCCGCCTCGATCACGTCGTAGCCATGGGCGTAGAGGCTGATGCGCAGGAACTTCCGGATCTGCGCCTCGTCGTCGACGACGAGGATGCGCGGGCGCGCTTCGGTGCTCAAGTCGGGTCTCCTTCCGTGGGGTCGGGGGGCGGAGCCTCGGTGACCGGCAGTGTGACGACCACCGCCGCGCCGTTACCCCCGTCACCCGCTTCGATTGCGACGGTGCCGCCGTGGGCGGTGACGAATCCCCGGCAGATCGCGAGGCCGAGGCCGGTTCCCGGCTGGCGGCTGTCGCGGTGGCGCACCCGCATGAACATGTCGAACACCCGCTCCCGGTCGGGGGCGGAGATGCCCGGGCCCTGGTCGGCGATGCGGATGACGACCGCGTTCCCCGCGCACCCGATGCGAATCGCGATCCGGCCGCCCGGCGGCGAATACTTGGCGGCGTTGTCGAGAATGTTGACCAGCGCGTGCTCGATCAGCACCGGATCGGCGAACAGCAGGGGCACGGCGTCGTCGGTCGCCATCGCCACGGCGAAAGGCGCGAGGGTGTCGCGCATCGCCGCGACGGCATGGCCGACGATATCCCGCACGTCGACCCAATCCCGACGGGGCTTCAGTCCGCCGTAGCTCAATCGGGTCATGTCGAGGAGGTTCTGGACGAAGCGGTTGAGGCGCTTGGCTTCGGCGAGGATGGTGGCGACGAGGTCGGCGCGCTCGTCGTCCGAGATCAGCTTTCCCACCGTCGAAAGCGTCGTCGCCGAGCCGATCACCGAGACCAGCGGCGTGCGCAGGTCGTGGGAGATCGACGACAGCAGCGCGGCGCGCAGGCTCTCGGTCTCCGACAGCCAACGCAACCGTTCGGCTTCCGCCGCGAGCTGGGTGCGTTCGAGCGCGACCGCGGCCTGGTCCGCGACCGCGCGCAGCAGGTCTTCCTGCTCCGAGGTCAGGGCCTTGCGGCCGTCGAGGTATGCGATCGCGAGGAGGCCGACGCGGCCGTGGGCGGTGGTCAACGGCATGAACAGCCGTCGCGCCTCGAAGCAGGCGCGGGCCGCGCACCCGGACGGCAGCAGGTGTCGCCACGCATAGGCGGCGGCGGCCCGGTCCTCTTGCGGAAGGCACGCCTCCGGCAAGGTTTCCCCGTCCTGCGGCGTGGGAAGAATCACCGTGGCCGAAGCGCCGAGCGTCGCGGCGACGTGGTTCTGCACGGCGGCGATCATCGCGTCGAGGGTCGTGGCGGCGGCGACCTTGCGGCTGAACTCGTAGAGGATGGCGGTGCGCTGCGCCGACTGCTGGGCGTCGACGAGCTTGCGCCGCACGCTTCCGGCGAGGTTGCCGGTCAGCCCCGCCACCACCAGGAAGAACGCCAGGGTCAAAGTGTCGTCCTCGTGATCCACGAGGAAGGTGTAATACGGTTCGAGAAACAGGAAGTTGTAGACCGCGCAACTCAGGAGCCCGGCGCAGATCGCAGGAAGCGCGCCATAGCGCATCCCCAGGAAAAGGACGGCGAGGAGGAATACCAGGGAGAGATTGGGCAGCGGCAGGATCTTGTCCAGGCCGTAGGCGATGGCGCTCGCGGCGGCGACCACCACCACGCCCGAGACGTAGGGTTGGAGCCGCTCCCGGACCGGAGCCCCGGCACGGGTGAGGGGCGGGTTGTCCTTGTCCATCGGTCGGCCTTTATCCGAAGGCGGTCGCGTATCAATCCCGCCAGAATGCCAGGGTTAACAGGATGTAGACGGTGGTGAGTTCGAGGCGGCCGAGCAGCATCGCCGCCGAAATCACCCACTTCGCGCCGTCCGGGACGTCGCGGAAGGTGCCCGCCGGCCCCACGAGAGGGCCGAGCCCGGGGCCTGCGTTCGCCATCCCCTGCGCCACGCCGCTGATCGACGAGAGGAAATCGAGCCCGAATATCATGCACCCGATCGACAATGCCGCCCACGTGAGAAGATACATGACGAAGAAATTTCGCACGGATTCGACGGTGTCCATGTCGATCACCTGGCCTTCGTGGCGCACCACCACCACCCGATGCGGCGAAAGCGTGCGCAGCATCTGGTGTCCGATGCCCCGGAACAGCACCTGCCAGCGAAAGATCTTGATCGCGCCCGCCGTCGAGCCCGCGCATCCGCCGATGAACATCAACACCATGAACACGCCGATCGCCCAGTCGCCCCATCGGCTGTAGTCGGCCGAGGCGAAACCGGTGTCGGTGAGGATGGACGTGACGTTGAAGGCGGATTCGCGCAACGCCTCCGCAAACGGAACCCCGCCGGTCCACCAGCGCAGCGTCGTAGTCAGCGCGATCGCGGCGGCGAGAACCGCCAGGAACACCGGCACCTGGCCTTCGCGGGCGAGCGCCCGCCGGGGATGCGCGACGAGCTTCACGTAGAAGACCAGCGGCAACGCGCCGGCGGTCATGAACACGATCAAGACCAGTTCGATCGCCGGGGAATTGTAGAAGCCGACCGACGCGTCCTTGGTGGAAAAGCCGCCGGTGGCGACCGCCGCGAAGGCGTGGTTCACCGCGTCGAAAAACGACATCCCCGCGATCATCAGCGACAAGGTGCAGCCCACCACCAGGGCGACGTAGACGATCGCGGTCAATCCGACGACGTGGAATGCGCGCGGCACCGGGCGTTCCGAGATGTCCGAGGATTCCGAATGGAACAGCTGCATGCCGCCGATGCGGAGAAACGGCATCATGATCATCGCCATGGCGACGATGCCCAGTCCGCCGATCCCCTGGAGCATCGAGCGCCAGAGCAGGAGGCCCGGCGCCATGGTGTCGAGGCCGACCAGCACCGTCGCTCCCGAGGTCGTCAGGCCCGACATCGATTCGAAGACCGCGTCGGCGAAGCTGAGACGCAAGTCGCAGAGGACGAACGGGAGCGCCGCGAATCCGCACACCGCAAGCCAGGAGATCACGGTGAGGAGAAAGCCGGTGCGCATCGAGAAGTATCGCCGCGGCCCACGATTGGCCTCCATCATCGCCAGGCCGACGAAGGAGGTCAGGGCGATCGACATCAGAAACGCGCGCCAATCGGTGTTGCCATCGAAATAGTCGACGATGGCGGGCGCGATCATCGCGGCGGAAACGATGTTGAGCAGAATCCCGGTGGCGAAGAAGACGAGTTGAAACGAGCCTGCGGGCATGGCCCTGTCCGGTCGGGGAGGGGGGAGTTCGGACTTTCCCGCTTTCGCGCCGGGTTGGCAGCTAAAGAAGACGCATTTTCTTTACGGGGAATTTACACCCCCCCGATTGCCCTACGGCGTGAACTGTTCCTTGAGGATGCGTTCTTCAAGGTGGTGTTCGCGGTCGAAGAGCATGCGGAGCTTGGCTTCCGGGTCTTCGTGGACGGTGACGCGGATGATGTCGCGGACTTCGGTATAGTCGGCGACGGCGCTGACCGGGCGTTTCTGGTGTTCGAGGACGTCGAACGAGACCTTGGACGAGTGGGGCAGGATCGCGCCGCGCCAGCGCCGGGGGCGGAAGGCGCTGATCGGGGTGAGGGCGAGGACGTTCGCGCCCATCGGCAGGATCGGCCCGTGAGCCGAGAGATTGTAGGCGGTCGAGCCCGCCGGGGTGCAGACCAGAACGCCGTCGCAGACGAGTTCCTCAAGCCGGACCATGTCGTCGATGCGGATTTGCAGGCGGGCGGCCTGACGGGTTTCGCGGAGCATCGAGACTTCGTTGATCGCGAGCGCGCGGACGGTTTCGCCCGAGGCGGTGATCGCCTCCATCCGGAGCGGCGACAGGCGGACCATCACCGCCTTGGAGATTCGTTCGCCGAGGTCGGTTTCGTCGTAGTCGTTGAGGAGGAAGCCGACGGTGCCGCGATTCATCCCGTAGATCGGCGCGGGATGGTCGATGAAACGGTGCAGGCATTCGAGCATGAAGCCGTCGCCGCCGAGCGCGACGATCACGTCGGCGTCGCCCAGGCCTACCGCGCCGTAGCGGGTGACGAGGCGTTGGCAGGCGAATTGGGCCTTCGGCGTTTCGGCGGCCACAAACGCCATGCGCGGCGAGACTGCGGGCAGGGACATGGGCGGGTGCGATCCGGATCGATCAAAAAAGCCGCGACCGGCAAGCGCTCGCGGACTTTTTAAATAGCACGATCCTCCCGCTCTCCCAAGAGTTTGCGCAAGATCGCCGATCCGCTAAGATCAGCGTGGCTGGGGAGACTTGCGCGAAGGGGAGCGGGGGAATGGCGGAGCACACTTGGGACGATCTCGGCGCGGCGGCGGCGGTGCGGATGTGTCATGACCTTGCCGGACCGGCGGGGGCGCTCGCCAACGGGCTGGAACTTCTCGATGCAGGCGGCGGCGACGACGGTCTTGCGGCGGAGGTGCGCGGTCTCCTGCGCCTGAGCGCGCAGACCTTGGGGGCGCGGCTGGATTTCTTCCGCGCGGTGTTCGGTTTGCCGACCGGACGGGCGCTCAAGCCGGGCACGGCGGCGGCGGTGGCGCGCGCCTACCTCGCGCGCCTGGGCGACGCGCAACGGGTTTACGAATTGTCCGAGTTTCCCGACGCCCTGGAGGATACGCCCGAGCATTGGCGGCTCGCCCTCACGCTGGTGTTGATCGGGGCGGATGCGCTGCCGTTCGGCGGGCGGATCGCGGTCGAGGCGAAGGACGGGCTGCCGCAATTGCGGGTCGCCGGGCGGCGCGCCGGGTTCACCGAGGCGGCGCAGGCGGCGCTTGAAGGACAGGTCGCGGATGCCCACGTGGTGGCGGGTGCTATGCTCGTCAAGCGTGCCGAAAGCATGGGTCTCTCGGTTAGATTGTGGGGTGCGGCGGAAAGCTGCGGCGTTGGCATCAGTCCGGTTTGAGCGTCAAGGCGATAACAGGGCTTTTCATTGTAGCTCCGTAACGGCATACTGTGCGCCTTGGACTTGAGAGGACGACGGGGGCAAAAGGCTCCTCCGGGCGTCGTTGCCGCGCCGGTCCCGCGGGTGAATGGTTGAGGCTCTGGAGAGGTACAATGGACGATCTGCTGAGCGAGTTTCTGACCGAGACGTCGGAGAGTCTGGCGACACTCGATGTCGAGCTGGTCAATCTCGAACGCAATCCCAACGACGCGGCGATCCTTTCCAACATTTTCCGGTTGGTGCACACGATCAAGGGAACCTGCGGATTTCTCGGTTTGCCCCGGCTCGAAACCCTGGCCCACGCGGGCGAGAACGTGCTCGGCATGTTCCGTAACCGCGAGCTGACGGTTTCGGCGTCGTCGGTCACCCTCATTCTCCAGTCGATCGACCGGATCAAGGAGAGCCTCGCCTATATCGAGGCCAACGAGACCGAGCCTCCGGGCGACGACAAGGACCTCATCGCCCGGCTGAACGCCGTGGCCGCCGGCGGCGACGCCGCCGTGGCCGCCGCACCCGCCGCCGCCGCGCCCTCTCCCGAACCCGCCGCATCCTCCGGGCCGGTGTTGAGCGAGCACGGCTTCCCGGTTGCCGCCGACATGCTGGCCGAGGTCGCCGCCGCGCAGGCGGCCGGGGTCAAATCCGCCTCCGAGGCCGAAATCCTCCGCGAAATGGCCGCCGAGCGCGCCGCCGAGGCGCCGGTCGCCGAGGTCGCGCACCCGCCCGCGACGATCGCGCCGCCGCCCGCGCCGATCGCTCCGGCCGGCGAGGCGCCGAAGGAAAGCGCGGTCGCCAACCAGTCGATCCGCGTCAACGTCGACCTGCTCGAAAACCTGATGACCCTGGTCTCCGAGCTGGTGCTGACCCGCAACCAGCTGCTCCAGATGGTGCGCGGCCGCGACGATTCCGAATTCGCCGCGCCCTTGCAGCGCCTCTCCCACATCACCACCGACCTCCAGGAAGGGGTGATGAAGACCCGCATGCAGCCGATCGGCAACGCCTGGGCCAAGCTGCCGCGCATCGTTCGCGATCTCGCGCTCGAAACCAAGAAGAAGATCGACCTCCAGATGTACGGCGCCGAGACCGAACTCGACCGCCAGGTGCTGGAGCTGATCAAGGA
>DBTR01000103.1:45887-46259 GCA_002307145.1 Rhodospirillum sp. UBA1311 | reverse complement strand
ACATGTCGAAGCGGATCAGCTCGATCCCCATCACCTTGGCCAACTGCCGCGCGACCTCGGTCTTGCCTACGCCGGTGGGGCCGGAGAACAGGTAGTTGCCGATCGGCTTGTCGGGGTCGCGCAGGCCCGCGCGGGCGAGCTTGATCGCGGCGGCGAGTTCGTCGATCGCCTTGTCCTGGCCGAACACCATGGTCTTGAGGTCGCGTTCGAGGGTGCGGAGTGCCGCCCGGTCGTCCTTCGACACCGCCTTCGGGGGGATGCGGGCGATCTTCGCCACCACCGCCTCGATATCGGCCACCGTCACCGTGCGGCGGCGCTTCGCGGGCGCGAGCAGCATCCGCGCCGCCCCGACTTCGTCGATCACGTCGATCG
>DBTR01000103.1:45384-45631 GCA_002307145.1 Rhodospirillum sp. UBA1311 | reverse complement strand
CGATCACGTCGATCGCCTTGTCGGGGAGCTTACGGTCGGAGATGAACCGGATCGAAAGATCCACCGCCGCCTCGATCGCGGGCATGGTGTAGCGCACGCCGTGGAAGGCCTCGTAGTAGGGCTTCAAGCCGCGCAGGATCTTCACCGCGTCGTCGCGGGTCGGCTCCGGCACGTCGATCTTCTGGAACCGCCGCACCAGCGCGCGGTCCTTCTCGAACTGGTTGCGGAATTCCTTGTAGGTGGTCGA
>DBTR01000103.1:35516-45120 GCA_002307145.1 Rhodospirillum sp. UBA1311 | reverse complement strand
AGGTGGTCGAGCCGATGCAGCGCAGGCTGCCCGAGGCCAACGCGGGCTTGAGCAGGTTGGAGGCATCCATAGAGCCGCCCGAGGTCGCGCCCGCACCGATCAGGGTGTGGATCTCGTCGATGAACATCACCGCGCCCGGATAGCTCTCCATCTCCTTGATCACCTGCTTCAGGCGTTCCTCGAAGTCGCCGCGATAGCGGGTGCCGGCGAGCAGCACGCCCATGTCGAGCGCGAACACCGTGGCGTCGGCCAGCACTTCGGGCACCGCGCCGTCGACGATGCGGAGCGCGAGCCCCTCGGCCAACGCGGTCTTGCCGACGCCGGGATCGCCGACGTAGAGCGGATTGTTCTTCGACCGGCGGCACAGCACCTGGATCGTCCGCTCGATTTCGGCGTCACGGCCGATCAAGGGGTCGATCCGGCCCTGGCGGGCCTTGTCGTTCAAGTTGACGCAATACGCGGCGAGCGCCTCGTAGGCGGTCTTCTGGCCGCCCTGGGCGGTGGTTGCGGTCGGTCCTGCGGCGGGAGACTCCTCTGCGCCGCGCACCGGGCGCGGCTCGGTCAAATCGGCGTTCTTCGCGATTCCATGGGCGATGTAGTTGACCGCGTCGAGGCGGGTCATGTCCTGGAGCTGGAGGAAATAGACGGCGTGGCTCTCGCGTTCGGAGAACATCGACACCAGCACGTTCGCGCCGGTAACCTCCTCGCGGCCGGAAGACTGCACGTGAATCACCGCGCGCTGCACCACCCGCTGGAAGCCCGAGGTCGGCTTCGGGTCGGCGGTTTCCTCCGCGACCAGGGCGGTCAGCTCGGTTTCCATGAAGGCTTCGATGTCGGCGCGGAGTTTGTCGACATCGACGCCGCACGCGCGCAGCACCGCGACGGCGTCGCGGTCTTCCGAGAGCGCGTAGAGCAAATGTTCGAGTGTCGCGTATTCGTGCCTGCGGGCGGTCGCTTCGGCGAGGGCGCGGTGCAAGCTGCGTTCAAGGTTGCGTGACAGCATCGGCATTACTCCTTTTCGATGGTGCACTGCAACGGATGCTGGTTGCGTCTGGCCAGATCCATCACCTGCCCCGCCTTGGTCTCGGCGACTTCAAAGGTGAAGACACCGCAGACGCCGACCCCCCTGTGATGCACCTTGAGCATGATCTCCGTAGCCTCTTCGTGGCTTTTGTTGAAAATCCGCTCAAGGACGTGAACCACGAATTCCATTGGGGTGTAGTCGTCGTTCAGTAGTAGAACGCGGTACATCGAAGGTCGTTTCACCACCGCGCGCGTTTGTACGGAAATTCCGACACGACCGTCGTCTTCGTCCGCCGAGCGTTCGTCCCCCATTCGCGGTAGCTTTGGATTTTGGGACACCGCGCGAAATCGCTCCATATTGCCTTGCCTCCTGGCGACGCCCCCGCGCCGCTACGTCCAAATTTGATATGGGATAGGGCGTAGGACGCGGAAAGGTCCCCTGTTAATAAAACTGACGCGTACGCTACCCTAAGGCAGGAAGCGGTTGAGCGGAGGGTGCGGCAGCTCCAAACGCCCGGAAATCCCCGTGGAAGTCGCGGTCATCTCAAAATCCCGCGCCGCCTTGCGGTTTTGCTCCGGGTAGGATTGATCCATCGGGTGGGCAACGGCGAATGCCTGGCCCGAAGGCACGAGGCCGCCGAGAACCTTCGGGAACGCGAGCGCGTCGTAGGCCGCCGAGGGATAAGCCCAGGCATGGAACCACCGCTTGCCACCCGCGCACCCCGCGCCGGTCCAGAAGAATCCCTGGCCCTTGAGGGTGACCGGCTGGGCGAGCGGAGCGAACGCGCCGTCGGCCTTGAGCGCGTCGACCACCGAGGCGTACTGGGCCTTGTTCCACGCGCCCTCGTGGAGCTTGCCGCGCCAGGGCCCCGCCGGCGCTTCCGGGTCGATGCGGATGTCGGTCCAGTCGATGCGCTGCAGCAGGTTCTCGGCGACCTTGGCGTCCGCGCCCGGAACCTCCGTCGCCTCGATCACCCGCACGTCCTCGTCCCAGATCGCGTTGTGGACGAGGCGCACCCGGTCGATGCCGGTCTCGCACTGCATGTCGTCGCCCGAAAGGTAGGAAAACCAGGTGAGCCGCCGCACCGCCGGGTCCTGAACGTCGCCGGTCGGGGCGCACCCCGTTCCGATCATCGCCAGCACCGCCGCCGCGCCCGCGCACCGCAAAACCTTGACCATCATTGCATCAAACCTCTTTCCGTGTCGCATCAAGGGATTCTGGGGCTTCGGCGGCGAAGAATCCAGGGCTATCGGCGAACCCCGCGGGAAACCGCGAAAAACGGCGTAGACAGCCGAGTCGCGTATGTCTTATGGTGGGCAAGGTCGTGCGGGGGCGGAACCCCTGCGGGAAGGGGGATGACGCGATGGTCGCGCGTCCTGGTTTTGGTATCGGGGTGATGCGATGATCGAGCGCGCGACGGCAGAAGCCTCCCCGCGCCACCGGGCGACGTTCGTTCCGGCGATGCGCCGCCGTCTTCGCCTGTCTTTCCTGGCCTTGGTGGGGTTGATGTTCGTGGTGTCGGGCCATGCGGCCCACGCCAAGTACGCGGCGTTCGTGATGGACGCCGACACCGGCCAGACCCTGTTCTCCGACCACGCCGACGACCAGAACTATCCCGCCTCCTTGACCAAGATGATGACCCTCTATCTCCTCTTCGAGGACATGGAGACCGGCAAGGTCAACCTGCGCACGCCCTTGAAGGTGACGCCGCTCGCCGAGCGCCAGCAACCGTCGAGCCTCGGGTTGCGCAAGGGCGAGACCATCTCGGTGCAGACCGCGATCCAAGCCATCGTGATCAAGTCGGCCAACGACGTCGCGGTGACGATCGCGGAAAACCTCGCGCCCAACGAAGCCGCGTTCGCCCAGCGGATGACGAAGAAGGCGCAGTTGCTCGGCATGTCGCATACCGTCTACCGCAACGCGTCGGGCCTGCCGAATCGCGGCCAGGTCACCACGGCGCGCGACCTCGCCCGCCTCGCGCTCGCGCTCCAGCGTGATTTTCCGAAGTATTACAAATACTTCAGCCTGACCGAATTCGAATATGAAGGCCAGGTGATCCCGACCCACAACAATCTGGTGAAGACCTATCCCGGAGCCGACGGCCTCAAGACCGGCTTCATCGCGGCGTCGGGCTTCAACCTTGCGGCCTCCGCGCACCGCAACGGCCGCCGCCTGATCGCGGTGGTGATGGGCGGCGAAACCTCGCGCTGGCGCGACCAGCGCACCGCCGACCTGCTCGATCGCGGCTTCGCCGACGTCGCCTACGCCAGCGCCAAGACGCCGCGCCCGACGCGCACGCCGAAAACGGGCGTCGCCGTGGCCGCCGCGCCTTATGCCGATGACCCGACGACCGCGCAGGGCGACGCCGACGGCAGCACCGACATCGTTCCGGAGATTTCGACCGCGTTCGACTCTCCGACCGTCGCCGCGATCGCCGGAGCCGCACCGTTGCCGCCGCCGCGCAAGCCGAGCCCGCCGCAAACCCTCACCACCGTCGCCGCCCTGCCGCGATCGGCGGTGCCCGCCCACAAGCCGGCCCCGGCCGGCGCCTGGGCGATCCAGGTCGGCGCGTATTCCGACCGCCGCGCCGCCGAAACCGCCGCCTCCTCGGCGATGGCCGTGCAGACCGCCGACGCCGCCGCTTCGGCCTCGACGCGGATCGAGGCGTTCACCGCGAACACCCGCACCCTCTATCGCGCCCGGGTCGTCGGCCTCTCCGCCAACGACGCGCAGCAGGCCTGCGCCTCGCTCAAGCGCGAATCCCGCCCCTGCATGGTGCTGCGGCCCTAAACCCGCCCGGACTTCCGGTCGAACCTAGCGCACGACCATCGGTTCGGCGCGGGCTTCGTCGTGCTCGAACAGTTCGGGATATTCCGCCTCAAGAGCGGGGAGGGATTTGTCGATCTCGCCGAAATGCTCGGTGAGCGCGGCCAGCGCCGCCGATGCATCGCCCGCCGCGATCCCCGCGACGATCGCCTTGTGCTGGCGCACCAGGGTCGCGACCGGAGTGGTCTGCGGCAGGCTGAGATAGCGCACCCGATCCATGTGCGATTTCGCGTCTTCGATGATCGTCCATGCCATTTCGAGGTCGGCGCAGGCCGCGAGCAGGCGGTGGAACTCCTCGTCGAGCTTGAGAAACGCGCGCGGCTCGCGTTCGCCCGCCGAGGCTTCCTGCCGCGCGACATTTGCCTTGAGCGCGGCGAGGCTTTCCGGGCGGCGGCGTTCGCAGGCGCGCGCCACCGTCGCCGCCTCGATCGCGCGGCGGATCACCTGCGCGTCGCGCACGTCCTTGGGCGAAATCCGCGCGACCCGGGTGCCGCGCTGCGGCAACACGTGCAGGAGCCCCGAGGCCTGCAGGCGCACGAACGCGTCGTGGACGGGCTGGCGGCTCGCGCCGAACTGCCGCGCCACGTCCGCCTCCGAGATGATCTGGCCGGGCTTGAGCCGCAAACAGACGATGGCGTCGCGGATCTCGCGGTAGACGCGCGGCCCGATGGGTTCGCTCGAAAATGTGTCGAGGGGAGTGAAGACGGTCACGGAACACCTGCTCGTTGAACTTCTGGTTCAGGATACAGGACGACATTTCGATTGCCAATGGTATTCTAGCCATCTAACATGTCAGTCGTTTTCCGAATACGCCCGCGCAAGAGGCAATTTTCAGGGAGCGAAAACATGGGACTGATGGCCTGGACCTTCCGGACCGCCGCCTGCGGCATTCTCCTTGCCGCCACCGCCGGCACGGCGCTCGCCGCCGATTACACCCTCAACATCAACACCGCGCTGACCACCGACGACCCGCTCTACAAGGGTCTCGAAAGCCTGAAATCCTCGGTCGAGGCGCGCTCCCAGGGCCGCCTCGCGATCCGCCTGTTCCCCGGCTCCCAACTCGGCAAGGACGAGGACGTGCTGGAGCAGGCGCGCGCCGGAGCGGGCAACGCGGTGGTCGTCGACGGCGGCCGCCTCGCGGTGTTCGTCAAGGACTTCGGCATTTTAAGCGCGCCCTATCTCACCACCGGCTATCCCGACATCCGCAAGGTGGTGACCTCGCCCTTGTTCGACGAAATGTCGGCGAAGCTGGCGAAGAGCGCGCGGCTCCAGGTGCTGTCGTTCAACTGGTGGCAGGGCGAGCGGCACCTCCTCACCAACAAGCCGATCACCGCCCCCGCCGACCTCGCGGGCATCCGCATGCGCACGCCGGGCGCGCCGGTGTGGATCGAGACGATCCGCGCCATGGGCGCGACGCCGACGCCGATGGGCTGGGCAGACGTCTACAGCGCGCTCCAGACCCAGGTGATCGACGCGGTCGAGGCCCAGGTTCCGGCGGCCTACGGCTCCAGGCTCTATGAAGTCACCAAGTACATGACCAAGACCGCCCACTTCAACCTGATCACCGGCGTGGTGACCTCGGCGGCGTGGTTCGACAAGCTGCCGCCCGACCTCAAGACCATCCTCAAGGAAGAGAGCCTGAAGGCGGGCGACGTCGCGTCCCACGGCACCGAAGCCGCGATCGCCGACCTCGAAGCCAAGATGAAGGCGGCGGGGATGACGATCAACGCGGTCGACACCACGCCGTTCGTCAAGGCCACGGCCGGCGTCTACGAAAAGCTGGGCTACGTCGACTTGAAGAAGCAGGTCGACGCGATCGTCGCGAAGTAGGCATCCGTTCCCCCAAAGGAGGCTGCGCCGTGACCGACACGATCCTGCGCATCGAAGCCGCCATCGCGCGGGCCCTGCTCGCGGCGATGGTGGGACTGGTGTTCTTCGCCGGCGTGCTGCGCTGGTTCGGCATGCCCCTGGTCTGGGCGATGGACGTCGCCCAGCTGATGTTCGTCTGGGCCGCGTTCATCGGCGCGGACATGGCGATGCGGCGGCGCAGCCTGATCGCCGTCGACCTGTTCGTACGCTGGATTCCACCGCGCTGGCGCGCCCCCATCGATCTCCTCACCGGCTGCGTCATCCTCGCCTTCCTCGCCGCCATGGTGGTGCTCGGCTACGACCTGGTGATGCTCAACCTCGAACGCGAATTCGGCGACAGCGGCATCAGCTACGGCTTCGTCACCGCCGCGGTTCCCGCCGGGTGCGGCCTGCTCGCGCTCACCCTCCTCGGCCAGCTCTGGCAGACCGCGCGCTCGCTGCTCGCCACGCCGAAGCTGGTCTACTCCGAGGCCCGCCCGACCGAGGAAACCCAGCCATGACCCCGGAGATGACCCTCCTGATCGCGCTGTTCTTCGGCCTGATGATGCTGGGCGTGCCGGTGGCGTTCGCCATCGGGATCTCGGGATTCTCGTTCTTCGCGATCAGCGCGGTGATGCCCGCCTCCATCGGCGTGCAGCAGGTCGCCTCGGCATCGCAGAGCTTCCCGCTGCTCGCGGTGCCGTTCTTCGTCCTCGCCGGGCACATGATGAACAAGACCGGCATCACCAAGCGCCTGATCCGATGCTCGGAAGTGTTGGTGTCGTGGATGGCGGGCGGCATGGCGCAGGTCTGCATCGTGCTGTCCACCCTGATGGGCGGCGTCTCCGGCTCGGCGGTCGCCGACGCGGCGATGGAGGCGCGCATTCTCGGACCGGACCTGATCCGCAACGGCTACTCCAAGGGCTTCACCTGCGCCACCATCGCGGTCTGCTCGCTGATCACCGCGACGATCCCGCCGAGCCTCGGGCTGATCCTCTACGGCTTCGTCGGCGGCGTCTCGATCGGACGGCTGTTCCTCGCCGGGATCATCCCCGGCTTCCTGATGATGGCGATCCTGATGTTCACCGTCTGGGTGATCTCGCGCAAACGCGGCTATCGCTCCGCCACCGCCGAGCGCCCGAGCTGGAAGGCGATGGGCGCTGCGATCAACGACGCGAAATGGGCGCTGCTGTTCCCGGTGGCGCTGCTGGTGGCGATCCGGGGCGGACTGTTCACGCCATCGGAAGTCGGCGCGTTCGCGGTGGTCTACGCGGTGGTGGTGGGCGTGGTGCTGCATCGCGAACTGACCTGGAAGGACGCGATGGACGCCCTGCTCCAGGGCGCGATCGACAACGGCCTGATCGTCCTCATCATCATGTTCTCGGGGATGGTCGGCTACGCGATCATCTTCGCCCAGGCGCCCCAGGCGATCGCGGCGGCGATGCTCGGCCTTTCACACAATCCCTTGGTGATGCTCGGGATGATCGTGGTGTTCCTGCTGATCGCCGGGTGCTTCGTCGAGGCGACGGTGCTGGTGCTGCTGCTCACCCCGATCTTCCTGCCGATCGTGCGGCAACTGGGCGTCGACGACGTCCACTTCGGCATCGTGATGATGACCATGGTGACCTTCGGCGGGATGACGCCGCCGGTGGGAGTGGCGATGTTCACCGTTTGCGGCCTGCTGGATTGCTCGGTGGACGAATACCTTGTCGAGGCTCTGCCCCACATCGCCGCGATCCTGGTGCTGGTCGCGGTGCTGGTTCTCTTCCCCGGGCTGTCGCTGTTCCTCCCCAACCTCCTGATGTGAGAGGTTAGCGAAGGGCCTCGGGCACCGCCATTCCGGCCGCGGCAAGGCGCGCGGCGACCCGCGCCTTGGCTTCGCCCAGGCCTTCGAGGGTGGTCGCCTCGCAGCGGATCACCAGTTCGGCCTGGGTGTTGGAGGCGCGCACCAGCCACCAGCCGAAGTCCTCGTCCACCCGCACGCCGTCGATGTCGTTGAACGCCACGCCCTCGGCGGCGAGCGCCTCGGCCACCGCGTCGACCACGGTGAACTTGGCCTCATCGTCGCAGTGAATGCGGAGTTCCGGGGTATTCCACAGGCGCGGCAAAGCGCCGTGCCATTGCGACAAGCTGTCCTTGCGCGCGCCCAGGCCTTCGAGCAGGCGCACGGCGGCATAGAGACCGTCGTCGTAGCCGTAGTAGCCGTCGGCGAAGAAGATATGGCCGCTCATCTCGCCCGCGAGCGGCGCGCCCAATTGCGCGAGGCGGGTGCGGATCACCGAATGACCGCTGCGGGTCATCACCGGGTTGCCGCCGAGACGGCGGATTTCGTCGAACAGGATACGGCTCGCCTTGACGTCGCCGAGGATCGTCGCGCCGGGCAGGCGCGCGAGCACGTCGGCGGCGAGCAGCGCGAGGATGCGGTCGCCCCAGAGGATTTCGCCCTGGTCGTCGACCACCCCGAGGCGATCGCCGTCGCCGTCGAAGGCGAAGCCGATATCCGCGCCGGTCTGCTGCATCGCGGCGATCAGGTGCGCGAGATTTTCCGGCACCGTCGGATCGGGGTGATGATGCGGGAACGCGCCGTCGACGTCGTCGAACAGCACGGTGTGGCGGCCCGGCAGGCCTTGCACCAGCGCCTTGACCGTCGGCCCGGTCGCGCCGCTGCCGCAATCCCAGACCGCATGCAACGGACGCCCCGGGCGGAATCCCTGGAGCAGGCGCGCGACGTAGGCTTCCGCCACGTCGTACTTCTCCACCGAGCCCTCGCCGGACACGAAATTTCCCGCCTCGGCACGCCGTCCGAGGGCGCGGATGTCGGGCCCGAAGAACGGACGCCCGAGCATGGTCATCTTGAAGCCGTTGTGGTTGGCCGGATTGTGCGAGGCGGTAACCATGATCCCGGCATCCGCGCCCAACTCCGCGACCGCGAAGTGGAGCATCGGCGTCGGGCCGCAGCCGATCCGCCAGACGTCGAGGCCGGTGGCGGTGAGGCCGTCGAGCAGCGCCTCGGCGAGGTCGGGCGAACTCAGGCGTCCGTCGCGACCGACGACGACGTTGCGCCCGCCCTTCTCGACCAGGGTCGAGCCGAACGCCATGCCGAGGGCGACGGCGTCGGCGATGCGCAGGTTGCGACCGACCACGCCCCGGATATCGTAGTCACGCAGGATAGCCGGGTCGAAACGATGCGCCTGGCCGGTCAACCGGCCCCCTCGACCGCCTTCGGCACGGCGCGGAGATGCGGCGCTTCGGGCACGGGGCGGCCGACGCAGGTATAGGCGAAGCCCTTCTCGGCCATGTCGCGGGGCTCGTAGATGTTGCGCAAATCGACGATCGTCGGCGACGCCATCAGCGACTTGACCCGTGCGAGGTCGAGGGCGCGGAAGGCGTTCCACTCGGTGACGATCACCAGCACGTCGGCGCCGTCCATGGTGTCGTAGGCGTCCTCGGCGTAGATCACCCCGCCCGGCAGCAGGCGCTTGGCTTCCGCCGTGCCTTCCGGGTCGAAGGCATGGACGCTCGCACCCGCCTCGATCAAGGCCGGGACCAAATCCAGGCTCGGGCTGTCGCGCATGTCGTCGGTATTGGGCTTGAAGGTGAGGCCGAGAACCGCCACCCGCTTGCCCGCGAGATTGCCGCCGACCGCCGTCGCGACGCGGTCCGCGAGGGCCTTCTTGCGGGTGTCGTTGACCTCGACTGTGGTCTCGATCAGGCGCACCGGGCTGTCGTGGTCGCGCGCGGTGCGGACCAGGGCGAGGGTGTCCTTCGGGAAGCACGAGCCGCCGTAGCCGGGGCCGGGGTGGAGGAACTTGCGGCCGATCCGGCCGTCGAGGCCGATGCCGCGCGCGACGTCGTGGACGTCCGCGCCCACCGCCTCGCAGAGGTCCGCGATCTCGTTGATGAAGG
>DBTR01000103.1:6457-35255 GCA_002307145.1 Rhodospirillum sp. UBA1311 | reverse complement strand
TGAAGGTGATCTTCATCGCGAGGAAGGCGTTACCCGCGTACTTGATCAGCTCGGAGGTTTCGCGGTTGGTGAACACGATCGGCTTTTCGATCAGGTAGAGCACGCGGTAGAGCTGGCGCATGACTTCCCGCGCGCGCTCGGAATCGGTGCCGATGACGACGCGGTCGGGGCGCATGAAGTCGTTGATCGCCGAACCCTCGCGGAGGAACTCCGGATTCGAGACGACGTCGACGTCGGGGCGGATCTTGCGGATGATCGCCTCGACCTCGCGGCCGGTGCCGACCGGCACCGTCGACTTGGTCACCACCACGGTGTAGCCGGTGATCGCGTGGGCGATCTCCTCGGCGGCGGCGTAGACGTAGGAGAGGTCGGCGTGGCCGTCGCCGCGGCGCGACGGCGTGCCGACGGCGATGAACACCGCATCCGCACCCTTCACCGCACTCGCGAGATCGGTGGAGAACGACAGCCGCCCCGCCTTGACGTTGGAGGCGACGAGAGCGTCGAGGCCGGGCTCGAAGATCGGAATCTCACCCGCGTTCAGGCGTTCGATCTTGGCAATGTCCTTGTCGACGCAGACCACGTCGACGCCGAATTCGGAAAAACAGGTTCCCGACACCAGCCCGACGTAGCCGGTTCCAATCATCGCGATCCGCATATGCGATCCCTCCTAGGAATGGGTCTGGCGTCAGGCCAGCAGGGTTTTCAGTGCGGCGCGAACCTGCGCCTCCATGTCCGGGCGCTTCAGCGCGAATGCGACGTTGGCCTCGACGAAGCCGACCTTGTCGCCGCAGTCGAAGCGCTTGCCGACGAAGCGCAGGCCGTGGAACGGCACCATGCTCATCGTCACCGCCATCGCGTCGGTGAGCTGAATCTCATTACCCGCGCCGCGCACGCCCTTGTCCAGCGGCGTGAACACCACCGGGTCGAGAATGTAGCGGCCGATGATCGACAGGGTCGACGGCGCGTCTTCCGGTTTCGGCTTTTCCACCAGGCCCTTGGCCTTGGCGAGCTTGCCGTCGTCGGTCTCGACGTCGAGGATGCCGTAGCGCTGGGTGTGCGCGCGCGGCACGTCTTCCGAAGCGACGAGGTGGCCGCCCACGGTTTCGTAGACGTCGGCCATCTGCTTGAGGCAGGGGATATCGGCGAGGATCAGGTCGTCGGGCAGCAGCACCGCGAACGGCTCGTTGCCGACGATGTGGCGCGCGCACCACACCGCGTGGCCGAGGCCGAGCGGGTTGGTCTGGCGGACGTAGCTGATCTGGCCGGTCTTCGGCAGGTATTTCCGCACCGCGTCGAGGGCCTCGTCCTTGTGCTTTTCCTCCAACTGGCGCTCAAGGTCGGGCGCCGCGTCGAAGTGGTCCTCAAGGGCGCCCTTGCCGCGCGCGGTGACGAAGACGAAATGCTCGCATCCGGCGGCGGCGGCTTCCTCGACCGCGTACTGGATCAACGGCTTGTCGACCACGGTCAGCATTTCCTTCGGCATCACCTTGGTCGCGGGCAGGAAGCGCGTCCCCAAACCGCCGACCGGAAACACTGCCTTGCGTACGCGATGACCCATGAACTGCCTCCAACTGTTTGTTGAATTCCGCCGAAAACGACGCGGGTGAACGGGGTTTAAGCACGGGCGCGCAGGGAAGTCCAGGCCCGGCCAGTGACAAATTCGAGGATTAGACCGCTGCAATTATATCGGTAAAGCCGACGGCATTGAAAAGAGCGCGAAGCTCCTGTCTCGCCGCTATATGGGAAACCGACAAATCAATTGCCACGCCCGGCGTGCGGACGTCGAGCAGGGTCAGGCCGGAGAGGAACAGTTCGCGATAGATCACCCGCTCGCCCAGCCCCGCCACCGGGGTGAAGCCGATCCGGGCGGAGAGCGCGGCGATCGCCTCCTCCATCGCGCGCTTGTTGCGCGCGTCGACGTGGGAGAGGCGGTTGCGCAGGACGAACCAGCGCAGCGGCAGGCGATTGGCCATGGCGCGCTCCTTGCGCGTCTCCCACACCAGTTCGGCGTAGTGGCTCGGGCGCAGCACCTTGTAGGTGTCGGGGTCGACGCGGCCGAGCACGTCGAGGTCGATGAAGCTGTCGTTCAAGGGGGTGATCAGGGTGTCGGCGAAGACGTGCCCGGCCTTCGAAAGGTCGGTGGCCGAGCCCGGGGTGTCGATGATCACCAGATCCTCGACACGGATCGCGGCCATCGCCAGCTCGGCGAGCTCCTCGATGCTTTGCCCCGCCATCGGATAGACCGTCGGCGCTTTCAAATCGACGCCGGTCTTCCGCGCCGTTTCGAGACGGTTCTCGACGAAGCGCGACACCGAGCGCTGGCGCGGGTCGAGGTCGATCACGCCCACCCGGCCGCCCGCATTGGCGAACGCGACCGCCATATGCATGGCGATGGTGGACTTGCCGGTGCCGCCCTTTTCGTTGCCGACCACGACCACATGGGCGGTCTTATCGTCTGTCACGCTGCTCAAAATTCCCCCGCGCCACCCGATCGTTACGCTTCCGGATGGTCGCGCCCAAGGTAGCGCCAAACGCCCGCTTTCCGCAACACCGGCGCGCAAATCCGGCGAAGCTATTCCGCTGGACAGCACCGGGGTTTCATGATTGTTTCCGCCCTGCATGCCCGGTTTCCGCAGAGACCCGGCAGGCTTGACATGCGCGCGTTTCGATAAAGAAGGACTTCGGCCCAGTGACCCGGCTCCGCACCCTCGCCCTGCCCGTCGCCGCGATGATCGTGGTGGTGGTGGTCTCCAACATTCTCGTCCAGTATCCGCTCAACGACTGGCTGACCTGGGGCGCGCTCACCTATCCGGCGGCGTTCTTCGTCACCGATCTCACCAACCGCACCCACGGGCCGGTGGCGGCGCGGCGGATCGTGCGCTGGGGCTTCGTCTTCGCGGTGGCGATCTCGGCGGCCTTGAGCGCGCCCCGCATCGCTTTCGCCTCGGGCGCGGCGTTCCTCGCGGCACAGCTCCTCGACGTCACGGTGTTCAACCGCCTGCGCCGACGCTCCTGGTGGCAGGCGCCGCTCGCCTCCTCGGTGCTGGGCTCGGCGATCGACACGGCGATGTTCTTTTCGATCGCCTTCGCCGGGTCGGGCCTGCCCTGGACGACCTGGGCGATGGGCGACTTCGCGGTCAAGATCGGCATGGCGCTGCTCATGCTCGCGCCCTACGGCGGCATCGTGCGGAGCCGCTTCGCGCGCGCCTGAGCGGCGGTTTTTATCGCTTTGTTAAGGGGCTGCGTCTATGGTTTTGGCCGGGAGGCCCGGGTTCCGCGTGGCCTCGCCGTTGACCGCTCGACGGAGTTCCGACCGGTGTTTCCGTACTTCCGCCCATTTCCCGCCGCTTGCGCTCTCGCGCTGATCCTCGGCTGCGCCACGCCCGCCGCGGCCCAGGTGTTCGTCGACGGACGCCTGCTGACGCCCCCCACCCCTGGCGACAAACCGCTCAAAGCGGCGCAGATCCCGCGCCTGCGCGAGGAGCTGCGAGTGCTGGTCGACGGCCTCGGCCAATACACCGAGAGCCGCAACCCCAATTTCCTGATGATCGGCCGCGAGCCCCTCGGGCTGATGCACACCAGCACCTGGGAAATCCAGCTGAATTCCCTGCTCGACAAGAAATACCTCGACCGCGAGCCGGTGCCCGACGACGCCCCGGGCGGTCCGTTCCGCCGCATCCTCAAGGATTTCGACGCGGTGGCGCTCGACGACCTCAACTGCCCGAAACCGAAGCCCGCGCCCGACGCCAAGCCGCCGACCCAGGCGGAACTCAAGGCCGCCGAGGATCGCGCCAAGCGCATCGCCGCGATCCGCAAGCTCGGCACGCCGATCGTCAGCCTCGACACCTGCGCCCTTCCGGCCGCCGACCTCGCGCAGAAGGGCCGTCGCGACCACGCGCTGTCGGTGCTGGCGGTGGGCACGCCGGACGCGCCGAAGATCCTGCCGAAGCAGCGCCCGCCGTTCGAGAATTCGGAGGCGATCGCCAACCTCGCCGACGTCCGCAACGCCTTCTGGCTCAGAAGCCCGCGCGCCTACGGCGCGAAAGCGGACTGGCTCGAAGCCGTGGCCAAGAGCAACGCCGACCTCCTGATCGTCGACGCCTTCTTCACCGCCGACCAGCCGCTGACCAAGGCCGACGTCCACGCGATGCAGTACAAGTTCATGGGGCCGCGCCGCCTCGTACTGGCCGAGATCAACCTCACCACCGCACGCGACGACCGCTATTATTGGAAGCGCGAGTGGCGGATCGGCGAGACGCCGTTCCTGCGCGAGGCGCTGCCCAACCCCGCCGACGGCGTCCTCACGAACTACTGGCTGCCGGAGTGGAAGACCATCCTCGGCGCGTACTTCGTCGGCCTGATGGACTTGGGCTTCGACGGCGTGCTGATCGACGGGCTCAACGCCGCCGATCGCTTCGAATACGAACTGATCCTGGAATAGCGCGATGTTGCCGAGAGCGCAGTCCTACGAGGAATCCCGACGCGCCTTTCGCTGGCACATCCCCGAGGCGTTCAACGCCGCGGTGGACAGCCTCGACCGCCAGTGCCGCCCGGGCGCGGATCTCGACCGCACCGCGCTGATCGCCCGCCAGACCGACGGCAGCACCGCCCACTTCAGCTATGGGGCGCTCAAGCGCCTCTCCGACCTGCTCGCCGCCGCGTTCGCCAACCTCCTGGTCGAACCCGGCGCCACCGTCGCGACGCTCCTGCCGCAGGGCGCGGAGTGCGCCCTCTCAGCCCTGGCGGCGCTGAAAGCCGGGGCGAGCATCGCGCCGATGGACACGGCGTGGGGCCCCACCGCGCTCGCCGCAGCGATGGCGGTGGCCAGGCCGCGCGTGGTGGTCGCCGACCGCGCCGCGATCAAGGCCGCCCGTGCCGCGATCGCCCGCCTCGATCCTGCACCGGCGCTGCTCGCGGTCGGCGCGCCGCTGGACGACGCCCCCGATTTCTGGGCGACGCTCTATGCCGCTCCGGAAGCCGCCGTCGCCGTCGCCACCGCCGCCAACGATCCGGCGTTCCTGCTGTTCAGCCAGGGCCGCACCGGCGCGCCGAAGGCGATCCGTCACGCGCACCGCGCCATCCTCGCCCACCTTCCGGCGATCGAGATGGCGTTCGAGAACCTCCCCAGCCCCGGCGACCTGATCTGGTGCGCCGCGCCGCCCTCGCACCCGATGGGCCTGATCTCGGGCCTGTTCGCGCCGTGGCTGCTCGGGATTCCGGTGCTCGCCATGGGCGCGCCCGACACCCCCGCCAGCGCCGAGGACCGGATCGCGCGAATCGCCCGCCACGGCGTCCGCCTCGCGCTCCTCACTCCCGGCGCGATCCAGGCGCTGCGCCAGTTTCCCGAGCCGCGCGCGCATTACAGCTTCGCGCTGCGGGCCGCCGTCTGCCTCGGGGGGCGGCTGCCCGACCGGGCGCACGACTGGTGCCGCAACGACCTCGGCATTCCCCTCGGGCGGCTCTACGGCGAAACCGAGACCGGACCGGTCGCCGCCAGCCATCCGCAATGGTTCCCCACGCCCGACCCCAACGGCCTCGGCCGCGCGGTTCCCGGCATCACCCTCGACGTCGTCGACGCCGACGGGGTTCCGGTGGCGCTGGACGGCGTCGGCACCCTCGCGGTGCTGCGCGACTACCCCGGCCTCTGCCTCGGCGCGGAGGGCGGCCCGAGCGCCGTGGCGCGCTGGGCGCGGCGCAAGTATGTCGGCAAGTGGTTCCTCACCGACGACATCGCGCGGATCGACGAAAACGCCGACATCCGATTCGTCGCCAAGGCCGACGACATCCTGCCGCATGCGGATTCGGGCTTTCTCCCCGACGATATCGAGCGGGTGCTGGCGCGCCACCGGATGGTGGCGGACGCGGCGGTGCTGGCGCTCGAAACCCCGGACGGAAACGTGGAAGTGGTGGCAGCGGTGGTGGCGAAGCCGGACGTGCCGGGCGGCGACGCCGCCGCCGAGGCCCTGCTCGCCGCCGATATCCTCGAACAGGCGGCGCAGAGCCTTGCGCCCTACGCCCTGCCGCGGCGGATCGTGTTCGTCGAAGCGATTCCGCGCACCGACGAGGGCCGCGTCCACCGCGCGCGGCTGCGCGCGGCGCTCGAAGCCTGAAGCCTTACGCCGCGACCGGCGTCGGCTCGAAATAGCCGTGGGTCAGAAGCACGTCCGACCCGACGCGCGGGACGGCATGAGACGGCGCAGCGATTTCCGCCGTTTCCGTCCGTTCGGCGGTACGGCAGCTCGGGCAGTAGCGCTGCTCGAAGCGCATCGGCTGGAGGCAGTGGGGGCAAAGCGACGCCTCCGCCCGCCAGAAGCCGACGGCAGCCAGCGCCACCGGCCCGGCGGCCGCGCCTGCCGCGCCCCAGACCCTGGGGCTCAGGCCCTTGCGGCGCGCCCATTCGCCCGCCCACGCGGAACACGCGACCATGCCGCCCGCGTAGCTCATCCCGATCATCCATGCGTTCATCGGTCTATCCCTATCTCCGGCCGTTCGATCGGGGAGACGGGATCTTTTCCGTCAACCCGGGTCGGACACGGCGCCCGTTCCGGCTTCGGCCATCGCGGCCCGCAACGCCAGGGAGAAGGTTTCGAAGCCCTCGCTGTCCGCCGGGAGCCCGAAGCGCAACCACCCCGGACGTGCGGCGAAGGCTCGGCTCAACACTCCGCGCCTGGCAAGGCCATGATAGACCGGGAGGGCATCGGCGAAGTGTGTCAGTCTGAATAAATCTGTTCCGCCGATCACCGTCATCCCAACCTCGGCGAGGAGGTCGTCCATGCGCGCGGCCATGCCGCGCAAGGCCTGACGGGTCGCGGCGGTCCAGGCGTCGTCGGCGAGCGCCCGCGCGCCGATCGCCGCCGCGGGGCCGGAGACCGCCCAGGGCCCCATCGCCGCTTCGAGGTGCTGGCCGAACTCCGCCGGGCAGAGCGCGAAGCCGAGCCGCAGGCCCGCGAGGCCGAAGAACTTGCCGAACGAGCGCAGCACGATCAGTCCCTCGGCGCCCGCCTTGGCGGCGAGGCTGATCTCGGGGGTGACGTCGCAGAACGCTTCGTCGACGACGATCCAGCGGCCGTCCCGCGCGCGGTCCTCGGCGCGGCGCAGCAGGTCGAGGGGTTCGTAGGCGCGGCCGTCGGGGTTGTTGGGGTTGACCACCACCAGCACGTCGGCGTCGTCGCCCTCCTCGATCCGCTCGACCTCGCGCACGTGCGCGCCCACCGCCGCCCAGGCCGCCGCATGTTCGCCGTAGGTCGGAGTCACCACCGCCACGTCGTGCGCGGTGATCAGGCGCGGCAGCCACTGGATCAACGCCTGGGTGCCCGAGGCGGCCACCACCTTCGCTGCATTGCCGATGCCGTAGCCGTGCCGCGCCGCCGCGACGAGAGCGTCGCCCGAGGCGGCGTCGGGCAGCGACTGCCATGCCGCGGCCGGAATCTCGCCGCAGGGATACGGGTTCGGGTTGATCCCGGTGGACAGATCCAGCCAGTCCGCGCGTGCGACGCCGTAACGGGCGGACGCGGCGGCGAGATCGCCACCGTGGATCGGCAGGAAATCAATGGTCACGTGTTTCAGTCTCCTCGCGGGATTCACGGCCGGTTTTGCCATGATCCGCGCCACCATAATCAACCGCGCCCGGCGAAACAAGACCCGCGCGCCCGCTCCATGCCTTAGGGAAACCTTGATTTCCCCGGCCAGCTTGGGCACAGTCGGCAGCGACCCCCGTGGAATTCGCGCCACCGCAGCCCGCGCGTGCGCGCCAGACGATTGATTGAGGCCGGAGACGTATGGCCAAGACCCCCGCGAAAGCCCCTGCCGCCCGCGCCGACGCGCCCACCGGGAAACCTCCGGCTGAGAAAAAACCCAGCCGCACGCGGCTCGCGGTCAAGGTGCAGGACGGCGATTCCGATTTCCTTCGCATTCTTCCCTTCGGCCTGTCGCGGCCGTTCCGCAGCCTGTCGCTGCACTCGGGCGGCGGACGCCAGACCCGCCTCCAGCGCGCGGCGCGGAAGCTCTATCCGTTCCTGCAGAAACTCGAAGGCGCGGCTCTCGGCAACGAAGGCGCGCTGATCGGCAACCTGCCGATGGACCAGGCGCTCAAGAACGACAAGGCGATCGAGCGCGCGATCAAGGTGTTCGAGGTCGCGTGGCAGCTCGACCTGATCGCGATCCTCAATCCCCAGGGCAAGAAGATCGGCGCGGGCAAGCGCACCGCGCCCGCCGGTGCCTGCGGGCTCACCGTGGCCCAGGCGGAGCAATCCTACATCGACCGCGCGATCCGTCTGATCTTCGCATCCAACAAGGAAGCCCTCGCCCGCCTCCCCGCCGAAGCCCACGCGCTCGACGCGCTGCCGCGCCTGCGCATCCTCGCGGGGATGAACGCGATGGCCTTGGGCGAAGTCCGCATCCGCCTCGGCGGCCGCTTCGGCCAGCTCCTCACCGAGCAGACCGACCCGGACTGGCTCAATGCGCTGACCCACGTCAAGGCGTTCCAGATCCGCGCGCTCGGCGAGACCTTCGGCCCCGCCGCCACCGAAATCCTCGACTGGGAGCCGCGCTTCCTGTTTTCGTTCGCGCAGGCGTTCGCGGTGCCCGAGCAGATCCGCGACCTCGGCCTCGAACTCCGGCTGGTGCGCACCCCGGAAGCGTTGCGCGCGGTCGGCAACTGGGACATCCGCGACGTCACCGACAAGATCAACGACGAACTCAACAAGCGCGGCCGCCCGAACGTCAAGGACCGCCAGCACGAAACCGACATTGCGGTGTTCCGCACCATGCTCGGCGCCGACTTCCCGACCGTGATGAAACAGCCCGCCTCGACGATCCTCGCGTTCGGCGACCTCTTGCGCAACATCCGCGAGATGCCGCCCGGCCCGCCGCGCAGCGAGATCATCGAAAACCTCAAGACCTTCTGCAACCGCTACCTCGACTACATGACCCCGGATGCGCTCGCCGCCCTCGAACTCTCCACCGAGATCGAGCCCGACGAGCACGCCGGGCCGACGATCCCCGAGATCGTCGGGATCATGAACGGAATCTGGGGCAAGCCGGGGTTGGGCCGGGTGTTCTTCGAGCAGCATTTGCAGCGGAAAGACGGCGTCGCCGCGCTGCGCGGCCTGGTCGACGAATACCGCGAGATGGTCAAGCGCGGCTCGATCCAGCGCAAGCAGGACATCGCCACGATCATCATCTCCTCGACCGTGCTCGACCGCGCGATCTCCCGCTACATCAGCGCCTAGAAGTTCCCCTAAAGCAGGAACACCGTCGCCAATCCGAGGAAGGCGAAGAAGCCCACGGTATCGGTGAGCGCGGTGAGGAACACCCCCGAGGCGATCGCCGGATCGACGCCCAGGCGGTCGAGCGAGAGCGGGATCAGAATTCCCGCGAGGCCGGCGACGACGAGGTTGACCACCATCGCGCTCGCCAGCACCAAACCGATCAACGGCGTGCCGAACCAGAAATAGGCGACCGTGCCCGCGAGCGCCGCGAGACCGAGGCCGTTGGCCAGCCCGACCACCATCTCCTTGCCGATTACCCGCCGCGCGTTGCCGGGCATCAGTTCCTTCATCGCGAGGGCGCGCACCGAGACCGCGAGGGTCTGGGTGCCCGCATTGCCGCCCAGGCCCGCGACGATCGGCATCAGGGCGGCGAGCGCCACCACCTGCTGGATCGTGCCCTCGAACAGGCCGATCACCGAGGCCGCCATCAAGGCGGTGCAGAGGTTGATGCAGAGCCAGCCGAAGCGCGACCGCACGGTCTGCCAGACCGCATGGAAAATATCGGAATCCGACACGCCCGCGAGGCGCAGCATGTCGTCCTCGGCTTCCTCGTCGATCACGTCGAGAACGTCGTCGACGGTGATCCGGCCGATCAGCCGCCCATCCTCGTCCACCACCATCGCCGACACCCAGTCGCGATCGCGGAAGGTCATCGCCACCTCTTCCCGATCCATCGTCGCCGGGATCGGCTCGACGTCGTCGTCGATGATCTCGCGCAGCGGCGTCTCGGAGCGCACCCGCAGCAGCCGCGCGGTCGAAACCTTGCCGAGCGGGTGGTGGCGCAGGTCGACGACGAACAGCTCGTAGAAATCCTCGGGCAGGTCGTCGCCGGTGGTCTGGAGGTAGTGGAGCGCGTTGCCGACGGTCCAGAACTCCGGCACCGCCACCATCTCGCGCTGCATCATCCGCCCGGCGGAATGCTCGGGGAAGGCCAGCGCCTGCTCGATCCC
This sequence comes from Rhodospirillum sp. UBA1311, assembly GCA_002307145.1. Lineage (GTDB taxonomy): Bacteria > Pseudomonadota > Alphaproteobacteria > Rhodospirillales > Rhodospirillaceae > Oleispirillum. The sequence goes on along the minus strand of DBTR01000103.1, from coordinate 25,036 downwards.
GGCGCGATGCTCGGCGGGCAGCGCCTGGATCACCCGGCGGCGCTCGTCGGAATCGAGTTGCTCGATCACCGTCACCGCGTCGTCGGAATCCATCGCCTCGACCGCCGCCGCGATGTTCTGGACGCCGAGGACGCCCAGCACCTGGTCGCGCACCTCTTCGTCGAGGGCGGGAAGGATGTCGGGGTCGATATCCTTGCCGAGCGCCAGCACCAGCTGCGCGCGGTCGTCGGGCTGCATCCGCTCGATGATGTCGGCGGCGTCGGCGTAATGCTGGTCGAGCAGCAGTTCGCGCGCGCGGGTCATGTCGCCGTCTTCGATCGCGGCGGTGATCAGGCGCAGCAGCGCGTCGCCGAAATCTTCCTCGGGAAACGCGTCCTCGATGTCGAGCGCGGCGGCGCGGGCCTCGATGTCTTCGATCGTCGGCTTTATCTCTGGGGAGGCCTTCGGCGGGGTCTCGGGCGTCATCGGAACCTCCGGTGTCCTGTTCGGGCCGGGAAGGGACGGGCGCCCCTTGCGAAGATGGTAACTCAGCGTCGCGGCAAAAGCCCTAAACTCATGCCCCGGGCAGCAAAAAACCCGCCGCGTTGGAACGCCGACGGGTTTTTCAAAACTCAGACTATGGTGCGGTCGAGAAGACTCGAACTTCCACCCGTGTTACCGGACAGCGACCTCAACGCTGCGCGTCTACCAATTCCGCCACGACCGCATAGTCTGTCCCCTGAGGATTATCTTCGCGCCGGGGGTTGCCAACGAAGGAAAGGTGAAATACCAAATCCCCCGGACGATGTCCAGCAGCCTTTTTCGACTTTTTTGTTTTTTGGAATCCGCCATGTCCGCGACTCTCACCGCCATCAACCTCCAGCCGAATCCCACCTTCCCCGGATCGCCGGAATGGCTCCGATCCGATGCTCCGGTGGCATATCCGGACGCCGTCGCGCTGATGGACTCCCGCGTCGCCGAGATCCACGCCGGCACCGCCAGACCCGCGGTCTGGCTGCTCGAACACCCGCCGCTCTACACCGCCGGAACCTCCGCCGACGTCCACGACCTCCTGATGCCCGACCGCTTCCCGGTCTACCAGAGCGGACGCGGCGGCCAATACACCTACCACGGCCCCGGCCAGCGGGTGATCTATCCGATGCTCGATTTGAAAGTCTTCGGCAGCGACGTCCGCCTATTCGTCCACTCGCTCGAAGCCTGGGCGATCGCCACCCTCGCCCGCTTCGGCGTGGCCGCCGAAACCCGCCCCGACCGCGTCGGCCTCTGGGTGGTGCGCGGCCCGGGCCGCGAAGACAAGATCGGCGCGATCGGCGTGCGGGTGCGCCGCTGGGTGAGCTTCCACGGCATGGCGCTCAACCTCAGCCCCGACCTCACCCACTTCTCCGGCATCGTCCCCTGCGGCATCGCGAACCACGGCGTCACCAGCCTGAAGGACCTGGGCATCGACGCCACCATGGCCGACCTCGACGCCGCGCTGATCGCAACCTTCGGCGACGTGTTCGGCCCGCTGGCGAAAAAATAGGCCCGGAAGAAAGCTTCCGGGCCTGCGGGAAGGCGCGTTTCCCGAACTCCTGGGCCTGCCCTCAGGCCTTGCGGAAGAACCCGGCGCCGAGCAGGACCACGCCAAGAACGAGAACTCCGCCCGCCGCCATCGGCGGAATCGCATGCGACGTGCGCTCGGTGGCCTGCAATTTCAGGTCGCCGACCCTGGCCACGTCCTTGGTCTCGCTGGTGGTGAAATAGGGAACCGCAAGGCCCAGCACGCCGAGAAGAACCAGGACCGCTCCGACCGCCATCAGTTTGCTCATTTCCAAATCTCCAAATGTCGATTTCCGGCACCATGATGGCCGCCGCGCATGACTGAGGCATAAACGCCCGAACCGTCATTCCGCTCCAGAGCGTCGGCGATTTCGCGTTTTCGCGGGGCGATGAGGCCTCCTGCGCAGAGAGCGGTTGTCACCGGCGGCACCGGCGCGGATACTTCCTGGAGATATCTGCGGATTTTCCGGTCGGAGGGTTGGTCTTGTCTCATCCTCAGCGGGAACACCTCTCCGGAAGCGACGCACTTCTGGTCCTGGAGACGATCCAGGCATGCCTCGCCGCGAATGGCGAGCGCGACCTCCGCGAAACCGTTTACCCGCGCATCGAGAAGCTGTTTTCCTTCGACTACGCCGTCGCATCGCTCGGCACATGGCAACCCTCCACGCGCGGCTGGTCGCAGCAGTTTTTCCTGAACCGCAACCTTCCGGACTCCTACTGGCTGGCATTCCAGGAGCTGGACTGGACCGCCGACCCGGTGGTGGCGGAAGCCTTGCGCGGCCAGCCCCATCAGCACTGGTCGATGACGGCGGGCCAAACCCTTCTCGACACCGGCGAAACCCGCCTGCCGCCCTATACCCCCTGCGCCCGGCTGGCGATGGATTACGGCGTCCACTCCGGCTACACCAGCACCATTGCGCCGCTTGGCCGGAAGGCGGGTTCCTACAGCCTGATCACCTTCTGCACGCGAAAGGACGATGCCGTCGATCCCCGGACCCGCGGCATCCTCGCCCACCTGACGCCGCACCTGCACCAAGTCCTCGTCCGCGAGGCGGGAAACCGCGCCGGACAAACGCCGGAGGCTCATCTCTCCGGCCGCGAGATCGAAGTGCTGAACTGGCTGAAGGCGGGAAAAAGCTCGTGGGACATCTCGATGGTCCTCGGCATCAGCGAACGCACCGTCAACTTCCACGTCTACAACCTGATGCGGAAACTCGGCGCCCTCAACCGGCCGCAGGCGGTGGCGATCGCGGCCGCCCAGGGGGTGATCGGCCTGGATTGACCCCGCCCCCTGCCCCGTCCTGTCAGTTCTGACAGGTGACAAGACCCGCCCCAGGAGAGACGATTCCAAGCTGCGCCACGCAAGGGAGCCACCGATGACCGACGCGCCAGCCTCATCCCGAAACCACGCGATGGACAACCTTCGCGCCGTCATCGTCTTCCTCGTCGTCGTCCTGCACGCGATCATCTCGTACATGGAGTTCGCACCGCCGTGGTGGTACGTCCTCGACGGCCAGCGCAGCATCGTCTTCACCTACATGGTCCTGCTGATCGACGTGCCGATCATGCAGATCATGTTCTTCCTCGCCGGATACTACGCGTGGCCGTCGCTGGCAAAGCGCGGCCCCGCCCGGTTCTTCACCGACAAGATCCGGCGGATCGGAATTCCCTGGGTCTTCGGCGTGCTCGCCCTCGCTCCGCCCACCGCCTACCTGATCTATTATTCCCGCCACGCCCCGATGTCGCTCTGGACCTTCTGGCGAACCGACTTCTGGGGACCGGCCTACCAACAATCGGTGTATTGGTACCTCGGCGTCCTGCTGGCGCTGTTCGCGGCGACCGCCATCCTGTTCGCCGCGAGTCCCCGCTTCGCCGCCTGGACGCCCGGTATTCGCCGCCCCGCCGCATGGCAGGCCGGCGCGTTCGTGATCGTCGTCTCGGCGCTCTCCACCCTGATCGCGACCCGCTGCGACCTCGACCTGTGGAGCAACAACCGCGTCTTCGTCTACCAGCCGGTGCGGATTCCGGATTACATCGGCTATTTCTGTCTCGGGATTTTCGCCTGCCGCTGCGGCTGGTTCACCGAAGGGGGCTTCCAGCCGCGCCTTCGCCTCTGGGTGCCGCTCTGGCTGGCCTCGGGAACCGTCTACGTGATCTGGCGGATGGGCCCGCAGGCGGCGACCCCCGACCTCGGCTTCAAGGCGGTGGCGATCGTCCTGTTCAACGTGTTCTGCCTGGCGTCGCTGATCGCGATGATCGCGCTGTTCCTTCGCCATGTCGCGGCAAGCAGCCGGTTCTGGCGCGCCCAGGCCCGCAACTCCTACGGCATCTACTACCTGCACCCGCTGATCCTCTACCCCCTGACGCTGGCGTTCGTGCCGCTATCCTTCTCGATTTTCCTCAAGGCAACGATTCTCGTCGTGGCCAGCTATGCCGCCAGCCTCGCGGCAAGCAGCCTCGTCCTCACCCGCCTGCCGGGACTGAGACGGATGTTCTGACGGCAAAACCCCCTGTTGCGTCGGCAACAGGGGGTTTTCACGCCTGCAGTGCGGCGAAGCCTACTTCAGCACCACGGTGCGGCCGTCGTTGAGGAAGACGCGGCGCTGGATGTGGTAGCTGACGGCGCGGGCGAGGACGCGGCTCTCGATGCCGCGGCCGATGCTGGTGAGGCGCTCCGGCGTGTAGGTGTGGTCGACGCGCTCGACCTCCTGGTCGATGATCGGACCTTCGTCGAGGTCGGAGGTGACGTAGTGAGCGGTCGCGCCGACGATCTTGACGCCGCGCTTGTGCGCCTGGTGATAGGGCTTCGCACCCTTGAACCCGGGCAGGAACGAATGGTGGATGTTGATGATCCGGCCCGGCAGCGCGGCGCAGATCTCGGGCGAGAGAACCTGCATGTAGCGCGCGAGGACGACGAGGTCGACGGCTTCCTTGCCGATCAGGTCGAGGAGCGCGGCTTCCTGCGCCGCCTTGGTGTCCTTGGTCATCGGCAGGTGGACGAACGGGATACCGTGCCATTCGACGAGCGGCTTCAGGTCGGCATGGTTCGAGACCACCGCCACGATATCCATGTCGAGTTCGCCGGTGCGGTGACGATAGAGCAAATCGTTGAGGCAGTGGTCGGTTTTCGAGACCATCACCAGGACGCGGCTCTTGCGCGACGAGGGCACCACCTCGATCGTCATGTCGCGGCGCACCCGGCAGAACTCCAGCGCCGCGTCGACGACGCGCTTGGCGTGCGGATCGGCGGGAATCTCGAATTCCGAGCGCATGAAGAACTGTCCGGTGGACGGATCGGAGTAGGTCGCGGATTCGGTCACGTTGGCGTTGCAGTCGGCGAGCGCCTTGGCGACGGTGGCGATCACGCCGATGCCGTCGGTGCAGCGCACGGTGACGATGAAGTGATCGGTGCCCGGCGTGGCGTTGCCCTGGGCGTTGGATTCAATCGCGGTACTCAGCGTCAACTCGGTCGGTCCCTGAACCTGGAGCGCATCGCGCTCCGCAAAAAGTTACGAACTCGGCAGGATCGTGAAGTCCGCGAGCGGCGGATCCGACGGGATCGGCTCGACCCGGACCGCCTGAACCTTGGCGGCGGGCGGACCGTTCCAGCAGGCGCGGATCATCGCCTCGACATCCGCCGGAGAGCCCTCGAAGACCGCCTCCACCGAGCCGTCGCGGCGATTGCGGACCCAGCCGAGGAGGCCGCGCTCGCCTGCCTGTTCCTGCACCCAGGCGCGGAACCAGACACCCTGGACCTTGCCCTCGATCATCACGTGTGCGCGCAAACGATTGTCGTCCATCGCCCCTTACCTCGTCGCTGCAGCGATCCTGGCGCGGGCGGGAGTTTGACGCAAAACCTAGCCGTATCCAAGCGTTTTCAGCCGTCTCGGCGCACCAGGGCGGCAAAGCGCGCGGCGCTTGCAGCCTCCGCCGCGAGAGCCTCGGCGCGACGGCAAGCCTCGGCGTCCTCGCCCCAGCGCGACGCCTGGTGGACTTCGTCGACCCGGGCAACCGCGCTCGCGCGATCGGCGGCGAGGTGGCCTTCGAGGACGGCGAGGGCGAGCACCGCCGAGCCATACACCCCGGCGAGGGTATGAAGCGCGGCGAGGCGCCAGGGGTCGTAGGCGGCACAGGCGGCGCGGATCGCCGCGATCGACTCTTCCGGCTGCGCGATCGGCGAGATTTCGGTGGTGACGCGGAAACGCGCGCCCAGGCGCGCCTCGGCCCAATCGAGAACCGGCTGCCAGGCTTCCGCCTGGGCGCGGGCGAGGGATTCGGGATAGGCGACGCGATAGCAGAGGAGATCTGCACGGGCGTAGGTGACGAAGCTCTCGGCGACTGCGGACGCAGTCTCGGAGATGCCGTCGATCACGGTGTTGGCGAGCTGGGTCAGGGGCATCGTGGCCGGGTCGATGACCGTGGCCTGCGCCTCCCATTCCGCCGCCACCGCCTCGGCGAGCGCCTTCGTCGGCAGGCAGAGCGCGCGGCGTTTCGGCGTCTTGATCGCGCGACCGTCGAGGACGACGACGAAACCGTCCGCCGCCGCGCCCACGCTCACCGCCGTGTAGAAACGCTTCGGCAAGGCGGGCCGCAGCGCGGCCGCCTTGCGTATTTTGTCTTCCACCATCCCCAATCCCCCAAATCCCAAACTTACTTGCCGAACAGGCCCTTCACCGCGCCGCCGACGGACTCCACCGGATTGCTCGACTTCGCCGGAGCGGTCGAACTCGCCGGAGCCGGGCTGGTCGCGGCGGGCATGTCCACCGCCGGAGCCTTGCCTCCGAGCGCGGTCTGGCACGGATGCGGATCGCGGTCCATCTCGTTCAAGAGCGACCCGCCGAGCAGCGAAAGCCCGCCGGTCGCCACCGCCGCGCCAACCTGCAGCGCCGCCTTGCCCGCGCCCATCGCATCGAGGCCAACCGAGGGGTTGGCCATCGTGCCGCGCACCCGCACCAGCCCGGCGGTGGTCTGGGTGAGGCCGATGCTCGGGCCCTTGGGCGCCGGATTGACGCCGATGTCGAGCGCCTCGGTCTTCAGGTTGACGCCGCCGCCGACGCCGACGTTGAACGCATCGGTCTCAGCCGCGATACCACGCCCGAAGTCGATCACGCCGTCCTTGATCGGGAAGCGCACCACCATGCAACTCAGCACCGTCTTTTGCCGCGTCGTGAAGCCGCTGTCCAGCATCGTCAGCCCCGACATCGCCCACTCGCCGATCGCCTTGCGGAGTTCGGCGTTGACGATTTCGGTCCGACCCGCGTCGAAGGAGACGGTGCCGTTCATCGCCGCCATCAGCTCGCGCACCGAGGCTCCATGGGATTTCAACTTGACGTCGGAGGCGGTTGGGCCGCCCGAAGCCATCTGGGTCATGTTCATCTCGGCCGCGACGGTACCGAGGTTGACGTCCTTGGTGGTGAGGTCGACGACGAGGTTCGCGGGCTTGCCCGGGGTGCGGGCGTCGAGGTTGACCTTGGCTTCCGCCTGGCCGCCGCCGATGCCGAAGGTTTCATGGTAGTCGAGGACGCCGTCCTTGATCGTCATGCGCAGCTGCACGTCGTGCATCTGCACGCCCTTCGGCAGGGTGAGGGTGCCGGTGCCAAGCTTGAAGTCCACATCCGCCGCACGCAGGCCATCGAGCGGCAGCGGGTCGGCGGGGAACACCCGGTCGGATGCCTTGGCCGGAGCCGCCGCAGGCTTGGCCGCACCGTCGGCCTTCTTGCCGCCCACCGCTTCGAGCAGCTTCGGCACGTCGACCGCGTCGGCGCCCGCATCGAACGCGACCTTCGGCTTGCTGCCGCCGAGGTCGGCGGTCGCGTTGAAGAAGATATCCGGCCCGGCGAGCTTCAGCACGCCGTCCTGGAGGCGATAGCCGTTCGTGCCGATGGTCCTGAGATCGCCCTTGATCGCGAGCGGCGGCACTGCGGCGAGATCCACGCCGAAGGTTTTCGCCACCTTGTCGTAGGACTTGGCGTCGACGCTGAACTTCATCGCGACATCCTTGGCGTCCTGCGGCTTGCCGATCGTGCCGTCGGTGGAGAGATCGATGCCGGGCACGGCGACGGTGAGCTTGGCGGTGGTCGGCTGGTTGTTGATCAGCGCGTCGACCGGGCCGAGCTGACCCTTCGCCGCGATCGGCAGGTCGTTGTAGACCATGTCGAGGGTGAGCTTGAGCGGATCGCTGAAGTTCTTCGCATCGGCCTGGAAGCTCTTCACCTCGACCGCAAGTTTCTGGCCGGTCACCGCGTCGTCGAGGTTGACCCGGGTGTTGACGATGTCGATGCCGCGAATCGCGATCTTGGGCGCGGGCCCGGCCTTGTCGTCGGGCTTGGCGGTCATCGCCGGGCCGGTCATCGCGGTGGGATCGCTCTTCGGTGCGAACTCCCAGGTCGCCGATCCGTCCTTGCGGCGTTCGAGGTTCACGGTGGTGTCGTGGATCACCAGCTTGTTGATCTGGTAATCGCCGGAGATCGCCGGAATCAGCGCGATCTCCGCCTCGGCGCGGCCGATCTTGGCGAGTTGGGGCGACTTCGCCCAGGTCGGGTTGGAGACCTCGACGCCTTCGATCACCACCGCCGGGGAGAACGAGATCTTGAGCTTCATCGGCCCGGTGATCGCCACCTTGCGACCGGTCGCGTCCTCCGCCGCCTGGATGATCGTCCCGCGATAGGATTCGATGTCGAGCGAGGCGAGAATGCCATACGCCGCCACCGCACCGATTACCACCACACCGGCCACAATCTTGGCGACATTCCCGAGCTTCATCTTCAATCCTCCGCAAGACGGCGAATAGGCTTCGCCTGTCGATTTGCGCCCACCTCGCGCGAACCTTCTTGATCTAGGCACGAATTCCGTGTCCTGCACCCCCACCGCCACGGCGCAAAACCGACTCCGCCGTTTGGCGCATCGCTCCGCCTTCGGAGGACGCGAGGGCTAGTCCCTTGACCTGTGTCCGCCTTATTTTAGCCCTACTTATTTGGGTAGTGCGCCTTATTTCCGCAACCCTGGAATCTTTATGTTGCTTTTGCCGTATTTCAATGTTGTGATTTTATTAATTTTTTCAATATGTTAAATAACTTTTGCGGAAATCTGCGTGCCGTTTCACGCCCTCGTTTTGCCATGTTTTCGCCCCAATCGCCTTTACATCCACGGCGGATTGGACTATGCCTTGCCCCGGGAAAAGATCCGTTACCACCGCTCCGGACTACCCGCCGCGGAGGATCTTGGGGCTTTCAACACAGCGAAATTCGATTCTGGGGGCCAGAATGAGTCATTCTGCTAGCAGTGCTCTCGTCGCGTCCGAAGGGATGACCGGCGACCGCAAGAAAGAAATTATCGGATTGTTCCTGGGCGCGGCGTTCCTCGCCTACACCTTGGTCACCGCTCCGCCCGAGGGGCTTACTCCCTCCGCCTGGAAGACCGTGGGCGTCACCCTGCTGATGGCGACCTGGTGGATGCTTGAGGCGATTCCGATTTCGGTCACCGCGCTCGTGCCGCTGGTGTTGTTCCCCGCGCTCGGCGTGATGAACGCCAAGGACGTGGCGCCGAACTACGCGCAGGACCTGGTGTGGCTGTTCTTCGGCGGCTTCTCGCTCGCCTACGCGATGGAAACCTGGAACCTGCATCGCCGCCTGTCGCTGGTGGTGCTGAAGGTTTGCGGCACCAATCCAAAGATGCTGATCCTCGGCTTCATGGCCGCCACCGGCTTCCTCTCCGCCTGGATGTCCAACACCGCCTGCGCCGCCCTGATGATGCCGATCGGCATGGCGATCATCAAGATGGTTGCCGAGGGCGAAGGCCGTTCCGAGGTCGAGAAGAAGGCCGCGCTCAACTTCGGCATCTGCGTAATGCTCGGCATCGCGTTCGCCGCCTCGATGGGCGGCATGGCCACCCTGATCGGCACGCCGCCGAATGCGGTGATGGCCGGGCAGGTCGAGAAGATGACCGGTACCGGCGTGCCGTTCGCCAACTTCATGATGGTCGGCGCACCGATCGGCGTGTCGCTGCTCCTCTTCACCTGGTGGACGTTGCCGATGTTCTTCCCGATCAAGGCGCTCGACCTTTCCGGCGCGGCCGCGATCGTCGACGAGGAACTCGACAACCTCGGCCCGATGAGCAAGGGCGAAATCCTCACCACCATCCTGTTCGTCGGCACCGCCCTCGCCTGGATCCTGCGCCCGCAGATCCTCGCCCTGTTCGGCTCGGTCGAGATCGGCGGCAAGATGATCAAGATGTCGGCGGTGGTCAGCGATTCCACCATCGGCATGATCGCGGCGCTGCTCTGCTTCCTCATCCCGGTGGACTTCAAGAAGGGCCGGATGCTGCTCGACGGCAGCCTGTTCACCAAGGGGATTCCGTGGGACGCGCTGATCCTGTTCGGCGGCGGCTTCGCCCTCGGCGGCGCGCTCGACAAGTCGGGGGTCTCCGATTTCGTCGCGGTCCAGATGAAAGCGGTCGCCGGGTTCAGCCCGATCGTGATCATCACGGTGATGGCCTCGGTGGCGATGCTGCTGTCGCAGATGACCTCCAACACCGCCGTCGCCGCGACCTTCGTGCCGCTCTCGGTGTCGATCGCCCAGGGCGTCGGCGCGCACCCGCTGACCATGGCGATCCCGGTGGCGCTCGGCGCTTCGCTCGCGTTCTCGCTGCCGGTAGCGACGCCGCCGAACGCGATCGTGTTCGGTTCGGGCCTGATCCGCGTGCCCGACATGTTCAAGTCGGGCATGACCTACAATATCGTCGGCATCGCGATTTCGATCGCGGTGATGTACGTGATGATGCCGCTCGCCTTCGGCGTGAAGCTCTAAGCCAACCCGCCTTCGGGCATGGAAAAGCCGCCGCGCTTTCGGGCGCGGCGGCTTTTTTGTCGGCGGCGATCAGTAGTCGAGGTCGAACATCGGCTCGTCGCGGCCCATGGACTCCTCGAAGCCGAGATCGGCGAAGGTCGCTGCGATATGCCCGGAGAGCGGCGCCGAAACCCGGAGCACGCCACCCGAGGGATGGGCGATGACGATCGCGCGGGCGTGGAGATGGAGCTGCTTGATCTTGGTCACGCCGTCGGCGGCCTCGGGCAGGAAGGCGGCGCGACCGCCGTACTTGCCGTCGCCGAGGATCGGCGTGCCGATGTGGGCCATGTGGGCGCGGAGCTGGTGGGTGCGGCCGGTGCGCGGCATCATCGCCACCCAGGCGGCGCGCTTGCGCACCACGTCGATGACGCGGAAGTCGGTGACCGCCACCTTGCCCTCGTCCTCGTCCACCGCGACCTTCTCGACCGCGCCGAACTTGACCTTGCCGAGCGGCGCGGAAATCCGCCCTTGCATCGGCTGCGGCACGCCCGCGACGATCGCCCAATAGAGCTTTTGCGTGCGGCGCTCGCGGAACGCCGCGGTGAGCGCCTGCGCGGCGGCGCGGGTACGCGCCAGCACCAGCACGCCGGTGGTGTCCTTGTCGAGGCGATGCACCAGGCGCGGCCGTTCGTCCAGGCCGAAGCGCAGCACGTCGAGCATGGCGTCGACATGGGTGTCGGTGCCCGAGCCGCCCTGCACCGCGAGACCGGCGGGCTTGTTCAGCACCAGGACGTCCGCATCCTTGTGGATCACGCAGGCGAGCAGCGCGGCGGCCTCGGCATCGGTGATCTTGCGCACCGGGGCGTTGGGCGGCACGTAGCCCTCGACGCGCGGCGCATAGGGCGGCACCCGCACCACCTGCCCGGTGGCGACGCGGTCGCCCGCCTTCACCCGCTTGCCGTCGACCCGCACCTGCCCGGTGCGACAGAGCTTCTCGATCTGGCCCCGGCCGCAATCCGGCAGATGGCGGCCGAACCACCGGTCGAGGCGGATGCCGTCGTCGGCCGCGTCCACGGTCAGGGTCTGCACGCCCGGTTTGGTATCCTGCATCGTCTCTCGCCTACTCACATCTTCAAGACGCCGGGGTTCAGCCCCCGGCGACAATCTGTCGCACCAGATACAACGCAATGAACAGCGCCGCCAGTCCGGCGACCACGCTGCCCGCGATGTAGGTGAACGCCATCATCAGGTGGCCGCGTTCGATCAACAGCGCCGCATCGAGCGAGAAGCTCGAAAACGTGGTGAAGCCGCCGAGGATGCCCACCGCGAAGAATGCCCGGACCTCCTGGCTCACCGAATAGCGCAGCGCGATCATCTCGACCACGATCCCCATCAGGAACGAGCCCACGATGTTGACCAGGAGGGTTCCCCAGGGAAAACCGCTACCGACCCAACGCCCCACCAGGCTCATCGTCAGGTAGCGCGCGAGGGACCCCATCGCGCCGCCGCCGGCGACCGCCGCCAACATCGAAAAACTCATTCCGTATCGTCTCCACTGGAACCGCTCTTCTCGGCGCGCAGGCGGTTCCAATACGCCAGCCGCTTGCCGATTTCGCGCTCGAAACCCCGCTCCACCGGCCGGTAGAAGGTCTCGCGCGGCATCCCGTCGGGGAAGTAGTTCTGCCCGGAAAATCCCTCGGCGGTGTCCGGATCGTACTGATACCCTGCCGAATATCCGAGGCTCTTCATCATCTTGGTCGGCGCGTTGAGGATATGCATCGGCGGCATCAGCGAGCCGGTGCTTTTCGCCGCGCGCTTCGCCGCGCCGTGCGCCTTGTACGCCCCCACCGACTTCGGCGCGGTGCCGAGGTAGATGACGAGGTAGCTGAGCGCGAGGTCGCCTTCCGGCGAGCCGAGGCGATCGTAGGTCTCCCACGCCGAAATCGCCTGGGTCAGCGCCCCGGGGTCGGCAAGGCCGATATCCTCGATCGCGAACCGGGTGAGGCGGCGGAGAATGTAGGCCGGGTCCTCGCCGCCGTCGAGCATCCGCGCCAGCCAGTAGAGGGCGGCGTCGGTATCCGAGCCGCGCAGCGACTTGTGCAACGCCGAAATCAGGTTGTAGTGGCTTTCGCCGGCTTTGTCGAACACCGGCGCCCGGCGCTGCACCACGCGGGCGAGACCGGCGGCGTCGAACACCTCGCCCTCTCCCGCCATCGCGTAGAGCGCCTCGACCATGTTGAGCAGCATCCGCCCGTCGCCATCGGCCATCGCCTTCAAAGCGACCCGCGCGTTGGCGTCGAGCGGCAGGGCGCGGCCGGTTTCGGCCTCGGCGCGGGCGAGCAGGGCTTCGAGGGCGTCGTCGTCGAGGCGCTTCAGCACCACCACCTGGCAGCGCGAGAGCAGCGCGGCGTTCAGCTCGAACGACGGATTCTCGGTGGTCGCGCCGACCAGGACCACCGTGCCGTCCTCCACATAGGGGAGGAAGCCATCCTGCTGCGCCTTGTTGAAGCGATGGATCTCGTCGACGAACAGCAGGGTGCCGCGCCCGCTGGCGGCCCTTTCGGCCTTCGCGGCCTCGAACACCTTGCGCAGGTCCGCCACGCCCGAGAACACCGCCGAAAGCGGCTGGAAGGCCAAGTCGGTGTGGGTGGCGAGGGCGCGGGCGAGCGTGGTCTTGCCGCAGCCCGGCGGGCCCCAGAGGATCAGCGACGGCACCCGCCCCTGCGCGATCTGCCGTCCGAGCGGCCCCTCAGGCCCGAGGACGTGGTCCTGCCCGAGAATCCCGCCGATCTCCGGCGGCCGCAGCCGGTCGGCGAGCGGGTGCGGCGCAGCTTTCGCTGCGCGCTTCGGTTTCGGGTCGTCGAACAGGCCGTCGTTCATGGTTCAGCCGTCCACCGACATCGCGAGGGTCTTGCCGTCGCGGATCACTTCGATGCGCCAGCCGCCCTGGGCGCTCTTGATCGCCTTCAACGCGGTGGCGACGCTGTCGATCTTGACGCGGTTGATCTTGCCGAGCACGTCGCCGGGACGGAAGCCGAGGCGCGCCGCCACCGAACCTTCGGCAAGGTTGGAGATCACCACGCCGCCCTCGCCGAGCGGAATCCCGGTCTCGTCGGCGAGCGCCGGATTGAGGTTGGAAATCTCCGCCCCGGTGAGCGGCGTGCGGCCGCCGATCGCGGTCGACTGGCGCGGCGGGGTTTCGGGCGGCTCCATCAGCTTGGCGGTGAGGTTGCGGCGCTCGCCCTGGCGCAGCACGGTGAGCGTCGCGGTTTCGCCCACCGGCACCGTCGCGAGGCGATAGCGCAGGCCCGCGACGTCCTGGACGTCGCGACCGTTGATCGCCAGGACGATGTCGCCGGGCCTCAGGCCCGCGTGCGCCGCCGGACTGTTGGGATAGACGTCGCCGATGATCGCGCCGTAGGGATGGTCCATGCCAAGGCTGTCGGCGACCTCGGCGGACACCGATTCGCCGCCCGCGCCGAACCACGACCGCACCGGGCGGCCATGCGCCAGCAGGCTCTGCGCCGTCGCGCGCACCATCGGCGAGGGAATCGCAAAGCCGATGCCGATGCTCCCCGCTCCCCCCTTGCCGCTGTAGATCGCCGAGTTCAGCCCGACGAGCCGGCCATGCATGTCGACCAGCGCGCCGCCCGAATTGCCGGGGTTGATCGCGGCGTCGGTCTGGATGAAGAAGCCGTAGTCGGCCACGCCCACCGAGGTCCGCGCCAGCGCCGAGACGATGCCCGAGGTGACGGTCTGGTTGAGGCCGAAGGGGTTGCCGATGGCGAGGACGAGATCGCCGACCTCAAGGCTGTCGGCGTCGCCGAACTGGAGATAGGGTAGCGCCCGGCCATGGGTGTCGATGCGCAATACGCCGATGTCGGTCTTGGGGTCGCGGCCCACCACCGTCGCCGGATACTCGCGGCGGTCGGAGAGGATCACGGTGATTTCGTCCGCGCCGTCGATGACGTGGTTGTTGGTGACGATCACCCCCGAGGCGTCGATGATCACCCCCGAGCCGAGCGCCCGCTCGACCCGCTCGCGCGGCACCGATTGCCCCATGCCGAACTGGTCGCCGAAGAACTGGCGGAAGAACGGATCGTTGAGCAGCGGATTGGGGCGGGTGCGCACGGTGACGGTCTTGCGGGTGTAGATGTTCACCACCGCGGGCGCGACCGCCTTGACCACCGGCGCGAACGACTCCTGGATCTGCGCGCGGCTCTCGGGCGCCACCCGCACCTCCTGCGCCCGTGCCGGAGCCGCTGCGACCAACGCCGCGCCGACGAGCCCCACCACCAAGCCCCGCATCCGCAATCCGATCATCTGCCTGCTCTTCCTCTCCAAAAGAAAAGGCGACCCGAAGGTCGCCTCTCCCAAACGCATCCAGGCAACGCGCGAAGGCTTACGCCTCGGCGGCAACTTCGTCCTCGGCCACGATCATGGTCGGGCCGGAGTCCTTGCCCTTCGCCTCGGGGTCGCGATCGACCAGCTCGATGATCGCCATCGGCGCGCAATCGCCGTAGCGGAAGCCCGCCTTCAGCACGCGCGAGTAGCCGCCCTGGCGGGTGGCGTAGCGATCTTTCAGCACAGAGAACAACTTGGAGACGATATCATTGTCGCGCAACTGCGCATACGCCTGACGACGCGCATGCAGGTCGCCGCGCTTGCCGAGGGTGATCAGCTTCTCGATGATCGGACGCAGTTCCTTCGCCTTCGGCAGCGTGGTCTTGATCTGCTCGTGCTTGATCAGGGCCGACGCCATATTGGCGAACATGGCGCTGCGGTGAGCACTGGTGCGGTTGAGTTTACGTCCGCCCATACGATGACGCATTCGATCCTCCTAAAGCTGTCGGCTCGCGCACGAGTCCGATGACGTTTGCAACCCCGCCGCAAAGGCATCGAAGCCTTCAGGGCCGGAGCGCCGGGCCCACCATGGGCCCACTATAACCAACCAAGCGGTGGAAAAGCCCTTAGTAGGGCTCTTCCAGCTTCTTGGCCAACTCTTCGATGTTTTCCGGCGGCCAGTTCGGAATATCCATGCCGAGGTGCAGGCCCATGGAGGCGAGCACTTCCTTGATTTCGTTCAAGGACTTGCGGCCGAAGTTCGGGGTCCGCAGCATCTCGGTTTCGGTCTTCTGGACGAGGTCGCCGATGTAGATGATGTTGTCGTTCTTCAGGCAGTTCGCCGAACGGACCGAAAGCTCCAGTTCGTCGACCTTGCGCAGAAGGTTCTTGTTGAACGGCAGTTCGTCGGCCTTTTCGGCTTCCGGAGCGGTCTGCGGCTCTTCGAAGTTAACGAACAACTGCATCTGGTCCTGGACGATGCGGGCGGCGAGCGCGACCGCGTCTTCCGGAGTGACGGTGCCGTCGGTGATGATGTTCATCACCAGCTTGTCGTAGTCGGTGACCTGGCCGACGCGGGTGTTGTCCACCTCGTAGGCGACTTTCAGCACCGGCGAGAAGATCGCATCCACCGGGATCAGACCGATCGGGCAGTCTTCCGGACGGTTCATCGCCGCCGGGACGTAGCCCTTGCCGGTGTTCACGGTGAATTCGCAGTTGAACACCGCGCCTTCATCGAGGGTGCAGAGCACGATATCCGGGTTGAGGATCTCGATGTCCGCGCCCGATTCGATCATCCCGGCGGTGACGACGCCCGGGCCGACCTTGCGCAGGCTCATGCGCTTCGGACCCTCGGCGTGCATGCGCAGGGCGATGTTCTTGACGTTCAGGATGATGTCGGTGACATCTTCGCGAATGCCCGGAACCGAAGAGAATTCGTGCAGAACGTTCTCGATCTGGATCGCGGTCACCGCGGCGCCCTGCAGGGAAGACAGCAGCACGCGACGCAGGGCGTTGCCCACGGTCATGCCGAATCCGCGCTCCAAAGGCTCGGCGATGATCTTCGCCACCCGCGTCGGGTCGTCGCCCGGCTCAATGGTGAGCTTGTTCGGTTTGATCAGTTCCTGCCAATTCTTCTGAATCACGGGGTGCCTCATCAGACGTAAGAGGGGATATCTCCCCACAGCCGAACAGATGAAGCGACGGACTCCCAGATTGCCTGGGAGGCCGTCGCCTCATCCGTGTGGAGCCGAAATTACACGCGCCGACGCTTGCGCGGGCGGCATCCGTTGTGCGGAATCGGAGTCACGTCGCGGATCGCGGTGATGGTAAAGCCCACCGCCTGCAACGCGCGCAGCGCCGATTCCCGACCCGAACCCGGGCCTTTGACTTCGACGTCAAGGGTCTTCATGCCGTGGTCCATGGCCTTCTTGCCGGCATCTTCGGCGGCCATCTGCGCCGCGTACGGCGTGGACTTGCGAGAACCCTTGAAGCCCATGGTGCCCGACGAAGACCAGGAGATCGCATTCCCCTGAGCGTCGGTGATGGTGACCATGGTGTTGTTGAACGACGCGTTCACATGCGCGACGCCGGAGACGATATTCTTGCGCTCGCGACGACGCGGACGCGCGGCAGCTGCCTTAGCCATGTGCCATCAGTCCTTTATTTCTTCTTGCCGGCGATCGGTTTCGCCGGACCTTTACGGGTGCGCGCATTGGTATGCGTGCGCTGACCGCGAACCGGGAGACCGCGGCGATGACGCAGCCCGCGATAGCACTTCAAGTCCATGAGCCGCTTGATATTCATCGTGGTCTCGCGACGCAGGTCGCCTTCCACGGTGTAATCGCTGTCGATGACCTCACGGATACGCAGCACTTCCTCGTCGGAAAGCTGGTTCACCCGCCGTTCGTCGGTAACGCCGACCTTGCCGCAGATTTCCTTGGCCATCTTCGGACCAATACCGAAGATGTAGGTCAAGGCAATCACCACGCGCTTGTTGGTCGGGATATTAACGCCTGCAATACGCGCCAATGCCGCTTCTCCCTAGCACTAACTTTTGGTGCACACCATTTCGCGGAAAATCCGAAGTCGCGGGATTATACGCACTTGCGTTCCCGAGTCAACGGCTTCCCAATCTGGGCACCTACATTAATTCCCAAACGGGCCTTAGCCCGCCACTGCTTCCACGAGTTGCCGCGTCACGTCTTCGATCGCAGCGGCTCCATCGATGGTCTTCAACAACCCGCGCTCTGCGTAATAGGGCAGCAGCGGAGCGGTCTGTTGGTGGTACGCCTGCAAGCGCGTCGCCACGGTATCCGCGGTGTCGTCCTTGCGGCGGATGAACTCCGTCGAGCCGCAGACGTCGCAGACGCCCTCGACCTTCGGCTTTTGGAACGTGTCGTGGTACCCGGCGCCGCACTTGGCGCACGCGTACCGGCCGGTGATCCGCGCGACGATCATCTCGTCGGGAACCCGGACCTCGATCACCGCATCGAGGCCCATCTGCATCTCTTCGAGCATCGCTTCGAGGGCCTCGGCCTGCGGAATCGTCCGCGGGAAGCCGTCGAGGATGAAGCCATTGGCGCAATCGGGCTCGGCGATCCGGCTCTTGATCACGCCGACCATCACCGCGTCGGGCACCAGGGCGCCCGCTTCCATGATCGCCTTCGCCTGCAGGCCGACCGGCGTGCCCGCCTTGACCGCGGCGCGCAACATGTCGCCGGTCGAAAGCTGCACGATGCCGAACATCTCCTGCAGAACCCGGGCCTGAGTTCCCTTGCCGCCACCGGGCGGGCCCATCAGGATGATCCGTTTGCCTTCCAACTTCATTTTACCCCTGCCGACCCGTTGCTCGGGCCGCCCCCTTGATTCATGCCAACGTTCGGATCGATTTACTGCCCGCGGCGACGTCCGCCACGGCTCAAACGCGAACGCTTGATCAGGCCTTCGTACTGGTGCGCCAGCAGATGCGATTGCACCTGGGTCACCGTGTCCATGGTCACCGAAACCACGATCAGCAGGCTGGTGCCGCCGAAGTAGAACGGCAGGGACCACTTGAACATCAGCACTTCCGGCAGCAGCGTGATCAGCACCAGGTAGACGGCGCCGACGAAGGTCAGGCGGGTCAGCAGGTAGCGCAGGTAGTCGGCGGTGTTCTTGCCGGGGCGGATGCCGGGGATGAACCCGCCGCCCTTCTTGAGGTTGTCCGCGGTCTCGTCCGGGTTGAACACCACGGTGGTATAGAAGAACGCGAAGAACACGATCAACGCCGAGAACGCCAGCATGTAGACCGGATTCCCGCGCGAGAACATCGCGAGGATCGGCTGGAGCCATTCCGGGGTGTTGGCGCCCATCATCTGGGCGTAGGTCACCGGCAGACCCATCAGCGCGGACGCGAAGATCGGCGGGATGACGC
>DBTR01000103.1:0-6210 GCA_002307145.1 Rhodospirillum sp. UBA1311 | reverse complement strand
CGAAGATCGGCGGGATGACGCCCGAGGTGTTGAGCTTCAACGGCATGTGCTGGGTGTCGCCGCCGGTCATCCGGGTGGCCGAGACCTGGCGCTTCGGATACTGGATCAGCACCCTGCGCTGCGCACGCTCGACGAAGACGATGCCCGCGATCACCACCAACGCCATCACCAGGAAGCCGACGATGACGAAAGCCGGGAGCGCACCGGTCTTGCCGAGTTCGAGAGTGTGGGCCAACGCCGCCGGGATGCCCGCGACGATGCCCGCGAAAATGATCAGGGAAATGCCGTTACCGATGCCGCGCTGGGTGATCTGCTCGCCCAGCCACATCAGGAACATCGTGCCGCCGACCAGGGTCACCGTGGTGACGCCGCGGAAGAACAGGCCCGGCTCCATCACCGGCGAGATGCCGCCGCCGGTCGCCATGTTCTCAAGGCCGGTCGCGATGCCGTAGCCCTGGGCCGCCGCCAGCACCACGGTCAGATACCGGGTGTACTGGTTCATCTTCTTGCGGCCCGCCTCGCCTTCCTTCTTCAACTGCGCGACGGTCTCGGACGCGACGCCCATCAACTGCATGATGATCGAGGCGGAGATGTACGGCATGATGCCGAGGGCGAGGATCGACATGCGGTGCAACGCGCCGCCGGCGAACATATCGAAGTTGCCGAGAATCCCGCTGCCGTGCTGCTGGAACACCTGCGCCAGAACCGCGGAATCGATGCCCGGCACCGGCACCCAGGTGCCAAGGCGATAAATCACCAGCACGAACAGGGTGAACCAGATACGACTCTTCAATTCCGTCGCCTTGGACAGAATGTTCCAATTCATGTTCGCGGCGAGTTGTTCGGCAGCGGACGCCATGAGCGGAGACCCCGGTTACAAAATGCAAGTGATGCGGCTCGAAAAGCCGCGAACGCGGTCTTTCGAAACGCGACGGCGGAAACGACCGGCTCCGGCGGTTGTCCGCCGGAGCCCGTCAGTTCGTGCGGGCAATCAGCCCTCGGCCGAAGCCTCTTCCTTCGCCGGAGCGAGGACGGTGACGGAGCCACCGGCCTTCTCGACGGAGGCGATCGCACCCGGCGTGGCGCCGGCGACTTCGATCGTGACCTTGGCCGACAGTTCGCCGGTGCCGATCAGACGCAGACCGTCGAGGGTCTTGTGGACCACGCCGGCAGCCTTCAAGGCCGCGCCGGTGATCGGCTGCGCGAGATCGAGACGACCGCCGGTGATCGCCTGCTGCAGACGCTCAACGGTGAGGACGACGAAGTTCGAGCTGTTCACGTTCTTGAAGCCGCGCTTCGGCAGACGCCGGTAGATCGGCATCTGGCCGCCTTCGAAGCCGTTGATCGCGACGCCGGAGCGGGAAGTCTGCCCCTTGACGCCACGGCCGCAGGTCTTGCCCTTGGTGCAGCCAATGCCCCGGCCAACGCGGGTGCGCGACTTGCGCGCGCCTTCGTTGTCGGTGATTTGGTTAAGTTTCATAGCCGTAGACCTTCCAATCGATGCCCTTAGGCCTCTTCCACCTTAACCAGGTGGTGGACCTTGTTGATCATGCCGCGCACCGACGGAGTGTCTTCCAGCTCACGGGTGCGATGCATCTTGTTGAGCCCCAGGCCCACCAGCGTGGCGCGCTGATCGGACTTGCGTCCGATCGGGCTACCGGTCTGCGTGACCTTGATCGTCTTATCGGTCATCGGTTCTTACTCCTTCACCGCGGCGATGCCGTCGCGGCGGCCGACGATGTCGCCAACCTTCTTGCCACGCTTGTTCGCGACCATGCGGGGCGAATTCAGCAGGGACAAAGCGTCGAAGGTCGCCTTGATCATGTTGTGCGCATTGGCGGTGCCGGTGGACTTCGCCACCACGTCCTGCACGCCCATGGTTTCGAAGATCGCGCGCATCGGGCCGCCGGCGATGATCCCGGTACCGGGTTCGGCCGAACGGAGGATGACGCGACCCGCGCCGAAGTGACCATGAATGTCATGGTGCAGCGTACGGCCTTCGCGCAGCGGCACGCGGATCATGCCGCGCTTCGCCTGCTCGGTGGCCTTACGGATGGCTTCCGGCACTTCGCGAGCCTTGCCGGTGCCATAACCGACGCGGCCCTTCTGGTCGCCGACCACCACCAACGCCGCGAACGAGAACCGACGTCCGCCCTTGACCACCTTGGCCACGCGATTGATGTGGACGAGCTTGTCGACGAACTCATCGTCGCGCTCACGATCGGGTCCACCCTTTTGCGGACGACGTTCGGAATTCGGATTACGAGCCATACTTCTTCATCCCCTCAGAACTGCAGTCCGCCTTCGCGGGCGGCGTCGGCCAGGGCCTTCACCCGGCCATGGAACATGTAGCCGCCGCGGTCGAAGACCACGTCGACCACGCCCGCCGCCTTGGCCCGCTCTGCGATGAGCTTGCCCACCGCTTCGGCCGCAGCCTTGTCGGAGGTGTTGGCCAGCGCTTCGCGCAGGGATGCATCGAGCGTCGAAGCCGATGCCAGGGTCACGCCGTTCACGTCGTCGATCACCTGGGCGTACATGTGCACGTTGGTGCGATGCACGGACAGGCGCGGCCGACCGGCGGTCTTCTTGCGCAGGGTCCAGCGAGTCCGGGCCTTGCGGCGATCAAATAGTTGTTTTGCCGTCTTCATGATAAAGCCCTTACTTCTTCTTGCCTTCCTTGCGCAGGATCTTCTCGTCCGAGTACTTCACGCCCTTGCCCTTGTAGGGCTCCGGCGAGCGATATGCCCGGATTTCAGCGGCGACCTGCCCGACACGCTGCTTATCGTTGCCCGAGATCTCGATCTGGGTCGGCTGCGGACATTTAATGTCGATGCCTTCCGGGATCGGGAAATCGACGTCATGGGAGAAACCGAGCGCCAGCTTCAGGGTCCGACCCTGAACCGCCGCACGATAGCCCACGCCAACGATATCCAGCTTCTTGGTGAAGCCTTCGCCGACGCCCTTGACCATGTTGTTGATCCGAGCGCGGGCAGTGCCCCACATCGCCCGGGCAAACTTTTCGTTGCCCTGCGGCGTCACCACAACCTTACCGTCTTCGAGCTTCACTTCCACGTCCTTGACGACGTGGAAGGACAGCTCGCCGAACTTACCTTTCGCGTGCACGGTCTGCCCATCGACAGAGACCGTCACGCCGGCCGGCACGACGACCGGATATTTGCCAACTCGCGACATGACTGTCCCTTCCTTAGAACACCTTGCACAAGACTTCGCCGCCGACATTCGCCTGCCTGGCTTCGAAGTCCGACATCACGCCGCTCGGCGTGGAGAGGATCGAGATCCCCAAGCCGTTGTAGACGCGCGGCAGGCTCTTGGCGCCGGAATAAACCCGACGGCCGGGGGTCGAAACGCGAGCGATCTGCGAAATCACCGGCTCGCCTTCGTGGTACTTCAGCTCGATCCGCAGCTCGCTGATGCCCTTGCGGACTTCGAGCTCTTCATAGCCGCGGATGTAGCCTTCGCGCACCAGAACGTCGAGGACGCTCTTGCGGAACCGCGAGGCCGGAGCCGCAACCGACGACTTGCGCGCGCGCTGGCCGTTACGGATACGGGTGAGCATATCGCCCAAAGGATCTGACATCGACATGGATGCGCCCCCCTTACCAGCTGGACTTCGTCATGCCCGGGATCTGGCCGAACGAGGCGAGATCACGGAGCATAACGCGGCCCAGTTTGAACTTGCGGTAGGTACCGCGCGGACGACCGGTCAGATCGCAGCGGTTGCGCTGACGAACCGGCGCGGAATTGCGCGCCACTTCGGCCAGCTTCAGGGTCGCTTCGAAACGATCCTCGGGCGAGGTCTCGCGATTCATCACGATGGCCTTCAGACGCGCCCGGCGCCCGGCGGCCGAAGCCGCCATACGAATGCGCTTCTTGTTGCGCTCGACAGCACTGGTTTTCGCCATGGTTGCTCTCCCGCCCTTATTTGGCGAACGGCACGTTGAAGCCGGTGAGGAGCGCCTTGGCTTCCTCGTCGGTTCGCGCCGTCGTACAAATGATGATGTCCATGCCACGCACGGTATCGACCTGGTCGTATTCGATTTCCGGGAACACGATCTGTTCCTTCAAACCGAACGCGAAATTGCCGCGACCGTCGAAGCACTTGCCGCGGATGCCGCGAAAATCGCGGACACGCGGCAGGGCGATGTTCACCAGGCGATCCAGGAACTCGTACATGCGGTCTTTCCGCAGCGTGACCTTGCAGCCGATCGACATGCCTTCACGCAGCTTGAACGTCGCAACCGAAACCCGGGCCTTGGTCACGACCGGCTTCTGGCCAGCGATCATGGTCATTTCCTTGACCGCGCCCTGGACCTTCTTCTGGTCGTTGACGGCGTCACCGACGCCCATGTTGAGGACGATCTTGTCCAGCTTCGGCAACATCATCGGGTTGTCGTAACCGAACTTGTCCTGCAATTCCTTGCGAATCACGTTATCGTAATATTCGCGCAAACGAGCAGCCATAAAACCCGCCCCCTTACTTGTCGAGGACTTCGCCGGAAAGCTTCGCAACGCGAACCTTTCGGCCGTCTTCGAGAGTCTTGAAACCGACGCGGGTCGGCTTGCCGTCCTTCGGATCGACATGCGCGACGTTGGAAACGTGAATCGTCGCTTCCTTTTCCACGATGCCACCGGCGGACATTTGAGTCGGGCGCGTATGACGCTTGACGAGATTGACGCCCTGCACGACGACGCGGTCAGCGGTCGGGAGCGAGCGAATCACTTCGCCCTTCTTGCCCTTGTCGCGACCGGTCAGGACGACGACGTAGTCGCCCTTTTTGATCTTCGCAGCCGACATCACAACACCTCCGGCGACAGAGAAATGATCTTCATGTAACCCTTGGCGCGGAGTTCGCGAACCACGGGGCCGAAGATACGCGTGCCGATCGGCTCGTTCTGCTTGTTGATCAGAACCGCCGCGTTGCGGTCGAAACGAATGACGCTCCCGTCGGCGCGGCGAACTTCCTTCGCCGTACGCACGATGACAGCGCGGTGCACATCGCCCTTCTTGACGCGACCGCGCGGGATCGCATCCTTCACCGACACCACGATGATGTCACCGACGGAGGCGAACCGGCGCTTGGCGCCGCCAAGCACCTTGATGCACTGCACCCGTCGCGCCCCCGAGTTATCGGCAACGTCCAGGTTGGTTTGCATCTGAATCATGGACCGTTTCCTTTATCTTGAAACAGATATTCGAACTTATTCCGCATCCGCCGCCATGACTTCCCAGGTCTTGGTCCGGGAAATCGGGGCGCACTCGCGAATACGAACCACATCGCCCACCTTGAAAGCATTGCTTTCGTCGTGAGCAGCGTACTTCTTGCTACGCCGAATGAACTTCTTATAGACGGGGTGCATGAAGCGCCGTTCGACCTTGACCGTGATGGTCTTGTCGTTGCAGTCGCTGACCACCACGCCTTGCAGGATACGCTTAGGCATTCTTGGCCTCTCCGGCTTTGGCGCCCATCACCGTCTTGATGCGCGCGATTTCGCGACGCACCTGACGCACGCGGGCCGTGTTCTCCAGCTGCCCGGAGGCGCGCTGGAACCGCATATTGAACTGTTCCTTCTTCAGGGCAACGAGTTGCTCCAGAAGCTGGTCGTTCGACTTTGCGCGCAGCTCTTCCGCCTTCGCCATGGCTTAGACCTCCTCGGCAAACAGACGCGCAACGAAGCGGGTCTTGATCGGGAGCTTGGCCGCGGCCAATTCGAACGCCCGACGCGCCACGTCTTCGGCCACGCCGTCGACTTCAAACATGATCCGGCCCGGCTTCACCCGACAGGCCCAGAATTCCACCGAACCCTTACCTTTGCCCTGACGGACTTCGGCCGGCTTCGCGGTCACCGGAACATCGGGGAAGACCCGGATCCACACCCGGCCCTGACGCTTCATCTGACGGGTGATCGCGCGGCGAGCCGCCTCGATCTGCCGCGCGGTGACGCGATCAGGCTCCAGGGCCTTGAGGCCAAAGGCCCCAAAATTCAAATCAGAACCGCCCTTGGCCAGGCCGTGGATACGACCCTTGTGCTGCTTGCGGAACTTCGTGCGCTTAGGACTCAGCATCTCTCTTACCCTTCTTAGCGCTGCTCTTGCGCGCGCTTGTCCTGGGCCATCGGATCGTGGGCCATGATTTCGCCCTTGAAGATCCAGACCTTGACGCCGCAGGTGCCGTAGGCGGTGTGCGCCGT
>DBTR01000073.1:830-9856 GCA_002307145.1 Rhodospirillum sp. UBA1311 | reverse complement strand
CGCGGAGCTCGGCGAGCACGCCCCGCGCATCGAGGTGATGCAGATCCCCGTGGACAAGATCCGCGAAGTGATCGGCTCGGGCGGCAAGGTGATCCGCGAGATCTGCGAAGTCACCGGCTGCAAGATCGACATCGAGGACGACGGCACCATCCGCGTCGCCGCCGTCGACGCGACCAAGCAGGAAGAAGCCATCCGCTGGATCAAGGGGATCGCGGCGGAGCCGGAACTCGGCGCGATCTACACCGGCAAGGTGGTGAAGGTCCTTGAGTTCGGCGCGTTCGTGAACTTCATGGGCAGCCGCGACGGTCTGGTGCATGTCTCGGAAATGGCGCAGAAGCGCGTCAATCATCCCGACGACATCGTCAAGGTCGGCGACTCGGTGAAGGTCAAGCTCCTGGGCTTCGACGACCGCGGCAAGGTGAAGCTGTCGATGAAGGCCGTCGACCAGGAAACCGGCGAAGAAATCGCGCCGGCCGCCAAGGTCGAATAATACTCGAACATTGGTCCCGCCCCCTGGTCTCCAGGGGGCGGCGCCCGGAATCGCCCGGGACGGGAAATTGCATTTCTTCGTCTCCCGGGATAAAGGATTCCCAGGCGCGCCTGTCGGGGAAGCGGGCGCATGACCGAGAGGGGGTCGCGCGGTTCTCTAACGTGCGATGGAACAACAACGGCGACCGGGAAGGCCTCCGGGTTCGTCGATACGGGTGGAGACGGATGGCGTGAAAACCCTCCAAAAGCTTTGGATTTCGGGGAAGGACGTTCTGCCTCTCGTCGAGGGTGGCAAGGGCATTGCCGCATCTTCCGGCTTGAGCGCGGGCGCTTGGGCGGCAGCGGGCGGCGTGGGAACGTTTTCCGGGGTCAACGCGGATTTCTATGACGAGAACGGGCGTTTCGTCCCGGTCGTCTATACCGGCAAAACCCGTGGCGAACGCCACGAGGAGCTGATTTCGTTCGCGATCCGGGGCGGCCTCGCCCAGGCACGCATCGCGCACGACGTGTCGGGCGGCGAAGGCCGGATCCACATGAACGTGCTGTGGGAAATGGGCGGCTGCGAACGCATCCTTGAGGGCATCCTCGAACAGGCCAAGGGCCTGGTGCACGGTGTGACCTGCGGCGCCGGCATGCCCTATCGCCTCGCCGAGATCGCGGCGAAATACGGCGTCTACTATTACCCGATCGTCTCCTCCGCGCGCGCCTTCCGCGCGCTCTGGAAGCGTGCGTATTCGAAGAGCAAGGATTGGCTCGGCGGCGTGGTCTACGAAGACCCGTGGCTGGCGGGCGGCCACAACGGCCTCTCCAACAGCGAAAGCCCGACCAATCCCGAACCGCCGTTCCCGCGCGTCGCCGATCTCCGCGCCGAGATGAACTCGGTCGGTCTCGATTCCACTCCGGTGGTGATGGCGGGCGGCGTCTGGTCGATCTCCGACTGGGAAGACTGGATCGGCAATCCGGCGATCGGCCCGCTCGCCTTCCAGCTCGGCACCCGGCCGCTCTTGACCAAGGAAAGCCCGATCCCGGCCTCCTGGAAGCAGCGCCTCACCAGTCTCGATCCGGGCGACGTGCTGCTGCATCGCTTCAGCCCGACCGGCTTCTATTCGTCGGCGGTACGCAACACCTTCCTCGACGAGCTCGTCGCGCGCTCCGAGCGTCAGGTCGCCTTCGCGGCGGAAGCCACCGAGACCCTGTCGGCCGAGGTCGCCTTCGGTCGCCGTGGCCGCACCATCTTCGTCGCGCCCGAGGACAAGGCGAAGGTCGAGGCCTGGGTCGCCGAAGGCTACAGCGAGGCGATCAAGACGCCGGACGAAACCGTGGTCTTCGTTACCCCCGAGTCGGCCAAGACGATCCTCAAGGACCAGGTCGACTGCATGGGTTGCCTCTCGGCCTGCAACTTCTCCAATTGGGCGCAGAATCACGAGGGCACCACCGGCCGCCGCGCCGATCCGCGCTCGTTCTGCATCCAGAAAACCTTGCAAAACATCGCTCACCAGGGCGACGTCGAACACGAATTGATGTTCGCCGGGCACAACGTGCATCGCTTCAAAACCGATCCGCTGTACCGCAACGGCTTCATCCCGACGGTCAGGGAACTCATCGAACACCTGCTCAAGGGCGGTTGATTCGCACCCAACCGTACGATTTTTGCAAAAAGCCGACGAAACCTAGGGTTTTGTCGGCTTCTTTCGTTGCGTTTTGTCTCCGGATTTGAATTAATACAGAGAGCAAAATAACAGTACGTAGAACCTGCACCCGGGGGGGCCGGCTCCAGCCGGTAAAATGCAATGCTGAATCGTACGCGACCGTTTTCCCATGTTCTCGAACAACTGCGCTCGGTCAACCTGCGCCCGACGCGCCAGCGCCTCGCGCTCGCCAAGCTGCTGTTCGAGAAGCCCGACCGCCACGTCACCGCCGAGGCCCTGCACAAGGAAGCCGCGGCCGAAGGCGCGCGCGTCTCCCTGGCGACGGTCTACAACACCCTGCATCAGTTCACCGAAGCCGGACTGCTGAAGGAAATCACCGTCGACGCGGGCTGCTCCTACTTCGACACCAACATCACCTCGCACCACCACTGCTACGACGAAGATACCGGCGCGCTGATGGATATCCCGGCGCAGCACCTCCAGGTCGTCGGCAGCCCCGCGATCCCGGAAGGCAAGTCGATCCGTCGCATCGACATCGTCGTCCGCGTCGGCGAGTGATCAGGCAGGGGCTCTGCCCCTGACCCCGCACAGGGACTTGGTCCCTGTGTACCCGTTTGTTTTTCGCGCGAAGCGCGCCCCACCGTCACGCCGCGTGACGGCTTCATGGCGCTACGCGCAAAATCAAAAGTCACGGGATTTGGGGCTCAAGGCCTCAACGGGTGCGGGCAGAGCCCGCGAATCTTCCCGTCTCTTCCCTACTTCACCGTCTCCCCGCGATAAACCCCCCAGAACGCCGCACGGGGCAGCCAGCCGGCGTAGCCGCCGGCTTCGACGCGGCAGAAGGTGGAGTTTTCCGGGCAGGTGGTGAGCTTGCCGACGACGCCGCCTTCGAGTTGGGCGACGATCGGGCTTTCGGCTTGGGGTTGGGCGCGCAAGGGAGTCACCGGGCCGATGATGCGGATCGCGCGGTTGCCCGAGAGCATGCTGCGGTGGACCCAGCCCTCGGTGCCTTCCCAGTCGCGGATTTTGCGCCAGTGGTCGAATTCCTGAATCACCTCGACCGGCAGATCGCGCTGCAGGTAGACCCATTCGATCGGGTAGCGGACGCCGGGACCGGAGCGCAGGTTGACCTGGGTGGCGCGCAGCGAGACGAAGCGGGGCAGGCGCTGGCCGGTTTCGCCGCCGCTATCGGTGTTGGCGGCCATCGCCGCCGGGCCGAACGCAAGCAGCGCCGCGGCCAAGAGGGTGCGGACGGCGAGGGTGCGGAGGGTCGATGGCGGCATTGGCATACGAAGAAATAACCCAGGCGTTCGAACGGAAGGCCACCATAGAGCAAGATCGCGCGAGAATGAACCATCTCGCTGGATTTGCCGGTGACCGGGCGCACAGGCTCAACCCTGGACATTGACCGCGCGCCTTGGTAAGTCTGCCGTGGCGCTGGCGACGTCAGCGGCCGCGGGAGGAAAAACATGAAGAAACCTGTCGTCATCGTCACCCGTCGCCTGCCGGAATCCATCGAAACCCGGATGAAGGAACTCTTCGACGCCCGGTTGAGCCCCGACGACCACGCGATGACGGCGCAAGAGCTTTGCGACGCGGCGCGGGTCGCGGACGTGCTGGTGCCGACGATCACCGAGGTCATCGACGCCAGGGTGATCGCGGCGGCGGGCCCGCAGCTCAAGCTGATCGCGAACTTCGGCTCCGGCACCGACCACATCGACGTCGCCGCCGCGCAGGCCAAGGGTATCACCGTCACCAACACGCCGGACGTCCTCACCGAGGACACCGCCGAGATGACCATGGCGTTGCTGCTTTCGGTGCCGCGCCGGTTGATCGAGGGCGACCGCCTGGTGCGCGCGGGCAAGTGGAGCGGCTGGGGGCCGACGGCGATGCTGGGCAGCCGGGTCTCGGGCAAGCGCCTCGGGATCATCGGCATGGGCCGGATCGGGCAGGCGGTCGCCGAGCGCGCGCGCGGCTTCGGCATGTCGATTCACTACCACAACCGCCGCCGCCTGCATCCCTCGGTCGAGGACTCTCTCGAAGCGACCTACTGGGACAGCCTCGACCAGATGCTGCCGCGCATGGACGTGATCTCGATCCACTGCCCGGGCACGCCCCAGACCCACCACCTGCTCTCCGCCGAACGCCTCAAGCTGCTGCGGCCGACGTCGTACATCGTCAACACCGCGCGCGGCTCGGTGATCGACGAGGACGCACTGGCCGAGATGCTCGCCTCCCGCCGGATCGCGGGCGCGGCGCTCGACGTGTTCCAGAACGAGCCGCTGGTGAACCCGAAGTTCCTCGCGCTCGACAACGTCGTCCTGATGCCGCACCTGGGTGCCGCGACGGTCGAGGCGCGCAACGAGATGGGACAAAAGGTGCTGATCAACATCAAGACCTTCAGCGACGGGCACCGCCCGCCCGACCGCGTCCTGCCCAACGCCTGAGTCCGCCGTTGCGCGCGGACCTCAGCCCGCTCGTTCGCTCGATCCCATGGTGCGATCCGTTCGCCGCGTTCGCGCCCCATGCGACGCGGCCGGGCGCGGCGCTGCTACATGGCGGCGACTTCGCCATCCTCGGCCTCCATCCTTCGCAGATCGTCACCGGCGGCTTTGCCGACCTCGCGGCGCTGCTGGCGGCGCGGGGCGGCATCGGGTCGCCCGGCTTCGGCTCGTTCGCTGGCGGCGTGATCGGCTATTTCGGCTATGAGCTGGGCGGCGAGGTGGAGCGCCTGCCGTCGCCCGCCGATCCCGGTCCGTCGCTCCCCGACATGGCGTTCGCCGTCTTCGATGCGGTTGCGGTGTTCGACCTCAAGGCGCGCACCGCCGCCGTGGTCGCGGGCGGCTTGCCGGAGCGCGATCCGCAGGAGTTTGCCCGACTGGCGCGGGAGCGCGCCGCAGCACTGGCCGCCGGAATCGCCGCCGTCCCCGCTCTCGGTGCGGAGGAGACCTGGGGCCCGACGCGCTGGACCGCCGCCTGGAGCCGCGCCGACTACGAGGCGCGGATCCGCAGCACCCTGGACTACATTCGCGCGGGCGACATCTTCCAGGCCAACATCGCACAGCGCTTCCATGCGCCCCGCCCCGAGGGCATGACCGCGTTCGGCCTGTTCCGCCGCCTCTGCCGCGTCAATCCCGCGCCGTTCGCGGCGTTCCTCTGCGTCGACGCCCGCCGCGCCATTGTCTCCGCCTCGCCGGAACGCTTCCTCCGGGTGTCGGTCGCCGCCGATGGCCGCCGCAGCGTCGAGACCCGCCCGATCAAGGGCACCCGGCCGCGCGGCGCGACGCCGGAAGACGATGCCCGCCTCGCCGCCGAACTCCAGGCCAGCGCCAAGGACCGCGCCGAAAACCTGATGATCGTCGACCTGCTGCGCAACGACCTCTCGCGCACCGCAAGACTCGGCAGCGTCCAGGTGCCGAAGCTCTGGGGCCTGGAGAGCTTCGCCGCCGTGCATCATCTCGTCTCGGTGGTCACCGCCGAACCCCGCGCCGAGGTGCCGACCCTCGACATTCTCAAGAGCGCCTTTCCCGGTGGCTCGATCACCGGCGCACCCAAGGTTCGCGCCATGGAGATCATCGCCGAGTTGGAAGCCGCGCGGCGCGGTCCCTATTGCGGTGCGATCGGCTGGATTGGCGACGACGGCGCGATGGATACGTCGATTACCATCCGCACCCTGATCGTCGACGATGATACGATCTCCCTGTCGGCGGGCGGCGGCATCGTCGCCGATTCCGATCCGGCGGAGGAATACCGCGAAACCCTGGTGAAGGCGGCGGCGTTGCTTCGCTGCGTCACACCCGACCCCGAAATCCTCAGCGAGGAGGGCCTCTGATATGCCGGATCCCGTCAGCCTCAACGGCCGCGTCCTGCCATCCTCCGGCGCGTGCATTCCCGCCACCGACCGGGGCTTCCTCCTCGGCGACGGCCTGTTCGAGACCATCCGCATCCGCGAGCGCGGCCCGGTCGCGCTCGACCGCCACCTCGCCCGCCTCGCCGCCGGGCTGAAGGCTCTCGGTTTCGGCCCCCTGCCCTTCGACCCCGCCCCCGCCCTCGCCGACCTCCTGAAAGCGGGCTCGGTGAGCGGCGGCGTCGCCCGCCTTACCGTCAGCCGCGGCTCGGGGCCGCGCGGCGTGCTGCCGCCCGAGACTCCGGCGCTGACCGTCCTGATCACCGCCGCCGCCATGGCCCCGATCGTCAGCCCGGCGCGCCTGATCGTCGCGCGCGGCACGCGGCGCAACCAGCACTCGCCGCTCTCGCGCCTGAAAACCATGAACTACGGCGATTCCATCCTCGCCCGCCAGGAGGCCGAAGCCGCGCTCGCCGACGACGCCATCCTCCGCAATACCGACGGCAACGTTGCCGAAACCTCCGCCGCCAACCTCGTCTTCCGCTTCGGCGACGCCTGGGTCACGCCCCCGGTCGCCGACGGCGCCCTCCCCGGCACCGCCCGCGCCCGCCTGCTCGACGCGGGCCTGGTTTCCGAACGTCGCGTCACCGCCAGCGAACTCGTCCAGGCGGAAGCCGGCTTCGTCGTCAGCGCACTCACCCTCCGCCCGATCGCCGCCATCGACAGCCGCAATCTCACCGCGCCGGGGACCGAGGCGTTCGTGGCGTTTTCGGATGTGCTGGAGATGTGAAAGGAAGGCTTCTAGGGGACTCGGTCCCCTAGGACCCCGTTAGTTTTTGCGCGAAGCGCCATAAAACCTTCGCGCCGCGTGACGGTCGATTGCGCTGACGCGCGAAAAACAAAGTTATGGGGTCGAGGGGACCGAGTCCCCTCGCGGGTCCAGGGCAGAGCCCTGGCCTTTCTATTCCGCGTCCCGATGAACGTTCAGAGCGCTCCACGACTGGGTCACCGGCATGACTTCGAGGCAGTTGATGTTGACGTGCTTCGGCAGGCTGGCGACCCAGAAGATGGTTCCGGCGATGTCGTCGGCGGTGAGTGGGTGGGCGCCCTTGTAGACGGCGGCGGCGCGTTCGGCATCGCCGCCGAAGCGGACGAGGGAGAACTCGCTTTCGCACAGGCCGGGTTCGATCGCGGTGACGCGGACGCCGGTGCCGACGAGGTCGCAGCGGAGGTTATAGGAGAACTGGCGGACGAAGGCCTTGGTCGCGCCGTAGACGTTGCCGCCGGGATAGGGGTAGTGGGCGGCGATCGAGGCGAGGTTGATCACCGTGCCGGTGCCTTCCTTGATGATCGCCGGGAGCAGGGCGCGGGTGACGTAGGTGACGCCCTTGACGTTGGTGTCGATCATCTGGTCCCAGTCGTCGAGGTCGCAGGTCTGGGCGGGGTTGAGGCCGAGCGCGAGACCGGCGTTGTTGACCAGGGTGTGGACGCGGGAGAACGGCTCGGGAAGGGCGGCGACCACCGCCGCCACCGCATCGCGGTCGCGCACGTCGAGCACGGCGGTGTGGACCGCGCATTTGGGCGAAAGCTCCGCCTTCAGCTCTTCCAGGCGCTCCGCCCGCCGTCCGGTGAGTACCAGATTCCAGCAGCCCGCCGCCGCGAACTGCCGCGCGCACGCCGCGCCGAACCCGGCGGTCGCGCCGGTGATGAAAACTGTATTGGGCATGGACGAGGCTCCTTAGGTTGCAAGATGTTGCGGGGCTGCCGCCCCGGGCCCGGCTTGGGGCGATGCCCCAACCCCCTTTTGCTTTCGCGCGCAGCGCAATCGAAATGGACACGCGAAGGCTCTATGGCGCTTTGCGCAAAACCAGAGTTAATGGGTCCAAGGGGTTAAGCCCCTTGGCGGGTGCGGGCAGAGCCCGCCCTAGTTTTTGGCGCCACAGCACGGGCACGCCGGGTCGCGTGCGAGGCGGACGCGGCGGGTGGTTCCGGCGAGGCCGTCGAAGAGCGTGACGAAGCCGTCGGCGTCGTCGCCGAGGCCGAGGATGAACTTGACCACCGCCAGCGCCTGCGCGGTGCCGACCAGCCCCGCGACCACGCCGAGGATGCCGGTTTCCTCGCAGGGGCGGGCGTGGGCGCTGCGTGGCGGCGGTGCGGGATTGAAGCAGCGGTAGCAGGGGCCGCCGTGCGCCGGGTCGAACACCGCGAGCTGGCCCGCGAAGCCCTGGATCGCGGCGGAGATCATCGGCTTGCCCGCCGCGACGCAGGCGTCGGAGAGGGTGAAGCGGCTGCCGAAGTTGTCGAGGCAGTCGACCACGACGTCGGCTTCGGCGACCAGCGCCGCGACGTTCTCGGAGGTGACGCGGGCCTGGAGCGCGGTGATCTTCACTTCCGGATTGAGCGCATCCAGCCGCGCCTCGGCGCTGCTTGCCTTCGGCAGGCCGACCGTGCCGGTGTCGTAAAGGATCTGGCGCTGCAAATTCGAGATCGCCACGGTGTCGTCGTCGGCGATGGTGATCTGCCCGACTCCCGCCGCCACCAGATACAACAACACCGGCGACCCCAATCCACCCGCGCCGACCACCAGGGCTCGCGTCG
Organism: Rhodospirillum sp. UBA1311; assembly: GCA_002307145.1. Taxonomy (GTDB): domain Bacteria; phylum Pseudomonadota; class Alphaproteobacteria; order Rhodospirillales; family Rhodospirillaceae; genus Oleispirillum. The sequence continues at coordinate 1,273 of DBTR01000073.1, read as the reverse complement.
CCAGGAGCTTCTCCTGACCCGCGCCGCCGACCTCGGGCAGCAGGACTTGCCGTGCGTAACGAAGGTTCTGGTCTCGGGTCAAGGTCATGGCGGAGGGTTTCCTAAAAGTGTTGCGGGCTCTGCCCGCACCCGCTGGGGCCTTGGGCCCCAGACCCCATGACTTTTTGTTCCCGCGAAGCGGGGGCAATCGGTCTGGCGGCTAAAAGTTAATGGCGCTTCGCGCGGAAAACAACACAAGGAATCCAAGGGCCCAAGGCCCTTGGCGGGTGTGGGCAGCGCCCACGAAGATGGTCTTAAAGCCCGTCGAACAGCGCGGTGGAGAGGTAGCGTTCGGCGAACGAGGGGATGATCACGACGATGGATTTGCCTTTGTTTTCGGGGCGCTTGCCGAGTTCGACGGCGGCGGCGAGGGCCGCGCCCGAGGAGATGCCGACCGGCACGCC
>DBTR01000073.1:451-580 GCA_002307145.1 Rhodospirillum sp. UBA1311 | reverse complement strand
CGACCGGCACGCCTTCGAGCCTGGCGACCTGGCGGGCGGTGGCGAGGGCGGTGGCGGTGGCGATCTGGATGACTTCGTCGATCAGGGACTGGTCGAGGACTTCGGGGACGAAGCCCGCGCCGATGCCCT
>DBTR01000073.1:0-180 GCA_002307145.1 Rhodospirillum sp. UBA1311 | reverse complement strand
GTGCGGGCCGGGCGCGCCGCCGGAGAGAACCGGGCTATCCTCGGGTTCGACGGCGACCACCTTGAGCTTCGGGTTGCGGGCTTTCAGCACGTCGCCGCAGCCGGTGAGGGTTCCGCCGGTGCCGACGCCGCCGACGAGAATGTCGACCTTGCCCGCCGTATCCGCCCAGATTTCCTCGGC
>DBTR01000054.1 GCA_002307145.1 Rhodospirillum sp. UBA1311 | reverse complement strand
AACCTGCCATTCTCCTTTCGGCCCCTGTTCAGCCATGCCACAGTTATGCGGCTCCCCCTTGGAACGCGCGGCGCATCTTCCTATCCTCAATTTCTGACGCAACGAAAGCTCGGGCAGGGATCATGGCTGGCGGGTGGGCGCGGGATGGGGCGGTGCAGGAGCAGATCGACGACAGTGTCGCCGATGCGGTGACGAGCGCGCGGGCGCGGTTGCCGACGGGCCCGGGGGAGATCTATTGCGTCGAGTGCGGCGAGGAGATTCCCGAGGCGCGGCGCAAGGCGCTGCCTGGGGTGACGACCTGCGTGGCGTGCCAGGAGGCGATCGACCGGCGTCCGGTGCCGGGTGGGATCAATCGTCGCGGCAACAAGGACAGTCAGCTCAAATAGCTTGCCCCAATCTCACTGGGGTCTGGGGACTGCGGCACCAGCGGGTGCGGGCGGGGCCCGCGTGTTTTCCTGAACCTTACGCCGCGCGTTCGGTGCGGTTGCGGCCGGTGTGCTTGGCGCGGTAGAGGGCGGCGTCGGCACGGGCGATGAGGGAGTCGCCGTCCTCGTTTTGGCGGCGCTGGGCGACGCCGGCGGAGAGGGTGACGGCGATCCGGGTGCCGTCGGCCATCACCAGCGGCGTGGCGATCACGGCGGCGCGGGCTTTTTCGGCCACGCTCCAGGCGGTTTCGAGGTCGCAGTCTTCGAAGAGGAGGAGAAACTCCTCTCCACCCCAGCGGCAGAGGCCGTCGCCCGCGCGAACGGCGGAGCGCAGGCGTTCGGTGATCGCGACGAGAACGGCATCGCCGACGGCGTGGCCGTGCTGGTCGTTGACCTCCTTGAAGTGGTCGACGTCGAAGAACGCGAGGGAGAGCGACTTGGGATCGCGGCGGGCGCGCTCGCTCGCCTGGGCGTAGACCACGGCGAAGGCGAGGCGGCTGAGCGCGCCGGTGAGGGAATCGGTGGCGACGAGATTTTCGAGGCGACGCTGCGAGCGGCGAACCAGGAGGGCGCAGAGGAAGGTGACGAGGAGCGTAACCGCCGCGCCGACGACGAGATTGTTGACCAGGGCGCGCTGCGCCGAGGCGAGCTTCGCGTCGGCGTTCTGCTCGACGAGGAGGTACCAGTCGAGGTCCGGGATATAGCGGCTGTTGACGAAGTAGGTGGAGCCGCCCTTGCGGTATTCGAAGCTGCCTTGATCCTTGGCAAGGATCGCGTCGGCGATCTTGTCGAGGCCAGGGCGTTTGTGGATATCGGGCTCGGCGGCGTCGTAGTCGCGGCCATAGAGCTTCAAGAGGCCCTTGCGGTCGACGAAGGTGATGGTGCGCTGGTATTCGGACTGGTAGTGCTCGACCAACTGCTTGACCGTGGTCGCCTGCAAGCCGACGCCGGTGGCGCCGATGAAGCGGCCTTCATAGTCGAGAACCCGGAAATTGATGAAGATCGTCATCGTGTCCTGGTTCGCCATATCGGGGTCGACATTGGTTTCGTAAGGACCGTGCATGGCCTGGACGCGATAGAACCAGACGTCGCGCGGCTCGTCGGGACTGACCTTCTTCAATACGCCCTTCGACTGGTAGTAGACGCCGGTGCGCGCCGAAACGAAGAACGCGGTGAAGGCATCGTACTTGCCCTGGATCTCGCGCAGGTAACGGATCATCGGCCGCTCGTCGGTTTCCCCCGCCAGCACCCAGTCGCGCAGGAAAGTGTCGTGCGCCATCAGGGAAGAAACGAAGATCGGCTTGAGCAGGTCCTGCTGGATCTCGGAATAAAGGGTATCGCTGGTGAGCGGCAGGTCGCTCTTGACGATGGTCTCCCGTACCCAGCCCTTGGTCACCCAATAGTTGGCGAAGGTAAGCCCGAAGAAGCCGAGGGCGACCACCGCGACGATCGCGGCGACGATGCGGGTGCGCGCGATGGCTTCGAGGCTCCGGGCGGGTTGCGGGTGAGCGGATGGAGAGGACGGCGAGGTCATAGGCGGGCTGTGGCCTTGGAGTGGCTAAAACGACGCCAAACTACGGCCCGGGTCGGGCGGAGTCCAGGCGAATCCTGGAACACCCAAGCCGAACGGGCCTTTCCGCCCTCGCGATTTCGGCCGAATTGCACCTCGCAACTCGCCGTGTCCTCCGAGACTCTGCCATGCATTGCGCATGCGCATATTCTGATTGCAGATTATCGCAGGCACCATCCTGAGTTGAAAATTATCCAGCTCACCTGGCAAGTCTTGACGAAGCCACGGCAAAATTAGAGATTGATGATGTTTTAGACGACCGCGAGTTGGTGCGCACTTTTTGTGCATTATCGACGGGCTGACGGCAAGGACTCCCTCTCATGCTGAATTCTCTGCGAGTCAACGGTAAACTTTGCATACTTTGCAGTTCCTTCTTCCTTCCTCTTGGCTTCATCGCCGCATTATTCATAGATCAAAGTAACGAAAATCTCACATTCAGTATTCACGAGCAGATCGGCAGCGGATACTTCCGCACCGTACGCAGTGAGTTCGACGCCGTCATCGATGCGGCGCTCGGGAATACCGGAGACCTCGCCGCCGCGGCAGCCGCAACCCGCGCCCGGGATACCGAACTCGCCGCCGACCACAAGGCGGAAGACGCCGCACGCACTGCGGCAGATGCGATCAACGCCACGGCCGGCGGCGGGGTATCGGCATTTACGGCGGCAATCGGCGCGGTCGTCGCCCATATCACCGCAATCCAGGACGGCTCCAACCTCACTCTCGATCCGGAACTCGATACCTACTACCTCCAGGATCTCGTGACGGTGAAGCTGACTGCTGGCGAAGCAACGGCGTACGCCGCGCTCGTCGCCGCCAAGGACCTGATCGGCACCAAGGCCGACGTGCAGGCCATGTACGGGTTCGTCGCGCTCAAGGGAGACTTGACCGGGACCCTGGCCGGTGTGGAAACCGATCTCACCGCAGCCCTCGGCAACACTCAGGACCCGACGATCGCAACGGCTATCGCCCCCTCCCGTGCCGCCTTCGAACAGGCGCGGCAGGCCTACCTCGCGGACTTGAACGCACTCGTGGCGGGCCAACCGCTCGCAAGCGAGCGATTGCAAGACAGCCACCGGGCGCTGCACGCCGCCAATCGTGCCCTCTCCCTGGCATCGACCGACGCGCTCGACCGCCTCCTCGCCGCGCGCGTCAGCAATATGCGTCTCACGCTCTACCGCAATCTCGGGTTCGCCACCGTGGTTTTGCTCGTCGCCTTCGGCCTCGCGTATCGCATCGGCCGGTCGATTTCGCGACCGATACACGATATCTCGGAGGCCCTCGCGGTGCTGGCCCAGGCCGACTACGAGGTCCACGTGCCGCATACCGAGCGCGCCGACGAGATCGGCGGCATCGCCAAGGCGGTCGACACCTGGCGCAGGAACGCGCTCGTGCGCAAGGCCGCCGGCATCGAGGCGGAGAAGGAGCGCAAGGCGCGGGAAGCCCGGGCGCTCAAGGTCGAGGCCCTGACCATGGCGTTCAACGAGCAGATGCTGGCCAACATCGGCAAGTTCCTCGCCGCCGCCAACGGCCTGGAAGAGACTTCAGCGTCGATGTCGGAGGTTGCCGAGCGCACGTCGAGCCAGACCTCGGCGGTGGCGGGCGCGGCGCAGGATTCCTCGCAGAGCGTGGACTCGGTCGCCGCCGCTACCGAGCAGATGAACATGTCGATCGCCGAGATCGCGCGGCGCATCGACGAGGCCGACACGATCGTCAAGCGCGCCGCCGACCAGACCCAGCACGCCGAAGCCCTGGTCGCCAGCCTGGAGCAGACCGCAGCCAAAATCGGCGAAGTGGTGCAGATGATCTCGGACGTCGCCAACCAGACCAACCTCCTCGCGCTGAACGCGACGATCGAAGCGGCGCGCGCGGGCGAGGCGGGCAAGGGCTTCGCGGTGGTCGCAGGCGAGGTGAAGAACCTCGCCAACCAGACCGCCAAGGCGACCAGCGACATCGCCGCGCAGATCGGCGCGGTGCAGGACGCGACCCAGACCACGGCGAAGGAAATCGGCGGCATCGCCGAGATCATGGCCTCGGTCACCGCGATCACCGCCTCGGTGGCGGCGGCGGTGGAGCAGCAGCAGGCGACCACGGCGGATATCGCACGGAGCATCACCCAGGCGGCATCGAGCGCCCAGGAGGTGAGCCAGAACGTGGCCGGGCTGAACGCCGGGGCACGGGAAACCGGCGACGCCTCGCGCTCGGTGCAGGAGGCGGCGAAGGCCCTCTCCGTCCAGTCCGACGCGATGCGCGCCGACGTCAACAGCTTCCTCGACGCGGTGCGCGCCGCCTGACCGGGATTCGCGGAAATCGAGAACGGCGGCCCTCGCGGGCCGCCGTTTTCGTTGCCGCGCCCGTCCTCAGTTGTGGGCGAGCTGGCGTTCGGTTTCCTTCACCGAGGTTTCGACCGCGAGATTGACCGCCTTGTGCAGCCCGTCGATGTCGCCGGTGAGATCCTCCACGGTGCCGCGCAGGCTGGAGGCGACGTCGCCGACCTCGGTCGCCTGCTGCGATACCGCCGAGATCAGGGTCGCAACCTCCTGCGCGCCACCCGCGACCTCCTGGACATTGCGCGAGATGTCGCGAGTGGTGGCGTTCTGCTGTTCCACCGCCGCCGCGATCGTCGCCGCGGCTTCGTCGACCTTGACGATGGTGGTGCGGATCGTGCCGATCGCCTGGACCATGCGGTGCGACATCTGCTGCATGGTTTCGATCTGGCCGGTGATCTGGCCGACCGAGCGCTGGGTTTCGTTGGCGAGCGACTTCACCTCATTCGCCACCACCGCGAAGCCCTTGCCCGAATCCCCGGCGCGTGCCGCCTCGATCGAGGCATTGAGCGCGAGGAGGTTGGTCTGCCCGGCGATGTCGGAGATCAGCTTGACCACCTCGCCGATGCCGTTGGCCGCGCCATCGAGATCGCCGACGAGACCGGCCGCCTGCTGGGCGAGTTCGCCCGCTTCGCGCGCCACCGTCGTCGAGGCGGCGGCCTGGTTCGCGATCTCGCCGATCGAGGCGGACAACTCCTCCGCCGCGCTCGCGACGGTTTCGGCATTGGCCAGCGCCTGTTCGGCGGCGGCGGCGACGGTGGCGGAATTGCTTTGCATCGACTGCACCAGGCCTTCGAGATGGCCGACTCCGCCGGTCATGGTGTCGGTGCGCGACGCCACCGAGGCGAGCGCCTCGTCGGTTTCCCGCTCGACGGTGCGCGCCATGCCCCGCACCGCGCCGAGAACCGCCTGGCGCGACTGCGCCGCAAGGGTTTCCTGGGCCTCCTGCATCTCGCGATTGTGCTTCAGCTTGTCGCGGAAGACTTCGAGCGCGGCGGCCATCCGGCCGATCTCGTCGTGGCGGCCGTGGCCCGCGATTTCGATGTCGAGGTCTCCCTCGGCAAGACGATTGGTCGCGGCCGCCATCTCGGTGACGGCGCGGAGATTGGCACGGAGGATGAAGAAAGTAAGCCCGCCGGTAACCAGCAGCACCATGCCGCCCGCGACGGCCAGCGAGACCATCAGCCGGTTCACCAGCACCACGATCGCCGCCTGGCTGAGGCCGGTGTAGAGGATGCCGACGACCTTGCCGGAAGAATCCTTGATCGGATCGTAGGCGGTGAAATAGGGCTCGCCGAGGATCGTCGCCTCGCCGCGATAGGACACGCCCCGCTTCAGCACCGCGTCGTAGGCCGGGCCGGGCGCGAGCTTGGTGCCGATCGCGCGGGAGCCGTCGGGCTTCTTGACGTTGGTGGCGACGCGGGTGTCGCCGGCGAAGATCGTCGCCGTGCCGCCCATCAACCGGGTGATGGTGTCGACGATCTCGGACCGGTCATTGAGCACGGTCTCTCCGGCATAAAGCGTATCGCCTTCGATGCGATAAACGGTCCCGACGCCCTCGACCACGTGCCAGGCAACCCGCATCGCGCTTTCCTGGCGGGATTGGGCCTGATCGCCCAACTCGCCGCGCAAGACCCAAAGAGTTACGCCGAGCATCGCGCCGAGCATCAGCAAGAGAGCAACCAAGGTAATTCCCGTGATCTTTTGGACCACGGACAGACGACCGAACACACCCATCACCAAACATCCTTACTCACGGTATGGTTTCTTCTTTGATAACCATATCTAGAAACGATCGGGTGCCAGAACAACCCAATCGCGATCCGAATCCCCGGATTTCTGCGGTTTTCTCGGATTTGGCGAGGTCAGCGGCTCAGAGCGTGCGAGCGAGCGCGGCACGGAACGCCGCCAGGGTCGCGGGGCTGACGTGGTGCTCGATGCCCTCGGCATCCTTTCGCGCCGTCGCGGCGTCGACGCCGAGGAAAAGCAGGAAGTTCTCGACGACATGATGCCGCTCGCGGGTGTCTTCGGCGAGCCTGCGTCCGGCGGGCGTGAGGAAGGTGCCGCGATACGGCATCCGCTCGATCAGGCCGTCGTCGGCGAGGCGCTTCAGCATCCGCGCCACGGTCGGCTGGGCGACGCCCATGCGCGCCGCGATGTCGACCTGGCGCACTTCGCCGTCGGCATCGAGCAGATCGGCGATCAGCTCGACATAGTCCTCGACGAGTTCGACGCGACGAACTTCGCGCGCCAGTTCGAACCCTTCCACATGGGTCTCGGGCGCCACGAGGCCGCGCCTCGCCGGTTTGGTGGTCTTTGCCGACACTCTTCGTTCCCCCGCAAACCCCTTGCGTATCGCCAAGCTATCCGACCCCGGGCCGGGGTTCAACCGTCGAAGCCCGGGCTATTATCATTAGCCTCTTGCATACGGTATAGCATGATGTATATTTAGATACGTTCCAACAGGGAGTTCCGCCATGGCCGAGTCTGCGTATTGCCCGGTTCCCCGCCTCATCGACCCCACCACCACCGCGATCCGCGAGGTCCTTTCCGGCCGCCGCACCGGCCTGCGCTCGGCGCTGCTGTTCGCCGGGCCGGCGGTGATCGCGTCGATCGCGTACATGGACCCCGGCAACTTCGCGACCAACATCCAGGCCGGCTCGCACTACGGCTACTCCCTGCTCTGGGTGGTGGTGGTGGCCAACGCCATCGCCATGCTGTTCCAGGCGCTCTCCGCCAAGCTCGGCATCGTCACCAACCGCAACCTCGCCGAGATGTGCCGCGACAACTTCCCCCTGCCCCTGGTTCTGGTGATGTGGGTGGTGAGCGAGATCGCCGCGATGGCGACCGACCTCGCCGAGTTCATCGGCGGCGCGATCGGCCTGTCGCTGCTGTTCGGCGTGCCGATGATGGTGGGGATGGGGATCACCGCCGTCGTCACCTATGCGATCCTGCTGCTGGAGCGGCGCGGCTTCCGCCCGATGGAACTCGCGATCGGCGCGATGGTCGGCGGTATCGGCCTGTGCTACCTCCTGGAAATCCTGATCGCGCCGGTCGACTGGCCCGCCGCCGTCACCGGCATGGCGGTGCCGAAGATCGCCGACCTCGGCGCGCTCACCATCGCCGTCGGCATCGTCGGCGCGACGGTGATGCCGCACGCGGTCTACCTCCATTCCGGCCTCACCCAGAATCGCGCCCCGGCGCGCAATCCTTCGGAGCGCCGCAAGCTCCTGAGCTTCTCCAACCGCGAGGTGGTGATCGCGTTGGCGCTCGCCGGAATGGTCAACATCGCGATGGTGATGATGGCCGCCGCCGCCTTCCACGAAGGTCACCCGGAAGTCGCCGAGATCGAAACCGCCTACCACACCCTCACGCCGCTCTTGGGCGCGGGCGCGGCGGCGATCTTCCTGATCTCGCTGATCGCCTCGGGGATTTCGTCCTCGGTGGTCGGCACCATGGCCGGCCAGATGATCATGCAGGGCTTCGTCGGCTTCCGCATCCCGGTATGGCTGCGCCGCCTGATCACCATGCTGCCCGCGTTCGTCGTCGTCGCCATGGGCGTCAACGCCACCGACGCCCTGGTGATGAGCCAGGTGGTGTTGAGCTTCGCCCTGCCGGTGCCGATGCTGGCGCTGGTGTACTTCACCGGGCGGCGCGAGATGATGGGCGAGTACGTCAACACACGCGGGTTGCACCTTGCCGCGATCGCGGGCTGCGTCGTCGTCCTCGCCCTCAACGTGCTGCTGCTGGCGCAGACCTTCGGCATCGACATCCCCGGCCTCGCCTGACCGTCACTCGGCGAGGGGATACCAGCGCGGCCGTTCGAAGACGAGACCGCAGGCCTCCCCCACCGCCGGGCCAGGGTCGCGGCGCGAGGTCTGCACCCGCACCTCGGCATCGCCGACCGCAACGCGATAATCCATCACCTCGCCCAGGAACGCCTTCCTGAGCACCGTCGCCCTCACCCCACCCTCGGCAGTGAAGGCGATTTCGTTGGGGCGCGCGGCAAGCCATGCACCCCCTTGCACCACGAGTTCGGCAGGCGGAGGCAGGGGCGGAGCATAGGATGCCCCGCCCACCTCCATGCGGCCGTCGCGCAGGGCGACCTGAAGGAACGACGACAGGCCGATGAACTCGAAGACGAAACGGTTGGCGGGCGCGCCATAGATTTCCAAGGGCGTGCCGACCTGCTGGACCACGCCGAGCCGCATCACCAAAATCCGGTCGGAAAGCGCCATGGCCTCCGACTGATCGTGCGTGACGTAGAGGATCGAGTGGTTGAAACGGCGTTGCAGGTCCTTGATCTCGAAGCGCATCTCCTCGCGGAAGTGCGGGTCGAGGGAAGACAGGGGTTCGTCCAGCAGCATCACGTCGGGACGGATCGCGAGCGCGCGGGCAAGCGCGACGCGCTGCTTGCCGCCGCCCGAAAGATCCTCGGGCGAACTGTCGCGGACATGGAAGAGGTTGGTGTGCTTGAGCGCCTCCTCGGCGCGCGCCTGCACCTCCGCCTTCGGCAATTTCCGGATTTGCAGGGGGAAGGCGACGTTTTCGTACACCGTGAGGTGCGGCCAGACCGCGAACGCCTGGAACACCATGCCGAAGTTGCGGTCCTCCGGCGGCAGGTAGTAGTGGGTTTTCTTCGACGAGATGATCCGCTTGCCGACGCGGATCTCGCCGCCGTCCAGGTCCTCGAAGCCCGCGAACATCCGGAGCGTGGTGGTTTTGCCGCAGCCCGAGGGACCGAGCATGGCGACGCATTCTCCCTGCTCGATCGAAAGGTTGAGGCGGTCGACGGCGGTGACGACGCCGAAGCGCTTGGTGACGTCTTCGAGTTCGATGTATGCCATCCCGCCTACCCCTTGCGCCCGACTTTGAACAGCCGCTTGATCACGCTTTCGCCGAACACGATGATCACGAGCGCGATCCCCGCCAGCGCCGCCGAATAGACCGTCTCGCCGTCTTCCGAGAGGGTGTAGATCGCCACGCCGATGGTCCGCGTCGTCGGTCCGTAGAGCATCACCGACACCGTCAGCTCGCGGAGCGCGGGCAGGAAGATCAGGAAGAACGCCGCGACCATGCCGGGCCGCACCAGCGGCACCACCACGTCGCGCAACGCCTGCCACATCGTCGCGCCCGAAGCGCGCGCCGCCTCGACCAGGGAGTCATGGACTTGTTCCAGCGCCGCCGAGTTGGCTTTGAGCGAGAACGCCATGTAGCGGGCGATGTAGGCGACGAGGATGATCCAGACGGTATTGTAGAGGTTGACGCCGTACTTGCCCGACCACGCCAGGATCACGCCGAGCGCGATCACCGAGCCCGGCACCGAGAACGGCAGCATGCCGAGGAATTCGAGGATGCCCTTGCCGCGCACCTTCATCTTGACGATCACGTAGCTGATGATCACCCCTGCGAACATCGTGATCGCCGCCGCCGCGAGGCCGAGGCTGATGCTGTTCCAGATCGCGTCCTTGGTCAGCTGCCACTCGAACAGGATGAATTTGTAGTTGTAGAAGGTCATGTTCTCGGCGGTGAACGGCAGGCCGTAGGTTTTGAGCGCGCCGACCATGAAGATCGTCGCCGTCGGCAAGACGATGGTGAAGCCGATGTAGGCGATGCAGAACAGCAACAGCGGAACCCGCAAACCCCGCAGCTTCAATTGCGTCGGGCGGAAGCTCTTGCCCGCGATGATCTGGTACTTGCCGCGCGACAGCACCCGGTTCTGCAGCCAGAGGATGAACGCGGCGGTGATCACCAGCACCGTCGCCAGCACCGTGCCGGTGCGGATCGAGGCGAAGCTGCCCGCGCTCTGGTGGATCTTTTCGTAGATCAGGGTCGGGATGTTGTAGATCCCCGCCTCGATGCCGAGCACCGCGACGGTGCCGAAGTGGGCCATCGAGTAGAGCATGATCAACAGCGAGCCGGAGAGGATCGACGGCATCACCAGCGGAATGGTGATCCGCCGGGTGATGGTGAACAGGTTCGCGCCCGAGATCCGCGCGGATTCCTCCAGGGTCGGGTCCATTCGCTCCAGCGCGCCCGCCACCTGGATGAACACGAACGGGAACAGGTACATCGTCTCGACCAGGATGATCCCGCCGTAGGTGTAGATGTCGAACACCGGGCCATCCAAACCGAACACGTCCATGAACATCCGGTTGATGTAGCCGGAGCGCGGCGAGAGCAACATCTTCCACGCCAGCGCGCCGATGAACGAGGGCAGCATGAACGGCACCAGGAACAGCACCTTCATCGTACCCTTGAACGGCAGGTCGGTGCGCGTCACCAGCCAGGCGAAGAAAGTGCCGACGATGGTGCCGGTGACGGTCACGCCCGAGGCGAGGATCAGCGAGTTGACCAGCGCCTGGTAGGTGTCGGGCTCGCGCAGCACCTTGACCACGTCGGCAACGTTGAACGCGCCGTCGACCCAGAAGGCGTTGAGGAAGATCAGCAGCACCGGCACCGCGACGACGATCACCAGGATCGCGATCGACAGCCCGAGGAGGATTTGCGAGGTGCCGACGCGCGACCCGCGATTGACTGCGGCGGTCATTGGGCGTCCTCCAGGGAGGTGTGGGGGAACCAGTGGAACGCCGCGAGGCCGACGCGGCAGGCCTCGCCCTCGGCGAACATCAGGCCTTTGTCGAGGCAGTCGTGGCTGTTGAGCGCGGCGCGGATCGAGGTGCCGCCGACGTCGATCAGGTAGTCCATCATCGCGCCGAGGAAGCTCGCGCGGATCACCGTTCCCGCCAGGCCTTCGCCCTCGCGGGAGAGGATCACGTCGCTCGGGCGGAATCCCGCGAACAGGGTTTCGTCGCCGAGGTCGGGGGGCGCTTCGGTCCAGGCCGGGCCGTCCGCGCCGACCCGCCAGCCCGAGGCGTCGCGCCGCACCGGGAGGAAGTTGGCGAGACCGAGAAAGCCGAAGACGAAGGCGTCGGCGGGGCGTTCGTAGATCTCCTCGGGCGTGCCGATCTGGCGCAGCCGTCCCTTGGCATCCATCACCGCGACGCGATCGGAAATCCCGAGCGCGATCTCCTGGTCGTGGGTAACGTAGAACACCGTGACCCCCAGGGTCTTTTGCAGGCTCTTGATCTCGAAGCGCATTTCCTCGCGAAGGTTGGCGTCGAGGTTGTTCAGCGGTTCGTCGAGCAGCAACAGGCGGGGCTCGGAGACCAGCGCCCGGGCAAGCGCGACGCGCTGCTGCTGGCCGCCGGAAAGTTCCGACGGCAGCCGCGTTTCCATGCCCTTCAGCCCGACCATCTCGACCGCCGCCTGGGTGCGGCGGCGCAGGTCTTCGACCGGCACCCGCGCCAGCTTCAACGGATAGGCGACGTTGTCGGCGACCGTCATGTGCGGCCACACCGCGTAGTCCTGGAACACCATGCCGATGCCGCGCTCGTTCGGCGGCACCATGGTGCCGTCGGCGGCGTCGGCGACGATCACCTCGCCGAGCGAGATCCGCCCCGCCGCAGGAGTCTCGAACCCCGCCACCAACCGCAACAGCACCGTCTTGCCGCACCCCGAAGGCCCCAGGAGGGTGAAGCATTCGCCGTCGGGAATGACGAGATCGAGATCGGCAAGCACCGCCCGATCGCCATAGCGCTTGGCGACACCCTGGATACGCACGTCAGCCATTGAACAACACCCTCCGGCAGGGCGGCACGTCGCGCGCCGCCCCAGTCACGGTTCAAGAGGACGGGATCACTTCTTCATGATGTCGGTGAAGGTCTTGATCGTCGCTTCCTTGTTGGCGATCAGGTCGGGGTAGTCGACCTTGATCGACCGCTTCATCGCGTCCTCCACCGCGGGCAGGCCGAACTTGGCGGGAACCTCGACGTCGGTGCGCACCGGCAGCGTGCCTTCGCCCGCGATGATCGTCTGGCCTTCCTTCGAGAGGACGAAATCGACGAACTTCTTCGCCGCGTCGGCATGCGGCGAGCCCTTGAAGATCGCGATCGGCGAGGGAATCACCAGCACTTCCGGCGGATAGGCGAGGCCGAGCGTCGCGCCCTTGCCGACCTTGTCGAGGGTGATGTAGTCGACGCCCAGGCTCGCGACGAGGTCGCCCGAGGCGGTGTCGTCGACCACCTGGCCCGAGCCCTTGCCCATCTTTGCGCCGTTCTTGCGCAGGCCCTCGAAGAACTCCCAGCCGAACTGCTTCGACAGCAGCGCCACCGACATGTAGGCGGTGCCGGAAAGCGCCGGATTGGCGACGCCGAACGCGCCCTTGTAGGCGGGTTTTTTCAAGTCCTCCCAGGACTTCGGCGCTTCCTTGATAAACCGGGTATTGTAGGCGATGCCGAGGGTGCCGAGGCGCACCGCGGTGAACGAACCGTCGTAGTCCGGCAACGGATTGATCGTGGCCTTGGTCTCGGGCGAGACGTAGGGCATCAGGAGGCCTTCCTTCTTCAACTGGTAGAAGTCCGGCACTTCCGAAGTCCACAGTACGTCGGCGAGAATCTTGCCGGATTCCCGCTCCGCCGCGATCTTCGCCATCAGCTTGCCCGCGCCCGCCGACTGGTGGTCCATCTTGATCTCGGGATGCTTCTTGACGAACGCTTCCTTCAACCCGCCGATCAACGATTCCTTCATCGAGGTGTAGACGAACAACGTATCGTCGGCGGCATGGGCGGTCGCGGTCAGCGAAGCGGCGACGGCGAGTCCGACAAAAACCGGCAACATCCTGGTCAAGCGCATGGTTCCACCCTTTGGTTTTTTGTGACCGCAACATAAGCGTCATAAAACTGTAATATTTAAGGATGGACACAATTCAACCAGCCTGTCAATTCGGGCTGGTTATCGGTCTCGCCAACGCAAAACCCCGCCCATCGGTGTGGGCGGGGTTCGGGGACGCGCGGCGGCGGAACTTCAGGGATTTTCGCGGGCGCAACGCGCGGCATACGCCTTGAGGTTGATGTAGGCGAGATTCAACGTCGGCGCGCCCACGCCGTTGGTGACGAGCTTCAGCAACGCCCCCAGAACATGATCCGCCTCGGTCGGTGCGCCGCGCTCCACGTCGCGCAACATCGAAGCCATCAACGCCGACTGCGGATTGAACAGGAACGTCCGCGCCTGCTTGATCAATCCATCGCCCGGCGGAAAGCCCTGGCTCGCGGCGATCTTGCAGCATTCGTCGAACAGCGCTTCGATGACCGGCGCACCACCCGCCGCGACGATGTCGCCGACGCCCGCGCGCATCAGGCAAGTGATCCCGGCGCAGGCGGCAATGAACACCCACTTTTCCCACATTTCCTGGACGATCGCGGGTGAGATCCGCAGCACGAAGCCCGCGCCGCCCAACGCCGCCTCGACCCGTGCGATCGCCGGGGATCGGGGATCGGCGCGGTCGCCGCAGACGAGGTTATGGATGTCGTTGAAGTGGAGAATCCGCCCCTCCGCATCCCGTCCCGACGAAATCTGGCAGAGCCCGCCCAACACCCGTGCGCTGCCGAAGCGGGCATCGAGCGCATCCATGTGCGCCATGCCGTTCAACAACGGCAGAATCAATGTATCCGGCCCGACGGCGGGCGCGAACGACGCGATCGCGTCCTCAAGGTCGTAGGCCTTGCAGCTCAGGAGAATCAAATCCGCCGGACCATCGGCACCGGCGGCGGTCTCTACCGGCGGCGCGGGGTGCGCATAGTCGCCGAGCGGGCTCTTGATCGCCAGCCCGGTCTTGGCGAGAACCGCCGCCCGCGACGGCCGAACCAGGAACCGCACGTCCCGCCCCGCCTCCAGCAACCGCCCGCCGAAATAGCCGCCGATGCCGCCCACTCCAACCACCAGAATCCGCATGCCCCGTCTCCCGCCGATGTTCGCGCGCCGCTCCAGGGGCAAAAGCCTATGCCCCGGCGCGGCAAAAGCCAATCCCGCACTGGACCGCCGGGGGCTTTGCTTTAAACTGGAGTCGCACGAGACTTTCGGAGTGGACGATGGAATTCGATGTGGGAACGCGCCTGCGTTTTTTGCGCGAGGCCGCCGGGCTTTCGCAGCGCGAACTTGCGCGCCGGGCCGGGGTGACCAACGGCACGATCTCGCTGATCGAGCAGAACCGCAACAGCCCCTCGGTCGCCAGTCTGCGCAAGGTGCTGGAAGGCCTGCCGATGACCCTCTCCGAGTTCTTCAGCCAGGAAATCCCGGCCCCCGAACGGATCGTTT
The DNA here is from genome assembly GCA_002307145.1 of Rhodospirillum sp. UBA1311. Taxonomy (GTDB): domain Bacteria; phylum Pseudomonadota; class Alphaproteobacteria; order Rhodospirillales; family Rhodospirillaceae; genus Oleispirillum. Next base: position 6,428 of record DBTR01000054.1, on the reverse strand, counting down.
TCGCCAGGGACGAACTGATCGAAATCGCCTCGGAAATCGAACGCAAGAACAAGGGCGCGGTCTCGTTCCGCCAGGTCGGCGACGCCGCCAAGCACCAGCTCCAGATCCTCTACGAAACCTACCAGCCCGGCGCCGATACCGGCCGCTCGATGCTCAAGCACGAATCCCAGGAAGGCGGCATCGTCATCTCGGGCCAGATGGAACTCACCGTCGAAGACCGCAAATACGTCCTCGGCCCCGGCGATTCCTACCTCTTCGACAGCCGCCTGCCGCACCGCTTCCGCAACCCGTTCGACGAAACCTGCACCCTGGTCTCCGCCTGCACGCCGCCGTACCTGTAGGCAACAAAAAGGCCCAGGGGATTGGAACTCGTTCGCCAAAGACGAGACAAACGCCCAGTGGGCGTTTGTCAGAGTGGAAATCCCCCGGAGGGAAGCCCCTGGACCCTGCGAGGGGGCTCGCCCCCCTCGACCCCATATCTCTGGTTTTGCGCGGAGCGCCATCGGCTTATCGCCGATGCAGTGCGGTTTGATTGCGCTTACGCGCGAAGAACAAACGGGGTTTGGAGCCCGAGGCCCCAATGGGGTCCAGGGGCAAAGCCCCTGACCTTACTGAGCTTCAGTTCCAGGGCAGATACGGGCCGAGGAACGGCAGGCCGTTCAGCAGGACGATGAGGATCGCGATCGGGCTGACGAAGCGGATGAAGAACAGCCAGACCTTCGCGAGACCGCCGAGCTTCGGGTTTCCGGCGCAGAATTCCTCGACCATCTGCTTCGGCACCACCCAGCCCGCGAACAGGGCGATCGCCATGCCGCCGATCGGCAGCATGAGGTTGGTGGCGAGGAAGTCCATGATGTCGAGGAAGCCCAGGCCGAACAGGGTATGGTCGCTCCATATGCCGAGCGAGAGCGACGACGGGATGCACAGGACGAAGGCGACGACGCCTGCGGCGATGGTGCAGTTGCGCCGCGTCCAGCCGAGTTCGTCGACGAAGTAGGCGGTAACGACTTCAAGCAGCGAGACCGACGAGGTGAGCGCCGCGATCGCAAGAAGGATGAAGAACAGCGGCCCGAAGACGATGCCGCCGGTCATCTGCGCGAACACCCGCGGCAGGGTGATGAAGGTGAGGCCCGGACCCTGGCCCGGGTCCATGCCGAAGGCGAAGACCGCAGGGAGAATCATCACGCCCGCGAGGACCGCGATCAGGGTGTCGAGAGTGATCACCGAGAATCCGGATTCGACCACGTCGCTGTCGCGCGAGATGTAGGAACCGTAGGTCATCATCGTGCCCATGCCGAGCGAAAGCGAGAAGAACGCCTGCCCCATCGCCTCGATCACGGTCTGGAAGGTGACGTACTCCCATTTCGGCCGGGTGAAGAAGTCCCAGCCCGCGCCCGCCCCTTCGAGGGTGAGCGAGCGGATGCAAAGGATGATCACGAGGATGAACAGCGCCGGCATCAGGTAACGGCACGAGCGCTCCAGCCCCTGGTTGACGCCGCCGACCACCACCCAGACGGTGAGCGCGGTGAACAGACCGGCATAGACGATCGGTTCAAGCGGATCGGTGATGAACGCGGTGAACATTCCGCCGAGGGCGTCGCCGTCGGTGGTGGCGAGCAGGCCGGTCGCGCTCTTGCCGATGTAGGCGAGCGTCCACCCGGCGACGACGACGTAATAGGAGAGGATCACGAACGCGGTGACGATCCCGGCATAACCGATCAGCGGCCACCACTTGCCGGATTGCAGGCGCTTGAGCGCGCCGACCGGATTGCGCTGGGTGGCGCGGCCGATCACGAGTTCGGCCATCAGGATCGAGAAACCGATGGTCGCGACGATCGCGAGATAGATCAGGAGGAAGCTGCCGCCGCCGTTCTTCCCCGCGACGTACGGAAACTTCCAGATATTGCCGAGGCCGATCGCCGACCCCGCCGCGGCCATGATGAAGCCGAATTTCGACGACCAATTCCCACGGTCTTGCATGTGCTGCGTCCCTCCACAGAACGAGTGTTTTTCTTGATTCGCATGCACCCCCAAACGGTCACCCCTCGCGCCGCCCGGTTGAATACAAGGGCGCAGGAATTGCCGATCACCCCCCGCTTGTCAAGCGGCGATGTCTAAAGCGTAGGCAACATGATGAAGAATAGTGCAGAATTCCCGCCGACACGGGCTTATGGAAACAGCCCGCAGCGTGCTAGGCTGCCCCCATGCTGGACACGATCAAGACATGGGCGAGGCTGCTGGAACGCGGCATCTTCGCTCTTTATCTGGCTGGGCGGGATTCGCGAGTGCCGTGGCATGCCAAGGTGGTGGCGGCCGCGACCGCGGCATACGCCCTCAGCCCGATCGACCTGATCCCCGACGTCATCCCGGTCATCGGATACCTGGACGACCTGCTCATCGTACCCTTGGGCATTCTGCTCGCCACCCGCCTGATTCCCACGCCGCTGATGGACGAGCTTCGCGCGGAAGCCACCGTGCGGTTGGACGCCCGTCCGCCGAGGAGCTTGCTCGGCGGCTTGGCGGTCATCGGAGTTTGGCTGCTTGCGGGCTGCCTTGCGGCCCAGGCGCTATTGCCGCTCAGGTGATCCCGCGCATCCGGGCGTTGCGGCGGCGCAGGAGTTCGAGGGCAACGAGGAGGCAGATCGAGAACAGGATCAGGATCGTCGCAACGGCGGTGATCGTGGGAGAGATGTTTTCGCGAATGCCGGAGAACATCTCGCGCGGCAGGGTACGCTGCTCCGGCCCCGCGACGAACAGCACCACCACGACTTCGTCGAACGAGGTGGCGAAGGCGAACAGCGCGCCCGAGGCGACGCCCGGCGCGATCAACGGCAGGATCACCTTGAAGAACGTCGTCGTCGGATTTGCGCCGAGCGAGGCGGAGGCGCGCGCGAGGTTCATGTCGAAGCCCTGCAGCGTCGCGGTGACGGTGACGACGACGAACGGTGCGGCGAGCGCGGTGTGGGCGATGATCAGGCCGGTGTAGCTGGCGGTGAGGCCCAAGGGCGCGAAGAAGAAGTAGAAGCCGACGGCGGTGATCACCAGGGGCACGATCATCGGCGAGAGCAGCAGGCCCATGATCAGGCCCTTGCCGCGGAAGTTGGCGCGCACCAGCCCGAGCGAGGCGACGGTGCCAAGGGCGGTCGCGAGCAGCGTCGCGCAGACCCCCACCACCAGCGAGTTCCACAGGCTGTGCAGCCACTTGTCGCTGGTGAAGAAGTCGGCGTACCAGCGCAGCGAAAAGCCCGGAATCGGATAGGTGAGGAACTGCCCGGACGAGAACGACAACGGCACGATGGCGAGGATCGGCGCGAGCAGGAAGACGAACACCAGGATGCTCGTCGTCCAGAGGGCGGCGGTCCAGAAACGTTCGGAGCGGGTGCGGATCGCGGCGTTGGCCATGGTGCGTTACCCCAGTTTCACGCCGTCGATGCCGACGAGCTTGTTGTAGATCCAGTACAGCACCAGGGTGGTGGTGAGCAGCACCGCGCCGAGCGCCGAGGCAAGACCCCAGTTCACCGACGACGAGGTGTAGTAGGCGATGAAGTAGGAGATCAGCTGGTCTCCCGCGCCGCCGACGAGCGCCGGGGTGATGTAGTAGCCGATCGCCATGATGAACACGAGCAGCCCGCCCGCGCCGACGCCCGGCAGGGTCTGCGGCATGTAGACCTTGACGAATGCGGTGAACGGCGGCGCACCCAGCGAGCGCGCGGCGCGCACGTAGGAGGGTGGAATCGCCTTCATCACCGAGTAGAGCGGCAGGATCATGAACGGCAGGAGAATGTGGGTCATCGCGACGTAGACGCCGATCTGGTTGTAGATCAGGCGCACCGGCTGGTCGATGATGCCCAGCCAGATCAAGGCGTTGTTGATCAACCCATGCTCCTGCAGCACCACCACCCAGGCGGCGGTGCGGACCAGGAGGGAGGTCCAGAACGGCAGCAGCACCAGGATCATCAACAGGTTGCCGCGATCGGGCGGCAGGGTGGCGAGCAGATAGGCGACCGGATAGCCCAGCACCAGGCAAAGCAGCGAGACCCCGAGCCCGACGACGAAGGTCCGCTTCAGCACGTCGACGAACAGCGCCTCGCTCGGCGGCTGGGCGATGATCTTGCCGGTGGCGGTGCGGTTGCGGTCGAGGGCGGCCAAGAGGAAATAGCTGGTGAACGGCCCGCTCGCCCGCTTCACCGCGCCCCAGGTTTCGGGGTCGGCCCAGCGTTCGTTGGCGGAGATCACCGCTTCGGTCCAGTTGTCGGCGGATTTGGGCAGGGCGCGCGCGGTATCGAAGAGCAGCGAGCGGCCGTTGCGGGTGTCGTAGTTGAGGCGGCGCGCGGCGGTGGCGAGGGTATTGTTGGCGTAGCTCGCCCGGATGTCGGCGGCGAGCGCGGCGAAGGTCGCCTCGTCGGGAACCGCCTTGCGGTCGGTCCAGTCGCCCATGCGTTCGGTGACGGTGGGCCAGACCTGGCTCAATTCGGTGTCGTGGACCGAGCGCAGCATCATCGTCACGATCGGCACGACGAAGGCAATCACGAGAAACCCCAGAAGCGGCGCAATCAGGCCGAAGGCCTTCAGCTGGCGCATCCGCTCGGCGCGGCGCAGGCGGGCTTTCAGGGGGTTTTCGCTCATGCCGGAACTCCAGGGGTCGAAACCAGGGGGACGCCGCGCGGGCGTCCCCCGATGCTTTTGGAAGGTCAGTTGGTGGCCGCCCACTTGTTGAAGCGGTCGTTCAGGCGATCGATGTTCTCAAGCCAGAACGCGGCGCTGATCGTGACGATGTTCTTCATGTTCTCGTCGGCGGTGGGCATGTCGGGCAGGCGCTTGGCCGGAATGTACTGGTTCGCACCCTTGGCGGTCGGGCCGTAGGCGATGAACGGCGTCAGCTTCGCCTGAGTCTCGGGCTTGCCGACGAAGTCGAGGAACTTGTAGGCGGCGTCCTTGTTCGGGCTGCCCTTGAGGATCACCCAGCTGTCGACGGTGAACAGCGCGCCGTCCCAGACGATGCCGAAGTTGCGGCGGTCGTTCTTGTTGGCGGCGTCGATGCGGCCGTTATAGACCGAGGTCATCACCACTTCGCCCGAGGCGAGGAGCTGCGGCGGCTGCGCGCCGGCCTTCCAGAAGATCAGGTCTTTCTTGATCGTATCGAGCTTCTTGAACGCGCGGTCGACGCCTTCCGGGGTGGCGAGAACCTTGTAGACGTCCTTCGGCGCGACGCCGTCGCCGATCAGGGCGAATTCGAGCGTCGACTTGGCGCCGCCACGCAGGGCGCGCTTGCCCGGGAACTTCTTGGTGTCGAAGAAGTCGGCCCAGCTGGTCGGGGGAGTCTTGAGCTTGTCCTTGTCGTAGCCCATCACGAAGTCGTAGGCGATCGTGCCGACGCCGCAGTCGTGGACCGCGCTCGGGAGGTAGGCATCCTTGCCGCCGAGCTTCGCCCAATCGAACGGCTCGAACAGGCCTTCCTCGCAACCGACGGCGAGTTCGTCGGATTCGACCTCGACCACGTCCCAGGTGGCGTTGCCGCCTTCGACCTTGGCGCGCAGCACGCCGATGCCGCCGTCCCACGACTCATCGGTCATCTTGATCCCGGTCTTTTCCATGAACGGGCCGAAGTAGACTTCCTTCTGCGCTTCCTGGAACGCGCCGCCCCAACCGACCACGGACAGATCGCGGGCCTGGGCGGTGGCCGCCCCACCGATCGCCATCGCCGCGACGAGGGCGGCGGTCGTAATCCTCGAAACCATGCTTCGTGCTCCCTTGTCGGCGGGGATCGGTTCCCCGCGCTGAATGAACCTAACTCTCCTGGCTTTCCGCCGGGGCCGCGTCGAGCGCGTGGCAATCCTCGGCGGCGAACGCCACCGCCACCCGCTCGCCCACGGTGGGGCAGGGCCGGTTGGGGCGGAAGCGCATCTTCACGACGAAATCGAGCGTCCCGGCGACCGCGAGACGAATCCGGGTGTGGTCGCCGTGGTAGACGGTTTCCTTCACCGTTCCCATCAGGCGGTTGACGTGGGTCGGCCCCAGGCCCTCGACATGCACCTTCTCGGGCCGCATCGACAGGCTGGTGGGTTGGCCCACACCCGCGACGTTGATCGCGCGGGCGGTGACGTAGTGGCCGTCGGCGAGATGGACGCGGCAGAAGCCGTTCGGCAGCATCTCCTCGACCATGCCGGCCAGGGTGTTGTTCTCGCCGATGAAGTTGGCGACGAAGCGGTTCTGCGGGTTTTCGTAGAGGCCGTTCGGGCTGTCGAGCTGCTGGATCACGCCGTCGTTGAACACCGCGATGCGGTCCGACATCGTCAAGGCCTCGGTCTGGTCGTGGGTGACGTAGACCACGGTGACGCCGAGGCTCTTGTGGATCTGCTTGATTTCCATCTGCATGTGTTCGCGGAGCTGCTTGTCGAGCGCGCCGAGCGGCTCGTCCATCAGCACCA
>DBTR01000055.1:405-14452 GCA_002307145.1 Rhodospirillum sp. UBA1311 | reverse complement strand
CGACGAATGCGGCGCGCCCGAGTTCTACACCGGCGGCGCGAAGCTGCTGACCATCGGCGACGGCGCGGACGCCAAGATCGACGCCGCCCTGTTGCGGGGCGCGGCGCAACGCAAGGTCGGCGACGTCCACGCGGTGCAGCCGTCGTGCGTCTCGATCACCCAGGCGACCGAGGTCGGCGGCGTCTACACCCCAACCGAGGTGGCGGAGATCGGCGCGGCGTGCAAGGCGGCGGGGCTGAAACTCCACATGGACGGCGCGCGCTTCGCCAACGCGCTGGTGTCGCTCGGCTGTTCGCCCGCCGAGATCACCTGGAAGGCGGGAGTGGATGTGCTGTCCTTCGGCACGGTGAAGAACGGCACCCTCAACGCCGACGCGGTGGTGTTGTTCGACAAGAGCCTCGCGGCGGAGGCGGGCTTCCGCCGCAAACGCGCCGGGCATCTGACCTCGAAGATGCGCTTCGTTTCGGCGCAGATGCTCGCCTATCTCGAAAACGATCTTTGGCTCGCCCACGCGCGCCACGCCAACGCGATGGCGAAGCGCCTTGAATCCGGCCTGAAGACGGTGGCGGGCGTGGAGATGACCGGCGCGCCGACGCGCTCCAACATCCTGTTCGTCAAGCTCGACCTGCGCATCTGTGCCGGGCTGCTGGCGGAAGGCTTCGCGTTCTACCACGACCGCTGGGCGCCGGGGGTGGTGCGGCTGGTGGCGTCGTTCGCCCCCGCCGAAGCCGACGTCGACGCCTTCATTGCGGCGGCGCGGCGATTGGCCGGATAAGGAACGCCCGGAGGAGCTGGCTCCCCCGGGCGCGGCGGGTCGGGTGACGTAGAGTCCGCTCCGCCGTGGGCCGGATCAGAACTTGGCGCGCACGCCGACGAACCCGGCGCGGCCGCCCTCGGCGTAGCCGCCCTTGGTTTCGTAAGTCTTGTCCGCGATGTTTTCGAGGCGGCCGTAGACGCTCGCCCAGTCGTTGATCGCGTACGACGCGCCGAGGTCCCACACCAGATAGCCGCCGAGATAGGTCGAGGTGCCGCTGTCGTAGCTCCAGCTTGCGGTGCGCGTCGCGACCCAGGTGTCGAGGCCGGAGACTTCCGAGGGCGTGTAGTCGAGCCGCGCGTTGCCGGTGTGGTGGGGCTGGTTGGGCAGCACCTGGCCGGTGTCGTTGTCGCGCGCCTGGGTGTAGGTGTGGTTGAGGGTGAGCGAGAGTTCGCTGGTGAGCTCGGCGGTGACGCTGTTCTCGAAGCCGTACGCGCGCGCCGAGGCGGTGTTGTAGTAGCCGGTGCCGAAGGCGTAGCCGATCGCGTTCTTCAGCCGGTTGTTGAAGAAGGTCGAGCCGAAGGTGAGGCGGTCGTCGAGCACCGACTGCTCGAAGCCGACGTCGTAGCCCTGGCTTTCCTCCGGCTTGAGGTCGGGGTTGCCGCTCGGCGAGCCGAACGAGAACGGCGAGTAGAGTTCGTAGAGGCTGGGGGCGCGGAAGCCGGTGCCGTAGCCCGCATGCAGGCGGGTTCCGGTTTCGGGGATGCGGTAGCTCGCGCTGGTGCGCCAGGTGGTGTGGCCGCCGAAGGTTTCGTGGTCGTCGTGGCGGATGCCCGCGGTCAGGGTCAGGCTGTCGTCGAGCAGGCCGAGGATGTAGTTGCCGTAGACGCCGTCATTGGTGACCGAGTGCGCCTCGACGAGGTTGGTCTCCATGTGGTCGCGCTGGCTGTCGGCGCCGAACACCAGGGTGTTGTGGTCGACCGGCTTCAGGGTGCCCTGGTATTCGTACTTGGTGATTTCGCCGTCGTAGAAGTATTGCCCGCCGAACGACGGGTCGGCGTCGAACAGGTCGCGCCGCGTCTGCGACTGCGCCACCGAGAAGCTGTTGGCGAGAACGCCGTCGAACAGGTCGACATTGGCGTTGATCTTGCCCGCCTTCTCGAGGGTGCGCTGAGTCGAGTCGTTGTCGATCGCGGCGGTGGTGCCCCAGCCGTCGAGCTCGGTCTTGGCCTTGAGGTAGCGGCCGAGAACCTCGACGTTGACGCGGTCGAGGATGCCGACGTCCTTGATCAGGTCCGCGCCGACGCGGAGATTGGCGCTGCCGTTCTTGCTGTTGTCGTCTTCGTCGGGGCCGTCCTTCGAGATGTCCCAGCCCTGGGTGGTGAAGCCCGAGACGCCGCCGCTGTAGTAGACGTTGCCCGCCTCGCCGCGCGCGTTGACGAAGCTCTTGGCGGTGGCGCGGCTGCCCCATTCGACGCCGCCCTCGCCGGTGAGCGCCTTGCCCTCGCCTTTGCCGGACTTGGTGGTGATCGAGATCACCCCGCCCATCGCCGAAGAACCGTAGAGCGTGCTCTGGCTGCCGCGCAGCACCTCGATGCGGGCGATCGCGTCGGCGGGCAGGTTGGTGAGGTCGTAATAGGGCTGGGGGTTCGAGGTGTCGGCGACGTTCATGCCGTCGATCAGGATCAGCACGCCTTTCGCCGAGATGCCGCGGATCGACAGCGAGGTGGTCTTGCCCGCGCCGCCGGAACTGGCGAGGTGAACGCCGGGCACGTCCTTGATCACGTCGAGGGCGGTGACCGCCTGCTTCTTTGCGATCTCCTCGGCGGTGATCACCGTGACCGAGCTGCCGGTCTGGGCGACGTCGGTGGCGGTGCGGTTGGCCGATACCGTCATCGTGCCGAGGTTTTCCGCCGCGTCGGCGGGGGTGGCGAGGGCGGCGAGCGAGATCGTCGCGAGCAGGGCGAGGCGGGAAGGTTTGGGCATGAGAGTCCCCCATTGCGAACGCGGGCGTCCTCCGCGTTCCGGAAAGCCGATGCCGCGCTGGGGGAATCCCCGTTGCGGCGCGAAATTCACGTCACCGCAACGGTTGAAAGACCGTCCTCCGCGTGCCTCCGCACCCGGTCGAGCGACGTCCATCGGCAGGTCTCCTGGCTCGCGGGTCGGGGCGTTGCGATCGGCCTTCCCGGTTTCCCAGTGGCGGTATGTGATCGCGCGCTCGCCGCTTACAGTTGCGGAGGCAGCTCCGGAATTGGCGTGTCGCCACGCCGCACCGAATTCCCTTTTCATCCCAGGGCGGTCCCGGGACACCAACGGTTGATGGCGGGTATAAATCGCCGCCCCCGCGCCGGTCAAGCGCCAAATGCTATATCATTACATGTCGTGGGGGGATTCGCCCGCGCCCGGCACGCGCCAAGGCCGGAAAATCCAAGCGATCCTTTTCCTTAGCCCGGGTTCCCACTACACTCCTCCGGTATTTTCCCGGTCAGGTCCGTTGCCCATGGATTTTCGCGCTCTCGAAACCTTTCTCTGGATCGCCCGCCTCGGCGGCTTCCGCCTTGCGGCGGACCGCCTCAACACCACCCAACCCTCGGTGTCGGCCCGCATCCGGGGATTGGAGGACGAACTCGGCGTGCGCCTGTTCGAGCGCAACGCCCGCGCCGTCGCACTGACGCCGAAAGGCCGCGACCTGATCCCCTATGCCGAGCGGATCCTCGCGCTCAAGGGCGAGATGGAAACCAAGATCGGCGACCCGGCGGCGATCCAGGGCACGATCGTGCTGGGGGTGGTCGAGACCATCGTCCACACCTGGTTGCCGCATCTGATCGAGCGCCTCGCCCAGATCTATCCGGCGCTCTCCCTCGAACTCGACATCGACATTACCGTCAATCTGCTGCGCCGCCTCACCGCGCGCGAGATCGACATCGCCTTCCTGATGGGCCCGGTCGCCAACCCCGAGATCGAAAACCTGCCGCTCGGCACCTATCCCCTGGTCTGGCTCGGCAGCCCGCGCCTGGTCTTGCCCGAGGGGGTGCTGCAACTCGACGAACTCGCCCGGATTCCGGTGATCACCTTTCCGCGCAGCTCGCGCCCCCACATGGACCTCGAAACCCTGTTCCGTGCGGCGGGCCTGCGCCCACGCATCCACAACAGTTCGTCGATCGCGACGATCGTCCGCATGGCGGTCGACGGCATCGGCGTGTGCGCCCTGCCGCGCGGCGTGGTCGAGCGCGAACTCGAAGCGGGCGAACTGGTGCCGCTCAAGGTCGCGGTGGATCTGCCCGCGCTCACCTTCACCGCGTCGTTCCCCCACGCCAGCGATACCTCGCTGCCGCGCGCGGTCTGCGATCTCGCCTATCGCACAGCAAATGAGCACGCGGCGGCAAAGCTCAATGAATAGGCAATCCTGATCGGAACGCATCAGGAATAGCACTTGGACGTGATCCATCGCTTTTGTCACCATGACATCCAGACGGAGCATGGAGACGCGCGATGAAGTCGATCGATCCCTCACATTTGCGGACAATGTCCGCCGCCGAGGTGCGCGGCCTGATCCGCACGGGCGCGCTCGACGCGCCGACGGCGGGCATGGCGGACGGCTACGTCCAGGCCAACCTCGCGATCGTCCCGCGCGAATTCGCCGCCGATTTCCTCGAATTCTGCAAGGCCAACCCCAAGCCCTGCCCCCTGCTCGGGGTCTCCGAGCCGGGGGCCGTGGCGATCCCAGGCGTCGCGGCGGACCTCGACATCCGCACCGACGTCTGCGGCTACAAGATCTTCAAGGACGGCGTGGCGGTGGAGCGGGTGAGCGATCTCACCAAGGTCTGGCGCGACGACCTCGTGACGTTCGTCCTCGGCTGCTCGTTCAGCTTCGAGCATGCCTTGCGCGACGCCGGTCTGCCGGTGCGCCACATCGACTGCGGTTGCAACGTGCCGATGTACAAGACCGCCATCGCCACCGCGCCGCGCGGCCGCTTCGCCGGGCCCCTGGTGGTGAGCATGCGGCCCTTCGCTCCGGCGGACGCGATCCGCGCGATCTGCCTTTCCGACAAGATGCCCTTGGCTCACGGCGCGCCGGTCCACTTCGGCGATCCGGCGGCGATCGGCATCCGCGACATTTCCCGGCCCGAATACGGCGACGCGGTGCCGATCGGGGCGGGGGAGGTGCCGGTGTTCTGGGCTTGCGGCGTGACGCCGCAGGCCGTGCTGGAGAAGGCGGGCCTGCCGTTTGCCATCGCCCACGACCCGGGCCACATGCTGATAACCGATATTCGCAACGCCGCGATCACCGATGGCGGCGTTGCGGGGGTGGAGTTTTGCGTTTCCTGAAAAATTCGAACGAGGAGGCAAGAATGCGTGGCTGGAAAGGTTTGATGGCGTCCGTGGCGATCGCCACGGTGTGCGGATCGGCGGCGGCGAGCGCGGAGATGAAGGGCGCGAGCTTCACCTATGTCGGAAGCTGGAGCGGCTTGACCCTCTACAAGCAGTTCGAACAGCCGTTCTGGAGCAAGACCCTGCCGGATGATGCCAAAGGCAAGGTCAAGGTCGAGGTGACCACCTTCGACCAGATGGGCCTGAAGGGCGCGGAAGTTTACCGCATCCTCGCCAAGAACGTCTTCGACATCGGCGCGACGGTCGCCGACTACACCGTCGCCGACGCGCCGGAAGTCGAGGGCCTCGACATTCCGATGCTGGCTCCCGACGCCAAGGCCGCGAAGGCGGTGGCGATGGCTTACAAGCCGGTGCTCGACGAATCCTTCGCCAAGCGCTTCGACGCCAAGGTTCTGGCGGTGGTGCCGTATCCCGGCCAGATCCTGTTCTGCAACGCCGAGATCAAGGGCCTTGCCGACTTGAAGGGCCTGAAGGTCCGCTCCAGCGGCGGGTCGGCTGCCGAGTTTCTCAATGCGATCGGCGCCGAGAGCGTCACCATGGCGTTCTCCGAGGTTCCGGGCGCGTTGCAGCGCGGTGTGATCGACTGTGCCGTGACCGGCAGCCTCTCGGGCTATTCCTCGGGCTGGCACGAAGTCTCGAAGGTGCTCTATCCGATGCCGATGGGCGGCTGGGACGATGTCGTCACCGCGATCTCGCTGAAGAAATGGAACAGCCTCGACAAGGAAACCCAGGCTTTCCTGACCAAGGAAGTCGAGGAGAAGTTCGAGGCCCCGGTGTGGGAAGCCGCGAACGAGGATAGCCAGCAGGGCGTCGCCTGCCTCACCGGCACCGGCGAGCCCGCCTGCAAGCACGGCAAGCCGGGTGCGATGAAGCTGGTTCCGGTCTCCGACGCCGATGTCGCCCTGGCGCGCAAGTTGCTCACCGAAAAGGTCCTGCCGAACTGGGCGGGCCGCACCGATGCCGCCTACGTCACCAAGTGGAACGACACCGTCGGCAAGACCGTCGGTCTCGTCGCCAAGAAGCCCTGATCCCATGTTCGCGCCGGAACCGGGATCGCCCGGTTCCGGCCTTCTCTCTTGAGGACACTCGCCGATGATCCGATGTCTCGACGCCATGATCGCCAGGGCCGAGCGCGTGTCGCGCTGGCTTGCCTGGGCGGGCGGCGCGTTGCTCCTGATGATGGTCGCGCTGATCGTCGTCGAAATCCTGATGCGGCGGCTCGTCGGCCGGGGTCTCGGCCTCAGCTTCGAATATTCGGGCTACGTGCTCGGCATCTCGGCCAGCTGGAGCTTCGCCTACGCATTGTTCCACAAGGCCCATATCCGCATCGACGCGGCCTATGTCCGCCTTGGAAGCCGGGGGCGGCAGGCGTTCGACCTGCTCGCCCTGGGTGCGTTCGCGGTATTCGCGGTGTTCGCGGCGCAGGCCGCCTGGGGAGTGCTGGACGAATCCCTCACCCGCGCCACGGTGTCCAACACGCCGCTGCACACGCCGATGTGGGTCCCGCAGGCGATGTGGGTCGGCGGCTGGTTGTGGTTCGCATTCTCCGTGGTGCTGCTGATGCTCCGGGTTTCCCTCGCCGCGCTGGCGGGTGACGCCGACACCGTGCGCCGCCTTGCGGGCGGCTCCACCATCGACGAACAAATCGAGGAAGAGGCGCCGGGCGCCGAGGGGTTGGGATCATGATCGGCGTCGCCTTCGTAGTTCTGATCGTGCTGATGCTGCTGTCGATTCCGATCGCGGCGTCGCTGATGGGCCTCGCGGTGTTCCTGAGCGAGACCTATTCCCGCTTTCCGCTGCATCGCGCGCTGGGCGAAGTGCTGTGGTCGGCGTCCGACAGCTTCCTCCTGATCGCCATCCCCCTGTTCATTCTCCTCGGCGAAATCCTGGTGCGCAGCGGCATCGCGCGGATGACCTACGGCGCGCTCGAAGCCTGGCTCTCGTGGATGCCGGGCGGCCTGCTGCACGCCAACATCGGCACCGCGACGTTCTTCTCCGCCACTTCGGGTTCGTCGGTGGCGACCGCCGCCACCGTCGGCACCGTGGCGATGCCCCAGGCGCGCGCATTGGGCTACGACGAACGCCTGTTCGCCGGCTCGATCGCGGCGGGCGGCACCCTCGGGATCATGATCCCGCCGTCGATCAACCTGATCGTCTACGGCTTCATGACCGAAACCTCGATCCCGCGCCTGTTCGTCGCCGGGATTGTGCCGGGCGTGATGCTGGCGCTGATGTTCATCGCCGGAACCGCGCTGATCTGTACCTGGAAGCCGCAGTGGGGCGGCCCGATCCGGCATCATTCGTGGAAGGCGCGCGGCATCGGCCTGCTGCAGCTGATCCCGATGTTCGGCCTGTTCGGCCTGATCATCGGTTCGATCTACACCGGCTGGGCCACCCCCACCGAGGCCGCCGCGATCGGCGTGGTCGCCTCGCTCGGCATCGCCCAGGCGACCCGCACCCTCAACCTCGCGATGTTGAACGCGGCGATCCTCGGCACGATGCGCACCACCGCGATGATCATGCTGATCATCGTCTCGGCCTACTTTCTCAATTTCGTCCTGTCCTCGGTCGGGGCGACCGCCGCGCTCGCCCATCTCGTCGCGCAGAGTGGCCTCGGGTCGCTGTCGACGATGCTCCTGATCGTGCTGATCTACATCATCCTCGGCTTCTTCATCGAAACCCTGTCCTTGATGGTGATCACCATTCCGGTGATCGCGCCGGTGGTGGTGAGCATCGGCTACGACCCGATCTGGTTCGGCATCATGCTGATCCTGCTGATCGAGATGGCGCTGATCACGCCGCCGGTCGGCCTCAACCTCTATGTCGTGCAGGGCGTGCGCGGCCACGGCGCGTTTTCCGACGTGGTGGTGGGGGCGATCCCCTACGCCTTGATCATGCTGGTGATGGCGGGGCTGCTGCTCGCCTTCCCCGGCATCGCCCTGTTCCTTCCCAATGCGATGAACTGACAACGGAGATCCAAGCATGCTGAGCTTCACCACTCCGGACGGCGCTGCGCCGAAGGGCGACGTGCGCACCCTCGTGATCGCCGGCTGGGCGGGGCGCGACCGCGCCGCCGTGCAACACCACATCGACGAACTCGCGGCGGTGGGCGTCGCCCCGCCGTCGTCGGTGCCGCTCTACTACCGCGCCGCCGCCGCCTGCCTCACCACCGCGCCGGTGGTGCAGATGCTCGGAGCGGAAGGTTCGGGCGAGGCCGAGGCGGTGCTGCTCGATCTGGGCGGCAGCCGCTGGATCGGCATCGGCTCGGACCACACCGACCGCAAGGTCGAGAGCTATTCGGTGGCGGTGTCGAAGCAGATGTGCGCCAAGCCGATCGGCCAGGAACTCTGGTCGCTGGCCAAGGTCGCGCCGCACTGGGACGAGTTGATCCTCCGCTCCTACGCCACCATCGGCGGCGAGCGGGTGCTCTACCAGGAGGGCGGGGTGAAGACCCTGTTGCCGCTCGACACCCTGATCGCCGGATGGGAGGCGAACTATGCCCCCTTCGCCCCCGGTACCGCGATGTTCTGCGGTACCGTCGGCGCGATCGGCGGCATCCGTCCTTCCACGCGTTTCGAAGTCTTCCTCGAAGACCCGGTGTTGAAACGGACCTTGAGCCATACATACGAGGTGGACGTGCTGCCCGTGATCGCCTGAACCGTCGAACCGCGAGGAGAGCCTGAATGTTCGCCGACCTTCGTCCGTTGTTCCAGATTCGCCGCCAGATCGCCGAAACCGGCGCCGAGCCGGTGGTCGCCGAGGCGCTCGAACGCGCCGCGTCGCCTGCCGGGGCGACGGTGTTCACCGAAGTCTTCACCCGCGCCGCCCGTGCCGAGGCGCGCGCGGTGGACGAACGCCGCAATGCCGGGGTGCCGGTCGGCCCGCTCGCCGGGGTGCCGATCTCGGTCAAGGATCTGTTCGACGTCGCGGGTGCGGTCACCCGCGCCGGGTCGACGGTGCTGGCCGACTCGGCCCCCGCCGCCGCCGACGCCCCCGCGATCGCCCGCCTGCGCTCGGCCGGGGCGGTGATCGTCGGCCACACCAACATGACCGAGTTCGCCTTCTCCGGCCTCGGCATCAACCCCCACTTCGGCACCCCGGGCAATCCCTGGGACGCCGAGCGCATCCCCGGCGGCTCGTCGTCGGGCGCGGCGGTCTCGGTCGCCGACGGCATGGCCGCCGCCGCGATCGGCACCGACACCGGCGGCTCGGTGCGGATTCCCGCCGCGTTCTGCGGCCTCGTCGGCTTCAAGCCGAGCCATGGCCGCTCCGACTTGCGCGGCACCGTGCCGCTTTCCACCAGCCTCGATTCGATCGGCCCGATCGCCCGTGCGGTGGCGGACTGCGCCACCCTCTACGCCTTCCTCACCGGCGGCGCGGTGCCGCACCTGCGCCCGCTGCCCGCCAAGGGCCTGCGCCTCGCTGTGCCGCAAACCTACGTCCTCGACGGCCTCGACGAAGGCGTGGCGAAGGCGTTTGCCCGTGCGCTGTCGATTCTCTCGCTTGCCGGGGCCTCGATCGTCGAGGTGCCGTTCGCCGAGTGGGACGGCATGCCCGACCTGCTCGTGGGCGGCGGGCTGGTCGCGGCGGAAGCCTACGCCTGGCACCGCAAGCGCCTCGAAACCATGAAGGACCGCTACGACCCGCGCGTCGCGGTGCGCGTCCTGCGCGGCAAGGCGATCTCGGCCGCGGACTATATCGACCTCGCCGACCTGCGCGCCCGGCGCATCGCGGAGAACGCCGCCGCGATGGCGCATTACGACGCCCTCCTGATGCCGACCGTCGCCTGCGTCGCGCCGAAGCTCGCCGACCTTGCCGACGACGACGCCTACACCGCCGCGAACACGCTCGCGCTCCGCAACACCACCGTCGGCAATCTCCTCGATCTCTGCGCCACGACGATCCCATGCCAGGTGCCGGGCGATCTTCCCGTCGGGATTTCGGTTGTGTGCTCGGCGGGGAGCGACCGGCGCTGCCTCGACCTCGCCGCCGGGGTGGAGGAGGCGCTGTGTTCGGCAGGCCTCGGGCGGCCGTTCATCCAGTAGCCGCTCCGTTCCGAGCTCATGAAAAAAAGCCATCGCGGCGAACCGCGATGGCTTTCCGGGCCTTGGCCGGCCTCTGGTTCATTCGGCGGGAACGCTGCCCACCTTGCGGCCGAAGGCGACGAAGAATGCCACCAGCGCGCAGACCGCGCAGGCGATGCCGATCGCGTTGGCCCAGGTGTACGGCAGGTTGAAGCCGATCTTTTCCGCCGAGATGTAGGCGAAGGTCACCGCGGTCATGAAGGTCGCGGGGATGGTGCAGATCCAGTGCAGCTTGCCGCGCTTGATCAGGTAGGCGGCGGCGGCCCAGAGCATCACCATGGCGAGGGTCTGGTTGGCCCAGCCGAAGTAGCGCCAGATGATGTTGAAGTCGCCGAGCGAGACGACGAAGCCCATCGCGAACAGCGGTACGGCGATCATCAGGCGCTTGCCCATCGCGAGCTGCGGCATCTTGATGTATTCCGCGATGATCAGGCGGGCGGAGCGGAACGCGGTGTCGCCCGAGGTGATCGGCAGGATCACCACGCCGAGGATGGCGAGGGCCGAGCCGAGGCCGCCGCCGAGGAGCGCGGTGCTGACTTCGTTGACGACCCCCGAGGGCGAGCCCTTGGCGATCGCCGCGCCGAGCGCGCCCGCGTCGTTGTAGAACGACAAGCCGAGCGTGCACCAGATCAGGGCGATGATGCCTTCGCCGATCATCGCGCCGTAGAACACGAAGCGGCCGTTCTTTTCGCTGGTGCAGCAGCGGGCCATCATCGGCGACTGGGTCGCGTGGAAGCCCGAGATCGCACCGCAGGCGATGGTGATGAACATCAAGGGCCAGACCGGCAGATCCTTCGGATGGGTGTTGGCCATCGAGAGGCCGCTCGGCAGGACCTGATGGTCCGGCGAAGTCATGATCATCACCGTCAGGCTGACCGACATGAACAGCAGCAGCGCGCCGAAAATCGGATAGAGGCGTCCGATGATCTTGTCGATCGGCAGGATCGTGGCGAGGAAGTAGTAGCCGAAGATCGCCGCGACCCAGTAGTTGACCGGCCAGCCGGTGAGCTGGGAGAGCAGCTTGCCGGGCCCGAGGACGAAGACCACGCCGACGAGCAGCAGGAGGACGATCGAGAAATAGTTCATGAACTGGCGGAACGCGCCGCCGAGTTCGCGCCCGACGACGTTCGGGACGCTGTCGCCGTTGGCGCGGAGCGAGAGCATGCCGGAGAAGTAGTCATGCACGCCGCCCGCGAAAATGCTGCCCGCGACGATCCATAACAATGCCGACGGACCGTAGAGAGCGCCGAGGATCGGGCCGAAAATCGGGCCGAGACCGGCGATATTCAATAATTGAATGAGGAAGAGCTTGGGAGTCGACATCGGAACGAAGTCGACGCCATCGCGCATGGTGGCCGAGGGGACGGCACGGTTTGCATCGGGGCCGAAAATCCGGTCGACGAAACTGCCGTAGACGTAATACCCGGCGATAAGAAGGAGGACGCACGTAAAGAAGAGAGCCATGAGACGTCTCCAGAGTGCCCCGCGATCCGTCGCCGCGGGCGTGGTTTGCCGTGGCCAAGGGGCTCCCCCGCGCGTGGTGCGCATGTTGCGCGAGGCACTCCCCCCGAGTTTGTTCCTCTGGTTGAAACTCTCGTCTTTCGCGCAGAAAGATTCAATCGCTATTTTCACCAGTAAATACTGGAAATTTCACGAGTCGCAATCCTGGGATGCGTCCAGAAAGCGCGATAGCCGATCCCCGGAAAATCCGAAAATCGGCTATATGCAAGGCATTATAAGGTGTCTGGCGGGCTTATGCGGCGCGCACGTCGCTCAGGAACCGATCAACCACGGCGTTCAGCGCCTTCGTATCCGCCCCGAGCTTTTCGGCGGCGTCTTTGATCGCAATGCTTGAGTCCGCGACTTTCGCCGCATGCGCCTGCACTTCGCCGACGTTTCCGCTCATTTCGTCGGTGACCCGCGCCGCCTCGTGGATGTTCCGCGCGATCTCGTGGGTCGCGGCGCGCTGCTGTTCGACCGCCGAACTGATCCCCGACGACGCGGCGTCGAGCTGGCCGATGATCTCCGAGACCTCGCCGATCAAGGCCGCCGCGCCGCCGGTGCGGGCCTGAACGCCGCCGATCTGCTCGGCGATCCGGTCGGTGGCCTGGGCGGTCTGGTTGGCGAGGGTCTTGACCTCGCCCGCGACCACGGCGAAGCCCTTGCCCGCTTCGCCCGCGCGCGCCGCCTCGATCGTCGCGTTGAGTGCAAGCAGGTTGGTCTGGCTCGCGATGTCGGTGATCATGTCGAGGACCGCGCCGATGCCGCGGGTCTGTTCGCCGAGGGCGGACATCGTCGCTTCGGCGTTGGTGGCGCGATCGCGGGCGGAGTGGGCGATCTCGCCCGAGGTCTGGGTCTGGCGGTTGATCTCGTCGACCGAGGCGAACAGTTCCTCGGTTGCGGCGGCGACCGAGTGGACGTTGCTTGCGGCTTGCTCCGCCGCCCGCGCGGCGGCGACGACGCGGCTGTCGGTGGCCTTGGCTGCTTCGCTCAAGGTCTGGGCGGCGGTGTCCATGTTGGAGACCGATTGGGTGAGCGATTGCGCCATCCCCGCCATCGCCTGCTCGAACCCGGAGCAGAGTTCGCCGAGGCGTTCCGCCCGTGCCACCCGCTCGGCGTCGACGTGGCGTTCGCGGGCGAGCGCGGCGGCGCGTTCGCGCGCGGTGTCCCGGAACGTTTCGAGCGCCGAGGCGATCTCGCCGAGTTCGTTGCGCGCTCCGGTACCGGTGATCGCGACGTCGAGGTTGCCGTTCGCGATCTCGTCCATCTCGCGGATCGTCGCGCGCATCGGCCGGACGATCGACCGCTCCACCGCGATGGTGAGCGCCCCGGCGATCGCGAGCACCAGGACGAGGGCGCCGAGTTCGGTTTCGAGGCGGAGCAGGAAGTCGGCCTGGATGTCGTCGATGTAGACGCCGGTGCCGATCGCCCAGCCCCAGGGCGCATACATCGCCGACCACGCGATCTTGTCCTTCGGTGCGGCGGCTTCGGTCTGCTTCCAGCCGTAGCGCACCGCGCCGCCGCCCGCCTTCGCCGCGGCGACGAGGTCCTGGATCATCGGCGCGCCGTTGGCGTCCTTGAGGCTCCAGAGGTTGCGGCCTTCGAGTTCCGGACGCATGCCGTGGGCGACGTTGACGCCGGTTTCGTCGTACGCGAACAGGTATTCGCCGCCCGCGAAGCGCACCGCGCGCAAGGCCTTGCGCGCCTGGTCCTGGGCTTCGGTCATGCTGATCTCGCCCGCCTTGGCGCGGGCGTCGAGCGCGGCGACGGTGCTGACCGCGCTCTCGACCACGGCGCGGACCTGCGCGACGCGGCCGTCGTAGACCGAGCGCCACAGTGCCTCAAGGGAAAATCCGGAGGCGACCAGCATCGCCAAAACCAGCGCCGCCGCGGGAATCCAGAGCCGCGTGGCGATACGCAATGATTGCAACATGACGGTATTTTTCGCCGGCTTTCCGGCGACCCTTCGCGCATAGGTGGTTTTTCGCCAGAAGTGGCGGGGGGAGATCTGAATTTATCTAAAAGTGTCATCGACATACCGTATATGTCAATGCGCCTCCAGATTACATTTTTGCACGCGACGGGCGATATTTTTCACCTTGGGGCGCGGCGCGGGCTTTGCAATTGCACCGAGACACCGTTTTTCGTATAACCCGTGTGGGCCGCGACCTCCCAACGGGTCGTATGCCCTTCTTAATCGAAGGGAGTCATTGATGAACGCGATTGCGAAGCCGACCACCCGGCCGGCCAACCCGAATTTTTCCTCCGGCCCCTGCGCCAAGCGTCCCGGCTGGACGCTGGAAGGCCTGTCCGACGC
>DBTR01000055.1:0-125 GCA_002307145.1 Rhodospirillum sp. UBA1311 | reverse complement strand
CTCGCATCGCGCCAAGGTCGGCAAGTCGCGCCTGAAAGAGGTGATCGACCGCTCGAAGGCCGTTCTCGGCGTTCCGGCGGATTACCATCTCGGCATCGTTCCGGCGTCCGACACCGGCGCGGTCG
>DBTR01000078.1 GCA_002307145.1 Rhodospirillum sp. UBA1311 | reverse complement strand
GGCAGTTCTGGCGCAACACCGAGGATGCCGACGTCGGCCGCTTCCTGAAATTGTTCACCGATCTGCCGATGGACGAAATCCGCCGCCTCGAAAGCCTTGAAGGCGCGGAGATCAACGATGCGAAGAAGCTCCTCGCCAACGCCGCCACCACCCTCTGCCGGGGCGCGGACGCCGCGCGCGAAGCCGAGGAGACCGCCCGCCTCACCTTCGAACAGGGCCAGACCGGCGACGCCTTGCCCTCGGTCGACGTGCCCGCCGCGCGCCTTGCGGAAGGCTACTCGGTCGCCGACGCAATGGTCGATACCGGCCTGTCCGCCTCCAAGGGCGAAGCCCGCCGCCTGGTCAAGCAGGGCGCGGTCAAGATCAACGACGCCGCGCTCTCCGACCCGGAAGCCAAGCTCGCCGCCTCCCAGGTCATTGACGGCCAGGTCAAGCTTTCGGCGGGCAAGAAGCGCCACGCGCTGGTGAAAGTGGTCTAGGGAAGCAGGACCGGCAGCGGGCGGGGAAGCAGTTCGAGGCGGATTTCGCCGCGCACCACTTTCAGCAGGTCGTCGTCGATCCGCACCGCATCGCCCGCGACGTGAATCTCCACCCGACGTCCGCGCCGCCAGCACATCGGCGGCGGCCCGGCCTCGGGCGACTCCAGCCAGGCAATCATCGCCTCGCGCGAGTCGAGCGGCAGCCATGCCACGACGAGATCGCGATCGGCGGGATCGGCCTCGGGCGCGAGCCTGAGGCTCGGCCCGACCAGGGCGATGTTCATCACCTCGATCATCAACGCCGCCTCGCGCAGGGGCTCGCCGTCGATCGTCGCGGCGGCGCGCACCGGCTCGGCCGCCTGCACCGCAGCCGCGATCACGGCGCGGCCGCACGTGCGTTTCTCCTCGCGGGAAATTCCGTCCTGCGGCATCCGCCACGCGGCACGGGCGATTGGCCCGAGGCCGACACTCTCGACGAACAGCCGATCGCCGGAAGCGCCTTCCAGCCGCCCGATGTGGAGCGCGCTCCGTCGCCCCCGCTCCAGGTCGGCGAGACTCCGCGCCGGGTCGCGCGGCACGCCGAACGTCGCGGCGATGTTGTTGGCACCGCCGGTGGGGACGATGGCGAGAACCGCTTCGGCATCGCGCAAGGCGATCGCCACCCGCGCCACCACCAGGCCGCGCACCCCCTCCAGCGACTCCATGTCGCCGACGGAGCGGTCGTCGGCAACATCGAAACCTGCCGCCGCCAACGCGCCTACCAGCCGCTCGGGCGGCCACTCGCCCTCCCCCGCGCTCGCGTTGTGAACCAGGGTGACGCGCTGCCGGATCATCGGGTCTTGACGGCCTCGACTTCGCGGATCACTTCGTCGACATGACCGTCGACGTTGACCTTGCGCCACGCCGCGGTGACCTTGCCTTCCGCATCGACGACGAAGGTGGAGCGTTCGATGCCCATGAACTCCTTGCCGTACATCGAGCGGAGTTTCCACACGCCGAAGGCTTCGCAGAGCTTGCCGTCGAGGTCGGAGAGCAGCGGGAAGTTGAGGTTGAACTTCTGCTTGAACTTGACGTGGGACGCGGCGTCGTCGCGCGAGACGCCGAACACCTTGGCTTCGAGCTTGTTCAAGGACGCGATGTTGTCGCGGAACGCGCAGGCTTCCTTGGTGCAGCCGGGAGTATCGTCCTTCGGGTAGAAGTAGAGGACGTAGACCTGTCCCTTGAGGCTGGAGAGCGCAACGGGATTGCCCGCGTCGTCGGACAGCGTGAGGTCGGGGACCTTGTCGCCGATGTCGATCATGGAGACTCCTTGGAAACGGAAATTTCGGAAGCCGGGCCGTCGATCAGCCGGGTGAAGGTGGCGATCGTCCGATCCGCGATGGTCTCCATCTGTTGCTTCAGGCTGCCGAAATCAACCACTCCCGCAACGGTGCAGAGGCGTTTGCGCAAGCCGCCGGGCAGGGTTTCGTCGGAAACCTCGCCCTCGGTGGTGAGGCGCAAGAGGGTGAGCAGGCTGTTCCAGAAGTGCCGCGCGGCGAGGAGCTCGCGGGCGGTTTCGGCGTCCAGGTAGCCCCGGTTCGCGGCAGCGGCGAGGGCTCCGGCGACGCCGCCTTCGAGGATCTCGGGCGCATCCGCCGCGTGGCGGAGCGCGAGATACTGGGCGATGAAGTCGACGTCGACGAGCCCGCCCGGGCGATGCTTGACGTTCCACTCCGAGGTCTTGCGGTGGCCGTCGCGCAAGCGCTGGCGCATTGCGGCGACGTCGGCGAGCAGGCGATCGGGATCGCGACGCGCGCTCAGGGTATTGCGCACCACCGCCTCGACCCGTTCGCAAAGCTCGGGAGCCCCGGCGACGGCGCGGGCGCGGGTGAGTGCCTGGTGTTCCCAGGTCCAGGCCTCGCCCTGGTGGTAGCGGACGAAGGATTCGAGGCTGACCGCGAGCGGCCCGGCGTTGCCGCTCGGGCGCAGGCGCATGTCCACGGGATAGAGGGTGCCCTCGGCGGTCTGCACGCTGAGGGCGTTGATCAAGCGCTGCACCAACCGGGCGAAGTAGGTGGTGGCGGGTTGGGGCCTTGGGCCGTCGGACTGGGCCTCGGCGGGCGCATCGTAGATCAGGATCAGGTCGAGGTCCGAAGTCGGAGTCATCTCCCGCGCGCCGAGGCGGCCGAGCGCCAGCACCGCGAGACCGGAGCCCGGAATGTTGCCGTGGGTCTTGGCGAATTCGGCGACGACCTCGGGCAGGAGCGCGCGCAGCACCGCATCGGCAAGGTCGGAGAGGTGACGTCCGGCGGCATCGGCGTCGATCACGCCGCGCAAGCCCTGCACCCCCACCTGGAAGCCGCGATCGTGGGCGAATCGCCGCGTGATGTCGAGGACGTCCTCGTAGTCGGTGGCCTGGGCGAGGCGGAGCTTCAACTCGGCGACGATCGCGTCGGCCCCGGCGGGGGCCTGGAAGAACTCGGGCGAAAGCAGGTTGTCGAGCAGCGCCGGATTGTGGCCGAGCGCCTGGGCGAGCTTCGGCGCGTCGCCCAGGAGTTCGGCGACCGCGTCCAAAATCGGCGGGTGAGCGTGGAACAGCGCGAAGAGCTGCACCCCGGCGGGCTGGAGCGCGAGAAAGGCATCGAACTGGCGGAACGCTTCGTCGGGTCGGGCGGTGCGGCCGAGCGCGCCGAGAAGCGCCGGGGCGAGTTCGGTGAGGAGTTCGCGGGCGCGGGTCGAGCGGGTCGCGCGATAACGCCCGAAGTGCCAGGCGCGCACCCCCGCCGCCACCGCCTCGGGCTGGGTGAAGCCGAGCTCGCGCAGCGTCGCCAGGGTATCCGGATCGTCCTCCGCGCCGGTGAAGACGAGGTTGCCGCCCGCCGACGACAGCTCCGGCGCGTCGGCGAACAGCGCCGAATAGTGCCCCTCGACGCGGCCGAAGTGGAACAGCAGGTCGACGGAGAAGTCCTCCCCGCCCTGGTAGCCCATGAACCGCCCGACATGGGCGAGCTTGTCCGGGTCTTTCGGCAGGATCTGGGTCTGGGCATCGTCGATCATCTGCAGGCGATGCTCGACGCGACGGAGAAAGCGATAGGAGTCCTGCATTTCATCCGCCGCCGCACGGGCGACGTGACCGCTGTCGGCGAGCGCGTCGAGGGCGGGCAGCGTCGCGGCGCGGCGCAGCTCGGGCAGGCGTCCGCCCCAGATCAGTTGCTGGGTCTGGGCGAAGAATTCGATCTCGCGGATGCCGCCACGCCCGAGCTTGACGTTGTGCCCCGGCACCACGAGGGTCGTGCCGATCTTCGCGCCGATTTGCCGCTTGATCGAATGGATATCCTGAATTGCGTTGAAATCGAGCGACTTGCGCCAGACGAACGGACGTAGGCCCTTGAGGAACTCGTTGCCCGCGTCGAGGTCGCCCGCGACCACGCGCGCCTTGATCATCGCCGCACGTTCCCAGTTCTGGCCGAAGCTCTCGTAATAGATGTCCGCCGCCTCGACCGCCATCGCGAGCGGCGTCGAGCCCGGATCGGGACGCAGGCGGAGATCGGTGCGGAAGACGTAGCCATCGGCGGTGCGGGTCTCGAACACGGTGACGAGGTCGCGGGTGAGGCGGATGAAGGTCTTACGTGGATCGGCGATGCCCGCCGCGATCGCCTTGGCCTCGTCGTAGAAGGCGATGAAATCCACGTCGGAGGAATAGTTCAGCTCCCGCGCGCCGAGCTTGCCCATGGCGACGAGGAAGTACCCGGCATCGGCGGGCGCGACGGCGGGCGCAGCCTCGCGCAGCAGATGCGCCACCGCGATGTCGAGACCGGTTTCGGCAGTATCGCTGATCATCGCCACCAGGGTTTCGAGCGGCAAGGCCCCGGCAATATCGGCAAAAGCGATGGTCATCGCGGCGCGGCGCTTGAAAAGCCTCAAGTTTCGCATCACTTCGGCGCGGTCGGAGGAACCATCGCAGGCGGTGGCGACTTCGGTCTTCAGCGAAGCGAAGGCAGCCACCGGACCATCCAGGAAAATCTGCGCGACAGTATCCGGGTCGGCGAGCGCCGACTGGGTCAAATACGGACTACCGCCGAACACCGCCGCGAGGAGACGGCGCGCAGGCGCGCGGGTATCGACTCCGGCGAAGGCGGGAACATCGGCGACACGGGCATCCCACCGTTCGAATCCGATGGTTGCGGCGGACGACGACGCACTTTCCGGGATGACGTGGGCTTGAGAAGGAAATACAAACGCTGACATATAAAATTCCAGTGGTCTGTCAGGGGCCTGGACACGAGGCGAGGGCATCATTCTGCGTCGAATAGCATCATACGCGATCCGCGCGGGCTTGGGAGCCTTGGCATTCGTGCTGGTGTTCGTTCCGGTTCTCGGCGGAGCGCTAGTCTGGCAGGTGCGCCAGGGACCGATTTCCGTCGCCCAGTTGCTCCCCACCCTCTCCGACCTCGTACGCGACCGCACCGGCGCCGAGTTGGTGGCGAAGGACGCCTCCCTCGCCTGGGACGACGAACGCAGCCGCGTGATCATTCGCCTGACCCAGGTCGAAATCTCGACCGGCGAAGGCGCGGCGATCACTCGCCTGCCGCTCGTCGACGCCTCCTATCGCCTGCGCGGTCTGTTGCGCGGCGTCTGGCTACCGACCGCAATCGCCGTGCATCGGCCGCGCCTGGTGCTGGCGCGCGGGGCAACTGGCGACCTGCGCATCGGCGTCGACGAAGCCGATGTCCCCACCGTCGCACCCGATCCGGGCGGTGCGGGCTTCGACCTGCGCGCCGCCCTCGCGCCGCTGATGGCCCCGGGCGACGAACACCTGGATTCGATTGCGGTGGTCGACGCCGAAGCGACCGTGATCGACGTTCCCCAGGGCCGCCAATACAGCATTCCCCGCCTCACCGCGCGGGTTGAGCGCACGCCCACCGGGCTCGCCGCCCAGGCCGACCTGTCGGCCAAGCTCGGCGGCGTCACCGCGTTCTTCGCATTGGGCGCCACCTACGCCGAAGCGGTCGGCGAAATCCACGCCACCCTCGACTTCCAGGAAGTGGTGCCGAGCCTGTTCGCCGTCGAGTTCCAGGCCCTGGCCCCGGCCAAGGGCGTCGCGGTACCGCTTTCGGGCCGGATCACCGCGCGGCTCAAGCCCGCGGATATCGCCCACATCGGCGTCGACGATCTCCTCCGCGCCGACGCCCAGGCGGAAATTCTCGGTGGGGCGGGCGTGGTCGTCGCCCCCGATCCGATCGCCCTCGCCTATCCGATCAAGGCGTTCCGCATCAGGGGCGACTACGACGGACGCGCCGGGCGCGGCACCCTCGACACCCTCCTGGTGGAACTTCCCGACGCCACCGTGGCGATCGAGGCGAGCGCCTCGTGGCCGGTCGCCGACGACAGCCGCCCGCCGGCATCCGGAGTCCGGGTCGTCGCCACCGCGCGCCTCACCGATACCGCGATCGACTCTTTCGACCGGTATTGGCCGCCCGGAGTGGTCAAGGACGCGCGCGACTGGGTGGTGGAGAACCTCCGCGACGGACAGGTCGAAGAAGCGCGATTCTCCGCCGAACTCACCGGCCCGGACTGGGCGGGGATCGACGTCACCCAGTTCGAGGGCGAGGCGCGGGTCAAGGGCGCGTCGGTGCATTACCTCCGCCCGATGCCGCCGATCACCGATGTCGACGGCACGGTGCTGTTCGGCCTGAAGGCGGTCGAGGTGCTGCCCGATACCGGCCACGTCGGCAACCTGGTGATCCAGCCGGGCGGCCGGGTGGTGCTCTCCGGCCTCGCCGACGAAACCCAGTGGGCCGACATTTCCGCCGACATCGTCGGCCCGGCGCGGGAAGCCTTGAAGCTCGTCGACCACGAGCCGCTGAAGCTCCTGAGCGCAATGGGCACCGTCGATCCCGACAAGGTCTCGGGTAACGGCAAAACCCACCTGACGCTGAAGTTCCCGCTGCTCCTCGACCTCAGGCTCGCCGACATGACGGTGAACGCCAACTCCCACATCACCGAGGCGGCGGTCAAGGACGCGATCCCGGGCCGCTCGCTCGCCGATGGCGTCCTCGACCTCGCGGTCGACCTCGACCATCTCGACATCAAGGGCGCGGGCAAGGTCAACGGCGTGCCGATGAAGCTCGGCTGGGAGGAAAAGTTCTCCGGCCCGGGCAACCGTACCCGCTACACCATCTCGGGCACCATCGACGACGCCGGGCGCAAGGCGCTCGGCCTCGACTTCATGCCGTTCCAGGATCCCTACATCACCGGCCCGATGGTGGCCGACGCAGTGGCGCTGGTCGATGCCAAGGGACGGATGGCGCTCGACGCCAAGCTCGACCTCACCGCCGCGACGATCACCGCGCCCGGCATGGGGTGGCGCAAGGAGCCCGGCGCAGCCGCCTCGGGGAGCGCGACGATCCACTTCCTCAAGGGACGGCTGCTCGACATCTCGCAGTTCCAGATCCGCTCGGACAACGGCCTCGACGTTGCGGGCAGCGCCAAGGCGGCCACCGACGGCACGCTACGCACCGTCGACTTGTCGCGCCTCGACATCGCCGACAACCGCGTCAAGGGCGGCTTGACCATCGCCGGCGACGGCAGCGTCGACATGAGCCTCGAAGCCGAGAGGGTCAATCTCCAACCCCTCGTCCACGATGGCGGCTGGCACGAACTGACCGGCGACGACGACGCGGCGGGAACCCCGCCCGAGCCCTCGACGCCGATGATCCTCAACCTTTCGGCCAAACGCGCGCAGCTCTCGGAAGCCGGACAGATGACCGGCCTCAGCGCGACGCTCGCACGCGGCACCGACGGCAAATGGGTGGGCACGATCAACGGCAACCTGCCGCAGGGCAAGACCGTGATCGTGGTGCAGCGCCAGGGCGCGAGCCGTTCCGTCGAGATTGCGTCCGCCGACGCGGGCGCGCTGCTCACTGCTTCCGGAGTCACGGATTCGATCCGCAGCGGCACGATGAAGATGACCGCGACGATCCCCGACGACGGCCCGGTGACCGGCAAGCTCCGCATCGACAACTACAACGTCGTCAACGCGCCGATCCTCGCGCGGCTGGTCTCGGTCGCCTCGATCACCGGCATCGCCGACCTGCTCACCAACACCGGCGTCAGCTTCTGGTATCTCGACGCGCCGTTCAGCATGGACGACGGCGTCCTCACCCTGCACGAAACCCGCGCCGCGGGGCCGTCGTTCGGCCTCACCACCAACGGCACGGTGAACACCGACAGCGACGCGCTCGCCCTCAAGGGGACGATCGTGCCGTTCAACCTCGTCAACCAGGTGATCGCGGGGATTCCTGTGCTGGGCCAGATCCTGGGCGGCAAGGAGAGCGGGCTGTTCGCGATGAGCTACGGCATCAAGGGCACCCTCGACAAGCCGGACGTCTCGGTCAACCCGTTGAGCGCGCTGGTCCCGGGCGGGGTAAAGAAGCTCTTCTTCCCCGACGACAAGATCCCGATGCCGGAGACCGCGCCGCCGCAACCAGCCGCTCCCGCGCAGCCCTGAGGGCGACGCGGGAGGCCGGATCGTGCATCAGTCGATCGCTTCGGCCGCACCCGCGACGCGGGCGGCGAGCGACGCCGCCATGAAGCGGTCGAGATCGCCGTCGAGCACGCCCTGGACGTCGGAGGTTTCGACGTTGGTGCGCAGATCCTTGATCATCTGGTAGGGCTGGAGGACGTAGGAGCGGATCTGGTGGCCCC